>NZ_JBAKGW010000002.1:0-769869 GCF_049065515.1 Serratia sp. SA088
GGTGCCGGCAATCATGCCGGCCAGGGCATGGGAATGCCCGATGGTATCGCCGACGCGAGCCGCTTCGGTCATCGTAAGTTCCTTTTACGCAAAGAGTTCATCGTTAGGCCGCCCGGTAGCTGTTCAGCACCTGCTGCAGCAGCGCGTCGTCTTGCGGCATCAGCTTGCGCGCCATCGCCAGAGTGAATACCAGCACCCGCCCCTCCGCCAGCGCGAACACCGCCTGGTTCTGCCAGATGCGTTTGCCGTCGCGCAGGTAGCTGGCGCGCACCCACACACCGGCGGCCAGCCCATCGCCCAACGTCGCCGGTTCGCGGCTTTTGAACGCCCAGCCTTTCAGCCCCTGCGCCAGCGCATCGAGCTGGCGGGTGACGTACCCTTCCAGGCTCTCCGCCGGCTGCAGCGCATCGCGGGAAATATTGACTGAGGGGGAAACATCATCGCCGGCCAACAGCACGTTGACCGTGCGATCGGCATAGCCTTCCGGCAAAGCGACGCTGCCTTCGCTGAAAGCGCAGCGGGATAAAGCGGACATGCGAGGATCCTTTTGCATAAATAATGCTTAAGCATCGCATAACTTAGCCTTGAAATAAAACCATCAGATACGGCGAATGTTGCGCGGCGTGACCGCGTTCACTGTGCAAAAGAGCGGTGCCGGAATCTGGCCGGGAATCAAACCGTCATATTACAGAATTATCTGAATCCACCGGCGCGCCGCCGCGCCGATTATGGCTATACTCGGCTTTCGTCCGTTTTTCAGGAGATCAGGATGCTGAGATTCACCCGTAGCGCGCTGCTGTGCGCCGCGCTGGCCGCGTTCGCCGCCGGCGCCGCCGAAACGCCGACGTTCGGCCCGGAGCTGCAGGGCTTTCACTACCCCTACCCGTTGCAACAGTTCAGCTTCACCTCGCAGGGGCAGCCGTTAAAAATGGGCTATATGGACGTGCCGCCGGAAGGCACCGCCAACGGCCGCACCGCGCTGTTGCTGCACGGTAAAAACTTCTGCGCCGCCACCTGGCAGGACACCATCAAGGCGCTGAGCAAGGCCGGTTATCGCGTGATCACGCCGGATCAGATCGGCTTTTGTTCCTCCACCAAGCCGGCGCATTACCAGTACAGCTTCCAGCAGCTGGCGCAAAATACCCACGGCCTGCTGCAGAACCTGAACATCAGCAAGGCCATCGTCATCGGCCACTCTACCGGCGGCATGCTGGCCACGCGTTATAGCCTGATGTACCCGCAGGCGGTGGAACGGCTGGTGATGGTCAACCCGATCGGCCTTGAGGACTGGAAGGCGAAAGGCGTGCCGTGGCGCAGCGTCGATCAATGGTTCGCGCGCGAGCTGAACACCTCCGCTGAGAGCATCCGCAATTATGAGCAGCACACTTACTACGGCGGCCACTGGAAGCCGGAGTACGATCGCTGGGTGGACATGCTGGCCGGGCTGAACAACGGGCCGGGCCATCGCCTGGTGGCGTGGAACTCGGCGCTGATCTACGACATGATCTTCACCCAGCCGGTGTATTACGAGTTCAAGGATCTGCAAACGCCCACCACGCTGATGATCGGCACCGCCGACACCACCGCCATCGGCAGCGATATCGCCCCGCCGGCGGTCAAGGCCGCGATCGGGCATTATGACGTGTTAGGCAAACAGGCGGCGAAACTGATCCCGCACGCCACGCTGATCGAGTTCGCCGGGCTCGGCCATGCGCCGCAGATGGAGGAGCCGGAGCGTTTCCATCAGGCGCTGCTCAAGGCGCTGGAACCCTGAGCGGCCGGTTGGCGCGGCCGCTGCACGGCGGCTAAACTTTCAGCTGGCACTCAATTGCAGGAGACAGCCATGCGACAGATTATTGCCAGCGCGTTCGTCAGCCTCGACGGCGTGATGCAGGCGCCCGGCGGGCAGGACGAAGACCGCAGCGGCGGCTTTCGCTTCGGCGGTTGGACCGCCCCCTACTGGGATGACGCCGTCGCGGAAACGATGAGCGATCTTTTCTCGGCGCCTTTTGATTTGCTGCTCGGGCGGCGCACCTACGATATTTTCGCCGGCTACTGGCCGCAGATCACCGACGAGGCCGACCCGTTTTCGGCCGATATCGCCCGCACGTTCAATCAGGCCACCAAGTACGTCGCCACCCACCACGGCGAGACGCTGGCGTGGCAGAACAGCCAGTGGCTGGGGCGGGACATCATCGCCCGGCTGCGCGAGCTGAAGCGCGGTCAGGGGCCGGTGCTGCTGGTGCAGGGCAGCAGCACCCTGATGCAACAGCTGCTGGCCAACGATCTGGTGGACGAACTGCGCCTGCTTACCTACCCGGTGCTGCTCGGCGGCGGCAAGCGGCTGTTCGATGAAAACGCCGCGCCGGCGGCCTTCACGCTGACCCAATCGGTGGTCTCGCCCGGCGGCGTGATCGTGGCCCACTACCGCCGCGCCGGCGAGGTGGCCACCGGCGACTTCACGGTGGAAAGCGCGGCGGCGGCCCAGTCGTAAAAAAAGGGCCGTTCGGCCCTTTTCTCTTCCCCTTCATCACCCTCAGGCAAACAGAATATCGCTCTGCTCCACCTGCCCGACCACGTGGATCTTGAAGTCGGCGGCGTAGCTGTTGCTCTGGGTGTTCATCAACAGATCGGTGGTGCCGTTGAAGGCGTCGAAGTTGAGCTGGATCTCGCCTTTCTGGCCGCTGAAGGCGCTGCCGCTGTCGATAAAGCGCAGCTCGCTCAGGCTGTTGTTGAAGCGCAGGCCGGAGAGATCGATCTTGTCGATGCCGTGCTCGAAGTCTTCAATCACGTCGAACGCCGCCACCGTGGACTCTTTGGCGTTGAGATAGACGAAATAGTCGGTGAAGTTATTGGCGTCTTTGCCGCCCCACAGATGATCCGCCCCCAGGCCGCCGTACAGGATATCGGAGCCGGCGTTGCCCGCCAGCAGGTTGTCCTGATCGTTGCCGATGATCAGATCGCGCCCGCTGCCGCCGATGGCGTTCTCGATGATCGCCCCGCGCGCGATGGCGACGTTCTGCGTGCCGCCGCCGACGCTGGAGAACGCGCCGTCGTTGAGGTTGATCATCTGCTGCTGGCTGTAGCCTGAGAAGTCCAGCGTGTCGTTGCCGCCGGCGTCCCACACCGCGAAGTTGACCGGTTTGCCGTTGTCCGCCGTGGCGGTCAGGAAATCGCGCCCGGTGTTGGAGTTGAAGCCGTACACCGTGTCGCCGGTGCGGGTGTTCATGTTGGCGCCGTACAATTTTTGGATCGCGGCGATGTCATCCACCATCGGGCCATAGCCATACACCCCTTTGGTGTCGGCGCCGGTGTAACCGGCGTTGAAATAGCTCATGATCGAGTATTGCAGCGAATCCTGATAATAAGCCGCGTCGTTCTGGTAACTCGGGTTGCCCAGCGACGCGTCATAAGATCCCGGGTGCGCCAGCCCCAGGGCATGCCCCAGTTCGTGGGTGAAGGTCTGGCTGCTGAAGTCGCCGCTAACCGGCGCCTTATGGGTGGCGAAGTTTTTGTTAAACCACACCGTGCCGGCGAAGGCGTTATCGCTGCCCGATTTGGAACTCGGCGGGTAATAGGCGTAAGCGTTGATGGCATTCGGGCCGCTGCCGGCGGCGGTGCTGCCGTCGGCGCGCTGGGTGAAGTAAGCGAAGGTAATATCCGCGCGGTGGTTGATATCGGTGGACGCCGCCTCGGTAAAGGTCACGTTCGCCACGTCGGCCCACGCCTGCATCGATTTCAGCGCCTGAGCCTGCGCCGCCAGGGTCAGCGGCTGCAGCCCCTTGTCGCCGTCGCCGGTCTGGCCGATGCGGTTCAGCGCGCTCTGCGTCAGGAAGGAATAGGTCAGCGCCACCGGCTGGTGATACACCTGATCGCCGTTGTGCGTCAGGCCCGGCCGCGTCAGCTGATCGGCGGCGCGATCGAAGCTGAAGTTATCGCGGATTTTACCCAGGTTGTTGATGGCTGCCCCGCCGCGCTGGTTGCTGTACAGGTTAGCGTTGTCCAGCGTGAACAGCGCGCCGTAGCCCAATCCGTCATAGGGGCTGCCGGGCTGGTGATAGTAAAACTGATAGTTGTGATCGTTGGGGGATGTGGCGGCCAGGCTGGTGAACTCATCGTCATCTTGCAAAATGTCGTTGTGGCGACTGCTCATTGCATTCTCCTTTTACACAGTAGGAATCCACTCGCTTTGTAAGACTATTCATCAGTCGTTCTAATCTAAGCCAAGGCTTAGGATTGACCAGTATAGTAATTAACCCCGACGGCGCGAGCCCACGCCGCCGCGCATCACCGCGCCGGGCGTTAAGGCGGAAATAATCATAACGATCTGTATTAGCGCAGTATTAATGAGAAAGATAAGCGTATCGGCGGGCTAATGACTCGTCTTTTTGGGCATGTTATCGCCGGTTAGATCAGAATTATCGAGGATTAAAAAACCTAATCCTTGCCTCATCATCCTGCCGGGAACGTGCTAAGGTGTGAACGGACAGCCGAAAGGAGTGACCCGATGCCAACCCATTTCCTTATGCGCGCCTTGCGCCGCGCCAGCCTGACAGGAGTCATTATGAGCGTATTGTGCAGCAGTGCCCTGGGCAGTTCACTGCCGTTGCTGGAACCCGCCGCGCTGAAGGGCGACTGGCAGCTCGCCGCCATCGGCGACGGTAAAACCGTCTGCGAGGTGCAGCTGAGCGACGAAGCGGTAGCCAATACCAACGCCTTCCGCTTCAGCGCCTCAGCAGAATGCCTGCAGCCGCTGGCGCTGCACGCGCTGCCGGTCGCCTGGCGGCCAACGCCGGACGGCATGACGCTGACCGACGCCGAAGGGAGTATGGTGGCGTTTCTGGCCCTGACCGCGCCGAAGCGCTATGAGCTGATCGACCGCAACGGCCCTTCGCGCTTTGTGCTGATCCCGCGCTAATCCTTCAGGCGAACAGCAAGCCAAGCAGCGCGCCACCGGCCAGCACCCACAGCGGATGGAGGCGCTTGCTCATGCTCAAGCCCGTCGCCAGCGCCACGATCGCCGCCAGCCGCCAATTGGGCGCGGAAGCCTCGGCGATCAAAAGGCCGCTGGCCACCACCAGCCCCACGGTCAGCGGCACCAGCCCGGCCTGCACGATGCGGCGCCACGGGCGATCCTTAAAGCGCCGCCAGGCGCCCATCACCAATAGCGTAACGATGGAAGACGGCCCGAACTTGGCGACCGAAGACACCAGCAGCCCCGCCCAACCGGCGACGTGCCAACCGACCAGCGGCACGATCATCATGTTCGGCCCCGGCGCGGCCTGCGCCATGGCGAACAGCGCGCTGAACTCCTGGGCGCTCATCCACTGATGCACCTCCACCACCTGCCGCTGCATCTCCGGCAGAATGGTCATGCCACCGCCGAACGCCAGCAGAGAGAGCTCGGTGAAGATCAGCGCCAACGCAATCAATACCCCGCTCATGACGGCCACCGCCACATCAGCAGAATGCTCAGCGGCGCCAGCACCAGCATGGTCGGCAGCAGCGGCAGGCGCAGCCAGGCAATGGCGATCAATGCCAGCGCCACAATCGCCAGCGCCGCCCACTTGCCGCGCAGCGGCAGCAGCATCTTAATCCCGGTCGAGAGCAGCAACCCGGCGGCGGCGGCGGCCAGACCGGCGAACACATGCTGCACATGAGGATCGTTTTGGAAGCGGGCGTACACCACGCCCAGCCCCACCACAATCGCCGTCGGCGCACTGATGAGACCCAGCAAGGCGCACAGCGCGCCGCGCAGCCCGCGAAACTCCATGCCCACCGCCACCGACAGGTTGATCACGTTGCCGCCGGGCAGGAACTGACACAGCCCGAGCAGCTCGGTGAATTGTTCGCCGCTCAGCCAGCGCCGGCGTTCCACCAACATGCTGCGCGCCATCGGCAGCACGCCGCCGAAGCCGATCAACCCCAGCCACAGAAAGCCCAAAAACAGCGCCGCGTTGCCCGGCGCTGCCGCCGGGTGCGGTTTTATCGTATTGATATCTGACATGACATTGCCGTTCCACATCGCTTGTTTTGATGTCTGGTATCATGCGCGCCGCCGTGCCATGATGTCTAATGCATTCCGGAACAACGAAAGATACCTTTGAGGTATGGTTATGATTGAACTGCGTCGCCTGCGGGCGTTCGTCACCGTGGTGGAAGAAGGCAACATCACCCGCGCCGCCGAGCGGCTGTTTATCCAGCAGCCGCCGCTGACCCGCCTGTTGCAGGGGTTGGAAGACGAATTGGGCGTGAAGTTGTTACAACGATTGCCGCGCGGCGTGCGCGTCACCGAAGCGGGCGGTGTGCTGTTCGAAGAAGCCCGCGCCCTGCTGGCGCGCGCCGAACGCCTGCGGGAAGCGGTGCAGCGCGCCGCCCGCGGCGAGCAGGGCCATATCGCCATCGGTTTCACCAGTTCCGCCGCGCTGCACCCGTTCGTGCCCAACCTGCTGCGCCGCTACCGCGACATCCTGCCGGGCATCACGACTCAGTTGGAAGAGGCCGGCAGCGGCGAACTGATGGAGGCGTTGCTGGAACAGCGCCTCGACGCCGCCTTCGTGCGCTCGCCGGCCAACGGCATTCCCGGCCTGAGCGTCGAGCCGGTGCTCAGCGAGCCGATGATCGTCGCTCTGCCGCTGGGCCATCGGCTGGCGCATGAGACGCAGCAGCCGCTGCCGTTGGCCGAACTGGCCCACGAGGCGTTTATTCTCTATCGCCGCCCGGCCGGCCAGGGGCTGTACGACGCCATTCTGGCCGCCTGCCACCGTGCCGGCTTCAGCCCGCGCATCGTGCAGGAAGCGCCGCGCCTGCCGGCCACCCTCAGCCTGGTCGGCGCCGGATTGGGGGTGTCCATCGTGCCCGGTTCGATGCGGCGGCTGGGCGGCGACGGCATCGTCTACCGCACTCTCGCCGAAGAAGCGCAGCTCAGCGCCCCGCTTTACCTGGCGCTACGGCGCAGTCCGGCCTCGCCGATCGTCGAGCGCTTTCGGCAACTGGTGCTGGAGACCGTGGGGCAGTCATAAAAATAGCCCGAACGGCCAATAAAAAATGACGTTCGTTTATTATTTATTTAAATTAGCCGGCGACTAAAATTAATCCCACCCAATGACTATTCAACTTCCGTTTAATTAATTAAACCTGCACTCACTTAGTAACAAACGCAAACAAATAAGCGCCTACGCAATACCTTCCAGCCGCTAGGATTTAAGGGTCACAGCCTATTTCCGCCGATGACAAAAATCATTTCAATGGCGATCGCGCCTTCCCTGTCGCCTGCTTCTGCAGGCGCACGGCTTTATATTGGAGAAAATGCTATGCTATCGCGTCGTGATATATTGAAAGTCTCCGCCGTCAGCGCGGCCGCCGCCGGCATGATTGGCGGCATCGCCAAAAATGCCGCTGCTGACGACCATCGCAATATCGTGCCCCCCAGCAGCTATCAGCCGCCTGCCGATGCGCAGCATCTCTATAAATACAAATTCACCGATAGCAAAAAGCGCAGCCTGCCCAGCGGCTGGGCGCGCGAAGCCACCGTCGAGCAATTCCCGATCTCCGAGGGCGTGGCCGGCGTCGACATGACGCTGGAACCGGGCGGCGTGCGCGAACTGCACTGGCATGCCATCGCCGCCGAATGGGCGTTTATGCTGGAGGGCCATGCGCGCATCACCATTCTCGATCCCGAGGGCAAATGCGAAGTGGCGGATTTCGGGCCCGGCGACGTCTGGTATTTCCCAAAAGGTTACGGCCATTCCATTCAGGCGTTGGCGGACGGCGCGCATTTTATTTTGGCGTTCGATAACGGCCATTTCTCCGAATTCGGCACCTTCAGCATCACCGATTGGGTGGCGCATATGCCGAAAGAGGTATTGGAAAAAAGCGTCAACATGCCGGCGGCGGTATTTTCCAAGGCCAAACAGGGTGAAGCTTATATTGTCGGCGGCGCCGTTCCGCCCGCCTTGCCATTGCCGAAAAACGACGGCGGATTAAATAACGCCCCGCTGACCCACCGTTATGAATTAATGAAGCAAAAGCCGTTCTTTGAAAATGACGCGGGCAGCGTCCATTTGGTGTCGTCGAAAGAATTCCCCATCTCCACCACCATGACCGGCATCATCGAGATCGTGAAACCCGGCGCGATCCGGGAATTGCACTGGCACCCCAATGCCAACGAATGGCAATACTATATCTCCGGCAAAGGCCGAATGACGGTGTTCAGCTCGCACGGCCACGCGCAGACGGAAGAGTACGCCCCTTCGGACGTCGGTTACGTGCCGCAGGGCTTCGGCCATTACATCGAGAACATCGGCGATGAGGATTTGAAGGTATTGATCGTGATGGACAACGGCATTTATCAGGATATTTCGTTGTCCGACTGGCTGGCGAAAACCCCGGCCTACCTGCTGGCGGACAACTTCAATAACCAGGTTGAAGACTGGCAGGATCGGCCGAAAGACAAACGGGTGATGTCGCGCCGCAGTCGCTGACGCCACGGCGAGGGAGAAACTCCCTCGCCGCTTTTCTTTACTGCTTACGCTGCTCCGCCACCTGTTTGGCGGTGACTTTGCCCTGCTTGTCGCCGAAATGGCCGACCACAAAGTTGGCGACCGCCGCCACTTCCTCGTCGGAATAGGCGCTGCCGAACGCCGGCATCATCTCATGCCGCTCGCCGACGCTGATGCTCGTCCCCTTCAGGATGGCCTGCACCACGCTGCGCCCCTGCGGATCGTTCACCGCCGTGCTGCCGACCAGCGATGCGTACTCGCTCTGGCGGCCCGGCCCGTTCCACTGGTGGCAACCGCTGCAGTCGTTGGCGAACACCCGGCGCCCAAGCGAACTGTCTTGCCCGCCCGGCAGGATCGGCGTGGAAGCCCCCGCGCCCTTCGGCTGCAGGTTCACCGCCGCCGCGCCGTCGCCGGCGATAGGCTCGATGTCGCGCAGGTATTTCACCAGCGCCAGATTATCTTCCGGCGTCAGGAACTGCAGGCTGTTTTCCACCGCCTCCGCCATCGGGCCGGCGGCGCTGCTACGCCCCGGCGCATGGCCGGTAGTCAGATATTGCGACAGCTGCTGGTCGCTCCAGCCGCCGATGCCGGTCTGTTTGTCCGGCGTGATGTTGGCGGCGAACCAGCCCTGCACCACTTCACCGCTCAGGTGCTTGCTCTGGTTAAGACCAAACCCCAGATTGCGCGGCGTATGGCACTCGCCGCAGTGGCCCAGCGCCGTCGCCAGATAGGCGCCGCGATTCCACTGTTCATCCTTGTTGAGATCCGGCGCGAAGCGCTGCTCCTGGAAGAACGCCAGGTTCCAGAATTTCATGCCCCAGCGCTGGTTGAACGGGAACGACAGCTCGTTTTGCGGGTTGGCCTGTTTCACCGGCGGCAGGCTGAACAGATAATCCTTGATCGCCAGCACGTCGTCGCGGCTCAGCCCGGTGTACGAGGTATAAGGCATCGCCGGATACAGGTTGCCCTGCGGGCCGATGCCCTCACGCACCGCGCGCACGAACTGATCGTCGCTCCAGTTGCCGATGCCGGTCTCCTTGTCGGCGGTGATGTTGGTGCCGTAAATGGTGCCGAACGGCAATTTGAAGGCGAAGCCGCCCGCATAAGGCGCGCCGCCCGGCGCAGTGTGGCACGCCACGCAGTCGGCGGCGCGCGCCAGGTACTCGCCGCGCGCCAGTTTGTCGGTCATGCCGGCCGGCGCCCCGGCGATCGGCGCCGCCGGCTCAGCGCCGGTGGGCCGCAGCAGGGTATACAGCGCGTACCCTCCCGCCAACACCACCACGGCGATAATCAGCCATAACAGCCCTTTCAAGGCATTGCTCATCGCATCTCTCCCTAACCCAACGCCTTGGCGGCCTGGTGGATGGCGGCGCGAATGCGCACATAGGTGGCGCAGCGGCAGACGTTGCCGCCCATCGCCGCGTCAATGTCCGCATCGCTCGGATCCTTGCTTTGCGCCAGCAGCGCGCTGGCGCTCATGATCTGGCCGGACTGGCAGTAACCGCACTGCACCACGTCCAGATCAAGCCAGGCTTCCTGCACCGCCTTGCCTTCCGGCGTGGCGCCCACGGCTTCGATGGTGGTGATTTTCTTGCCGACGGCGGCGGAGACCGGCGTCATGCACGAACGCACCGGCACGCCGTCCAGATGCACGGTACAGGCGCCGCACATGGCGATGCCGCAGCCGAACTTGGTGCCGGTCAGGCCGGCTTCGTCACGCAAAAACCACAGCAGCGGCATGTGCGGATCGCCCTCAAAGGTCAGCGGCTGATCGTTTACGGTTAAATGAATCATCAGGTTCTCTCCTTGTCAGACGCCGGATTCGCAGTGGGATTATGCAGCGGCAGGCTCAGCGAAGTGCGTGGCCGCCCGAGCAGCGCCAGCGCATTGCCGACCGCCGGGGCGATGGTCGGCACCCCCAGCTCGCCCACGCCGGTCGGTTTCTCGGTCGAGGGCACGATGATCACCTCGATCTCCGGCATCTCATCGATACGCAGCGGGCGGAAGTTATTGAAATTGGACTGTTCGACCACGCCGTCTTTCAGCGTGATATTGCCGTATAGCGCCATGCTGAGGCCGTAACCAATGCCGCCCTCGATCTGCGCGCGGATCACGTCGGGGTTCACCGCCACGCCGCAATCCACCGCACACCACACTTTATGCACTTTCGGGATGCCGCCTTCGCCGATCGACACCTCGGCCACCTGCGCCACATAGGTATCGAACGCCTTGGCGACGCCCACGCCGCGCGCGCGCCCGTCCACCACCTTGGCGCCCTGCCAGTCGGCGGCTTTAGCCACCGCCCGCAGCACGCCCGCCGCGCGCGGTGCATCGCCCATCAGCGCCAGCCGCCCTTCGACCGGATCCTGCCCGGTTTCCTGCAACAGCTGATCGATAAAGCTCTCCACCGCGTGGCCGGTGTGGGTGCTGGCGACCGACCGCAGCGAGGTGGTCGGCACCTTGCCGGGCACGATGTGCGCATCGCAGCGGAAGGCTTCGAAGGTGTATGACACCTCGCTGGCGCCCTCGACCATCATTTGATCGAGCCCGTTGACCACCAGCGCATCCATCGCGCTGTGGCGCGTCCAGGAGTGGCCGACCACGGTATCGATCCACCCCACCACCTTGCCGCCGCGAATGGCGCCGCGCAGGCGGTGCAGGATCATCGGGCGATACCAGCCGTTGCGGATGTCGTCCTCGCGCGTCCACACCACCTTCACGCCGTGACCGGGGCCGATGCCCTTGGCCGCCGCCGCCATGTCGGCCGCCAGATCCGGCCCCAGCGTCGGGTTGCCTAAATCGATGCGCCGGCCGAAGCTGCCGCCCGCCAGAATGGTTTCAATCTGCACCTTCTCCGGCGGCAGCTCGAACAGATCGCACAGCTGCTTATGGTCAAGCGTCTGGATTTGGCAACCGTAGCGCGCCTTAACGCTCTCGCCGTCCCAGAACAGATAGCCGTCCAGCGGCTCCATCGGCGCGTGGGCGACGTACGGGAAGGTGTATTCAGCCTCGATCACCTTGTCGGCCTTATCGAACACCTCGTCCGGCTTGCCGTGGCTCTTCGCCACCACGCCGGTTTTCTGCGCCACCTGGCGGAACTCGGCGTAGATCTCCTCGGTGTTGCGCCGTTCGGCCTGCGCATCGTCCCAGGTGACCCTCAGCCGTTCCCGCCCCTGGATCGCCGCCCAGGTGTTTTTGGCGTAAACCGCTACGCCGGTGGCAACCTGTTTCACCGCCACCACGCCCGGCACCGCCAGCGCCCGCTCGGCGTCGAAGGTCGCCACTTTGCCGCCGAAACGCGGCGGTTTCTTGATGGTGACGGTCAGCATGTCCGGCTCGTGGATATCCTGCGAGAACTGCGCGCTGCCGTTGGTTTTCGCCAGCGAATCGACGCGGTGCAAACCGCGCGTTTTGCCGATCAGGATGAAATTGGCCGGGTCCTTCAGCGTCAGGCTGGCGGGATCGGGCGGCGGCAACGTGGCGGCCAGCGCGGCGAACTCGCCAAAGCCCGCTTCTCGCCCGCTGGCGGCATGGCGGATCTTGCCCGCCTGCACGGTGATTTCCTGCGCCGAGGTTTTCCAGCTCTGCGCGGCGGCCTGCACCAGCAGCGCGCGCGCCATGGCGCCCATGCGCCGCATTTGCTCATAGGCATTGGCCACCGAACTGGAACCGCCGGTGCCCTGGAATCCGAACGCCAGGTTCTTGTAGATATTGGTGTCCACCGGCGCGGCCACGACCCGCACCTGCGCCCAGTCGGCGTCGAGCTCTTCGGCGACCAGCGTCGCCATGCCGGTATAGACCCCCTGGCCCACTTCGGTGTGTTTACTGATGACGGTGACGACGCCGTCGGCGCCAATCTGAACGAAGGCGTTGGCGTCTAACGCCGCCGTGCCGGAGGCGGCCGGGGCGTTCGAGCGCGCCAGCGCGCCGGTGGACGGCAGATAGGCGCCGATCACCAACGCCCCGGCGCCGACGATAAACCGCCGCCGCGAAAGCGGAACTTGGGATATGCTCATTGCTCATGACTCCAAAAAAACCGAAGGCGTCACTGCCTTCGGCGAAACAACTCTTGTTATGGGAATGGCTTGCCGCGCCGGTCAGGTGACATAGCGCAACAGAGCAATAATTAGCGTAGCCTATTATTCAGCAGGCCTAATCTTGATAAGGGATTTTCTGTTGGAGAATCGTGCGGTGCGGGCGGGAACCCGCACCGGGAGTCAGCTCTGCGTCGTCGCCAGAGAGGAGAAGACGCTGAGCAGGCGGATTTGCGCCGCCATGTTGTCGCTGTCGAAGGCCACGGTGAGCGCGTCCTGGCGCTGCACGCCGGGCACCAGGCTGAACAGATCCGCCAGCACCGGTTTGGCCGCCATCAGCGTCAACCGGTAAGGTGGCATGAAGCGGCGCTCCACCGGCAGTCTGGCGCCCTGGCGCACCTGCTGCATCGCCCGCTCGCGGATCTCCGCCCGCGCCCGCTGAGGGCTGAGCGATTCGGCGGCGGTTTGCGAGATGGCGCGTTTCACGCAAACATAGCCAGATTGCGGATAACGTTCAGCGATCCAGCGTTGCAGCTCGTCGTCACCGCTCACCAGCCACAGCGGGACGTTCAACTCGGCCGCCGCCGCCGCATACAGATCGCTTTCGCCTACCACCTCGCCGTTCAGGCTGACGCGGTAAAAGGCCCGGCCATTGATGGTATGCGCCAGCACGCCGCGTTCGCCGGCGGCGCTGTGATAACCGATACACATCAGGCCGTCATAACGTTGATGCTGCAGCCCTTCCACCATCGATAGCCCGCGCGGTTTGCCCTGCACCAGGCGCGCCCGCGCATCGATGCGATCGGCGCGCAGGTTCTGCATCATCGCGTGGCTGTCGGCCACCGTCACCTCGGTGGCGCCGCCGGCAAAAGCGCCGTCGATGGCGGCGTTGACCTCCTGCTCCATCAGCTCGCGCGCCGCAGCATAGTCAGCATGGGCCGGGTTGCACTGCTCCGGCCGCATCACGCCGGCAATACCCTCAATATCCGCAGAGATAAAGACTTTCACATCACACTCCCGTTATTTAATTTGCCGCCAGCCGATCGAGCAGCGGGCCCAACGCCATACGATCGTGCTGCTGGAAACCGCTGACGCCTTCCGCGCTCAGCAAGGCATCCAGCACCGCGTATTCGGTGGCGTCCGCCGCCGCCGCAAACAGCGGCTCCAGCCGTTCGTCCGGCAACGTCGCCCCCAGCAACCGGGTGGAAAACGCCAGCGCGATATCGCCGGAGCCGTGCCCCCAATGGCTGCCCACCCGCCCCAAACCGGCGCCCGCGCGGCGGGCGATGCGGTTCAGCTGGCGGCTGTCCAGCGCCCGATCGCAGGCGATGATGATAATGACCGAACCGGCGTCCACCTGCGGCGGCGGATCCGCCAACAGTTTGCCCAGCGCCTGGCCAACGCGCACGCCGCTCAGCGTCAGCGAGTCGAGGGTGCCGAAGTTGGCCAGCACCAGCACGCCGAGCGTGGTGCCAAGCCCTGGGCAATAGCGCGAGGCGGTGCCGATGCCCCCTTTCAAGCCGAAGCTGCTCATGCCGCGCCCGGCGCCGACGCTGCCGCGCGCAAAGCGGGTGGAATGGTTATCCAGCGCGCTGAAGACGTGCTCCTCACGCACCGCCATCGCCTGAATATCGTTGAGGTAGCCGTCGTTGCACTCCAGCACCAGCGGGTTGATGGTGGCGCTGCCGCGGCCGATCTGCGGGTAACGCAGACAGCTGCGCCGCACCATGGCGTTGAACAGCGTGCCGACGGCGAAGGTGTTGCTCAGCAGAATAGGCGTTTGCAGCACCCCCAGCTCGTTCAGCTGCACCAGCCCCAGCGGCTTGGCGAAGCCGTTGAGCACCGCGCTGCCGCACGGCAGCGGCTGGTTAAACAGATCGCCCGGCGGCACGATGGCGGTAACGCCGGTCTGGCATTCGCCGTCGGCCAGCGTGTGATGCCCGACGCTGACGCCCGGCACGTCGCACAGGGTGTCGGTCGGGCCGGCCGGATAGCGCGCGCCCGGCAGGCGGCGATGGCGCCGCCAATAGCTCAGCAGATTGTCGAGGCTTTGTTGTTCAAACGCCTGGCTGTCTGTCATGGTTCCCTCATCCGCCGTCAGCCCATCAGAAAACCAGAATATCGCGCAATGCGCCGCGCCGTAAATTGAAAGCCGAAGCGAGCAGCAAAAATAGCCTTGCCCCATCGCCATTTATTGGGTTTTTAGGGGGGAACAGTGAAAATGGCCGGTGCCGCGGGTGATACCCCCCTTATCCCAAATGTATAACCCGATCTGCCGACGCAATGGTCGTTTCACGGTGGGCAATGATCAGCTTAGTGATATTGAGTCTCTTGATGGCCTGATTCACCACAGCTTCGCTCTCCTTATCCAGCGCGCTGGTGGCCTCATCCAGAAACAAAATAGCCGGTTTTTTGTAGATTGCCCGGGCTATGAATAGCCGTTGTTTTTGCCCGCCGGACAATCCTTCCCCCAACTCGCCAATCAGTGTTTCATATCCCATAGGCATGCGTAAAACCACGTCATGCAGATAGCTGGCACGGGCACAGGCTTGCATCCAGGCATCGTCCACCTCGTCCGCAAACCCGCAAATATTTTCCCGGATCGAGCCGGAGAACAGTTTGTCGTCCTGCATCACGCAGGCAATCATTTTGTGGTAGTTGTTGATGCCGAGCTGGCGGATATCGACACCGTTCACCTCAACCCGCCCTGAATCCGGGGTAAACAGTCCGCACAACACCTTCATCAACGTGGTTTTGCCGGCGCCGGACGGGCCCACGATGGCCACGCTTTCGCCCGGCGCAACGCTGATGTCCAGGCCATCAAAGATAGCCGGTGACTGGCTGTCGTAACGATAGCTCAGGGCATGGGTCGTCAATCCCAAAGGTTGCAGCCCCGCCGTGTAAGGGTGATCGGGTTTACGCGCCTCCCGCGGATGCAGGGCGATATCGGCAATGCGCTCGTTATGCAGGCTCATCATGCGCAACTGCAGCAAAAATTCCGTCAGCGACCCGATGCGGTCGGAGAACTGGCCCCGAAAGGCGCCGAACGCCACGAACATGCCGAGGGTCATCTGGTTATCGATCACCAGGCTGGTTCCCAACCACAGAATGACGATCTGGTCGCACGCCGCTATGAAGGTGTTGATCCCGCCAAACAGCATGTCCATCCTGGTGACGCGGATACCCGTGTTGATGGTGTCAATTTCAAGGTTTAGCCAGTGGGCGATGCGGCGTTCTGCCATACCCTGCATCTTGACGGTAGCGATACCGTACAGCGTTTCCATAAAATACGAGCCGGCCCGCGCCTCTCTCACCAGCGCCTCCTCGGACAGCTGACGGTAATATCCATAGGTCAGCAGCCGCATCAACACATAAAGCGCAGTGAAACTGAGCACTACCCAGGTCAGCCAGCCGCCATACAGCACCATCATCACCAACACACCGATCACCATGATGCCGTCCATGATGGCGCCGACGATACTGGTGGTGAAAGTGCTGCGCAGCGTATCCAGCGAACCGAAGCGTGATTGAATGTCACCCAGCTTACGCCGTTCAAAGTAACCGAGTGGCAGGCGCAGCAGATGGATGAACAACCCGGACTGCCACTGCACGTTGATAAGCGTCGCCATGACCAATCCTGACCATGCCCGCACCATGCCGATGGCAGCCCGCAACAAGATAAACAGCATCAATCCGGCGCAGATGAGCGACAGTAACCCGCGATCTCCGGCGGGAATGGCGTGATCCATCACCAGCTGCGTGCCGATGGGCATCACCAGGTTGATGGTTTCGAACACCAGAGACAGGCAAAAGATTTTGCCGAGCGCCCCCTTGAGGCCATGCACGCTGCCGATCAGCGTGCGAAGATGAATGCGATGGCGGACGCTGTCGGCGGTGAATTCGCTGCCGGGCCAGGCCTCAAGCGCTACGCCGGTGAAACTGTGCGACAGTTCCGTCAGGCTGACGGCCCGGCGCCCGCGCGCCGGATCGTGCAGCACCGCGCGGTGGCCTTTGACGCTGACCAGCACCACGAAATGGTTGAATTCCCAGTGCAGAATGCAGGGCAGTTTTAGCGCACCGAGTTCGTCCAGATCCAGAGACAGAGGACGGGTGCTCAACCTCAATTGCTCGGCGATACCGGTCAGTCCAACCAATGTGGCACCGCGGGATGACAGATTGAACTGCCGGCGCAGCGCGATCAGGTCGATGTTTTTGCCGTAATAACCGCAGATCATCGCCAGACAGGCCAGCCCGCATTCCGACGACTCGGTCTGGTGCACCATCGGAACCCGGTGGCGCAGCCGCAGATCCAGTTGGCTGACCCGCTGTTTGAATGTGCTCCTACTCATTGACCGGCCCCGTCGCACTGTGTTTCATGTCGTAGAACGGCGACAGCATCCATTGATACATCTTCCTTTTTTCCAGAAACAGAGTGCTTTGCGCTTTCATGCCGTTTTCCAGGCTCAGACGTTTACCATCGTAAGCAATGGATTGTTTTTCCGGGATAACGATCACTTTGTAGTAAGGCACGGCGGCGGTCAGCGCCGCTTTGGGCGCCCCCTGGTAGGTCAGCATTTCCTGCGGTGAGGCCGGGGCTTTGGAGATGACGGACACTGTGCCGGCGAACTGGCCGAACTTCTCCGCCGGAAAGGCGTCATAGCGCACATTGACCTTATCGCCGGCGGCAATGTAGGGGATGGCGTCGTTGGGCACCCACAGTACCAGGGCATAGCGATCGATGTTTTGCGGAATAATCTGCAGCAGACTGTCGCCAATGTTGACCATCTGGCCAACCGTGACGCTCAGCGAATCGATGCGGCCGCCGGCCAGCGCGCGAACGATAATATCGCCAGTGGCATCGATGTTTTGCCGCTCCTTTTGCAGCTCGTAGCGCTGCAGCTCCATCTGGTAGATCTGGTTGTCGAATTCGGCAGCCTGGGTATGGATCTGGCTTTCCAGCGCGGTGATCTGCAACGCATTCTGTTCGTTCTGGCCGGACAGGCCCAGCAGGTTGTTCTGCTGCTGGTAATACAGCGCCACCTGATTGGTGAGCTGATCCTTATTGATCAGCCCCTGGGTCTGATAGTGCCGGTAGTTCTCCATGTTTTCCTTCATGATGCGTATCCCTTCCTGGGCGCGTTTGAGGATATCGGTGGAGCGGGTGAATGCAGCGGTGTATTGCGCCTTCTGTTGTTCCAGCATGATAAGCGTGGCCTGCTTGCTGCTTTCCAGTCGGCTGATGATTTGCGCAATGCGTGCCAGCTGGCCATCAATATCCCGGCGCTGGTTATCGCTGATCACACCGCTACGGGTACTCTTGCTGACGTCGATCTGGTAAATGGGGGCACCAGCGGCAATCACCTGCCCTTCGGTGACAAATTGCTTGACCACTATCCCCTGAACGGCGGAATAAACGTTGGCGGCTCGCGGATAAGTGCTGATCTCGCCGGTCACGTTGACCCGCCGGGTATAGGTACCGGCGATGGTGAAGGTGAGAAAAGCAATGAGGAAAAACAGGCACAGCCCTGCCGTGAGCCAAAAGGGAATGCCGGGTAGCAGGAGCGCCCTGCCACGCCATTTCATTTTCTGATTCTCGATCGCTTCCTGGCGAAACATGATCAGCGTCCCTTATTGATAGCTAACATTCAAATTCACAGGCTATTGTATTGACAATAAAACAAACAGAAGGTCAGTTCTGCATTTCAAGCCATTCTTCTTATTTGCGCCACGTGGAATAGGCGCCATCAGGTGTATCTATATTGTGTTGAAACAATGCAATTCCAAAGTCAGGGTTTTGCATATACTCCGCAATGCTGGATGGCTCAATCAGATATCCAATATTAAAGACCTCATAAGCCAACCCCAATAAAACCTCAACAATTAAACCCGGCCCAGTTAAGACCGGGGTCACGCAATAGTCCCTTGTTATTAACTCGGTTCTCCATGGTAAGAGTCTGGTCAGATAACACCTTGATCCATCATCAATATAACAGTTAAATATGCAATTGTTTTTTTCTAAAAAACGGTATCTTTTTTTCATTGTTCTAAGGATGATTCTTACCGCCTTGGATTTTTTGTGAGAGGACATGAAATTATTAAAATAAACACCTTTAAATCTTCTGAGTGATCCTAGCGCCAATAAATTTTTATGAACGTATGTTTCACCCAATGGCAATATCATATCCTGGGAAAACTCAGAGAGATCCAGTTCGATAAGCCTTTTTATTTTTTTAAATTCAACAGCATCTACGCCTAACTCATTTTCATCGCAGCTGAACACGGCTTCAGGCAGCGCCTCTTCTGAATTTATCTTTTTTAAAAGACATAGGGTCTTAAATAACAGAAGCGAGTCGCTCTCGACAACGCCCTCTTTTTCTATATATTTATTTAGTTTATGATATATGTTATCAATGTATGGAAGCGTATCAACATCTATATAAGTACCACCATACTGATAGATAATTAAAAGTCTGACAATATCACTTGCACTGGCAATGTTATGCCTTAGTATAATCTCATAATAATAATACCTCATAAAATCATCGAAACCATTGCAAAAAAGCTCCGCTATGCACTTTTTTATAAAACCTCTGTTGCCAAACCATGAGTCTTCAATCGCTTTTGGCGGTTTCTGATAAGGAATTTCATTTTTTATTAAGAATTCGATAACCAGCTCATCAAAAGAAAAACCTGTCTTTATTTTTGGGTATATATAATTAAAGGCGTGATTTTTTATTTCCAATTCAGCCTTAACTTTATTTTTAATTTTTTTTGCGTTGACGAAATCGCGTATGGCATTGTTTAGTAAATGACACAGTGAAGCGTCTCTGTCACACCAAAAGAATATCTGCTTATCTCTATTTGTTTTTTTCCATATGTCGATATAATGAGTACTTACTTCATTTAAGTCACCAATCCATATAAAATGCAGAATACTTGGAACGGATGACTTTTCTGTCTTTGATAAATCGATACCCAATGCCTGATGGCTCATTTAAATCACCACGAAAATATAGTATGGGAAACTTGAATGATTCAATGCTGGATTATGGTTTAACTCAAAAAATAGACTAGCGCCATAGCGACAACACAAATAGAACAGAACCATAAATCACCGGAAAAATTTCTCAATGAGTCCAAATAGTCATTGCTGTTCTTATTTAGTTTGTTAATGGCATCGGTTTCGTTCTCAGCCTCTACTTCAACATGATGCTTTCTGAACCCCTTCCGCCTCATCTCCTTAATTATTTCTCGTGTAACCACTTCCTTTCTCAACACCCTTGACGCATCGCTCTTTATAAAAACAACATATCTATTCATCATATACCCCATAAAAGCACAGAATGTTACTTCTGTGCTGGGATTGCAACTGTTAATTAGCGTTTGGTTCCGAACTCTCTGGCCTCTCTCGGCCCAGTACCATTGCCACCGTAACCATTTCCTGCAGCCATTGAATTACCATCCCCCCAAAAACCGCTAGCGCCGGAACCGCTGCCATACGGGCTATTTTTTGACAAAAATGACTGAAGCCCACGATCGTCGCCGTTATTTCCACCGCGACCTGAAGAGCCAGACCCTCCGTTATCAGACGATCTTTTTCCACTCCCATCGCGATCCTGCCATCCCCCCGACACCGCATCGAATTGGCTACTTAATATTTCCTTCATAAATACTCTCCTATGGGTTTACTGGTTTTACAGTCATTAAAAATAGCTGTAATGGCAAAAGTAAAACACACTAATAACAATCCATAACCATCCTGTATTTCATAAAAAAACCAATAAGAAAAGTGTGTTCTAAACATTGCAACTCATCATATTAAAATAAAACCCAGAATAATATACCGAACCTAATTACACGCAGATGCTATCGATTCAATTAATTGAATCGCCAAATAATCTCAACGCCCAAGATTAATAACCCAATAAAGAAAAGGCGGCGAAACAGCTGCGGGCGACAATGACGACGCACGATCCCGCCCAGCCACATGCCGGCCAACGCCGGCAACAGCGACAGCAAGGAAACGCCGAGCAGCGTGCCGGGCAGCGCCTGATGCCAGGCCAACCCTGCGGCCAGCGCCAGCGTCGAGACGGTGAACGACAGCCCCAGCGCCTGCACCAGCTCATCGCGCGCCAGGCCCAACGCATTCAGGTAAGGCACCGCCGGAATGACGAACACCCCGGTGGTGCCGGTCAGCGTACCGGTCACCAGGCCGCACAGCGGCCCCAGCCAAGGCTCTGCCTCGGCGGAAATGCGCCAGTCGAAACGGGTGAATCCCAACAGGGCATAGCCGATCAGACACATGCCCAGCGCCAGCGGCGCCAGGCGGCCGTCGCCGGCAGTGAGCGCCCCCGCGCTCAACAATGTGCCCAGCGTGACGCACAGCATCATCGGCCAGAGCCGCCGCCACAGCGCCCCCAACCGCGGTCCGCACAGCAGTTGCCACAGGTTGGTGATCAGCGAGGGCAACAGCAGCAGCGCGGCGGCCTGTCCCGGCGGCATCATCAGGCTGAGCAACCCCATCGACACCGTCGGCAACCCCAGGCCGATCGCCCCTTTGACCGTGCCGGCCAGCGTAAAAATGCCCGTCAGGGCGACAATTTCGAGTAACGTCAGCGACATGCGTCTATCCTTATGGCGAATCAACGGCTCGATTGTGGCCAGCGCCGCGCCGCGGCACAATGCGGCAATGACAGAGCCTGCCTGCGGCAAAGACAGAGGGAAAACGCATGCATTTTGACTTTATCGATCTGCGGCTGTTGGCGGCAGTGCTCGAGACCGGCAGCATCACCGCCGGCGCCGAGCGCGTCGGGCTGTCGCTGGCCGCCGCCAGCGCCCGCATGCGCGGGCTGGAGCAACAGGCCGGCGTAGCGCTGCTGACGCGCAATCCGCGCGGCGTCCAGGCGACGCCCGCCGGTGAGCGCCTGTTGCATCACGCGCGAGTGCTATTGCAGCAGCGCGACCGGCTGCGCGGTGATATGGCCGAGTTCGCGCCGGGCCAGCGCAGCCAGCTGCGCATCGTCGCCAATACCGTCGCCGCCGACGCCTTTTTGCCGGAGCTGTTGGCGGATTTTCTGATGCTGCACCCGCACACCGATATCGCGCTGGAAGAGCTGCCCAGCCCGGCCATCGCGCAGGCAATCGACGAACGGGCGGCGGATATCGGCATCGTCGCGGACCACGCCGATCTGCGCGGGCTGACAAGTTACCCTTTTCGCCAGGATCGTCTGGTGCTGGCACTGCCGCCGGGGCATGCGCTCAGCGGCCGCCGGCAGGTCAGCTTTGCGGACGCCCTGCCTTTTGATTTCATCGGCCTGCCGGAAGAGAGCGCGCTGCAACAACATCTTGAGCAATTGGCGATACGCAGCGGCGGCCCGATGCGATTGCGGGCGCGTGCCGCTCATTTCGACGCCATCTGCCGCATGGTGCTGCGCGGCGCCGGGCTGGCGGTGGTGCCGGAAGAGAGCGCACAACGCCAGCCGGAAATTCGGCACAGCGCACTGCCGCTGACGGACGATTGGGCGACCCGGCGCCTGTCGATCGCGGTGCGTGACCCGGCGCAGTTGCCGCTGCCGGCGCAGCGGCTGGTGGCGTTCCTGCGCCATGCCTGAGGCGGCTCAGTGCGTGCCCGGCTCTGCGCGCAGCCGCGCAACCTGCGCCTCCACGTCGCGCCAGGCCGGTTTGTCGCCGGCATAGCGTTGGCGTAAATAATTCACCAGCGCCGTTACCTGCCGATCGGAAAAACTGTCCTTAAAGCCCGGCATAAAGCCCAATTCGGCGGTGGCCGGTTTGGGGATCCCTTGCAGGATCACCTTGATCAGGTTATCGGGGCGATCGCTGAAGATGTTGGTGTTATTGGCCAGATCCGGGCTGACGCCGAACAGCTGCGGCCCGCCGGCGGCGGCGCTGTGGCAGGCCAGGCAAGCGCCCTGAAACAACCGCTCACCGGCAAGTTGCCCCACCGCCGGCAATGCGCGAGCCGCCAACTGCGCCTGCGGTTCCACGTTCAGCGTCGACTTGGCGCTCAGCGACATCACATAATTGGCCATCGCCCGCAGATCGCTCTGCGGCAACGTCGCCAGCTCGCTCACCACCGGCCCCATCGGCCCGGCCGCCACGCCGTGCTCGGCGGAATGCCCGCTGCGGAAATACTGAAACAGCTGTTCCTCGGTCCAGGGTTTTTCCGCGTTGGCCAATTGATTCAGCGCCGGCGCTTCCCACCCGTCCACCATCCCCCCCGCCAGGAAAGCCGCGCCGCCCTTTTCCGCCCCCAGCAGGTTGCGCGGCGAATGGCAGGCGGCGCAATGGCCAAGCCCGTTGACCAGATAAGCGCCGCGGTTCCATTGCGCGCTTTGTTGCGGATCGGGTTGATATTCCCCCTGGCGCAGGAACAGCGCGTTCCAGCCGGCCATCAGCGGCCGCAGGTTAAACGGGAAACGCATCTGATTGGCCGGGTTGCTCTGGCGCACCGCCGGTTGCGACATCAGATAAGCGTACAGCGCCTGCATGTCGCCGTCGGTCATTTTGCTGAAGGCGGTGTAAGGAAATGCCGGATAGAGGTGGCGGCCGTCGCGGGCGATACCCTGGCGCATCGCCCGATCGAACGCGGTAAACGACCAGTTGCCGATGCCGGTTGCCACGTCCGGGGTAATATTGGTGCTGTAGAGCGTGCCGAACGGCGTCGCCATCGCCAGCCCGCCGGCGTTGGTCGCCCCTTCCGATGCGGTATGGCAAACCGCGCAGTCTCCGGCGGCGGCCAGCTGACGGCCGCGCTCCAGCGTGGCGGCCGACCAGGTGCCGGCGCCGGGCGTCGCCACCGGCGCGATCTCCGCCCGCCACGGCAAGGCGCTGCCGGCGATGCCCAGCACGGCGCCGAACAGCCCCGCCGCGCCGCCGAACCACCATTTGCCGCGCTTCTTTTTCTTGGGCGGCGCGGCCTGCCGTTCGGCATCCGGCCCGTTCAGCGCCTCACGCAGCTTGTCCGAGGTGATCGGCAGCTCGCGAAAACGAATGCCGGTGGCGTCGAACACCGCGTTGGCGATGGCCGCCGCGCTGGGCACCGACGCCGACTCCCCGGCGCCCAGCGGCGGATCGTAAGGGCGCGGCATCATCACCACGTCCACCTCCGGCACCTCCGGGAAGGTCAGGATCGGGTAGGCCCCCCATTCTTTGGCGGAGACCGTCGATTCCTCAAAGGTCACGCGCTCTTTCAATACCCGGCTGGTCGATTGCAATACATTGCCGTGAATTTGGTGGCGCACGCCGTCCGGGTTAACCATCATGCCCGCGTCGTGGCCGACCACGATGCGCGTCACCGCCACTTCGCCGCTGGCTTTGTCGATCGCCACGTCGGCCACCCAGGCGGCCCAGGCCGCGCCAAAGCCGGGAAACTTGCTGTGGATGTAACGGGCATAGGCAAAGCCGCGCCCGCGCAGCACGCCGTCTTCCGCCGGGGTCTGCATCGGTTCGGTATGCGGCGTCCAGCCGGCGCGTTCTGCAGTGCTGCGCATCAGTTCACTGGCGCGTTCATCATTGATGTAGCGCAGCCGATACTCCAGCGGATCGACGCCGGCGGCGTGGGCCAGCTCATCGATATAAGACTCGTGGGCGAAGGTGTTGGGCAAGGCGGAAACGCCGCGCATCCAGGAGGCGCGCACGATCGGCGCCATGTCCTCGATGCTGACGCGCAGCGCCGGATACTCATAAGGCGGCACCGAGGTGCGATCGCCCATTTCATAGGCCACCGGCAACGGCTCGACCCGGCCGGTCAGCAGCAGCGCCAGCGTCGGCGCGCCGTTGGAAGGATAATAGGTGCGAAAATCGTAGGCGACCGGGTGCCCGGCGGCGTCCAGCCCGCCGTCCACCTCCATCAGTTGCGCCGTGCCCTTCGGTTCCCACACATGCTCTTGCTCGCGGGTCAGCTGCACCCGCACCGGCCTGCCCACCGCGCGCGACAGCAGCGCCGCGTCGGCGCAGACGTCATCGGCGCAATTGCGGCCATAGCAGCCGGCCGCCTCCATACGAACGATCTCGATCTGCGCTTCCGGGTACTCCAGCAGCCAGGCCAGATCGGCGCGCAGCAGGTGCGGGTTCTGGCTGCCTGACCAGACCTGCAGACGCTCCGGCCGGTAGTCCGCCAGCGCGCAGGAAGGGCCAATCGAGGCATGCAGCTGATACGGCCACAGATAGCTGCGGGTGAAACGCCTGTCGGCCGCCGCCAGCGCCGCGTCCACGTCGCCGGTATCGTGCACCACCCGGGTCGAATGCGGGTTGTCGCGCAGCGCCTGCGCCACGTCGGTCATCTGCGGCAAATTGCGCCGCCAGTCTTTCCAACTGACCTGCAGCGCCTGCGCCGCCTTGACCGCCTGCTCTTCGCGCTCGGCGACAATGCCGATGAAATCGCCGATCACCACCAGTTTGACGATGCCGGGAATATGCGCGATCGAGGTTTCATCCACCGCCAGCAGGCTGGTGCCGACAAATTCGCCGCTGTCGTAACCGGCATAGGGCGGCCGCACTACCCGGCCGTGCAGCATATTCGGCAACCGCATATCGTGTACGTAAGTGGTTTCGCCGGTCGCCTTGGCCGGAATATCGACGCGCGCGGCGCTGGTGCCCACCAGGCGATACTCCGCCTGCGGTTTCAGCGGCGCGTCGCCGGAAATCGACAGTTCGACATGACCGCCGGCCACCAATTCGGCGTAGCTGAGCGCCTGCCCCTGCGGGCTGCGGATCACGCCCTCCTCCAGCGTCAGCCGTTCCACCGGCGCATCGAAGCGCTGCGCCGCCTGGCGCAACAGCCAACGGCGCGCTTCGGCGGCGGCGTTGCGCAGCGGCACGGCGGAGATCTGCAGCGTGGCGCTGGCGATGGTGGCGCCCTGATTCGGCGCGCGCTCGGTATCGCCCAACACCATTTGCACCTGATCCATGCGCAGGTACAACTCTTCGGCGACAATCTGGCCGAGCGCGGTGCGCACGCCGGTGCCGAGATCGACATGGCCGTTAAAGGCATAGATTTCACCGCTGCCGCACAGGGCGATAAACAACCCTTGCTCCTTGGGCTTCAGCATCGGCGTTTGCCCCTTGGGCACCAGCCCCGGCGGCGGTTGCACGCTGTCGACGATCAACAGAACGCCGTCGCGCTGCAGCAATTCGGCCTGGCTCGGCGATGGGGTACGGGAATCAGTCATGATCGTGGGCGTCCTCATCGCGGCAGAGAATGATGGCGCGCTGAACCGCACGCAGGATTTCAAGATGGGTGCCGCAGCGGCACAGATTGCCGGACAGCGCCTGACGGATCTCCGCCTCACTCGGGGCGGGATTGCGATCCAACAGGGCTTTGGTGGTCATGATCATGCCATTGAGACAGTAGCCGCATTGCGCCGCCTGCTCTTCGATAAAGGCGCGCTGCACCGGATGCGGGCGCTGGCGAGTGCCGAGACCTTCCAGGGTCACGATCGCCCGGCCGGACACGCCGAGGGCCGGGATCACGCAGGAGCGCGCCGCCACGCCGTCGATCAGCACGGTGCACGCGCCGCATTCACCCAGGCCGCAGCCGTATTTTGGGCCGTTGAGCGCCAGATCGTTGCGCAGTACCAGCAAGAGCGGCGTATCCGCCATCACCTGCGCATGAAGCTGTTCGCCGTTCACCGACAGCATCAGCGGATGCTCCGTCAGCGTGGTTTTCGCGCCTTCCCTGGGCGATTGCACTTCAGATATCGCCATTGTTTGCGTCTCCGCCTGCACTTGATGGTCTTATGGGCTGGCCTCTCGCCACCGACCACCAGGCAACCGACGTTGCGCGGGCGAATCAGCCGGTGGCAGGGTCTTCCAGCATTTTATTCAGCAGGAATATCAGCGCTATCCGTTCGGCCGGGTTCAGCGTGCCGAACGTCAATTCTGTGATTTTCGCCGCCTGCGGCACCGTTTCCGCCAGCAGCGCGCCGCCGGCGTCGGTCAGGCCGACCACCACCTTGCGCCGATCCACCGGATCCGGCGTCACCGTGATCAGATCGCGCGCCTTCAGCCGCTCGACGATGCCGCGGATGGTGGCTTGATCCACCGCCGTCACCTGCACCAGCTCGGTCAGCGAGCTCGGCCCCATATCGCGCACCGCGCACAGGGTGATGAACTGCACCGCCGTCAGCTGCGAATCGCCGACGTTTTGCTGGAAAATCGCCACGTGGCGCTGATAAACCTTGCGCAGCAGGTGCCCGACTTGCTCGGTAAAATGATAATTTTCGGGTTGGCCGCTCACGGCTGACGGGTATTCGGGGGGCGTCATTGCGTTACTCTCACCATCTATGGAATCCACGAGAATAGTACAAACCCCCGCCGTTGGCAGCAACGATTACGCCCGGCGCACGCGCGACGCCTCCGGCGCCACCACTTCCCCGTCCGCCACCACCGTTTGCCCATCGAGACGAATGTCGCAGCGGCGCAGCGCAATGTCCATATGGCAAGGCGTTTTGCGCGTGCCGCCCACTTCGGTATTCGGCCCGGTGGAGAACAGGAAGTTGCCGTAGAACGCGCGCGCGTCCATGCACATGCCGTCGTTCTTGTCGTGCAGGCCCATCGCCGTCCACTGGGCGCGGGGCTGCAAACCCCAGCCGATGTGCGAGATGCCGTACACTTCAGGATCGTCGAAGTATTTCATGTATTCGCGCAGGTATTCCGCCTCAAAACCGCCGTGAATGCGGGTGACGAACCCTTGTTCGATCTCCAGCGTGATGCGTTCGCGCGCATAGCTTTTGAACGGCAGCAAGATATCGCCAACCTCCAGCACCAACACGCCCTCCGCCTGCTCCTCATTCGGCCAGGTGAACAGGAAACCGCTCGGCCAGTGATCCCAGCGCCCCGGCTCATCGGCATAGCCGTACTCGGTCACCGTCGGGTATTGCCCGAGCGGCGCGCGGAAATCGCTGCCGGCGGAGGAGGTCACCTGCATCAGCTTCGCCTGCTCCAGCACGGCGGCGGCGGCCAGCACCCGCGCTTTGTCCTCCGCGTTGGGCAACATGCGCGCCAGCACCTCCGGCGGCTCCACCGCCAGCAGGATGCGGGTGCCGGTTTTCAGGATCTGTTCCTGCTCCGGCGAATGCAGCAGCATCATGGTATCGACGATCAGGTCGGCGGCCTCCAGCGCACGCTGCGCCGCCAGGTTGCCGGTCAGCGCGGTATCGCCGCAATAGGCGGTCATGTCGTTGCCCATCGCCCGCGGATGGTTGAACGCCGGCAGTTCGACGGCATACACCCTGGCGCCCAGCCGCAGCGCCGCGTCGGTCGCGGCGCGCACCGTGCGCGCATCGGAATAATGGCTTTTCAAAATCGCCACGCTCTGCGAAGCATCGACCTTCGACAGCGTAAGCACCTGCTCGAACAGCTGTACCAACTGGGTTTCATTGACCGCCATGGCCTGTCTCCTGTCTCGTCAAGGGTATCCGACGCCCGCAAGGCGACGGTTATTTTTCAAGCAATTTAAAGCGAACACACTCATTTTATCTAAATCAAAAAAGGAAAAGAAAGCAAGCCACAGATGGCCATCATAAGAAAGTCCTATTTCATGCCTTATCAATCCTGTGATTAACATGAGTTTAACAGTAATGCGCTGTCAATTAGCGTGAGCGAGATCTGATTTAACACTTTTGCAACTTTGCGATATCTAGCGCATACACTATAAATCAATCGTCCAACCACGCGTTGGGCCTACGCTGAAAAAAGCCAACAGACAGGGGAAACATGATGAGCAAACAACCACGCATCGCCGTCGTCGGCGCCGGGCTGGGGGGCGCCGCCGCCGCCGGGCTGCTGCAAAAAGCCGGCTTTACCGTCGATCTGTATGAGCAGAGCCCGGCGTTCTCGCGCCTCGGCGCCGGCATTCACATGGGGCCGAACGTGCTGAAGATTTTCCGCCGTCTCGGTATTGAGCAACGGTTGGAGCAGATGGCGTCTCATCCCGATTTCTGGTTCAGCCGCGACGCCGAAAGCGGCGACTACCTGTCGCGCATCGAACTGGGCGCCTTCGCCCGCCGGGAGTACGGCGCCGCCTATGTGACGGTGCACCGCGGCGATTTGCAGGCGTTGCAGCTCTCCGCGCTGCAGCCCGGCACCCTGCACTTCGGCAAATGCCTGAGCAAGATTGAAGATCGCGGTGACGAGGTGGCGCTGAACTTCGTCGATGGCACCTCGGCCCACGCTGATATCGTGATCGGCGCCGACGGCATCAACTCGCGCATCCGCGAGCATCTGCTGGGCGCCGAAGCGCCGACCTACAGCGGCTGGGTGGCCCACCGCGCGCTGATCCGCGGCGAGAAGCTGGCGAAATACAACCTGACGTTCGAAGACTGCGTGAAGTGGTGGTCGGCGGATCGCCATCTGATGGTCTACTACACCACCCAACGGCGCGACGAATATTACTACGTCAGCGGCGTGCCGCACCCGGCCTGGGATTTCCAGGGCAGCTTCATCGACAGCAGCCGCGAAGAGATGTTCGAGACCTTCGCCGGCTACCATCCGATCGTGCAGGCGCTGATCGAATCCAGCGAACAGGTCACCAAATGGCCATTGCTGAACCGCAAACCGCTGCCGTTGTGGAGCGAAGGCCGTCTGGTGCTGCTCGGCGATGCCTGCCACCCGATGAAACCGCACATGGCGCAGGGCGCGGCGATGGCGATCGAAGACGCCGCCATGCTGACCCGCTGCCTGCAGGAAACCGGCCTCGGCGACTACCGCACCGCCTTCCAGCTGTATGAAGCCAACCGCAAGGAACGCGCCTCCAGGGTGCAGGCGGTGTCCAACGCCAACACCTTCCTGCGCACCCAGGAAGATCCGGCCTGGGTTTACGGCTATGACCTGTACGCGCAAGCGCTGAAATCGGAGAACGCCGCATGAGCACCTTCCTCTACGGCGCCCACGTTCACGCCAACGACATTCGCCAACACTATCTGCGCTACGGCGGCCACGGCCCGGCGCTGATCCTGGTGCCCGGCATCACCAGCCCGGCGATCACCTGGGGCTTCGTCGCCGAGCGGCTGGGGGAAAAATACGACGTCTACGTGCTCGACGTGCGCGGCCGCGGTTTGTCGTCCAGCGGCCCGGAACTGGCTTATGACGCAGAGACCTGCGCACAGGACGTCAACGCCTTCGCCGCCGCGCTGAACCTGGACAGTTACGCCCTGCTCGGCCATTCGATGGGCGCCCGCTTCGCCCTGCGCGCCGCCGCTTTGCGGCCCGCCGGCGTGCGGCGGCTGGTGCTGGTCGATCCGCCGGTTTCCGGCCCCGGCCGCCGCGCCTATCCCGGCCAATGGCCATGGTACGCCGACTCCATCCGGCAGTCGCAGCCGGGCATGAGCGCCGAGCAGATGCGCGCCTTTTGCCCAACCTGGAGCGAAGAACAGCGTCAGCTGCGCGCCGAGTGGCTGCATACCTGCTACGAGCCGGCTATCCAACGCGCCTACGACGATTTTCATCAGGTGGACAGCCACCGCGACTACCCGCAGCTGACCATGCCGACGCTGCTGATGGCCGCGGGCAAAGGCGGCGTCATTCAGCCCGAAGACCGGGCGGAGATCCGCGCGCTGCAGCCGGAGATCGCCATCGTCGAGGTCGAGAACGCCGGACACATGATCCCGTGGGACGATTTCGACGGCTTCTTCCGCGCCCTGGGCGATTTTCTGGATTAACTGAGGAACACCGACATGAGCAACCACTACCGCATCGGCCAGATCGTGCCCAGCTCCAACACCACGATGGAAACCGAGATCCCGGCGATGCTGGGCGCGCGCCAGTTGATACGCCCGGAGCGTTTCACCTTTCACTCCAGCCGCATGCGCATGAAACACGTCAATAAAGAAGAATTGGCGGCGATGGACGCCGAGTCCGACCGCTGCGCGCTGGAGCTGTCCGACGCGCGGGTCGACGTGCTCGGCTACGCCTGCCTGGTGGCCATCATGGCGATGGGGCTAGGCTACCACCGCGAATCGCAGGCCCGGCTGGCGCAGGTGACGAAAGACAATCAGGCCGCCGCGCCGGTTATCAGCAGCGCCGGCGCGCTGGTCAACGGCTTGAAGGTGATCGGCGCCAAACGCATCGCGCTGGTGGCGCCCTACATGAAACCGCTGACCCAGCTGGTGGTGGACTACATCCAGCACGAAGGCATCGAGGTCAAGGTATGGCGCGCGCTGGAGATCCCGGACAACCTCGAAGTCGGCAGGCACGATCCGGCCAGGCTGCCGGGGATCGTCGCCGAGATGGACTTACGCGAGGTCGATGCTATCGTGCTGTCCGCCTGCGTGCAGATGCCTTCGCTGCCGGCCGTCCCGACGGTGGAGGCCCAAACCGGCAAACCGGTGATCACCGCCGCCATCGCCACCACTTACGCGATGCTGACCGCGCTGGAGCTGGAGCCGATCGTCCCCGGCGCCGGCGCCCTGCTGTCCGGCGCCTATTGAGGAGGCAGAATGAACGACACCCTCAGCGACAACTATCGCGGCGTCTGGGGCCAGCGCATCGGCTTCGGCCGGCGCCCGGCGCTGCTGGCGATCGACTTTATGCAGGCCTACACCACCGAAGGCGCGCCGCTGTTCGCGCCGGGCGTAATAAGCGCAGTCGAGGAAAGCCGCGAGCTGCTGGCCTGCGCGCGCCGAACGGGAATTCCGGTGATCCACACCCATATCCGCTATCATGCAGGCCATTTTGCCGATGGCGGCCTGTGGGTCAAGAAAGCGCCGGTGATGAAGGGCATGGTGGAAGGCAACCCGCTGGCGGCGTTCTGCCCGCCGGTGGCGCCGCTGGGCGATGAGGTGGTGCTGAGCAAGCAATACGCCAGCGCCTTCTTCGGCACCGCGCTGGCGCCGCTGCTGGTGGCGCAAGGGATCGACACGCTGCTGATGATCGGCTGCTCCACCAGCGGCTGCATCCGCGCCAGCGCGGTGGACGCGGTGCAGCACGGCTTTCGCGCCATGGTGGTGCGCGAGTGCGTCGGCGATCGTCACCCCGGCCCGCACGAAGCCAACCTGTTCGACATCGACAGCAAATACGGCGACGTGGTGCACAAACGGGAGGCGCTCGACTATCTGAACCGGTTATGAATCAACGATTCACCTGCAACGACAATAACGAAGGCGCAGACAGCGCCTCAGGCGACCGCCCGAAACAGGGCGGCGTCCATGCACGCAAACACAACAGGCGCCTCCTGCGGAGGCCAACACGCACCACCTGGAGACAACATCATGGCCATTGTCGACACCCCGCTGGCGGGGAAAGCGGACGCAGAATCGCTGCTGCTGTACCGCAAAATCACCTGGAAACTGATCCCGTTTCTTTGCCTGTGTTATCTGGCGGCCTACCTCGATCGCATCAACGTCGGGCTGGCCAAGCTGCAGATGGCCGACGCGCTGCAGCTGAGCGAAGCGGCCTTCGGCCTGGGCGCCGGGCTGTTCTTCGTCGGCTATATTCTGTTCGAGGTGCCGAGCAACCTGATCCTGCAGCGCGTCGGCGCCAAGATGTGGATCGCCCGCATCATGATCACCTGGGGGCTGCTGTCCACCGCCACCATGTTCGTCACCACGCCGACGCAGTTCTACGTCATCCGCTTTCTGCTCGGCGTGGCGGAGGCCGGTTTCCTGCCCGGCGTGCTCTTTTACCTGACGCTGTGGTTCCCGACCTATCGCCGTGGCCGCATCATCGCGCTGTTCATGATCGGCCTGCCGCTCTCCAGCGTGATCGGCGGGCCGCTCTCCGGCTGGATCATGGGCCATTTCGACATGCGCCACGGGCTGCACGGCTGGCAGTGGCTGTTTTTGCTGGAGGGCATTCCCAGCGTGCTGTTGGGCGTGCTGACCTTCTGGCTGTTGCCTAACACTTATCAGCAGGCCAAGTGGCTGACGCCCGAGGAGAAACAGCGCATCGCCGACGATTTGGCGCGTGACGACGCCGAGGCCGATCACGGCAAGCACAGCTTCCGCGACGGCTTCTTCAACCTGAAAGTGTGGATGCTCGGCGGCATCGACTTCGCCATTCTGCTCAGCGCCTACGCCATGGGCTTTTGGATGCCGACCTTCATCAAAACCGCCGGCGTCACCGACATCACCACCATCGGCTACCTGACGGCGATCCCCAGCGTCGCCGCCCTGCTCGGCATGCTGCTGATCGGCAGCAGTTCGGACCGGCTGCGCGAACGGCGCTGGCACATCATCGTGCCGTTTATCGTCGGCGCGTTGGCGATGGCCGGCAGCACCTTCTTCACCCACAATGCGCTGGCCACGGTGCTGCTGTTCTCCATCGCCCAGGCGGCGATCATCGGCGCGGTGCCGGTGTTCTTCAGCCTGCCGGCCACCTTCCTGCGCGGTACGGCGGCGGCGACCGGCTTCGCGCTTGCCTGTTCGCTGGCCAACATCGCCGGGCTGGTGAGCAATTCGCTGATGGGGCTGGCGCTGGATCTGACCGGCAAGAGCGGCGGCGCGCTCTGGGCCTTCGCCGGCTGCCTGCTGCTCAGCTCGCTGCTGGTGGTGGCCCTGCCGGCCAAGGTGGTGAACCGCTGACTGTCGGCCAAGCCAAAAAAGACGAAGGGCGCATAACGCGCCCTTTTGTTTGCTTACCGGGAATGGCCGTACTTACTCGTCCTTCAGCCCGCGGTTGATCAGCATCGGCTCGATGCTCGGCTCTTTGCCGCGCCAGTCGATGTACAGCTTCTCCAGATCCTGGCTGTTTCCGCGCGACAGGATCATGTCGCGGAAGCGCTGGCCGTTTTCGGCGGTCAGGCCCCCGTGTTCGGTGAACCACTGGAAGGCATCGTCCGCCAGCATTTCCGTCCACAGATAGGCGTAGTAGCCCGCGGCGTAGCCGTTGCCCCAGATATGCTGGAAGTAGCTGGAACGGTAGCGCGGCGGCACATAGCTGAGATCCACCTTGTCTTTTTGCAGCGACTCGGCCTCGAACTTGTCCACATCCTGCTGCGGCTGATCGGCGGTCAGCATGTGCCAGTGCATATCCAGCAGCGCGGCGGACAGCAGCTCGGTCATGCTGTAGCCCTTGTTGAACTTGTCGGCCTTCTTGATCTTGTCGACCAGTTCCTGCGGCATCGCCTCACCGGTCTGGTAGTGCTTGGCGAAATGGCTGAACACTTTCGGATCGCTGACCCAGTGCTCGTTGAACTGCGACGGGAATTCGACGAAGTCGCGCGCGGTGTTGGTGCCCGACAGGCTCGGGTATTCCTGATCGGCGAACATGCCGTGCAGCGCATGGCCGAACTCGTGGAACATGGTGATTACGTCGTCATACGACAGCAGCGCCGGCTGCCCCGGCGCCGGTTTGGTGAAGTTGGCGACGTTGTAGATCACCGGCTTGGTGCCGTTGAGCTTCGACTGATCGACGAAGTTGCTCATCCAGGCGCCGCCGCCCTTGTTGTCGCGCTTGAAGTAATCGGTATAGAACAGCGCCAGCGATTTGCCGTCCTTGTCGAACACTTCATACACCTTGACGTCCGGCTGATACACCGGGATGTCCTTGCGCTCTTTGAAGCTGATGCCGTACAGCAGGTTGGCGGCGTAGAACACGCCGTTGTTCAGCACGTTGTTCAGCTCGAAGTAAGGTTTGATCTGCGATTCGTCCAGATCGTACTTGGCCTTGCGCACCTGTTCGGCGTAGAACTGCCAGTCCCAGGCCTGCACCTTGAAGTCGCCTTTCTGCTGATCGATCACCGCCTGTATGTCTTTGGCTTCACGCTCGGCGCGCGCGGTGGCCGCCGGCACGATGTTGCGCATAAAGCTCAGCGCGGCATCCGGCGTCTTGGCCATCTGGTTCTGCAGCTTCCAGGCGGCGTAGTTCGGGTAGCCCAGCAGTTTGGCCTGCTCGGCGCGCACCTTGGCCAGACGCGAAATGGTCTGACGGGTATCGTTGCCGTCGCCCTTCTCCGCACGCGTCCAGGAGGCGTCGAACAGCGCTTTGCGGGTGTCGCGATCTTTCAGGCTCTGCAGCAACGGCTGTTGCGTGGTGTTCTGCAGCACCAGCAGCCACTGTTTCTCCAGCTTGCGTTCGGCGGCCGCCTGCGCTGCCGCGGCCAGTTCGCCTTCGGACAGACCGTCCAGCTTCGCCGGGTCGGTTATCGCCAGCGCGCCGTTTTTGCTCGCCGCCAGCAGTTTGTTGGTGAACTGGGTGCTCAGCGTCGCCGCTTCCTGGTTCAGCGCTTTCAGCTTGGCCTTGTCGGCGTCCGACAGGTTGGCGCCCGCCAGCTCGAAGTTCTTGTAGGTCACTTCCACCAGCCGGCGCGATTCCGGATCCAGCTTCAGCGCATCGCGATCCTGATAAATGGCCTTGATGCGCGCGAACAATTTGCCGTTGAGCATGATGTCGTCGTTCAGCGCCGCCAGCTTCGGCGAGGTCTCTTCATCCAGCTTCTGCAGCGCGTCGCTGGTGTTGGCCGAAGTCATGGCGCCGAACACGTTCATCACCCGCGTCAGCAGCGAGCCGGCCTGCTCCAGCGCCACGAAGGTATTTTTAAAGTTGGGCTTGGCCGGGTTGTTGGCGATCTTCTCCACCTCTTCCCGCTTTTGCTTGATGCCCGCTTCGATCGCCGGCGCGTAGTCGCTCTCCTTGATCAGGTTGAACGGCGGCGCCTGGAACGGCAGACGGCTTTGATAGAAGAACGGGTTTTGGGTCTTTTGCTTGTCGTGCTGATTGGCTTCACCGGTCACGGTAGCCTCCTTCGCCTGGCCGCTGGGCAGCGCGCTATGGTCGGCGTGAGGTTGGGTTTCTGCTGCCTGTGCCTGCGAGCCCAGCGCCATGCCGATCGCCAGCACCAATGTGGATAAACGCATCAAATCGAAACTCCTCCATGTTCACGGAATAAGGTCTCGGGGAATGGCTCCCTCTGAGTCATCACCTAGCTTAGGCGCAGTTGGCAGTTTGAGCAAAAACAAGTGATTAGAAGTTAGTCGCCTCGCCAACCTGCTGTATCAGAAAGGTCAGCAGCGCGCGCGTTTTGGCCGGCAGATAGCGGCGGCCGGGATAAACGGCATACAGCTGCAGCGGCGCCGGCGGCAAGGCCAGCGGTATCTCAACCAAACGTCCGTCGGCCAGAAACGGCCGGCAACCGAGCTCGGAGAGCATGGCGAACCCCACGCCGGCCAGGGCCGCCTTCAGCGCCATCTCCCCGCTATTGACGCGATAGCGCGCATTGACCGGGACGGTAACGAACTTGCCGTCCGGGCGCACGAACTGCCATGGCATGCCCTTCAGCGCATCCACCGTACTGATACAGGGCAATTGCGTGAATTGCTCAATCTCCGCCGTCGGCGGCCACTGCGCCAGCAGCGCCGGCGCGGCCACCACGATGCAGGGGAAAGACGCCAGCGGCTGCGCGACATAGTCGCTGTCGTCCAGCATGCCCCGGCTGATCATCACCGCCAGATCGACATCGTCAAGCAGGGACGCCATTCCCGCCAGATTGGTGACGCAGCTGATTTCGATCTGCGGATGCTGCACGGCGAACGCCGCCAGCGGCTCGCCCAACAGATATGGCCCCACTTCATTCGGCACGCACAGGCGCAGCGGCCCACGCAGCTGTTGCTGCCGTTCGCTGAGCGTTTGCGCGGTATGATCGAGCGACGCCAGCAACGGCTGAACCCGCTCATGCAACAGCTGGCCGTTCGGCGTCAGCCGCATTGAGCGGGTGCTGCGCTCGATTAAGCGCTGGTCGAGCTGGCGTTCCAGCTGCGAGATAGCGCGGCTGACGTTGGAGGTCGGCATCGCCAGCATCCGGGCGGCCCCGACGAAGCTGCCTTGCTCCACCACCGCCACGAAAATGCGTAACAGGTTTAAATCCAATTTGGCGCGCATGATTATCCCACATTTGATAACAAACCATGCCATTTCTACCACCTAATCCCGCTCAACGCCAAGCGCTACACTGCCGGCCTGATTCTGCAACCGATGGATGCTTATGACACCCACGAGAAAGCTGACGGCGATAGCGCTGGTCATCGCCTTTATTCAATTCACCAATGCCCTGGAATACATGGTGTTCAACCCGATATTTCTCTATATGGCCGCCGACTTTTCGGTGCCCGTCAGCTACGCCGGTTATGTCAGCGCGGCCTATACGCTGGCGGCGGTGATTTCCGGTATCGGCGCGTTCTATTGGATCGGCGGCGTTGAGAAGCGGCGTTTTCTGCTGTTCAACGTCGCGCTGCTGGGCGTGACGACCTTACTGATCGCCGCCACCCGGCAGTTTTATTGGCTGTTGGCGCTGCGGCTGCTGGCCGGTCTGCTGGGCGGCACCACGATGGGCGTGGGGATCGGCTTGCTGCTCAACGCCGCGCCGGCCGCGCTGCACGGCCGAATGTTGGCAACGGTGATCGCATCTTTTTCACTGGTGAGCATCATCGGCATGCCGGGCATGTTGTACCTGTGCGAGGTGGCGAACTGGCGCGTTGCACTGGCGGCTATCGGCGGGCTGTGTCTGCTGGCGGCGGTGTTGGTGGCACTGTTCGTTCCCAGGGATGCGCCGCAGCCGCAGGCCGCCGCCCCCGTCACGCTCGATCGCCGTTTGTTGCTGTTCGCCTCCGCCGCCGGTCTGACGCAGTTCAGCCCGATGCTGCTGATCCCGGTACTGGCGCCGCTGCTCACCCAGCGGCTACAGGTGGCCGACGCGCATTTGGCCTGGCTGTTTCTCATCGGCGGCGTAGCCGGCTATCTGGCGACCGTGCTGGCGGGCCGCTGGCTGCAACGCTTTGGCGCCGTGACGCTGACGGTGAGCGCCACGCTGTTGCTGTTGGGCAGCCTGTGGTTGGCGGCGTGCGGTGGCGATCGCGGCGAACTGTTCATGATTGCGTTTCTCGCAGCGGCCTACGCGCGGCTGGTGGCGATTTCTTCCCTGAGCATGCGCTGGCCGGACAATCGGCAACGCGCCGCCTTCGGCACGCTGCAAACCGCCCTGATACACCTGAGCGCCACGGTGGCCTTCTTGCTCTCCTCCACGCTGCTGAGCGGCGGCCTCACCCCGCTCGGTTTGCAACGCCTGCTGTGGCTGTGCGCGCTGAGCGCCGTCGTCGCCGCGCCGCTCAGCGTTTGGTTGCAGGCGCGGCTGCGTCAGCGCGCCGCCTGATAAACTACCTTGCCGTCCACATAGGTGCGATAAATATTACGATCGTCCCCCAGGGTCATCAGCACAAACCCTTGCTCCATCAGCGTGGCGCTGTTGGCATGACGCAACTGCTGCAGCGGCGTGACCGCCGGATCGAGCACCACGAAATCCGCCTCTTTACCGACGTTGAAGTTGCCGATTTTGTCGTCCAGCGCCAGCGCGCGGGCGCCGCCCAGGGTGGCATGATAGAACGCTTCTACGGCGGAGAGCCGGTAATGCTGCAGCTGGCCAACCTTGTACGCCTCGCCTAACGTGCGCAGCATATTGAAGGTGGTGCCGGCCCCCACGTCGGTGCCGATACCGAGCTTCACCCGCTTGCGCCAGGCCTGCTGCAGGTCAAACAGCCCGCTGCCGAGAAACAGGTTGGAGGTGGGGCAAAAGGCGATCGCCGAGCGGGTATCGCACAGGCAGTCCCACTCCTGCTCCTCCAGATGCAAGCAGTGAGCGAACACGCTTTTATCGCCGGTCATGCCATAACGGTGGTAAACATCCAGATAGCTGCGGTGCTGCGGAAACAGCGCTTTTACCCAGGCCACTTCCTGCGGGTTCTCGCTCAGGTGCGTCTGCAGCCAAACGTCGGGATACTCTTCGCGCAGCCGCTGCACCTGCGCCAGCAGCGCCGGCGTACTGGTAGGCGCAAAGCGCGGCGTAATGGCGTAACCGAGGCGGCCTTTGCCGTGCCAGCGTTCAATCAGCTCACGCGTCTGGCGGTAACTCTGCGCCGGCGTTTCCAGCAGCGCCTCCGGCGCATGGCGATCCATCATCACCTTGCCGGCGATCAGGCGCATGTTCAGCGCTGCCGCCTGGCTGAACAGCGCATCGACCGACTGTGGATGCACCGTGCCGAACACCAGCGCGGTGGTGGTGCCGTTACTCAGCAACTGCTGCAGAAAGAAGGCCGACATCGCATCGGCGTGCTGCTCACAGTCATAACGGCTTTCGGTCGGGAAGGTGTAATTGTTTAACCAGTTCAGCAGTTGGTCGCCATAGGCGCCAATCATTTCGGTTTGCGGGTAGTGGATGTGGGTATCGATAAATCCCGGCACGATCAGCTTGTCGCGATATTCCGTGACCGTGAAGCCCGGCGGCAGCAGCGCCTCGCCCTGCTGCCAGCTGCCGAACCAGACGATGACGCCGTCGTTCAGCAGCAGCAAACCGTCGGGAACATGCCGCAGGCGTTCCTCGAGCTGTTGCGGCGCCTCCACACAGGCTGCGATATCAAAAAAATTGCCACGAATAGCCGTGGTGAATTGCAGTGCCATTATTTTCTTCCTTGTGACGACCGGCCAAGCTCACCCGCGAAATAACCTGCGCCGATGAAACAATGCCTTTGTCGCCTAAACGCCAAGACCGGCTTAAGCATAGCAAGCCGCATGCCAACAGGCGGCGATAAAATACATTTTTAAATAAAAACAAATAATTAGAAATTAATCCAAAAGCATAGGCCGGCGAAAAAGAATAAGACCCATGCTCAGTCTTCGACGGCGGATAAATAGCAACCGTTTGCCTGCCAAAATAACATCGCGCCGCTGCACCATGAATGGGCAAGCGAATATCTTCACGGCGCACGGCTTATTTCAACAGCGCGCCTGGGGGTTGAATCTCGGCCTAAGGACAACGGTCAAACTTGAAACGATAACCATTCTCAATTATCATCCGCGCATCTTTTTGACCAGCAATGCGAAAACCATGTCCGCCACCGCCTCTGCCCCGCACGCCGCGCTGTCGCGCCTTTACGCCACCCACCACGCCTGGTTGCAGGGATGGTTGCGTCGGCGGCTGGGCTGCGCGTTCGATGCGGACGATGTGGCGCAGGACACCTTTATGCGCCTGCTGAGAAGCGACGCCGCGGCGACCCTGCGCGAACCGAAAGACTTTTTGGTCACCGTCGCCAAACGGGTGATGGTCGATCTGTTCCGCCGCAGAACGCTGGAGCGCGCCTATCTGGAGATGCTGGCGCTGATCCCGGAAGGCTATGCCCCGTCGCCGGAGCAGCGCCAGAGCCTGCTGGACAGCCTGCAGCAGATCGACGCCATGCTCGACGGCCTCGGGCCGAAGGTAAAACAGGCCTTTCTGTTGTCGCAGCTCGAAGGCCTGGGCTATGCGGACATCGCCGCGCGCCTCGGCGTGTCGGTCAGCTCGGTTAAAAAATACATGGCCAAAGCCACCGAGCATTGCCTGCTGTTCAGCCTGGAAAACGACGTTTATTCATGAGCAACGCCATCACCCCCGAGCAGCGCCAGGCACTGAAAATGGCCGCACACTGGTATGCGCTGCTGTGCGACGAGCACGTCACCGAGCGCCAGCGCCAACAGTGGCAAGCCTGGCATCAGCAGCATGACGATCACCGCTGGGCCTGGCAGCGCGTCGAAGCGCTGCAGAGCCAGCTGCAGGGCGTGCCGGGCAAGTTCAGCTACCGTGCGCTCGACCGCGCCGGCCGCCAGGCGGCGATCGATCGCCGCACCCTGCTGAAAAGCCTGCTGCTGTTGCTCGGCGTGGGCGGCGGCGGCTTCCTTTACCAGTCGCCGTTCGGCCGGGAGCTGCGTGCCGACTACCGCACCGCCACCGGCGAGATCAAACCCATTGTGTTAAGCGACGGCACCCAGCTGGTGCTGAACACCGCCAGCGCGGTGGACGTACATTACGACGATCGTCAACGGCTGATCCGCTTGCACGCCGGGGAAATCAGCCTGATCACCGGACGCGACGCCCGGCCGCTATGGGTGCAAAGCCCGCAGGGGGCGATGCGCGCGCTCGGCACCCGTTTTTTGGTGCGCGAGAGCGGCGGCGAGACGCGCCTGACGGTGCTGGAGCATGCGGTTGAAGCGCAACTGGCGCAGGACGCGCGGCAAACGCGCCGGGTGAACGCCGGCGAACAGATTAGCTTCAGCGCCACGGCCTTCGGCGACAAGCAATCGGCTGCGGCGGAGGACGGCTGGCTGCGCGGCGTGCTGAGCGTCAGCCAGTGGCGGCTTGAGCGGGTGATCGCCGAACTGGCGCGCTACCGGCGCGGCCATCTGAGCTGCGATCCGGCCGTTGCCGGCCTGCGCGTCAGCGGCAGTTTCCCGCTCAACGATACCGATCGCGCTCTCGCCCTGCTCAGCCAGACGCTGCCGATACGTCTGCAGAGCTTTACCCGCTATTGGCTGCAAATCGTCCCCGCCTGAATTTTTTAAATGAAAATGATAAAAAATCGCATTTTTGATTATCCCTTTTGCCTTGCTCATCCGACTCCCAGGAAAACACTGCAGCAATAAATAAAAATGATTCAGGAGAAGGTATGAACAACGCTTGGGGAAAGGTCGCTCCGGCTTCGCTTTGGGGAAAACGGGCCAAACCGCTGGCCGTGGCCATTGGCCTGGCATTCGCCGCACCGCTGATGGCGAGCGCCGCCAGCGCCGCGGCCACCTATCACATTCCAGCCGGTGAGCTGGACGGCGCGCTGAACGCGTTCGCCGCTCGCGCCGGCATCGCGCTTTCGGTAGACGGCGCGTTAACCGCCGGTAAAAGTTCGCCTGGCCTGAACGGCAGCTACGGCGTCGATGACGGCCTGAATGCCCTGCTGGCGGGCAGCGGCCTGCAGGCCCGAGCGCTCGGCAACAACGGCTACACGCTGGCCAAACTGCCGCAGCCGCAGAAAGAAGAAGACATCACGGTAGTCGGTGACTGGCTGGCGGAAGGCCGCCAGATCGATGTATTCGAACATCCCGGCGCGCGCGACGTGGTGCGCCGCGAAGAGTTCGCCAAAACCGGCACCACCACCGTGCGCGAAGCGTTGAACCGCGTGCCGGGCGTGGTGGCCCCGGAGAACAACGGCACCGGCAGCCACGATATGGCGCTGAACTTCGGCATTCGCGGCCTCAACCCCCGCCTCGCCAGCCGCTCCACCGTGCTGATGGACGGCATCCCGGTGCCCTTCGCCCCTTACGGCCAGCCGCAGCTGTCGCTGGCGCCGGTCTCGCTCGGCAATATGGATGCGATTGACGTGGTGCGCGGCGGCGGCGCGGTGCGCTACGGGCCGCAGAGCGTCGGCGGCGTCGTCAACTTCGTCACCCGCGCCATCCCGAAAACCTTCGGCATGGAGGCCGGCATGCAGGGGCAGCTCAGCCCGACCTCGCGCCAGGATCACCCGAAAGGCACCGGTAACCTGATGATCGGCGGCACCGCCGACAACGGCCTCGGCGCGGCGCTGCTCTACTCCGGCACCCGCGGCAGCGACTGGCGCGAGCACAGCGCGACCAAAATCGACGACGTGATGCTGAAAAGCCGTTACGCCCCGAACGAGGTGCACACCTTCAACAGCCTGCTGCAATACTACGAAGGCGAAGCGGAGATGCCGGGCGGCCTGAGCCGGGCCGACTACAACGCCAACCCGTTCCAGTCGACGCGCCCGTACGACAAGTTCTGGGGCCGCCGCCAGTTGGCCAACTTCGGCTACCAGTATCAGCCGGATCAGCAGCACAAGTTCGACGTGCAGAGCTTCTACACCTACACCCTGCGCAGCGGCTATCTGGATCAGGGCAAGAACCTGACGCTGTCGCCGCGCGAATACTGGGTGCGCGGCGTAGAACCGCGCTACAGCCAAAGTTTCCGCTGGGGAGATTCCGCCCATGAAGTCGGCGTCGGCTACCGTTACGTCAGCGAATCCACCCACGAGCTGCGCTACTACACTAAAGCCAGCACCGGCAAGCTGCCGTCCACCGCCAGCCCGTACGATCGCGACACCCAGTCCGGCACCGAGGCGCACGCGTTTTATATCGACGATCGCATCGACATCGGCGACTGGACCATCACGCCGGGCATGCGTTACGAATACATCAAGTCGTATCAGAACAACTACATCAAGAACAACCGCCTCGACGTCAGCTATAACGCGCCGCTGCCAGCGTTAAACGTGATGTATCACCTGAACGAATACTGGAACCTGTACGCCAACACCGAAGGCTCCTTCGGCACCGTGCAATACAGCCAGATGGGCAAAGCGGTGGACAGCGGCAAGATCGAACCGGAGAAGGCGCGCACCTGGGAGCTGGGCACCCGCTACGCCGGCGATGCGCTGACCGGCGAAATCGGGCTGTTCCTGATCAACTTCAACAACCAGTACGACTCCAACCAGGTGACCGACAGCGTGACCGCGCGCGGCAAAACCCGCCACGCCGGGCTGGAAGGCAGCCTGCGTTACGATCTGTCGCAGCTGACGCCGAAACTGGACGACCTGACCGCCTACGCCAGCTACGCCTACGTCAACGCCACCATTCGTGAAGACGGCGGCTACAAAGGCAACCAGGTGCCGTTCTCGCCGAAGCATAAAGGCACGCTGGGGCTGGACTACACGCCAGGCAACTGGGCGTTTAACCTTAACGGCGAGTTCCAGTCCAGCCAGTTCGCCGACAACGCCAACACCGTGGCGGAAAGCGCCGACGGCAGCACCGGCCGCATCCCTGGCTATATGCTGTGGGGCGTGCGCGCCGCCTATGATTTCGGCCCGGAAATGGCCGGCCTGAATCTGGGCGTCGGCGTGAAAAACCTGTTCAACCACGAGTATTTCACCCGCGCCTATGACGACAACAACAAGGGTCTGTACATCGGCCAGCCGCGCACGATTTATCTGCAAGGTTCGGTGAAGTTCTGATCCGCAGCGGCGGGCGCGGTTAACCGTGCCCGCCGCCTTTCCCATCAACGTGACGCCGTCACATAAAGCCGTTACTCCGCGCCGCCACAGCGGCGAAAAATAAGTCGCTTCTGACGCCAATGCGCGTAATATCGACGATCCGCCCCAACTTATGGGCGCGGATTTTTTTGCCATTCTGGCCTGAAAAGCGAGGGAATAAGATGAATCATAATGACCTTTCTCAGTGCCGCGTTGACACCGACCGTTTGTTGATTGCCCCCTTTACCGCAGCAGACGCCGACGATGTTTACCAGGCGATCACCCCCACTCTGACGCGCTTTATGACCTTTGAGCCGGAGGCGTCGCCGGAGGATTTCGCCAACGTCTGGCAAGGCTGGCTGCCGTTGATGCGCGAGGGTGAAGAAGTGATCTTCGTCGCCCGCCGGCGCGAAGACCGGCAGTTCGTCGGCGTCGGCGGCGCGCACAACCTACGCAGCCACACCCCGGAGCTGGGCATCTGGGTGAAAGAGAGCCTGCATGGCCAGGGCTACGGCCGTGAAATCGTACAGGGTATCGCGCGCTGGGCCAGCGAGCGCTTTCAGCCGCCGCACTTTCTCTACCCGGTGGCCGAGCAGAATACCGCCAGCCGCCGCCTCGTCGAGTCGCTGGGCGGTGTGCTGGCCGGCCGTTGCGAGCGCATCAAGTATGACGCAGTGGTGTATCACCTGCCGCCTCAGCGCTAGTCAGCATCGGGCCGCCGGCCCGGTGTCATCTTTTTTGCTTTCCGCCGTGATAACCCCTGCCACTGCCTGCGGGTTTGTGCTAATGATAGAGGCATGTAGGGTAAAAACAGTTGAGGAACAGCAACATGATTATTTTTGTTACCGGCGCCACCTCCGGTTTCGGCGAGGCGATCGCGCGCCGTTTTATCCGTGAAGGCCATCGGGTGGTCGCCGCCGGGCGCCGCCTTGAGCGTCTTGAAGAGCTGCAGGAAGAACTCGGCCAAGCGCTGCACATCGTGCGGCTCGACGTACGCAACCGCGCCGCCATTCAACAGGCGATCGAAGCACTGCCGGCCGAGCTGCGCCAGATCGACGTGCTGGTGAACAACGCCGGGCTGGCGCTGGGGCTGGAGCCGGCGCACAAGGCCAACGCCGATGACTGGGAAACCATGATCGACACCAACGCCAAAGGGCTGGTGAACATGACGCGCGCGCTGTTGCCGGCCATGGTCGAGCGCAACGTCGGCCATGTGATCAACATCGGCTCCACCGCCGCCAACTGGCCTTACGCCGGCGGCAACGTGTACGGCGCCACCAAAGCGTTCGTCAAGCAGTTCAGCCTGGGCCTGCGCGCCGATCTGCACGGCACGCGCATCCGTGTGACCGATATCGAGCCGGGCCTGGTGGGCGGCACCGAATTCTCCAACGTGCGCTTCAAGGGTGATGACGGCAAGGTCAACAAAACCTACGAAGGCGCCGATGCGTTGACGCCGGAAGACATCGCCGAGTCGGTGTTCTGGGTCGCGACGTTGCCGGCGCGCGTCAACATCAACACGCTGGAAATGATGCCGGTCAGCCAGTCCTTCGCCGGGCTGAACATCCACCGCGGCGCCTGAGCCGCGACGGCGGGAGGCAACTCCCGCCGCGTTTCCTCAGGCCGCGCGCCAGCCGGAAACGATAATCAGCATGCCCGCCAGCGCCACCCCGGCGCCGACCCAATCCAGCGCAGACAGCTTCACCCCGTCCACCACCCGCAGCCACAGCAGCGCCGTCGCCACATACACACCGCCGTAAGCCGCATAGACCCGCCCGCTGGCCGCCGGATGCAGCGTCAACAGCCAGACAAACAGCATCAGGCTTAATGCCGCCGGCAGCAGCAGCCAGGCGCTGCCCTGCTTCTTCAGCCACAGGTAAGGCAGGAAACAGCCAATAATTTCAGCCAGGGCGGTGGCGAAAAACAACAGCGTGGTTTTTAACATCGGTCGCAGTTTTCTCTCGGTAAAGTAAACGAATCGGCGCTTGGCTGGTGAATTCCAGGAGCGCGGTGGTATATTTATCACCACGCCTGCGGGCGAGGTAACGCCAGTGTCGCCATCATCAGGCGCACTCACTCATAAGGATGAAACGATGAAAACATTTTCGACCCAACGACTGCTGCGCGGGATGCTGCCGGTCGCCATGCTGGCCGTTATGGGCGCCTGGCAGGCGCCGGCGCTGGCCGCCACCTGCACGCAGGGCAGCACCTGCGTCACCGTCGATGGCAAAGGCAGCGGCGCGATGAGCACCGAAGAAGCGCGCCAAAGCAAAGAGCAGTGGAATGATACCAAATCCCTGCGCCACAAGGTCAACACTCGCGTCGAGAAAGAGTTCGACAAGGCCGATCGCGCGGCGGATGACGAAGACCGCTGCAACGACAGCAACAACGTCAACGCATACTGGGAACCGGACACCCGTAAATGTCTGGATCGCCAGACCGGGCGTCGGATTAATCCTTAATCCGCCTGCGGCGGGCGGGCAAGCGTGAAACCCGGCCGCCGTTGCTGCTATCCTGTTACAGGAAGTTCATTGTCTAAAAGGATGACGTGATGAAGAAAACGCTGATATTAACCGCTGTCTTGCTGGCCGGCGCCCCATTGGCGGCTCTGGCCTCTTGTGAAAGCGTGAAAGCGGACATTTCGCAAAAAATCGTCAATAACGGCGTTCCGGAGTCCGGCTTCAAACTGGAGATCGTGCCTAACGATCAGGCCGATCAAGCGGGCGGCCAGGTGGTCGGCCACTGCGAAAACGACACCCAGAAGATCGTTTATACCCGCCTGAACAACGGCGACGATAGTGGTGACGCGGCGCAGACCGGCACCAGCCAGGACACCTCCAACGCGCAGTAAGCCGCATCGGCTACCCAGGGCGCGCAACAGCCGCGCCCTTTCCTTTTCCTTTACGCCTGCTCCGCCTCTTCCTCTTCGCCTTGCGGCCGACAACGCGCCGGGATCAGCATCGCCGCCGCCAGCGCCAGCAACGACACCAACGCCGATACCAGGAACACCCAATGCAGCGAAGCCGCCACCTGCTGGATAAGCTGCGCCAGCGCTTCGCTCCCCATGCTCTGCCGCACCGCCGGCTCCATCAGCCGCTGCACCGGATCGTCAATCTCCGGCAAACGCCACTGCAGGTTGAGGTTCAGCGTGGCGCCCAAAATCGCGGTGCCGATGGCCGAGCCCACCATGCGGGTAAACACCGTACAGGCAGTGGCAATGCCGCGAATGCTGTAATGCGCCGCGTTCTGCACCGAAACCAGAAACGTCGTGTTGCACAATCCCATGCCGGCGCCGACCATAAACGCCGCCACCCGGCCCCACAGCAGACCGCCGTTCGGCTGCAACATCAGCAGGATCAGGCCGCCCGCCACCAGCAGCAGCGCGCCCAACAGCGCCGTGGCGCGATACGAAGTCATCAGCATCAAACGGCCGCTCAGCGTGCTGGCCAGCGGCCAGCCGATCGACATCAACGCCAGCGTGGTGCCCGCCTCCAGCGGTGAGCCCCCCATCACGCCCTGAATGAAGGTGGGCAGAAAGGCGCTGATGCCCATCATCGCCGCGCCGATCACCAGCCCGCCGATGTTACCGGCGACGATCACCCGGCTTTGCCACAGCGCCAGCGGGAACAGCGGCTCAACCGCGCGCCGCTCCTGGCGGATCAGCAGCGCCAGCGACGCCGCCGCCAGCGCCAGCAGCGGCGCCACCCACCATCCGAGACTTTCCATCTGCAACAGCGCCAGCAGCAGCGCGGAAACGAACAGCGTCAGCCAGGCGGTGCCGGCCAGATCCAGCGCGTGCCGGCGCAACTGCTGATGCGCCGGCAGATAGCGCCAAAGGAAGAACATCGCCAGCAGGCCGATCGGCAGGTTGACCCAGAACACCAGCGCCCACGGCAGGTGTTGCACGATAAACGCGCCCAGCAGCGGGCCGATGATCGCCGATACGCCCCACACGCTCGACAGGTAGCCCATCACCTTCGGCCGCTCGGTGGCGCTGTAGATGTCGCCGATGATGGTGGACGCGATCGGCATGATGGCGCCGGCGCCCAATCCCTGCAATAAGCGGAAGCCGATCAGCCAATACATGTCGGGGGCGAAGCCGCACAGCACCGATCCCAGCAGGAACAGCGTCGCGCCGAAGAAAAACACCCGCTTGCGGCCGTAGAGATCCGCCAGCCGGCCGTAGATGGGAATGGTGATCGCCTGCGCCAGCAAATAGACCGCGAACACCCAGCCCAGCAGCGAGAAACCGCCGAGATCGCCGATGATGGTCGGCATGGCGGTGGCGACGATGGTGGCTTCGATCGCCGACATGAACATCGCCAGCATGCAGGCGATCAGGATCAGCGGGCGGTGGGCAATGGGTGCGGGTGAAACGTTATTTGTCATGGCGTTATGCAGGTTTCCTGGCGTTTTTATTTTCCCTGAGTATATCAGCAAGCGCCAGCGCCAAGTCTATCCGCCCTCACATCCTGCCTTTGCCGGCGGCGAATCGCACCATTTGGACTAACTGTTACGGCGTAACGTTTTGCCGTGGATTTTTTTCACTTTACCCGCATCCCAGCGCTGACGCGGGCTGCGGCGCCAATACGGGCAAACTCAATCAGCTGATTTTGTTCATAAAACTTGGCACGGTCAACGACAGGGTGCTATACCTTCCCTAGCCGGCGCCTTTGGGCTTCGTGCTTTCTCGGGTTTAAATATCAGTATCTTATGCTGATTAACTCACGTATTGAGCCTACGTTCAGCACGCTGTGCCGAACGCACCCTTCGCTCAATGTCGCTAACCTCATGCGAAACGCCCGTTTTGTACCGCCACGCCCGCCGGGCCGTGGGTAACAATCAGAGCGGAATGCGCCGTCTCGTCGGCCGCTCCGCGCAACGGAGGACGCAACATCATGCACAAGTCAGCGCCATACCGGCGCCTGCTCCTCGGGAGCCTGCTGTTTATCGCCGTCATCGCGCTGCTGGTTTACGGCATCGGTTGGGAAACCCTCAAGTCGCGCCGGGAAGATTTGATTTACCTCGGTCAGCAGCACATGTTCCTGGTGGTGTGTTCGATGCTGCTGTCGCTGCTGGTCGGCATTCCCAGCGGTATCCTGCTGAGCCGCCCTTTCGCCCGCCGCTGGGCGGAGCACGTGATGCAGATCTTTAACGTCGGCAACACCCTGCCGCCGCTGGCGGTGTTGGCATTGGCGATGGTGATCATCGGCATCGGCGACCGGCCGGCGGTGGTGGCGTTGTTCCTCGCCTCGCTGCTGCCTATCGTGCGCAATACCTATGCCGGCCTGCGTTCGGTGCCGCCAGCGCTGGTCGAGGCCGCCAACGGTATTGGCATGACCGCCGGGCAGCGGCTGCGCCAGGTCGAACTGCCCAATGCCCTGCCGGTGATCTTCGCCGGGGTGCGCATCGCGATGGCGATTAACGTCGGCACCGCGCCGCTGGCGTTTTTGATCGGCGCCAGCAGCTATGGCGAGCTGATCTTCCCCGGCATCTACCTGAACGACTTCCCGACGCTGATCCTCGGCGCCGCCGCCACCGCGCTGATCGCCCTGCTGCTCGATCTGGCGCTGGCCGGTCTCGGCCGCCGGCTCAGCCCGCACACCGCATCCTGATGGGAGAAACGCGATGACTCGATGGTTACAACGACTCCGCCACGCGCTGCTGTTCTCCTTGCTGATGACCGGCGCGGCCGCCTGGGCCGCCCCGCTGACGCTGGCGAGCAAGAACTTTACCGAACAGCGCATTCTGTCGGCGATCACCGTGCAATACCTGCGGGCCAAAGGTTTTCAGGTCGAACCCAAAACCAATCTGGCTACGGTGATCACCCGCAACGCGATGATCAACAAGCAGATCGACATGACCTGGGAATACACCGGCACCTCGCTGATCATCTTTAACCACATCAATAAGCGCATGTCGCCGCAGGAAACCTACGACACGGTGAAAAAGCTCGACGCCAAACTCGGCCTGGTGTGGCTGCAGCCGGCGGACATGAACAACACCTACGCCTTCGCCATGCAGCGCCGGCGCGCGGAAAAAGAGCAGATCCGCACGATGTCGCAGCTGGTGGCCAAAGTGGAACAGGTGCGTAAAACCGACCCGAAACACAACTGGCTGCTGGGACTGGATCTGGAATTTGCCGGCCGCTCGGACGGCCTGAAGCCGATGCAGGCGCTGTACGACATGCCGCTGGATCGCCCGCAAATCCGCCAGATGGATCCCGGCCTGGTCTACAACGCCATCCGCGACGGCTTCGTCGACGCCGGGCTGGTGTACACCACCGACGGCCGGGTGAAAGGCTTCGATCTGCAGGTGCTCGAAGACGACAAAGGCTATTTCCCGAGCTATGCGGTCACGCCGGTGGTGCGCGCCGACGTGTTGCAAAACACGCCGGGGTTGGAGGAGGCGCTGAACACGCTGTCGAAACAGTTCAACAATCAGGTGATCACCGAGCTTAACGCCAGAGTGGATATCGACTACCAGACGCCGCAACAGGTCGCCGACGCGTTCCTCAAGCAGCGCGGCCTGATTTAGGAGGCATGATGAATACCTTACTTTACGCCTGGCAAAACTGGGCCTATATCGCCGGATTGACGCTGGAACACCTGCTGCTGGTCGGCATCGCCGTCGGCCTGGCGATCCTGATCGGCGTGCCGCTCGGCGTACTGATCGTCCGCCACAAATGGCTGGCGACGCCGGTGCTGAGCCTGGCCACGCTGGTGCTGACCGTGCCCTCCATCGCCCTGTTCGGGCTGATGATCCCGCTGTTTTCCTTAATCGGCCACGGCATCGGCTACGTGCCGGCGATCACCGCGGTGTTCCTCTATTCGCTGCTGCCGATCGTGCGCAACACCCACACCGCGCTCGACAACCTGCCCGGCGGGCTGCGCGAAGCCGGCCGCGGCATCGGCATGACCTTCTGGCAACGCCTGCGCTGGGTGGAGATCCCGGTAGCGCTGCCGGTGATTTTCGGCGGCATTCGCACCGCCGTGGTGATGAATATCGGCGTGATGGCGATCGCCGCCGTGATCGGCGCCGGCGGCCTCGGCCTGCTGCTGCTCAACGGCATCAGCAGCAGCGACATCCGCCAGTTGATTACCGGCGCCGTGATGATCAGCCTGCTGGCGATCGTCCTCGATTGGTTATTGCACCGCTTGCAAATTGCGCTCACGCCCAAGGGGATCCGCTCATGATTAAATTGGAAAATCTGACCAAACAGTTCATGCAGAAGAACGGCACGCCGTTCAACGCCGTCGACAACATCAATCTGGACGTGCCGGAAGGCGAAATCTGCGTGCTGCTCGGTCCATCCGGCTGCGGCAAAACCACCACGCTGAAGATGATCAACCGCCTGATCGAACCCACCGGCGGCACCATTCTGATCAACGGCGAAGACACCAGCGCGCTGGATACCGTCAGCCTGCGCCGCAAAATCGGCTACGTCATCCAGCAGATCGGCCTGTTCCCCAACATGACCATCGAGGAGAACATCACCGTGGTGCCGCGCATGCTGGGCTGGGACAAAAAACGCTGCCACGATCGCGCCGAGGAGCTGATGAGCATGGTGGCGCTGGATCCCAAGCGCTTTTTGCACCGCTACCCGAAAGAGATGTCCGGCGGGCAGCAGCAGCGCATCGGCGTGATCCGCGCGCTGGCGGCCGATCCGCCGGTGCTGCTGATGGATGAACCCTTCGGCGCGGTGGATCCGATCAACCGCGAAACCATCCAAAACGAGTTTCTCGACATGCAGCGTCAGCTGAAGAAGACCGTGATGCTGGTCAGCCACGACATCGACGAAGCACTGAAGCTCGGCGATCGCATCGCGGTGTTCCGCCAGGGCAAGATCGTGCAGAACGCCAGCGCCGATGAGCTGCTGGCGCGCCCGGCGAACGACTTCGTCGCCTCCTTTGTCGGCCAGGATCGCACGCTGAAGCGCCTGCTGCTGGTGCAGGCCGGCGACGTGGCAGACCAACAAGAGACGGTGACGGTGCGCCGGGAAACGCCGCTGACAGAGGCATTCGGGTTGATGGACGATATCGATGCACGTTCGGTGACGGTAGTGGACGCCGACGGCAAACCGCTGGGTTACGTCAAACGCCGCGAGGCGCGCGGTGCGCCGGGGGTATGCGCCGATAGCCTGCACCGCTTTCGCGTCACCGCCCGCGCGGAAGAGAACCTGCGCGTGGTGCTGTCGAAGCTGTATGAGCACAATACGTCCTGGATGCCGATCGTCGATGAAGACGGCCGCTACAGCGGCGAAATCTCGCAGGATTATATCGCCGACTACCTCAGCTCCGGCCGCACGCGCCGGGTTCTGACGCCGCAATAACCCCCGCCGGGGCGCCGACCGCCCCGCCCATGCCGCAGTTTGATAAAGATTCACTGGTCATCGGCCGGAGCGCCAAGCACAATGCGCTGATGACCCTTTGATTTTTCTCACGACGCCGCCCACGCATGAAAAGATTGGTCCACCTGCACCACTATCGCGCCCTGCTGCGCAGCCTGTTTATCGCCGTGTTCATCGGCGTCGCCGCCGCCCTGGCGGTGTGGCTGTTCCACCGTTCGATGATTGGCCTCGAGTGGCTGTTGCTCGGCAATGCCGACGGCAGTCTGGTGGCCGCCGCCGCCGCGCTGCCCGGCTGGCGGCGCGCCCTGACGCCTGCGTTGGGCGGGCTGGCGGCGGGTCTGCTGCTGTATGTTCACCAGCGCTACCGCCACCAGCGCCCGGCGGCGCCCACCGACTATATGGAAGCGATCGAGACCGGCAACGGCAAGCTGGACACCGGCGCCAGCCTGGTGAAGTGCCTGGCGTCGCTGCTGGTGGTGTCGAGCGGCAGCGCCATCGGCCGTGAGGGCGCGATGATCCTGCTGGCGGCGCTGGTGGGCTCGCTGTTTGCCCAGCGCTTTACGCACGAGAAAGAATGGAAACTGTGGGTGGCCTGCGCCGCCGCCGCCGGGATGGCCAGCGCCTATCATGCGCCGCTGGCGGGCAGCCTGTTTATCGCCGAGATCCTGTTCGGCACCCTGATGCTGGCCTCGCTCGGCCCGGTGGTGATCGCCGCGGTCAGCGCCCTGCTGATGACCAACCTGCTCAACGGCGGCCAGGCGCCGCTCTACCTGGTGACGCCGCTCGCCGCCCCCTTGCCGACGCAATACCTGCTGATGGCGCTGGTCGGCGTGGTGGCCGGCGCCGGCGGGCCGCTGTTTTTATGGTTGATGACCGCCACCGGCCGCGCGTTCCGATCGCTGCGCCTGAAGCCGCCGCTGCAGCTGGCGCTGGGCGGCCTGATCGTCGGGCTGCTTTCGCTGTTGTTCCCGCAGGTATGGGGCAATGGCTACAGCGTGGTGCAGGCGCTGCTGATCGCGCCGCCGGGGGTGTTGCTGCTGGGGGCGATCCTGGTATGCAAGCTGTTGGCGATCCTCGCCAGCAGCGGGTCGGGCGCGCCCGGCGGGGTCTTCACCCCGACGCTGTTCGTCGGCGCCGCGCTCGGTTCGATGATCGGCCAGCTGTTCGGCCTGTGGCCGGGCATGGATACGGCGGTGCCGCTGCTGCTGGCGCTGACCGGCATGGCTACCCTGCTGGCCGCCACCACCCATGCGCCGATCATGGCGGCGCTGATGGTATTTGAAATGACCGGCGAATACGCGCTGCTGCCCGGCATTCTGCTGGCCTGCGTGATCGCCACCACCGTGTCGCGCGGCCTGCGGCCGGTATCGGTCTACCACACCGCGCCGCCGCCCAAACGCGAGGCTTAAAACTCGCCCTGCTGCAGCAGCTTCCTGAACTGCGGGCACTGCAGGTGCTCCGGTTCAGGGCAATCGACCATGTGCTGCAAACCGGCGCGCACCTGCCCCAGACGCCGCAGGGTGCGATCCAGTTCTTCAATCCGCGCCGCCAGCAGCCGGCGATCGAGGGCGATGCGCCCCCGCTCGTCAAACAGCGAGGCGATCTCATCCAGCGTGAATCCCGCCAGCCGCCCAAGGGCGATCAGCTTCAGTTGATCCAGCACGCCGGCGGCGTATTGGCGACGTAAACCGTTGCGGCCTATCGAGGCGATCAGCCCCTTTTTCTCGTAATGCCGCAGCGCCGAGGGCGCGATGCCGCTCAAACGCGCCACCTCGCCAATATCCAGTTCTTTTTCCATTGACTTGAAGTCGACTTTAAGTTGCACACTGTGCGCACATTACACCATGAGTGACTTTAAGGACACGAAAATGACGACAGAAATTTTACTGATGATTGTGCTGACCGGGGTGGGCGCCACGCTGTGCACCGATCTGTGGGCCATCGTGCAAAAGCGCGTGCTGGGCATCCCGCCCCTTAACTACGCGCTGGTCGGCCGCTGGTTTATCGGCCTGTTCGACGGCCGGTTTTATCACGCTCCGATCATGGCTGCGCCGGTGCGGTGGGGAGAAAAAGCGATGGGATGGCTGCTGCACTACGCGATCGGCGTCGCCTTCGCCTTTATCCCGCTCGGCTTGGCGGGCATCGCGTGGTACGCCGCGCCGACGCCGCTGGTCGCGCTGTTGAGCGGCTGGCTGAGCCTGGCGGCGCCCTTCTTCGTGATGCAGCCGGCGTTGGGCTTTGGCGTGGCGGCGGCGAACACCCCCAATCCGACGCGTAGCCGCATCATCAGCCTGCTGGTGCATACGGTGTACGGCCTGGGGCTGTTTGTCTCCGCCCGTTTGTTGGCCCCTTTCCTGGCCTGAGCGCGCTAGCGCAGCAGCGTGGAGATGTCGAGATAGTGCGCCAGTTCGCGCTGCTCCGCGCGCGGCAGATACGGGATTTCACCCAGCAGCGGCGCAGAAATGCGCTGCTGCAGCGCCGCGATGGTTTCAGCATAGTGAGCCAACCCCGGGTTGATGCGGTTGGCGACCCAGCCCAGCAACGGCAGGCCGTCGTTGATAATCGACTGTGCGGTCAGCAACGCGTGGCTGACGCAGCCCAGCTTGATGCCCACCACCAGCACCACCGGCAGCTGTTCCTGCACCACCCACTCGGCGTAAGGCCGCAGATCGTTCATCAGTACCCGCCAACCGCCGCTGCCTTCCACCACCACCGTATCGGCTTTGGTCGACAGATCCCGCAGACCGCTGCTCATCACGCCATAGTTGATGTCCTCGGTCGCATGCGCATGAAACACCTCATCCAGGCAGGTGATGGGATTGATCTCCTCGTAGGACAGCGGCAGGGTTGAAGATGCCTGCAATACCAAAGCGTCTTTATTGCGGATGCCCTCGCTGGTTTCCTGGCAGCGCGCGGCGATCGGCTTGTAGCCGGCCACCGAACGGCCTTCGGCGGCCAGCGCCTGCATCAACCCGCGGGAAACCACGGTTTTACCGACGTCGGTATCCGTGCCTGTCACAAATAAACGCTTCAACATGAATAAAATGCCCCAGAATGCCCCGTTAACAATGTATCGCCGCACCGGCGGCGAAGAAGTCTTTCGGAAAAATTCTAGGGGATGCTGCCGCTTAGGGGCTTGAGGTAGCTCAATCTTTTGCGGAATTAATAAGAGGTTCTGATGTTAGCCTTGCAGCAGCTGCACCAGCAATGAACCGTTATACAGCGCCTCTTTCACCAGCGCCGCGCCGGGCATGGTGCCCTGATTGAAGAACTGCGTGGATTCGACCTTGACCTGCTCGCTGTAGGCCGGCAGCGCCTGCTGGCGAATGCAGGAGGCGATGGCCGGGTGCAGGATCTCCGCCGCGCGGTTGAGCGGCGAGCCCACCAGGATCTTCTCGGGATTGAACAGGTTGACCATGATAGCCAGAATGCGCCCCACGCTGTGGCCGACGCCGAGAATGATGTCCCGCGCCAGCTGATCGCCCGCCAGCGCGGCGTCGCACAGCGATTCGACGGTCAGCGGCGCGCCGTGCAGGCTGGAGCTCATCGAGCCGCTTAGCCGCTGCTGGGCGATCTCCAGCATGTTCTCAATGCTGGCCACGGTTTCGAGACAGCCGTGGTTGCCGCAGTAACAGCGTTTGCCGTAGGGATCGACCTGGGTGTGGCCGATCTCCACCACGCTGTGGCTGCCGGCGTGCAACACATGGCCGCCGGTGATCACCCCGGCGCCGACGTTGTGGTCGATCACCACCTGAATCACGTTCTGGCTGCCGCGCGAGGCGCCGTACAGCGCCTCGGCCATGGTCCAGGCGCTGATGTCGTGCTGCAGGTAAACCGGCAGGCCGGTGCGGGTTTCCAGCGCCGGGCCGAGCGGCATCTCCAGCACGTCGTAAAACGGCATGCGGTGCACCACGCCGGACTGCACATCGATCATGCCCGGCAGCGTAATGGCGATCGCCGTCAGCCGTTCCAGCTTGCTTTGGTGGCGGATAAAGAACTGATCGACTTCGGTCAGGATGCGTTTCAGCAGCGGTTCGGGGTGTTCGGCCGCCAGCGGCAGCTGTTCCTCCACCACCAGCTTGCTGCTGAGATCGCGCAGCGCCAGCGTGATGCTGCCGCGGCTGATGCGGGCGGACAGGTAGTGCCAGGCTTCGGTGTCCAACACCAGCCCCACCGCCGGGCGCCCCCGGCTGCCGATCTCCTGGTACTCGGTTTCCTTGACCAAATGGGCTTCCAGCAGCTCGCGCACGATCTTGGTGATGCTGGCGGGCGCCAGCTGCGCGCGTTTTGACAGTTCGATGCGCGAAATCGGACCCAGTTGATCGATTAGCCGATAAACCGCCCCCGCATTGGTCTGTTTGATTTGATCGATATGCCCAGGCTGCCCAACCGCAATCACAAACCGGCTCCTACTATTTTTCGCGCTTCTAAATAAAGACTAGGGGTTATGGTGGGGCTTTTGTCATACAGCGTCAACTATTTGATTCGTTATGTGATTTGCTGCACAAATTCCTCGCAATTTCAGCGTGAATTGATTTTTATTTGCCCAAGCTCAACGTCATTTCAGCATCAACGCCATCAGCGACTGCGCCGCCGCGGTCAACGGCCGCCGGCGGTGGTGCACCAGCCACACTTCGGTGGTGGCGTCCGGCTCCGCCAGCGGCAAATAGCGCACGCCGTCCACCCGCACCCGGGCGAAAGACGCCGGCAGAATCGAAACTCCCAACCCGGCGGAGACCAGCCCGATGATAGTCATCGCTTCCCCCACTTCCTGGGTGATATACGGGGTGATGCCGGCCTTGCCGAGCAGCAGCAGAATTTCGTCGTACAGCGCGGTGCCCACTTCGCGCGAGAAGAACACGAACGGCTCCCGCGCCAAATGTTGAAACCGCAGCGCGCCGCCGGGCGTTTCCGCCAGCGGATGCCCTTCCGGCACTACCGCCACCAGCGGTTCACGCAGCAGCAGCTGATAGTGCAGCGCTTCCGGCAGCCGCGTGTTGCGCATCACCCCCAGATCCAGTTCGCCGTTCAGCAGCGGTTCGATCTGCTGTTTGGTGTTGATTTCGCGCATCTTGATGTGCACCTGCGGGGACTGCTGGCGAAAGGCGCGCAGGCTGCGCGCCACCACGCCGATAAAGGGCGCGGAAGAGGTAAAGCCGATGGTCATTTCCCCCAGTTCGCCGCGATCCAGGCGCGCCGCCTTTTCCGCCGCGCGGCCGACCTGATCGAGCACCTGATAGGCTTCTTTGAGGAACATCTCCCCGGCCTGGGTCAAACTGACGTTGCGGTTGTTGCGCGCCAGCAGCCGCGCGCCGACCATCTCTTCCAGCGCCTGAATTTGCTGGCTGAGCGGCGGCTGGGAGATGCGCAACCGCTCGGCGGCGCGGCCAAAATGCAGCTCTTCGGCCACGGCGATAAAGTAACGCAGGTGTCTCAACTCGATATTCATATTTAAAAAGTCTTAATTGTAATTATTAATATATTAGACAAAAAATTCGCCGCTCCCTATCATTTTGTTATCTGCAAAGTGTCTGTTTATCTCCCCGAAGTTCGGTAAGGAAACGCTGTGACAACCCCTGTGCGTTCTGCGGCCGTGATGCCGTCGACGCTGGCCGCCAACGATGACGCGGCCGCTGCGCCAAAAGTAAAACGCTCCACCCTCAACAATAAACTCCCCTATATCGAACGCGGCACGCCGCAGTTTATGCGCGTCACGCTGGCGCTGTTTTCCGCCGGGCTGGCGACCTTCGCGTTGCTTTACTGCGTGCAGCCGATCCTGCCGGTGCTGTCGCAAGACTTCGGCGTCTCGCCGGCGGAAAGCAGCCTGTCGCTCTCGGTCTCCACCGGCCTGCTGGCGATCGGCCTGATGTTTACCGGGCCGCTGTCCGACGCCATCGGCCGCAAGTCGGTGATGGTGGTGGCGCTGCTGCTGGCGGCGGTTTGCACGTTGATTTGCGCCTTTATGACCAGCTGGCACGGCATTTTACTGATGCGCGCATTGATCGGCCTGTCGCTGAGCGGCGTCGCCGCGGTCGGCATGACCTACCTCAGCGAAGAGATCCACCCCAGCTTCGTCGCCTTCTCGATGGGGTTGTACATCAGCGGCAACTCGATCGGCGGCATGAGCGGCCGTCTGGTGACCGGGGTGCTGACCGACTTCTTCTCCTGGCGCGTCTCGCTCGGGGTCATCGGTCTGTTCGCCCTCGCCGCCGCCTGCATGTTCTGGCGCATCCTGCCCGCTTCGCGGCATTTTCGCGCCAGCTCGCTGCGCCCGCGCACCCTGCTGATCAACTTCAAACTGCATTGGCACGATAAAGGGTTGCCGCTGCTGTTCGCGGAAGGTTTCCTGCTGATGGGCAGCTTCGTCACCCTGTTCAACTACATCGGTTATCGCCTGCTGGCGGATCCTTATCACCTGAGCCAGGCGATCGTCGGCCTGCTGTCGGTGGTGTACCTCACCGGCTCCTACAGTTCGCCCAAGGCCGGCGCGCTCACCTCGCGCTTCGGGCGCGGCCCGGTGCTGCTGGCGTCGATCGTGATTATGCTGATCGGGATCCTGATTACCGCGCTGCCGCAGGTGCCGGCGATCTTTATCGGCATGATGCTGTTCACCGCCGGTTTCTTCGCCGCCCACTCGGTGGCCAGCAGCTGGATCGGCCGCCGTGCGCGCCGCGCCAAAGGCCAGGCGTCGTCGCTGTATCTGTTCTGCTATTACGTCGGCTCCAGCGTGGCCGGCACCCTGGGCGGCGTGTTCTGGCACAGCTTCGGCTGGAATGGCGTGGCGGCATTTATCAGCCTGATGCTATTGCTGGCGCTGCTGGTGGTGCATTACCTGAAACGGCTGCCGGAAGCGGCGCGCCTGTGAATGGAAAAAGCCGCGGTGGTTAGCCGCGGCTCGTCATGCCATAGCCCGTGATTATTGACCGGGTTGCCAGCGAGTTTGCAGGTACTCCACCGCCTTGTCCGTTTGCGGCTCGGTCAGATAACGTTGCCGGAACAGGATGGTTCCCCCCATCCCCGGCAGGCTCTCGTTGAGATCCAACTGCCTTTTCAGCTCGGGGACGCCGCCGTCGACGGTCCAGGCCGGCTCGCTGGCCGATGGCGTGCCCACTTTATACAGCGCCACCCCGGCATAGAGCCGAACCGGCGTGTCTTTCACCACCTCGGCCCACCAGTTGGCCAGCACGTCGTAGCGAACAATTTCACGATCGAAAGGCCAATACAGCTGCGGCGCGATATAGTCGAGCAGCCCCAGTTTGACCCACTGGCGCGTATCGGCATAGGCCGTATCGTACGACGGCGCGCCGGCCCGCGTCGCCGAACCGGCAGGATCGTCCGCTTTTTTTCGCCATACGCCCGCCGGGCTGACGCCAAACGCGACCGCGGGCTTCAGTGCTTTGACGGTGGCGGAAACCTGTTTTATCAATTGCAGCGTGTTGTCTCTTCGCCAGTCGGCCTTGTCTGCAAACCCTTTGCCGTATGCGCGATACGTCTTTTCATCATCCAGCGGCGATTGCGGCGTTTCGTAATAGAAATAATCGTCAAACTGAATGCCGTCGACATCGTAGTTTTTGACGACTTCAGCCACCACGCCGGTGATCCAGTTGCGCACCTCGGGCAGGCCGGGGTCGAGCACGAAGCGATCGCTGGCGGTGCGTATCCAGTCGGGATGCAGCGCATAGACGCTGGCCGGCGGCGACTGCAGCGTATGATTGAGTGCATCAATCGTTTGCTGTCGGGTATTCATGGAAACCCGATAAGGGTTCAGCCAGGCATGCACTTTGATGCCGCGTCGGTGCGCTTCTGTCAGCATAAAGGCCAGCGGATCATAACCCGGATCCTGGCCCACGGTGCCGGTCAATACCTCCGACCAGGGCAAGATGTCAGAACGCCACAGGGCCGTGCCGTCCGGTTTAACCTGAAAATACACCGTGTTAATCCCGGTTTTCACCATGTCGTCCAGCGCGTCCGTCAGCCCCTGCTTCTGCAGACGCACCCGCTCTTGCATGGATTCCGCTTTCAGCGAGGCCGCCGGCGGCCAGTCCAAGCCAATGACCGTGGCCAGCCAGATGCCCCGCATCGGCGTTGCCGGCGGTACAGGCTGCGGAGGCTTTTCCGGCTCAGGGGGTTTGGCGCATCCGCTCACGCCCAGCATGGCGGCCATCAACAGCCATCCGCCTAGTTTTGTTGCGCCTGTCGGCATAAATGTTCTCCTTCCGTGAGTGACGGTTATCCCATGTCGCGGCGTGCGGAGCAAGAAACCGCCCGCTTTATCAACGCGGTTTAGCTACCGGCGCCGCCCTTCTCAGACGACGCCTCTCCTTATCCCATCACCAGCTCAGCCCCGTCCCGCGAGGGAACGCCACCTTGCCGGTATTGGTTTGCTCATCGTAGTCATGCCAGGTATTAACCGGCAGTTTTCCGTGCGGTCTGATTTTCCCCGTCAGCACCTGCGCCAGCGATATCATCGAAGGGCCACGCCATACGCCGCTGTCATACCCGTAGTAAGAATAGGTGGCGACAGCCGCATCCACGTCTGCGGCATAGTTCACGATATCGTAAGGCGCGCGCAATGAGAGGTGAACGCGTTTTTTCCCCTGCTCGGCGGCGTATTTCAGCCAGCCCGGATAAGGGCTGCTGTCATTACCCGATCCGGTGGCGGCGGTCACGACCCCATCCTGCTCGGCAGGCGTAAAGCGGGTTGAGAGGGTTCCAAGCAAGAACACGTCGCAGCCGGCAATATGTTCCCTGACCTGGGCGTCGCTCAGTTCCGTTTCCTTCGCGGCCACGACGTTCTGGTAGCCCTCCTGCGCCATCACGTTCGCAATGCCGTTGGCCTGCTCGCCCCACGGAGTCAGAATAAAGTAGCGCAGCGCTTTGTCCTTTAACGGCAGCAGACATTGACGGTTGATAACCACGGTAATGGAACGATCGGCAATCCGTTTCTCCAGCTGATGCGCGGAGGACGAAACGTCGTGGGAACAGGGTTTATCGCTATGGCCCATCAGGTGATGGCGCAATTTGAGGCGCAAAATGCGCTCGACAGAGGCATCAATATCGGCCTCGCTGAGATGCCCGGTTTTCACCCGCTGCGCAATGTAGCGGATAAGCTCGGGCAGCAGGCTCGCCTGCGCCGGCGAGGCGATGCTGACAGGCATCAGAGCAATATCCACCCCGGCGGTAAACACGTTTTCAGCCGCTGTTTGCTGGCTGAAATGCTCGGCAATCGCGCCCATATCCAGCGCGTCTGAAATCGTTACGCCGGCATAACCCAGCTCATTGCGCAGGATCTGGGTCTGGATTTCGCGCGACATGGTGGCCGGCACCGTGATTTTTTCACCGTTGCGGGTGTCGATCTGGCTGTTATCCAGTGCGGGGTACTGAATATGCGCAGTCATCACCATATCCGGCGCCGCGCAGCGATCAATGGCCTGTTTATAAGGGGCGATATCAATGGCAAAAGCTTCTTCCCGCGTACGATCGACGCGCGGCAAACCGGTATGCGAGTCGGTGGAGGTGCTGCCATGGCCGGGGAAGTGTTTGTACGCGGTGATCAGCCCCTGCTGTTTCATGCCCGCCACCATGTTTTCCGCCAGGCGGGCAACGGTGTTCTTATCATCGCTGAAGGCGCGAACGTTAATCACCGGGTTGAACGGGTTGGTGTTGACGTCCACGACCGGGGCAAAGTTGGTATTGATATGCAACGCGCGCATATCCTGGGCCATCAGTTTGCCCTGTTCAACGGCGAGCTGTTTATCCGCACCGCCCTCGATCGCCGCCGCCAGCGCCATATTGCCGGGGAATGAGGCGTAGTCGCCGCGCGGCAGCCGGAAAACGTTACCGCCTTCGTTATCCGTGCCAATAAACAAACGAACGCCCGCGTGGGTTTTCAGCGCGGCATACCAGGCCGTCAACGTTTTGATCTGCTGCTTGTCTTTCAGATTATTGGCAAACAGGATCACCCCACCGATGTGGTTATCGGTGATCAGCTTGCCAATGGCTGCATCGGGAACGGTCATATCCTGATTGCTGCTACCGTTCTGATCCCAGTAGCGAAAATCCAGCATGATTTTTTGCCCGATCTTCTCTTCCAGCGTCATGTTTTTGACTTTCTGTTTAATATCCACAGTAAACCTCCGTTTAAAGCACCCGTTAATGACAGAAGAAAAGATAACCCGAGGGGCTCATAGCGTCCTGCCATTCTGTTTGTTCCAGCGATTGGACAACGGCAAGCGGAAAATGGATCAAACAAAATATCAACCAACAGAAAAAATCCATCAATGAATCAAACCCCTATCAATGCAAAGTCTATTTCACACCCTGCTGTAGAAGTCCCTCTGGCGTATTTTTCGCTGGCAAGCCGGGTGGCCAGTGAAGCCGCTCCCTCTTCGTTTGCCGATGTTGCCCCCAGTCGGCCACTCTTCTATAGTATGTTGTAACTAATATGGGAGTGTGCGATGAGCAGATACGATGTGATTGGCCGAATGAACGCCTGCTTTAACGAGCTGGAGCAGGCGCTCGGCGCATTGCAGCAGCAGATCACCCCGCTGCGGTTGCTGGCGGCGCGGGTGTTCAGCCTGCCGGAGGTTGAAAAAGGCCAGGAACATCAGGCCATTTCGCATATCGCGGTCGAGCAGCATGTGGGGCAAGCGGCGCGCGATCTGGCGCTGGAACATTATCAGCGGCTGTTCATCCACCATAACCGGGAGAATGTCAGCAGCAAGGCCGCCGTGCGCCTGCCCGGCGTCATCTGTCTGGCGGTGGAGCCGCCGGAGTATCAGGCGCTGCAAACGCAGCTGGCGCTGATAAACCGCCTGAAGGGCGAACTGGAGCAGATTATCACCGTCGATTCCGGCCTGGCGCCGGAGCAGCGTTTCGAGTTCGTGCACACCCATCTGCACGGGCTGATTACCCTCAGCGCCTATCGCACCCTCACCGCCCTGAGCAATCCCGACTCCGTGCGCTTCGGCTGGGCCAACAAGCACATCATCAAAAACGTCAAGCGGGACGACATTCTGGCGCAGCTGGAGAAAAGCCTGAAAGCCGGCCGCGCGGTGCCGCCGCACAGCCGTGAACAGTGGGCCGCCCTGGTCAGCCGCGAAATAGACGACGTCAGCCGGCTGCCGCAGCAGGCGACGCTGAAGATCAAACGGCCGGTAAAAGTGCAGCCGATCGCCCGGGTGTGGTATCAGCAGCAGCAAAAACAGGTGCAGCACCCCTGCCCGCTGCCGCTGATCGCCCTGTGTCAGGTTGAAAGCGGCGCCGTGGTGCCGAAGATCGGCGAACTGCTCAACTACGACGCCGAGGCGGTGAAACACCGTTACAAACCCGACGCCAGGCCGCTGCGGCTGCTGGTGCCGCGTCTGCACCTGTATACCGACGACGCTACTCGCTGAGGGCATACACCCGCAGGCGATGGCCGTCCGGATCTCGCGCCACGAAGGTGTAACCGAACTCCATCTCGGTCGGCGTTTGCTCGATAGTCAGCCCAAGCTCACGCCACTGGTTATAGCGCGCCTCCACTTCTTGCGGATCCTGGCATAAAAAGCCCAGTTCACCGCCGCCGCCGGTCAGCGTGGCGGCGGGTTTTACCCCCTGTTTGGCCCACATCCCCAGCTTGAAGCCGTTGTTGAGCACGAACAGGGCAAAGCCGGGCGAAAGCTCCACCGGCGCCTGCCCCAGCAGACGTTGATAAAAGGCGGCGCTGTTGAGCGGGTTGTCGACGTAAAGCAGGGTCATGCTGGGAAGGGTCATCGGTCTGTCCTTTGGGTGATGGGAACCGGCCGGTTCCCGATAGGCACAGACTAAGGCGCGCGACTGACAGTTTATGGCAGCAGCGTGCCGCTATTGCTCCGCAATGCCCTCGCTGAGGCGCCACTCTTTCAGCAGCCGCCGTCGGCCACGCGGATAGCGCTGTGCAAGCGGTGTGGCGGCCTGAATGCGATCGAGACGAAAATGGCGAAAGGCCTGACGCAGCTCGCACCAGGCGACCAACATCTGAAACTGATCGAAAAAGCCCAGCGCAAAGGGCCACAGCAGGCGTTCGCTGCGCTGCCCCGCCAGATCGAGGTAGTCGATATGCAGTTTGCGCTCGCAGCGGATGGTGTCTCGGATCAGCACCCGCATCTTATCCGCCACCGGCGGCGCCTGAACCGGCGCGATAAGCAGCGTATTGGCTTCCAGCTCCTCCCGCAGCGCCGGCGGCAGCACCGCGGCGATCTTGGCCAGCGCCTGACCCGCCGCGCTCGCCAGTTGGCTGTCGCCGCGGCGGCTGACCCAGCGCATCCCCAGCACCAGCGCTTCTGTCTCCGCCGGCGAGAACATCAGCGGCGGCAGCATAAAGCCGGGGCGCAGCACATAGCCGACGCCCGCCTCACCGGCGATTTCCGCCCCCTGCTGCTGCAGCGTGGCGATATCGCGGTACAGGGTGCGCATGCTGATGCCCAGCGTCTGCGCCAGCGCATGGCCCGCCACCGGATAACGGTGGTTGCGCAGCAGCTGCATCAGATCGAGTAAACGTTGTGCGCGCGACATATCACGGCTCCCTGCATAGCGCGGTTTGGACAAAATCGGCAAAGGCCCGCGCCTTGGCCGAAACGAAATGGCCGCCGGGGAACACCGCCCACAGCGCCAGCGGCGGCAGTTGCCAGTCCGCTAATACCGCGATCGCCGCCCCGCTTTGCAGCTCGCTGCGAAACAGGCCTTCGCTGGCGACGGTGGCGCCAAAGCCCGCCAGCACCAACTCGCGCACGCACTCCGCCGCGTTAACCCGCATGCGCCCCGGCAACCGCAGCGCGCGCTGTTCCCCTTCGCGGCTGAAGCGCCACTGCTCGCCGCCGCCACGGCGATGGTAAATCACCATCTCGTGCTGCAACAGATCTTCCGGCCGCTGCGGCATACCGGCAGCGGCAAAATAGCCGGGCGTGCCGATCACGCATTGCTTTACCTCACCCAGCTTGCGGGCGGTAAAACCGGAATCCTCCAACTCGCCAACACACAGGGCAATATCGATGCCTTCTTCAATCAGCGACAGATTGCCGTCATCCAGCAGCAGATCAACATGCAACCGTGGATTGGCGCGCATAAACGCCGTCAAATCAGGCAAGGGAACGATGCGGGCGAACACCGCCGCCGAAGCGACCCGCAACCGGCCGCTCAGGGTCTCGCCGGCGCTCTGCACCAGCGCTTCCGTCTCCGCCAGCTCGTTCAGAATGCGCCGGGTGCGTTGATACAGCTGCTGTCCCGCATCCGTCGGCTGCAGGCCGTGGGTCGAGCGCAGCATCAGGCGCGTGCCGAGCTGCTGTTCCAGCCGCGCCACCGCTTTTGAGACCGCCGGCTGCCCCATGTGCAGCCTCCGCGCCGCCGCGGTAAAGGAGCCGCTCTCGTAAACGCAGGCATAGGTTTCGTAATCAGCAAATTTACCCATGGCATTCCTTGCTGGAATAACAGTTAGCATTTATTGCAGTCTACACGCGCTATTTCGGAATGGGCAAGATGAACGCTCCCCCCATTCCCGTCAGGAGAACGCATGACACTGCAAGACAAACTCGATGCCTTCAAAGCGGCATTAGAAGCCGACCAACTGCCGTTCAAACTCGCGGCGCAAGATCACGCGCTGATGCGTGAAGCGATCCAGACGCAGATCGCGTCGGGCATGGCCGAACGCGCCCTGAAGGTCGGCGACGCCGCGCCCGGCTTTACACTGTCGGACAGCGAAAACCGACCATGCTCTTCCACGGCGCTGTTGGCAAAAGGGCCGCTGGTCGTCAGTTTCTATCGCGGGATCTGGTGCCCTTACTGTACGCTCGATCTGCAGGCGCTGCAGGCCGCATTGCCCGCCATCACGCAGTACGGCGCGCAGTTGTTGGCCGTTTCGCCGCAGAGCGCGGTGCATAGCCGCCAGGCCGCGCGCGATCACGATCTCACTTTTCCGTTGCTCAGCGATACAGGCAACCGTCTGGCGGCCCAGTTCGGCCTGCGTTACCGCCTGCCGGACGCGCTGATCGCCCTGTATCAACAGCGGCTCGGCCTCGATCTGGCGCAGTTCAACCAGGATGACAGCTGGACGCTGCCGCTGCCGGCGCGATTCGTCATCGCCCGCGATGGCCGTATTGTCTACGCCGAAGCGCACGCCGATTACACCCAGCGGCCAGAGCCGCAGGCGCTGTTATCGGTGCTAGAGATGTTGGCTTGAAAAGACGGGGCGCAACCGCGCCCCATTTAGGCATGACGTCATTATTTCTGCATGCTGCCGACCATCGCTTCCGGCCGCACCCACTCGTCGAACTGCGCTTCGGTCAGGTAGCCGAGCTTCAGCGCCGCGGCTTTCAGCGTCAGCCCTTCCTTGTGCGCTTTCTTGGCGATTTCCGCCGCCTTGTCATAACCGATATGGGTATTGAGCGCCGTCACCAGCATCAGCGATTCGTTCAGCAATTGGGAGATGCGATCGCGGTTCGGTTCAATTCCCACCGCGCAGTGCTCGTTAAAGCCCTGCATGCCGTCGGCCAGCAGGCGGATCGACTGCAGGTAGTTGTGGATCACCATCGGGCGGAACACGTTCAACTCGAAGTTGCCGGAAGCGCCGCCAATGTTCACCGCCACGTCGTTACCCAGCACCTGAGCGCACAGCATGGTCATCGCTTCGCACTGGGTCGGGTTGACCTTGCCCGGCATAATGGAGCTGCCCGGCTCGTTCTCCGGGATCGAAATCTCACCAATGCCGCAGCGCGGGCCGGACGCCAACCAACGCACGTCGTTGGCGATCTTCATCAGCGAAGCCGCCAGCCCTTTCAGCGCGCCATGCCCTTGCACCAGCGCATCGCAGGTCGCCAGCGCTTCGAACTTGTTCGGCGCCGTGACGAACGGCTGATGGGTCAACTCCGCCAGCGCTTTAGCGACGCGCACCGCGTACTCCGGATGGGTGTTCAGGCCGGTGCCGACCGCCGTGCCGCCCAGCGCCAGCTCGGCAATGTGCGGGATACTGTCCTCGATGTGTTTCAGATTGTGCGCCAGCATCGCCGCCCAACCGGATATCTCTTGCCCCAGGGTCAGCGGTGTGGCGTCCTGCAGATGGGTGCGGCCGATTTTGACGATATCGCGGTAGGCTTCGGCCTTGCCGCTCAGCGTCTTGTGCAGCACTTTCAGCTCGGGGATCAGGTGTTCGCGCAGCGCAATCACCGCCGCCACGTGCATCGCGGTGGGAAACACATCGTTGGAGCTCTGGCTTTTATTGACGTCGTCGTTCGGGTGCACCTTGCGCTCTTCACCGCGCACGCCGCCCAGCAGCTCGCTGGCGCGGTTGGCCAACACTTCGTTCATGTTCATGTTGGTCTGGGTGCCGGAGCCGGTTTGCCAGATTGACAACGGGAACTGGTCGGCATGGCTGTCCGCCAGCACTTCGTCGGCGGCATTGATGATAGCGGCGCCCCGCTCGGCCGGCAGCAGCCCCAGATCCACGTTGACCTGCGCGGCGGCGCGCTTGGTCAACGCCAGCGCGTGGATCAGCGCGGTCGGCATCTTTTCGGAGGAAATACGGAAATGCGCCAACGAACGCTGGGTTTGCGCGCCCCACAGCTTGTCGGCCGGTACTTCGATGGGGCCCATAGAGTCTTTTTCGATACGAACGCCTGCCATCATTGTCTCCTTAGCATAATTCCTAAAATTGTAGGGTTAGGCCGACGCGCTACCCCCCGTCGGCACGCATTCCCAGTATAGTGACATAATAACTATTCGCATTAAGAGAGTTATCTCACAGCACGATTCATCTCTTTTACCCATTCATGACGCGGTTATTTGCCGTTGGTTAACCCGCGCCGAAATAAAGGCGAAGAAAGAACCGGGATAATAAACGCGGAGATGAAAATTAACGCGCATGACGCAAATTAAAATTATTGATGCGCTGCGCCTGTAAGTGATTGAGTTCATCGATCCGCTGCTGTTGCAAATGATTGATCTCATCGCAGGCATCCTGCCGTTCATTATGGCGATACGCCCCGGTCGCCACCGCGCCAGCGGATGCGCCACGGGTGCAGTCACGGCGGGAAGCGCGACCGGTGCGGGTGCAACGACGATCGGCGCCGGCGTTATCACCACGGCGCGCGGGGCCACGTAGGGATAGGTGACGATCACCGCCCCCTGGGCTGCGCCGGTGCAAAGCCCCAACAACGGCAACCATTTTTCATGCAACAGACCTTTCGTTTCGTTAAATCGACTCATTAACGGCTACGGTAAAACGGTCTGTCGTTCAGGTTTAAGCTCGGCGTGTGATCGCCCGACTTGGCGCAAAAATAATAATAAGAGAATGGCTCAGAAGGTAAAAAATAAATTCCGCCGACATAGTTTGACATGCCGATAAATAAATAATGACGTAGAAAGCCTGCGCTGTCGGCAATAATTTCTTTCCCTCCAATCTACGATCGATTGACGGATTTGCCGGGCTCTCTTGAGGCCGGTGCGCCATTTGAGACGCCGATCGTTATCACGCTATACTCTGGCCGCGTGGCCGGACGCAACCTTATCCGGCGTTTTTTTGATCGCGCCCATGAAGGTTCCTGCCGACGCGGGCGTATGATGGTTGTCGGCACAGATGAAGCGAATCTTATAAAATCAGTAAGTTATTGCCATTAGTGCGGCAATGACGCAAAGGACGTTTATCGACATGCAAAAAATGACCAACGCGGTACAGAATTACGCCTGGGGCAGCCACGATGCGCTGACCCGTCTTTACGGCATCGCCAACCCGGATAATCAGCCGATGGCCGAACTGTGGATGGGCGCGCATCCCAAGAGCCCTTCCCGCGTGCCCGGCGCCGATGGCGCACTGCGTTCGCTGCGCTTTCTTATCGATGAAGACCAGCCAAAGCAGCTGGGCGCTGACGTCGCCAGCCGCTTTGGCGAGTTGCCGTTCCTGTTTAAAGTGCTCTGCGCCGATCAACCGCTGTCGATCCAGGTCCACCCGAGCAAAGCGGCGGCCGAGATCGGCTTCGCGAAAGAGAACGCCGCCGGCATCCCGCTGAGCGCCGCCGAACGCAACTATAAAGATCCCAATCACAAGCCCGAGCTGGTCTTCGCCCTGACGCCGTTCCTGGCGATGAACGGCTTTCGCGAACTGGCCGATATCGTTTCCCTGCTGCAACCGATCGCGGGCGCGCACCACGACATCGCCGCCTTCCTGCAACAGCCGGACACCGCGCACCTCGCGACCCTGTTCGCCAGCCTGTTGACGATGAGTGGCGAACAAAAATCGCTGGCGCTCGGCGTGCTGAAAGCCGCGCTCAACAACCAGCAGGGAGAACCCTGGGATACCGTGCGCTTTATCGCCGGCTTCTATCCGGACGACAGCGGTCTGTTCTCACCGCTGCTGCTGAACGTGGTGCAGCTCGCGCCGGGCGAGGCGATGTTCCTGTATGCCGAAACGCCGCACGCCTACCTGAAAGGCGTGGCGCTGGAGGTGATGGCCAACTCGGATAACGTGCTGCGCGCGGGCCTGACGCCGAAATTCATCGACGTGCCCGAGCTGCTGGCCAACCTGCAGTTCCGCCCGCAACCGGCTTCCGGCCTGCTGACCCAACCGGAGCAACGCGGCAACGAGCTGTTCTTCCCGATCCCGGTGGAGGATTTCGCCTTCTCACTGCACGATTTGACCGCCGCACCACAGGCGCTGGCACAGCGAAGCGCAGCCATCGTGTTCTGCGTCGCCGGCGAAGCGACGCTGGAGAAATCCGGGCAACGCCTGACGCTCAAACCGGGCGAGTCCTGCTTTATCGGGGCGTTCGAATCCCCGGTCAACGTCAGCGGCAGCGGCCGCATCGCCCGGGTTTATAACCAGCTGGCCTAACCGTTGATAAATTTCAGCAAATTGCTTGCTGAAAGCGAGAGCTACCCCCACAATTAAACGCCTGCGGGCGTTTTTTGTCGGCTCCTATTTGCCCCTCCCATGCAACGGAGGGTGATAAGAAAAAAAGGATGAAACAGAGCTATGAAAAAATCGTTAGTCGCTGTCAGCGTCATTGTCGTTCTTGGCGCAGCATGGACCGGGGCATCCTGGTACACCGGGAAACAGATCGAGCAGCACATGGGCGAAGTCGTCGACAACGCCAACGGCCAACTGAAAGCCTACCTGCCGAAAGCCGGCGTCAAGCTGAGCTATGAAAATTACCAGCGCGGCCTGTTCAGCAGTAAAGTGCGTTATGTGCTGCGTTCCGACGGCACGGATACCAGTGAAAATGCGGCGCTGAAAGCCGGTGAAGAAGTGGCGTTCCTGGAAACCATCGATCACGGTCCGTTCCCGTTCGCGCAGCTGAAAAAATTCAACCTGCTGCCGAGCATGGCGTCGGTGCATACCGAGCTGGAAAACACCCCGGCGGTGAAAGGCCTGTTTGAAACCACCAAAGGCAAATCGCTGTTTACCGCCGATTCGCGCATCTCGTACAGCGGCGATACCGCGTCCACCATCGACTTTATCCCACTGGACTACCAGAAGGATAAATCTTCGCTGAAATTCAGCGGCGCCACCATTGACGCCGATGTGTCCCGCGATCTGAAAAAATTCGCGCTGGACGCCAATAGCGACACTATCGTGTTCGCCAGCCCGAACGAATTCGGCCAAAACGAGCAGATCACCTTCCAGGGCTTCAACCTGAAAGGCAACAGCAACGAAAGCAAGTTCGGCGTGAAGCTCGGCGATCAGACGATGACGCTGAAGCAGTTCAAACTGACGATCGACGGTAAAGATACCGTGGCGTTGGACGGTTTCAATCTGGTGAGCAAGTTTGGCGAGCAAGGCAGCAGCAATATCGGCGGCCAGATCGACTACACCATGGACGCGCTCAAGGTGCAGGGCAACGACTTCGGTGCCGGTAAACTGACGCTGAAAATCGACAACGTCGACGGCAAGGCGCTGAAAGACTTCTCCGACAGCTACAACCGCCAAACCATGGCGCTGCTGCAGCAGGGCGAGAACCTGGATCCGGACGTCTACGAACAGCAGACCTCCGAGATGCTGCAAAAGAACCTGCCGCTGCTGCTGAAAGGCAACCCAAGCCTCAGCATCGCCCCGCTGAGCTGGAAAAACAGCAAGGGTGAGAGCGTCTTCACGCTGGATCTGGCGATGACCGATCCGAGCAAGGCCGCCTCCCCGGCACAATCGCCGGATCAGTTGATCGCGCAGGCGGTTAAAAAGCTGGATATCAACCTGACCATTCCGGAAGCGATGGCTACCGAAGTGACCGCGAAGACCGCCTTGTTGCAGGGCTATAATGCGGAAGACGCGCAGAAACTGGCGCAGCAGCAAGTGCAGGGCCTGGCGGCCATGGGTCAGATGTTCAAGCTGACCACCCAGAAAGACGGCGTGATCGCGAGCAAGTTCCACTACGCTGACAATCAGGTTGACCTGAACGGCAACAAGATGTCGCTGCAGGAGTTCATCGGCCAGTTCGCCATGCTGGGCGCCCCGGCGGAAGACGCTGAACCGGCTCAGGAAGCGGAACCCACTCCGGCACCGGCGCAGTAATCGCCTGAAAACCTAACAAGGGCCCCCTGCGGGGCCCTTTTTATTTACGCCGCATAAACCGCATCGCGGATCTGCTGCGGGTAGCGGCCGCACATGCCCTCAAATGCGGTATTGGTCAAGACAACCACGCTCAGCTGCGCCTGTGGATCAAAGAACCAGCTGTGGCCGTAAACGCCGCCCCAGGTCAGCGTGCCGGCATGCTGCGGCGTCTGCGCGGCATCTGGATCCACCAGCAGCGCGCCGCCAAAGCCGAAGCCCCAGCCCGGCCCTTGCGTTTGCGCCTCGGCGCCGACGTGCGGACTGCGCAGCAACGCCACCGTATCCGGCTGCAAAATGCCCTGCCCGCCGCTGCGCAGCGCCTCCACCAGCCGCAGCACGTCGTCGGCATCACCGACCATGCCCGCGCCGCCGGAGGGATAAGCCCCGGCGTTAAGCGCGCGCGCCGGCGAGAACGTCACTTCTCCCCCCGCCATGCCTTCCGGCAAGGCGATTCGCACGCCTTCCGGCATGCGCCGCGGCCCCTGCGGCGTATTGTAATAAGGCGTCGCCAGGTTCGCGGCGTCCGTCGCATGGAACGCGGTATTGCCGAGCCCCAGCGGCTGCGCCACCCATTCGACAAACAGCTGCGGCAGCGACATGCCCGTCACTCGCTCCAGCACCGCGCCAAGCACGTCGATCGCCAGCGAATAATTGAAGCGCTCCCCCGGCGCCGACAGCAACGGCGCCTGCGCCAACAGCCGCAGGTTTTGCTCCAGCGTCAGCGTCGACAGCTCCACGCCGTCCTGGATCCCCAACTGATGGTAAACGCCCGCCGGCGGTTGGTTCAGCCGATAGTCCAGCCCAGCGGTATGGCTCAGCAAATGACGGATCTTGATCGCCAGGCGCCGGCCGTCCGCCAGCGCCGGGGTAAACCACGGCAGCCAGTCGCTGACCGCATCGTCCAGGCTCAGCTTGCCCCGTTCAATCAGGCGCAGCGCCGCCAGCGTGGTATAGGGTTTGGAGACCGACGACAGCCGAAACTGCGTTTCTCGCCGCATCGGCCGCCGCGCTTCGCGATCGGCATAACCGGCCGCCCCGGCGTAGCAAATTTCGCCCTGCCGCGCCACCAGCACCACGCTGCCCACGATGCGCCCTTCGGCCATCGCCTGTTGATCGATCGCCGCGATCCGTTCTGTTAACGCCCGTTGTGTTGCCGACATGATTTTTATCTCGCTGAGGGAAAGTAAAACCAGTCTAAAACGTTCGTCATAAATTAAAATAAGGCATAATTTAATGAATCATTAAGCACAGGTTATTAATAGATGAGTTCACTCCTGCAACTGCTGCCCTATTTCGAAGCCGTCGCACGCCTGGGTAACTTTACCCGCGCAGCCAACCAACTGGGCGTCACGCCGCCGGCGGTGTCGCAAAACATTCAGGCGCTGGAGAATCAGCTGGGAGTGCGCTTATTTCACCGCACCAGCCGCTCGGTGCGCCTCAGCGACGAGGGCCGGTTGTTCTATCAGAAGGTGTCGCCGGCCATGGGCCAGATCGATGTGGCGGCGGACGATGTGCGCGCTCTGGGCGCACAGCCGGCAGGCCTGCTGCGCATTACGCTGCCGCAGTTGGCCGCTTCGCTGCTGGTGATGCCGCATCTGGCGGCGTTTCAGCGGCGCTATCCCGAGGTGCAGCTGGAGCTGTTTACCGAAGACCGCTTTTCCGATCTGGTGCTGGGCAGTTTCGATGCCGGCATTCGCATGCACGCCATGCTGCAAAAGGACATGATCGCCGTGCCGATCGATAACGGCCAGCGCCGGGTGCTGGTCGCTTCGCCTGACTATCTGGCGCGCTGCGGCGCACCGGCCACGCCGGACGATCTGCCTGCTCACCACTGCCTGCGCTACCGTTTTCCCGGCAGCGGCAAACTGGAACCCTGGTATTTCAGCCTGGGCGACGATGAACGCGCGCTGGACGTCAGCGGCAGTTTGATTTTTAACGAAGACAGGCTGATCAAGGATGCGGCGTTGGCGGGGCTGGGTATCGCACAGCGTTTTCAGGGCACGGTGTTGCAGGAGCTGGCACAGGGGCAACTGGTGGAAGTGCTGCCGGGTTACGCCAGCGAAGCGTCGGGATTTTTCATCTACTTCCCCGCCGGCAGACATCTGCCGCTCAAACTGCGCGCCTTTATCGATTTCATGCGCGAGCAACGTGAACGGCAGCATCGGTGGTAGGGGCGCCCCGCCGGCGCCCCTGATTGTCAGCGCTTCTCCAGCGCCTGGATGATGCGATAAGTCGCCTCGACCCGATCGTCGTTCGGGAACCATTTGTTGGCCAGCATCACCACGGCGATATTCTTCGCCGGGATAAACACCGCGTAGGTGGAGAAACCGCCGGTAGAGCCGGTTTTGTTATACCAGCCGGCGCGCAATTCCGGCTGCGGCGGCGTGATGGCGGTAGCCGGCGTGCCATTCATGATCATCCCGGCGTTGTTGCCCTCGATCAAACGCGACAGTTTCACCGGATACGGGTAGTTCTCCCACATCAGATCCTGCGTGAACGCGCCCGCCTTATAATAGCCGGCGTGCGTCGCGGCCAGCGCGTCGCGCCACGGCTGTGCGACCTTCACCTGCTGCAGGTTGGCGTCCAGATAGCGAATCAGATCGCGAGCGTTGGACTTGATGCCGTAAGACTCGGCGTCCAGCGGGCCGGGATTGACCCGCACCGGCTTATCGTCCTTGTTGTAACCCTGCGCATAGTTGGCCATCTGCGCCGCCGGCACCTGAACGTAGGTGTGGCTCATGCCCAGCGCCGGCAACATCCCCTGTTCCATCGCCTGGATAAACGGCTGGTCGAGGCTTTTGGCGGCGATCATGCCCAGCATGCCGATACCGAGATTGGAATAGACGCGGTAGCTGCCCGCCGGGTGTTTCGGCTGCCAGGCCCGGTAGTAGGCCATCAGTTGGGCGTTGTCGGTCACGTCGTCCGGCACGAACAGCGGCAGGCCGGAGGTATGCGTCGCCAGATTCAGCAGGCTGACGCCGTCGAAGGCGCTGCCGCGCAGCTCGGGCAGGTAGCGGCTGGCCGGATCGTTGAACGACAGCTTACCCTGCTGCTGCGCATAGACCGCCAGCGTCGCGGTGAAGGTTTTGCTCAGCGACCCCACTTCGAACAGCGTCTGCTCGGTGATCGGTTTGCCGGTCTGCTTCGAGGCCACGCCATACGGGTAAATCTGCTGTTTGCCGTCAACCGACACGGCGATCGCCATGCCCGGCACGCCATATTTTTTCATCAGCGGCTGAATAACGGCGTCGATATCCTGCTGCTGTGCGGCCTGTGCGGTCGGCAGGATCAGCGCGGCGATCAACGCGGCCGCCAGGCGGTTCATTTTCGTCATGATAGAAGCTCTCAGGTTGCAGGGCATCGGCCGCGGCCAAAAGTTTTTATTGGCGTTATGCACGGCGCTTTCCCTGGTTGATGATGTCATTCCTTTACGGCTGCCGCGACGCTCTCAGCAGCCGCGCCAAATATCGGATTTTGCCGCCGGGTTGACAAGCGATAATAATTTCAGCCAGCATAAAGAAAAACTTATGGCTATCGACAATGCGCAATCGACTTCCCCTCAACGCCCTGCGGGCGTTCGAATCCTCCGCCCGCCACCTGAACTTTACCCGCGCCGGCCTGGAGCTGCGCGTCACCCAGGCCGCCGTCAGCCAGCAGGTTCGCATGCTGGAAGAACAGCTGGGCATTCAGCTGTTCCGCCGCCTGCCGCGCGGCCTGGATCTGACCGAAGAAGGCCAGGCGCTGCTGCCGGTGTTGAACGACGCCTTCGACCGCATCGAGGCGGTGCTGCAGCAGTTCGAAGGCGGGCATTTCCACGAGGTGCTGACGGTGGCGGTGGTCGGCACCTTCGCCGTCGGCTGGCTGATGCCGAGGCTGGCGGCGTTCCGCACGGCGCACCCGTTTATCGATCTACGGGTGCTGACCCACAACAACCTGGTCAATCTGTCGGCCGACGGCATGGATTTCGCCATCCGCTTCGGCGAAGGCCTCTGGCCCGCCACCTGCAATATCAAGCTGTTCGACGCGCCGCTGACGGTGCTCTGCCCGCCGGCGGTCGCCGTGCGCCTGCGCACGCCGCAGGATCTGCAGTACGAGCAGCTGATGCGCACCTACCGCAAAGATGAATGGGAGCGCTGGTTCACGGCTGCGCAGGTGACGCCGTGGCGGATCAACGGCCCGGTGTTCGACTCGTCAAGACTGATGGTGGAAGGCGCGATCCAGTGCGACGGTGTGGCGCTGGCGCCGGTCAGCATGTTCCGCCGCGAACTGGCCGCCGGCGTGCTGCAGCGGCCGTTCGCCGCCGAGGCCGCGCTTGGCGCCTATTGGCTGACCCATTTGAAGTCGCGGGACCTGACGCCGGCGATGAAAACCTTTATCGGCTGGATCCGCCGGGAGGCGGAAGAGGAACAGCGGCGGGATTAGGCGGAGCCGCGCCGGATCAGCGTCGGCGGCAGAATGACGTTCTGCGCCGGCAGGTCGGCGTCACCGATGCGCTGCAGCAGGCGCGCGGCGGCGCTGCGCCCCACTTCCCGCGCCGAGCTGGAGACGAAGGTCAGCGGCGGCTCGGTCAGCTCGGCCTCCGGCACGTCGCCGAAGCCGATCAGCGCCACCTGCCGCCCGTAGTAAGCGTCAACCCCATCCGAGCCGATGCTGCGGCCGCTGCGCGTCAGGCCAAAATAGGCGCCAAGCGCCACCGAAGCCTTGTGGCAGACGACAGCGGTAATGTTCGGGTAGTGGCGCAGCAGCTGTTCCGCCGCTTGCGCCGCCTCACGCTGCCGGCAATCGCACTCGACGATCCATTCGCTGCGAAACGGCAGGCCGTACTGCACCAGCGTGGCGCAAAAGCCGCCCAACCGCTCGGCACGCGTCAATGAGTCGCTCTGGCCGCCAAGGTAGGCGATTTGGCTGTGGCCGCGTTTGATCAAAAATTCGGTGGCCAGTTTGGCGGCCTGCATGTTGTCCGGCCGCACCACGTCCACCCCATCGAGACCGCTGGAGCGCGCCACGCACACCAACGGTACGCCCTGCTCGGCCGCCTTCTCCTTCAACCCAGCCGCCGCGCGAATGCCGCCGGCCAGCACGATACCGTCGACGCCCTGCGCCAGCAGCGCGTCAAACGCCCGCTGCAAGCCCTGGCCGTCGCGCCCGCTCTGGGTTAAAAACAGCAGTTTGTCGTGCGCCTCCAGCGCTTCGCTCAGCCCGGCGGTCATTTCGGCATAGAAGGGTTCGCAAATGTCGCGCAGAACGAGGCCGATCACCCCGGATTCACCGCCGCGCAGCGTCGCCGCTTGACGATTGCGCACGTAGCCCAGCTGCTCTATCGCCTGATTGACCTTCTCGACGGTGGTCGGCGAAATCCGCCCCTTGCCGCTCAACACCAGGGAAACCGTGGTGACCGACACGCCCGCCTGCTGCGCCACATCGGTGATGGTGATTTTTTTGATGCTCATAGTCTCTGCGAACCCGTTCCTGGGCAACCCGCGCCGTAATGATCAAGGGTATACCGAATCCGTTAGCTCAGTAAAACGTTTTACTGCCTGCCGCATTGTCGCCAAAAACCGGGCGGCATATTTGTGATTGGTGGCGTATTTTTGCTAGGTAAAACGTTTTATCTTCTTTTTACCTAATCAGCAGTCCCCTTTTTGCTCGTCTTTTCGCCAGGAGAAGTCGGTTATGTCAGCAGCCAACAAACCCAAAATCACCCTCTGGGAGTTCTTCCAGAGCCTGGGCAAAACGTTCATGTTGCCCGTCGCCTTGCTCTCTTTCTGCGGCATCATGCTGGGGATCGGCAGCTCGCTGAGCAGCCGCGACGTGATCACCCTGATGCCGTTTATCGGCCACCCGATCTTCCAGCTGATCTTCACCTGGATGAGCAAGGTAGGCTCCTTCGCCTTCAGCTTCCTGCCGGTGATGTTCGCCATCGCCATTCCGCTGGGCATGGCGCGCGAAAACAAAGGCGTCGCCGCGTTCTCCGGTTTCGTCGGCTTCGCCGTGCTGAATCTGGGCACCAACTTCTACCTGACCGCCGCCGGCGTGCTGCCCACCAGCGATCCGCTGGTGCTGAAAGCCAACAATATCCAGAACATCCTCGGCATTCAGTCGATCGATACCGGCATCCTCGGCGCGGTGATCGTCGGCATCATCGTCTATCGCCTGCATGAACGCTTCCACACCATCCGCCTGCCGGACGCGCTGGCGTTTTTCGGCGGCACGCGCTTCGTGCCAATCGTCACCACCGTGGTGCTGGGCCTGTGCGGCCTGGTGATCCCGCTGATCTGGCCGTGGTTCGCCGCCGGCATCACCGGGCTGGGCTGGGTGATCAACAGCGCCGGCGCCTTTGGCCCGATGCTGTTCGGCACCGGTGAACGCTTGCTGCTGCCGTTCGGCCTGCAGCACATTCTGGTGGCGCTGATCCGCTTTACCGAGGCGGGCGGTACGATGGAGGTGTGCGGCCACAGCGTCAGCGGCGCCCTGACCATCTTCCAGGCGCAGCTCTCCTGCCCGACCACCACCGGCTTCGCCGAGAGCGCCACCCGCTTCCTGTCACAGGGTAAAATGCCGGCGTTCCTCGGCGGCCTGCCGGGCGCGGCGCTGGCGATGTACCACTGCGCCAAGCCTGAGAATCGTCACAAAATCAAAGGGCTGTTGATTTCCGGCGTGGTGGCCTGCGTGGTCGGCGGCACCACCGAACCGATCGAATTTTTGTTCCTGTTCGTCGCGCCGTTCCTGTATCTGATCCACGCGCTGCTCACCGGGTTGGGCTTTACCGTGATGGCGCTGCTGGGCGTGACCATCGGCAACACCGACGGCAACATCATCGACTTCGTGGTGTTCGGCATTCTGCACGGCACCGCCACCAAGTGGTATCTGGTGCCGGTGGTGGCCGCCGTCTGGTTCGTCGGCTATTACGCCATTTTCCGCTTCGCCATCCAGCGCTTTAACATCAAAACGCCGGGCCGTGAGAGCGACAGCGCCGTCAGCCAAAGCGCGCCGAGCGGCGCGGTGGGCAAATCCGGCTACAACGTGCCGGCGATTCTGGCGGCCCTCGGCGGCCCGGGCAACGTTATCACGCTGGACAACTGCATCACCCGCCTGCGCCTGTCGGTCAACGACATGAGCCGGGTGGACGACGCGGCGCTGAAGGCCAACCGCGCCATCGGCGTAGTGCATCTCAACGACCATAATCTGCAGGTGGTGATCGGCCCGCAGGTGCAATCGGTGAAAGATGAATTAGACTCACTGATAGCCACGGCGCAACCTGCCGCGGCGCTGCAGGGAGCCACCCATGTTTGATTTCTCCACCCCGATCGACCGCCACGGCACCTGGTGCACCCAGTGGGACTATATCGCCGATCGTTTCGGCAGCGACGACCTGCTGCCGTTCACCATCTCCGATATGGATTTCGCCACCGCACCGTGCATTCTCGAGGCGTTGCAGCAACGCCTGCAGCACGGCGTGCTGGGCTACAGCCGCTGGCAGCACGAAGATTTTCTCGGCGCGCTGCGCCACTGGTATCAGCAACGTTTCAACACCGCTGTCGACACCGCAACGGCGGTGTACGGCCCCTCCGTTATCTACATGGCGGCGCAGCTGATCCGCCAATGGTCCGTGCCGGGCGACTACGTGGTGACCCATACCCCGGCCTACGACGCCTTCTACAAGGTGATCCTCGCCAACCAACGCCAGCTGTTGGCCTGCCCGCTGCACAAGGCCGGCGACGACTGGCGCTGCGACATGGCGCACCTTGAGGCGTTGCTGGCGCGGCCGCAAACCAAGATCCTGCTGCTGTGCAGCCCGCATAATCCCACCGGCAAAGTGTGGCGCCGCGACGAGTTGCAGCAGATGGCCGAACTGTGCGAGCGCCACGACGTGCGCGTCATCAGCGACGAAATCCACATGGATATGGCATGGGGGGAACACCGCCATACGCCGTGGAGCCAGGTGGCGACCGGCGCCTGGGCCTTGCTGACCTCCGGCTCCAAGAGTTTCAATATCCCGGCGCTGACCGGCGCCTACGGCTTTATCAGCGATGACGCCAGCCGCGAAGCCTACTTCCAGCAGCTCAAATCCCGCGACGGCCTCTCCTCGCCGGCGGTGTTGGCGGTGGCGGCGCACGTGGCTGCCTATCGCCACGGCGAACCCTGGCTGGACGCCCTGCGCGACTATCTGCAGGATAATCTGAGCTACGTCGCCGAACGGCTGGAGCAGGCGTTTCCCGCGCTGGGCTGGCGCCCGCCGCAGGCCACCTACCTGGCCTGGATCGATCTGCGGCCGCTGGCCGTAGACGATCGGGCGCTGCAGCAGGCGCTGATTGAGCGCGAAAAGGTGGCGATCATGCCGGGCTTTACCTACGGCGAGGAAGGCCGCGGGTTCCTGCGTCTCAACGTCGGCTGCCCGCGCGGCAAGCTGGAGGCCGGCATGGACAAGCTGATCGCCGGGTTGAGGGTGGTGCTGGGCGAGAAATAACGCGAGGGGGCGAGCCTCTGCCCGCCCCTCGGTTACGCCTGAACAGACGGAATTTCCTCCAGATGACGATAGACCGTCAATCCCCATTCGTTAGCTAACCGCACGTCGTTATCGGCTCCCGCAGATGCCCCTTCGATGCGATACACCGCCTGACACTGCGCAATCAGCCGATGGGCCACCGGGTAAAGAAACACCTCGCTCACCGCATCGCCAACCTGAGTGGAGCCTGCCGCCGCCGCCAAAGGCAGCGCCAGCCATTCGCCGATCACCGGCACGTGTCCCCGCAGGTAAACCGCCAGCGCCGCCTGTTCCAGGCGCGCCAGATTGGCGGCGATACGCTGCGGATCGCCATCGGTGCCGCTGCGATAGGGGCCGGCGATCAGGATTTGTTGTGCTTTCATCGTTCTTCCTCCAACGTCCGGTTCAAGGCGACAAACTGCAGCAGCATGATGGTCTTGGCGTCAACGATCGCGCCCTGACGAATCGCCTGCAGGGCCTGCGCCAGCGGCAGCTCGATCACCTCCAGATCCTCGCCCTCCGCCGCCACCCCGCCGCCCTCGTTGACGCGATCGCCCGCCTGATATTCACCGACGAAAAAGTGCAGCTTCTCGGTGACCGAACCTGGGCTCATGTACGCCTCGAACACTTTCTCCACGTTCTGCACGAAATAGCCGGTTTCCTCTTCCGCTTCGGCTCTGATGCGCGCCTCCGGCGACGCGTTGTCCAGCAGCCCGGCGGCGGCCTCAATCAGCATGCCGTCATGACCGTTGACGAACACCGGAAAGCGGAACTGGCGCGTCAGGATCACCGTCTGCGCCTGCCGGTTGAACAGCAAAATCACCGCGCCGTCACCGCGATCGTAAGTCTCACGGCTTTGCCGCTGCCAGACGCCGTCGCGCCGCAGAAAATCAAAGGTGGTTTTTTTCAGCAGGTACCAGTCATCGGACAACACCCGGGTTTCGACAATGCGAACCCTGTCTTTGGTGGCTATCATCGGTTTACTCCGCCAGAGGAAGGAAATTGATACTATCGTGCAGTTTCGTGTATAATCAAGATATTTCGTGCAAAGCAAATTTGAGGGAAAAATGGCCATGTTGACCAGCCAGCGCAAGAAAATCATCCTGGAGAAACTGGCTCAGGACGGCCAGGTGTTGGCCAAGCAGCTCAGCGAGCTGTTCGGGCTGTCGGAAGACACTGTCCGGCGCGACCTGCGCGAACTGGACGCCGAGGGGTTGCTGCAGCGGGTGCACGGCGGCGCCCTGCCGGTTTCATCCGCCATCGCCAGCTTCGCCGAACGCAATCAGTTGGAATCCGGCGCCAAACGCGCGATCGCCAAAGCGGCGGCGGCGCTGATCGCCCCCGGCCAGGTGGTGATCATCGACGGCGGCACCACCTCCGCCGAGCTGGTCAGGCAGCTGCCGCTCAGCCTGAACGCCACCATCGTCACCCACAGCCCCAGCGTCGCCGTGGGCCTGGCCGATCATCCCACGGTGGAGGTGATCCTGATCGGCGGCCGGTTGTACAAGCATTCGATCGTCAGCGTCGGCGCCGCCGCGGTGGAAGCGATGTCGCATATTCGCGCCGATATCTATTTTATGGGCGTGACCGGCGTGCACCCCACTGCGGGGCTGAGCACCGGCGATCTGGAAGAGGCCTACATCAAGCGCGCGCTGGCGGCCCGCGCGGCGGAAACCGTGGTGCTGGCTTCCGCCGCCAAGCTTAACGCCGCCTCGCAGTATGCGATCGGCGATATTACGCTGGCGCATACCATCATCGTTGAACGCGCCACCGACGACGCATTGATCGCGCCGTTGCAGCAGGCGGGCGTCAGCGTGTTGAAAGCCTGATTCACGACGATAATGCGATACACCTCGCATTATTTGTGATGCAAGTCACTTTTTTATGCAACGAGATGGCAAGTTTCATTCATTTGTTTTTATACTGTTCTGCACTTTACCTACGATAAATTAGCGAGTGCCCAGCATGATCGATCCCCGCCTACCGCTTACCGACATTCACCGCCATCTCGACGGCAACATCCGCGCGCAGACCATTCTCGACCTCGGTCGCCAGTTCAACCTCACCCTGCCGGCCAACGATTTGGAGAGCCTGCGCCCGCACGTGCAGATCACCCACACCGAACCGGATCTGGTCAGCTTCCTGCAGAAACTGGACTGGGGCGTAGCGGTGCTGGGCGATCTGGACGCCTGCCGCCGGGTGGCCTACGAAAACGTCGAGGACGCAGCCAACGCCGGCCTGCACTACGCCGAGCTGCGTTTTTCCCCTTACTACATGGCGATGAAGCATCAGCTGCCGGTCGCCGGCGTGGTGGAAGCGGTGATCGACGGGATCCGCTCGGGCTGCCGCGATCGCGATATCGACATTCGCCTGATCGGCATCATGAGCCGCACCTTTGGCGAGGCCGCCTGTTTGCAGGAGCTGGAAGGGTTGCTGGCGCACCGCGACGGCATTACCGCACTGGATTTGGCGGGCGATGAGCTGGGCTTCCCCGGCAGCCTGTTCCTCAGTCACTTCAACCGTGCGCGCGACGCCGGCCTGCGCATCACCGTGCACGCGGGCGAAGCCGCCGGCCCGGAAAGCATCTGGCAGGCGATCCGCGAGCTGGGCGCCGAACGTATCGGCCACGGGGTGAAAGCGGTCGAAGATCCGGCGCTGATGGACTTCCTGGCGGAACACGGCATCGGCATCGAGTCCTGCCTGACCTCCAACATCCAAACCAGCACCGTGCCGTCGCTGGCGCAGCATCCGCTGGCCACCTTCCTGCGCCACGGCGTGCTGGCGTCGATCAACACCGACGATCCGGCGGTTCAGGGCATCGAGATCGAGCATGAATACCGCGTCGCCGCGCCGCAGGCCGGGCTGACGCCGGAAGAAATCCGCACCGCGCAGGAAAACGGCCTGAAGCTGGCTTTCCTCAGCGAGCAGGAAAAACAGGCGCTGCGCGCCAAAGTTCAGGGCTAATCTCCCCAGGCGCCAAACGGCGCCTTCTTCTCATCCCCCGTTTTCTTCCGCCTGCTCGTCTTTATCGCTGTTTTCACCCCATCACTCTGTTGCAAGAGAGGAATTCCGCATGTCTGACAAACTACGCCGTATCGTGCTGACCGGCGGCCCGGGTTCGGGCAAAAGCACGCTCATCGACGTTCTTCATCGCCGCGGTTACCCGCATTCGCAGGAGGCGGGCCGGGCGATTATTCAGGATCAGGTGAGTATTGGCGGCAATGCGCTGCCGTGGGGCGATCGCCAGGCTTTCGCCGAGCGGATGCTCGATTGGGAACTGCGTTCATGGCGCGAAGCGACGGGCGCAACATGCTGGTTCTTCGATCGCGGCCTGCCGGATATCGCCGGTTACCTGACGCTGTGCGGATTATCGATCCCCGCCCCCTTAACAGCGGCGATCGACGCCTTTCGCTATGCCGATACGGTGTTCATCGCCCCGCCGTGGCGAGCGATTTATGCGCAGGACAGCGAGAGAAAACAGTCTTTCGCCAAAGCCGAGCAAACCTATCGGGCGATGGTGGCCATCTATCGCCGTTATGGCTATCGGCTGCAAGAGCTGCCGCGCGCCTCACCCGATGAGCGCGCCGACTTTCTGCTCGACGCGCTGGGCCACCGTTAGCGGCCTGCGGCCTATTTGGCCGCCAGCGCCTCCGCCTCGGCCCGCTGTTTGGCGGTTTTACGCGCATAGCGCTGCGCCAGCACCGCGCACACCATCAGTTGCACCTGGTGGAAAATCATCAGCGGCAGCACCATGGCGCCCACCGCCGCAGCCGGGAATAGCACGTTGGCCATCGGGATGCCGTTCGCCAGGCTCTTTTTCGAACCGCAGAAGACGATGGTGATTTCATCGGCGGTGTTGAAGCCCAGCCAGCGCGCCGCGTAGGTGTTGATCACCAGCACCACCGTCAGCAGCACCAGCGACATCACCAGGATGGTCAGCAGCGACCAGCCGTCGATACGGTGCCAAATCCCTTCCACCACCGCCGCACTGAACGCGGTATACACCACCAGCAGGATCGACGAACGGTCGGTCAGGTTAATCAGTTTGCGATGGCGGTCGATCCACTTGCCGATCAGCGGCCGCGCCAGATGGCCGATCACGAACGGCACCATCAGTTGCAGAATGATTGAGCCAATGGCGTGCAGCACGTCGGTATTGCCGCCCTGGGTATGCATCAACGCCCCCACCAGCAGCGGCGACAGGAACACGCCAAGAATGCTGGACGCTGAGGCGCTGCAGATCGCCGCCGCCACGTTGCCGCCCGCCGCCGAGGTAAAGGCGATGGCCGACTGCACCGTGGCCGGCAGCGCGCACAGATAGAGGAAGCCGAGATAGACCGTCGGCGTCATGATGCCCGGCACCAGCAGGTTCATCGCCAGCCCGAGCAGCGGGAACAGCGCAAAGGTGCTGAGGAACACCAGCAGATGCAGCTTCCAGTGGCTCATGCCGGCGACGATCGCCTCGCGCGACAGCTTGGCGCCGTGCATAAAGAACAGCAGCGCGATGGCGGCGGTGGTCAGGTGTTCAAAGAAGGTTTTCCAGATGCCTTCGCAGGGGAACAGCGAGGCGACGATCACCACCAAAATCAGAACCAGCAAAAATTTATCAATGCGCAAACGCTGCAACCAGGACATGAAACGGATTTCCTTGCACCTAACACCATGAAAAGGCCCGGCGTTGTGCACCGAGCCGCTGAGAAACGGACGGGATCAGGCCACCGGCAGCGCCTGCTGCAGCCGGGCCGATTCCAACCCCAGTTCGATCAATGCCATCACCGCGATGGCGTCGGCGGCCGGCACCGGGTTTTCGCCTATGCCGGTGATCGCGTCGCGCACCGCCGCGTAATAAGCCGGATAATTGCCGGGAATATTGAGCAGCGGTTGCTCCGCCAGCAGATCGTCACGTGACAGCGTCACCACGCCGTCGCGCATGTCATAGCCCCAATCGGCCTGCGGCAAGCGCTCGCCGGCCTTCAGCCGGTCCTCCTGCGGATCGAGGCCGTATTTGACATAGCTGCCGCGGGTGCCGTGCACGACGTAGCGCGGGCTCTCCGCCGCCGCCAGCATGCTGGCGTGCAGCACCACGCGTCGATCGCCATAGTTCAGCAACGCGTGGAAATAGTCCACCGCCTGCGCCCCCGGCCGCAGCTCACCCAGATCGACAAACAGTCGGTCGGGCTTGCCGAATACTTGCAGCGCCTGATCGAGCAGATGCGGCCCCAAATCGAACCAGATGCCGCTGCCGACGCCGCCCTGTTCGCGCCAGCGCTGACGCACCTGCGGCCGGTAGCGATCGAAGTGCGATTCGAAGTACACCACCTCGCCCAGCGAACCGTCGTTCAGCAACGCTTTAAGGGTCAGGAAATCGCTGTCCCAGCGGCGGTTGTGGAACACCGACAGCAGTAAACCGCTCTGCTGCGCCTGCTGTTGCAGCGCCCGAGCTTGTGACAGCGTCACGGTAAACGGTTTATCCACCACCACGTGCTTGCCGGCGGCCAGCGCCTGTTGCGCCAGCGGGAAATGAGTGTCATTAGGGGTGGGAATCACGATCAGATCGAGGGCCGGATCGGCGAACAGCGCTTGCGCATCGCCCACCACCGTCATCGATGGCCAGTCGGCGTGCACTTTGCCGGCATCGCTGCTGGAAACGGCGGCCAGTTCCAGCCCCGGCGTACCGGCGATTAGCGGCGCATGAAAGGTTTTACCGGCGTAGCCGTAACCGACCAGCCCGACACGAATTTTTTCAGCCATGGGATTTCCTCTTGCAGGCTCACGACAGACCCTTTCGATTTGACACCATGCGGCCGGATGGAACAAGAAGTAAATGAGATGTTAATTCGAAGCGAGGCCGGAGTAGCCAAACGTGCGGCCCGGCGTCGCGATGCCGAGCTATCCGCTTGATAGAGATGACGAAGCCTATATTACCCGCTAAGCTATGCCGCCTGTGATCCCCGATTCAATCAGGAAGCCGTTTTATGTCTCAAGCTGAATACTCTCGTATCGGCGGTTGGTTGCTGGCCCCGCTGGCCTATCTGATCGTTACCCTGCTCAGCGCCAGCCTGATGCTGCTCCTGTACGCCATGGCGATCTTCATGCCCGAGTCGCGCGACTATCTGTTGACCAACGCCCAGGCGTTTACCCTGCAATGGTACTTTTCGGTGCTGACCACGCTCTTGATGTGGGGCTTTACCCTGTGGCTGGTGTTTCTGTTCTGCCATCGGTCGCAGCGCTTCCCTAAACTGTTCTTGTTATGGCTGCTGATCACGGTGATCCTGGCGGTGAAAGCCTTCGCCTTCGCGCCGGTGCCGGATGAAGTGGCGGTGCGCAGCCTCGGCTGGCCGCTGCTGATGGCGGCGCTGCTGGTGCCTTATATCAAGCGCTCGCAGCGGGTCAAAGGCACCTTTACCGAACGTTAAAGGCGGTTGCAGCACGTTTTATCGGGTATTTTGTGTAAATTTTCGCCAAAAAAGGCAATACCCCTGCGAATCATATGTTGTCGTCCGGCCGCCGATTCCCGATAATAGGCGGCTTTTATTTTTTTAGGCATCGCAATGACCGAATACCTGCTCCTGTTTGTCGGCACCGTACTGGTGAACAACTTCGTTCTGGTGAAGTTTCTTGGCCTGTGCCCGTTCCTCGGCGTTTCCAAGAAGCTGGAAAGCGCCATCGGCATGGGAATGGCCACCACCTTCGTCATGACGCTGGCCTCCGTCAGCGCCTGGGTGATCAACACCTTTATTCTGGTTCCGCTGGATTTGGTGTACCTGCGCACGCTCTCCTTCATTCTGGTGATCGCCGTCGTCGTGCAGTTCACCGAGATGGTAGTGCGCAAAACCAGCCCGGCGCTCTACCGCCTGCTGGGCATCTTCCTGCCGCTGATCACCACCAACTGTGCGGTGCTGGGCGTGGCGCTGCTTAACGTCAACCTCGGCTACAACTTCCTGCAGTCCGCCGTTTACGGCTTTAGCGCCGCCGCCGGTTTCTCGCTGGTGATGGTGCTGTTCGCCGCCATTCGCGAACGTCTGGCGGTGGCCGACGTGCCGGCGCCGTTCCGCGGCTCCTCGATCGCGCTGATCACCGCCGGGCTGATGTCGCTGGCCTTTATGGGCTTTACCGGGCTGGTGAAATTCTAATGACTGCGTTGTGGATAGCTATCGCGGCTCTAAGCGCGCTCGGGCTGCTGTTCGGACTGGTGCTGGGCTACGCCGCGCGCCGTTTTGAGGTGGAAGAGGATCCGGTCGCCGAGCAGGTCGATGCGATCCTGCCGCAGAGCCAGTGCGGCCAGTGCGGCTACCCCGGCTGTCGCCCCTATGCCGAGGCGGTGGCCAACGGCGAGATGATCAACAAATGCGCGCCGGGCGGCGAACAGGTGATGCTGAAACTAGCGGAGCTGCTCAACGTCGAGCCGCAGCCGCTGGGCAGCGAAGCCGCCGCCGAGCCGGAGCGTAAAGTGGCCTATATCGACGAGGCCAACTGCATCGGCTGCACCAAGTGCATTCAGGCCTGCCCGGTGGACGCCATCGTCGGCGCCACCCGCGCCATGCATACCGTCATCACCGACCTCTGTACCGGCTGCGATCTGTGCGTCGCCCCTTGCCCTACCGACTGTATTGAAATGAGACCGGTCGCTACCACCACCGCCAACTGGAAGTGGGACATGAAGACGATCCCGGTGCAAGTGATCCACGTGGAGCAACATGCTTAATCTGTTCGCCGCCTTTAAAAAAGACCGGATCTGGGATTTCGACGGCGGGATCCATCCACCGGAAATGAAAACGCAGTCCAGCGGTGCGCCGCTGCGTGTCGCGCCCCTGCCCAAGACCTTTATCATTCCGCTGCAACAGCATCTGGGGCCGGAAGGCGAGCTGTGCGTCAGCGCCGGCGATCGGGTGTTGAAAGGCCAGCCGCTGACCGTCGGCCGCGGCCGCACCGTGCCGGTGCACGCCCCGACCTCGGGCACCGTCAGCGCCATTACGCCGCACATCACCGCGCACCCGTCCGGGCTGACGGAGCTGTGCGTGATTATCGAGGCAGACGGGGAAGACCGCTGGTGCGAGCGCGATCCGGTGGCGGACTATCGCCAATCGCCCGCCGCGGAACTGATTCAACGTATTCATCAGGCTGGCATCGCCGGCCTGGGCGGCGCAGGTTTTCCGACCGCCAGCAAACTGCAAGGCGGCATGAGCGGCGTGGAAACGCTGATCCTCAACGCCGCCGAGTGTGAGCCTTACATTACCGCCGACGACCGTCTGATGCAGGAACATGCCGATCAGATCATTGAAGGCACGCAGATCCTGCAACACATTCTGCAACCCAAGCTCACGTTGATCGGCATCGAAGACAATAAACCGGAGGCAATCGCGGCGCTGAAACAGGCGTTGCGCGGCCAGCCCGGCATTGCGCTGCGCGTCATCCCGACCAAATACCCGTCCGGCGGCGCCAAGCAGCTGACCAAAATTTTGACCGGCAAGGAAGTGCCGCACGGTAAGCACTCCTCCGCTATCGGCGTATTGATGCAAAACGTCGGCACCGCCTTCGCCATCAAGCGAGCGATCGTCGACGGCGAACCGCTGATTGAGCGCGTAGTGACCCTGACCGGCGAGGCGATCGAGCGCCCCGGCAATCTGTGGGCTCGCATCGGCACGCCGGTGCAGCACCTGCTCGACTTCGTCGGTTTCCGCCCGCAGGCGCAGCAGATGGTGGTCATGGGCGGCCCGCTGATGGGCTTCACCCTGCCCGCGCTGAACGTGCCAATCGTCAAGATCAGCAACTGCATTCTGGCGCCGACGGTGGATGAAATGACGCCGCAGGAACCGGAGCAGTCCTGCATCCGCTGCGGCCTGTGCGTAGACGCTTGCCCTGCCGGGCTGCTGCCACAACAGCTGTATTGGTTCAGCCGCGGGCAGGAGCACGACAAGGCGCGCAACCATAACCTGTTCGACTGCATCGAATGCGGTGCCTGCGCGTTCGTCTGCCCCAGCAATATCCCGCTGGTACAGTACTACCGGCAGGAAAAGGCCGAAATCAAGGCTATCGATCTGGAAGCGGCGCGCACCGCCGAGGCCAAGGCGCGTTACGAGGCCAAGCTGGCGCGTCTGGAGCGTGAAAAACTGGCGCGTGAAGAGCGACATAAAAAGGCCGCCGTCAAACTGACCGACGACGATCAGGGCGCAGTGCAGGCCGCGCTGGCGCGCGTGCGCAGCAAGAATGCCGAAGCGGCGGTTACGCCGGTCAACGGCCAGCAGCCGGATAACAGCGAGGTGATCGCTGCCCGCGAAGCACGTAAAGCGCAGGCGCGCGAACGTCGTGCCCAGCTGGCTGCCGAGGTGGAAACGGAAGCGCCACCGGCGACCGCCGGCGACGACGCGCGTAAAGCCGCCGTGGCCGCGGCGCTGGCCCGCGTGAAAGCGCGCAAAGAGGCGCCGGCGGCAAACAACTCCGCCCCGGCGGCAACAGAGGACGATCCGCGTAAAGCGGCCGTTGCGGCCGCCCTGGCGCGCGTGAAGGCCAAAAAGGCAGAGCAGCAGGCGGATGCCCCTGCTCCGGCGGAAACGACGCCGGCTACCGCCGAAGAAGATCCGCGCAAGGCGGCGGTCGCGGCGGCACTGGCYCGCGTAAAAGCCAAGAAAGCGGCGCARCAGGCGGATGCCCCTGCAYCGRCGGAACCGGCGCCGGCTGCMGCCGAAGAAGATCCGCGCAAGGCGGCGGTCGCGGCGGCTATCGCCCGCGCCAAGGCCAAGAAAGCGGCGCAGCAGGCGGATGCCCCTGCACCGACGGAACCGGCGCCGGCTGCCGCCGAAGAAGATCCGCGCAAGGCGGCGGTCGCSGCGGCTATCGCCCGCGCCAAAGCCAAAAAAGCCGCCAGAGAATCGCTGGCGGCGGAAACGGAAGACAAATAATGATAGCGGCGCCTGGCTGACGCCAGGCGCCATTTAATCGATAGAAATCAGGTAGGTGTAATCCACTTCAATCTGACGCAGTTTGGATTCAGGATTCCACTCTTTGGTTTGAATGATCTCCATTTCCATACTGCCGTGCACTTTATCCTTCAACCCCGGCATCACATGCGACATCAGGTAGCCGAAAAACTGCAAACACTCTTTCGCCGACCCCTTATGGTTGATAGAGATAAACTCGCGGCTCGGCAAATGGAAGGTGTCTATCTGATGGTTGGAAAGAATATCCTTTCTGTGTTCAGGATCGACCGCCATCACCAGCGTTGATGAGAGCTCATCGCCCTCCCCGGCATGAGGGGAGTAAATGCTGTAAATCCGCCGACAGTCGACGTGCAGCCCCTTGAAGAAGTCGTTGAAAATCTCGTCCTTCATCGCCATGCAGGAAGAGTACTCCAGCTCCTGTTCGGAGGCGAAATCCAGCCGGCGCGTGAAGCCGACCAGCTGCATGTCGGGCAGCGTCAGCCGCTTCACTTCCGGGTAATAACCGGCGCCGTAGCTGGCTTCGAAGTTAAAGCGCGGCATCAGGTTTTTCACGTCCCAGTGCTCCATCGAGCGGTAGCGATTGGGGGTAGTGCCGAAGCGCTGCTTGAACATGCGGGTAAAGGTCTGCTGAGAGTCGAAGCCCAGCTCATCGGAGATATCGATGATGGAGCGACGAGTAATGCGCAACGCCACCGCGGCGCGCGTCAGGATGCGCGAACGGATATAGGTGGCGAGTTGAATGCCGGTAATACGCTTGAATTTACGCTGCAGATGCCACTTGGAATAGCCCGAAATACGCGCGACTTCATCCAGGTTTGGCCGTTTCTCCAGATGTATCTCCACCCACTCAATTAGCTCTTCAATAAAAAAAATGTCTTCATTTGTCATTATTATGGATTCACTGACTCAATAATGTTCGCGATAGTAACCTACACGGATTATGTGAAAGTTGTTATTTTGTGCGGAAATCTGGAGAAAAATGATATCTCATTCAGACGTTTACCCCATTTCCCGCGGTCGATGACGGCGCAAGTTCCACTGACAATTCCTCACGTTAGCCCATTTCCCGGCCAAAAAAAAATCAAATCGCGCCACCCCGATCGCCAGATGTGCGGAAAGCCGAATACCCCTATCATTAAGGCGTATTACCCTCGCATCGAATCAGGTAGAATGCTCGGCTATCATTTTTGCCGCGCCCGCAGTATGGCGCATCGAAACTGCCGCAGGCGCGGCGCAGAAGGTATCGTTACTCTATGAAGTTCAGGCCGGTATCACCCACAGCCGCCAAAGGCTTACACATCGCCAGCTCGCCTTTCACCCACAACCAGCAAAGCACCAGCCGCATTATGCTATGGGTCATGTTGGCGTGCATTCCCGGCATTGCGGCGCAGATTTGGTTTTTCGGCTACGGCGTGCTGATTCAGGTGGCGCTGGCGGCGATCGTCGCGCTGGCTGCAGAAGGCGCGATCCTCAGGCTGCGCAAGCTGCCGGTGCGCAGCCGGCTGGCGGATAACTCCGCCCTGCTGACCGCGCTGCTGCTCGGCATCAGCCTGCCGCCGCTGGCGCCGTGGTGGATGATCGTCATCGGCACCTTCTTCGCCATCGTTATCGCCAAACAGCTGTATGGCGGCCTCGGGCAGAACCCGTTCAACCCGGCGATGGTCGGTTACGTAGTGCTGCTCATCTCCTTCCCGGTGCAGATGACCAGCTGGCTGCCGCCGGATGAACTGCGCGCCGCCGCGCTGTCGCTCCACGACACGCTGCTGGCGATTTTCAGCGGCCATACCGCACAGGGCGCGACGCTGCACGAACTGCAAATGGGCGTGGACGGCATCAGCCAGGCCACGCCGCTCGACGGCTTCAAAACCGGCCTGCGCAGCGGCCACAGCGTGGAACAGGTGTTGCAGCAGCCGCTGTTCGGCGGCGCGCTGGCCGGTATCGGCTGGCAGTGGGTCAACCTCGGTTTCCTGGCCGGCGGCCTGTTTATGCTGGCGCGCCGCCTGATCCATTGGCAAATCCCTTTCAGCATGTTGGCCGCCATCGCCTTCTGTTCCGGTCTGGCCTGGTGGATCGATCCGGCGCATCAGGCTTCGCCGCTGATCCACCTGTTCTCCGGCGCCAGCATGCTGGGTGCGTTCTTTATCGCCACCGATCCGGTCAGCGCCTCCACCACGCCGAAGGGCCGCTTAATCTACGGCGCGCTGATCGGCGTGCTGGTCTGGCTGATCCGCGTCTATGGCGGCTACCCTGATGGTGTGGCCTTCGCCGTGCTGCTCGCCAACATCACCGTCCCGTTAATCGACCACTACACGCAGCCGCGCGTGTACGGCCATCGCTAAGGAGCCGCCATGCTGAATTCCATGAGAAAGCACGGCACCACGCTGGCGGTGTTTGCGGCGGTCACCACCGGCCTGACCGCCGTGGTTTACGCCCTGACGAAAACCACCATCGCCCATCAGGCGGCGCTGCAGCAAAAAGCGCTGCTCGATCAGGTGGTACCGCCGGAAAACTACGACAACATCATGCAGAACGAATGCCTGCTGGTCAGCGATCCGGCGCTGGGCGACGGCGCGCCGCACCGCTTGTACCTGGCGCGCAAAAACGGGCAGCCGACGGCTGCCGCGCTGGAAACCACCGCGCCGGACGGCTACTCCGGCGCCATCAAGCTGCTGGTCGGCGCCGATTTCAACGGCACGGTGCTCGGCACCCGGGTGATTGAACACCACGAAACGCCTGGGCTGGGTGACAAAATTGAACTGCGCATTTCCGACTGGATTTCCTTCTTCAGCGGCAAGAAAATCGAAGGCCCGGACGATAAGCGCTGGGCGGTGAAGAAAGACGGCGGCATATTCGACCAGTTCACCGGCGCGACCATCACCCCGCGGGCGGTGGTCAATGCGGTGCGCCGCACGGCGTTGTATATGGAAACGCTGCCGCCTAAACTTGAAAGCTTACCTGCGTGTGGAGCCGCCGAATGAGTGAAGCCAAAGAATTGATCGTTCAGGGGTTGTGGAAAAACAACTCCGCCCTGGTGCAGTTGCTGGGCATGTGTCCGTTGCTGGCGGTGACCTCCACCGTCACCAACGCGCTGGGCCTGGGGCTGGCCACCACGCTGGTGCTGACTCTGACCAACGCCTCCATCTCCGCGGTGCGCCGCTGGGTGCCAAGCGAAGTGCGTATTCCGATCTACGTGATGATCATCGCCGCGGTGGTGAGCATCGTGCAGATGCTGATCAACGCCTATGCCTTCGGCCTGTATCAGTCGCTCGGCATCTTTATTCCATTGATCGTGACCAACTGCATCGTGGTCGGCCGCGCCGAAGCGGTGGCCGCCAAGAAGCCGGTCGGCCTCTCGGCGCTGGACGGCATGGCCATCGGCCTTGGCGCCACCGGCGTGATGGTGACGCTGGGCTCGATGCGCGAACTGTTGGGCAACGGTACGCTGTTCGACGGCGCCGACCAACTGCTGGGCGGCTGGGCCAAGTCGCTGCGCATCGAAGTGGTGCATTTCGACAGCCCATTCCTGCTGGCGATGCTGCCGCCGGGCGCCTTTATCGGCCTGGGGCTGCTGCTGGCGGTCAAGTATCTGATCGACGAAAAAATGAAGGCGCGCAAAGCCCGCGCCGCGGCGGCGGAACCGCTGCTGGAACAAGGACGTGCTGAGAAGGCCTGATGAACAAGCAGAAGCGACTGGAAATTCTGACCCGGCTGCGCGACAACAACCCGCACCCGACCACCGAGCTGGTGTACACCACGCCGTTTGAACTGCTGATTGCCGTGCTGCTGTCTGCGCAGGCCACCGACGTGAGCGTCAACAAAGCGACCGCCAGACTTTACCCGGTCGCCAACACCCCCGCCGCCATGCTGGCGCTGGGGGTTGATGGCGTCAAGGAGTACATCAAGACCATCGGCCTGTTCAACAGCAAGGCCGAAAACGTGATCAAAACCTGCCGTATGCTGCTGGAGTTGCACGGCGGCGAAGTGCCGGAAGATCGCGCCGCGCTGGAAGCGCTGCCGGGCGTCGGCCGCAAGACCGCCAACGTGGTGCTCAATACCGCCTTCGGCTGGGCGACCATCGCCGTGGACACCCACATCTTCCGGGTGTGCAACCGCACCCACTTCGCGCCGGGCAAGAACGTCGATCAGGTGGAAGAGAAGCTGTTGAAGGTGGTGCCCGCCGAATTCAAGGTCGATTGCCACCACTGGCTGATCCTGCACGGGCGCTACACCTGCATCGCGCGCAAACCGCGCTGCGGCTCCTGCATCATCGAAGATCTGTGCGAGTATAAAGAGAAGGTTTATCCGGAATCCTGAGTCTGACGGGTGCGGCAAACCGCCCCCGTCGCCGCCACTCCCCCCGCCAGCGCCTCTTTTTTATCGGAAATGTGATATCGCGCAGCAGTAACCCCGGCGTTATCGCGGTTTTCAGTGAAAAACTCAGTGCCGCGTTATTTTCAAGCGAAAAATTAGTCAAAAATTGCGGTGAACGTCACGCTTTCAGGATCACAAGGCGTTCACAAATGCCAGTCCCGTTTTCCTAAATTTCTATAATTTTACAAAACGCTGCATATGCACAACATTCCAATGGATTAACAACCACACATACACTGATGCGCTAAAAAATAGCAATTCAGCAGAATATATCCCTGCTTAAAATCCGTATAGCTTTTAATCAAAACAAAAAATCGGCAAACCATTAAAACCCGAAAGTTAATACTGCATAACATTTGCAACATCGCAGCATAATCCTGCGAGCGTTAAATGTAACCGAATATGACAAACTGCTTGCCACGTTGACAAAGATAGTGAACATTAACCGCCGTCCCCATCCTATAACAACGCAAAAGGATGCCGTTCCGCATCAACTTTTGTACTTTCCCGTCCTCCAAAGACGGGCTGCGAAAAAACAGAGGTACCAGTGTCAACAGCAAACAACCAACACCCGGAGAGCGTTAGCCTTAACGCGTTCAAACAACCGAAAGCGTTCTACCTGATCTTCTCGATCGAACTGTGGGAGCGTTTCGGCTATTACGGCCTGCAGGGCATCATGGCGGTTTATCTGGTCAAGATGCTCGGCATGAGCGAAGCCGATTCCATCACCCTGTTCTCTTCTTTCAGCGCCCTGGTATACGGCTTCGTCGCCATCGGCGGCTGGCTGGGCGACAAGGTGCTGGGCGCCAAACGCGTGATCGTGCTCGGCGCACTGGTGCTGGCCGCCGGTTACGCCATGGTGGCCTACTCCGGCCACGACATCTTCTGGGTTTACATGGGCATGGCGACCATCGCCGTGGGCAGCGGCCTGTTCAAGGCTAACCCGTCCTCCCTGCTGTCCACCTGCTATGAGAAAGATGACCCGCGCATCGACGGCGCTTTCACCATGTACTACATGTCGGTGAACATCGGTTCCTTCTTCTCCATGCTGGCCACCCCGTGGCTGGCGGCGAAATACGGCTGGAGCGTGGCGTTCTCCCTGAGCGTGGTCGGCATGCTGATCACCCTGGTCAACTTTATGATGTGCCACAAGTGGGTGAAGGAAAACGGCTCCAGACCTGACTTCAAGCCGCTGCATCTGCCGAAGCTGCTGATGGTGCTGGTCGGCATCGTGGCGTTGATCGCCGTGTCCAGCTGGCTGCTGCACAACCAGGTGATCGCGCGCTGGGCGTTGGCCCTCGTTTCCGCCGGTATCGTTCTGGTGTTCGCCAAGGAAACCTTCGCCCTGCACGGCGCCGCACGCCGCAAGATGATCGTCGCCTTCCTGCTGATGCTGGAAGCGGTGGTGTTCTTCGTGCTGTACAGCCAGATGCCAACCTCGCTGAACTTCTTCGCCATCCATAACGTGGAACACAGCATCTTCGGCGTCGCCTTCGAGCCGGAGCAGTATCAGGCGCTGAACCCGTTCTGGATCATGCTCGCCAGCCCAATTCTGGCCGCGCTGTATAACAAAATGGGCGATCGCCTGCCGATGCCGCACAAGTTCGCTTTCGGCATGATCCTCTGCTCCTGCGCCTTCCTGGTGCTGCCATGGGGCGCCAGCTTCGCCAACGAACAGGGCATCGTGTCGGTCAACTGGCTGATCCTGAGCTACGCGCTGCAGAGCATCGGCGAGCTGATGATTTCCGGCCTGGGTCTGGCGATGGTGGCACAACTGGTGCCACAGCGTCTGATGGGCTTCATCATGGGCTCCTGGTTCCTGACTACCGCCGCCGCCGCGCTGATCGCCGGTAAGGTTGCCGGTCTGACCGCCGTGCCAAGCGACATCAACGACGCGCACGCTTCGCTGGCCATCTACAGCCATGTGTTTATGCAGATCGGCATCGTCACCGCCGTCATCGCTATCCTGATGATGCTGACCGCGCCGAAGCTGTACCGCATGACGCTGGACACCACCGAAGACGCCAATCGGCAAGCGCAGGAAGCCACTGCGGCTCGCTGACCGCCGGCGGATTGAGCGTAAATAAAAACACCGGGGTTAACGCCCCGGTGTTTTTTTATGCCGCAAGAAAAAGGCTTACGCTGACTTGGGTTTGCCGCTCAGGTTGGCCCACATGAATTCGCTTACCAGTGCGCTGTGGAACGCCGCCTGGTGCTTGTCGGCGGCGGCGCTGTGCCCGCCTTCGGTATTTTCATAGAAATAGGCCTGCTGATACCCCATCGCCTGCATGCGCGCCGCCATTTTGCGGGCGTGGGCCGGGTTGACCCGATCATCGCTGGTCGCGGTATAGAACAGCACCGGCGGGTAGGCCGTCTGCGCCTGAATGTTGTGGTATGGCGAGAAGGTCTTGATGTAGGTCCACTCCTCCGGCTTGCTCGGATCGCCGTATTCGGCGATCCACGACGCGCCGGCGGAAAGCTGGGTATAGCGCTGCATGTCCAGCAGCGGCACTTCGCAGACGATGCAGCCGAACAGCTGCGGATACAGCGTCAGCATATTGCCCACCAGCAGGCCGCCGTTGCTGCCGCCGCGTGCGCCGAGATGCGGCGCCGAGGTCACCTTGCGTGCGATGAGATCTTCGGCCACGGCGGCGAAATCCTCATAGGCGCGATGGCGGTTCTGCTTGAGCGCCGCCTGATGCCAGGCCGGGCCGTATTCGCCGCCGCCGCGGATGTTGGCCACCACGTACACCCCGCCGCGCTCCAGCCAGGCCGGCGCCTTGCCGCCGAGATAGCCCGGCAACAGCGGCACCTCAAACCCGCCGTAGCCATACAGCAGCGTCGGCGTGCTGCCGTCCAGCTTGAGATCTTTGGCGGCGATCTGGAAATACGGCACGCGGGTGCCGTCCTTGGAGCGCGCGAAATGCTGGCTGACCTGATAGCCGGCGGCGTCAAAGTCCTGCGGCGCCTGTTTCAACAGCGTCGCCTTACCGCCGTCGAGATTGCCCATATACAGCGAGGTCGGCTGCAGGAACCCGCTGACGGTCAGGAAATAGGCGTTGCTCTCTTCGTCGATGCCGCCGGCGGAAAGGGTGCTGATGGCGCCGGGGTTGCCCAGCGGACGACGCTGCCAGCTGCCGCCCTGCGGCGTCAGCACCTCCAGCCGGTTGACCACATTATCCATGATGCTGAGGATCAGGTGATCGCGGGTGCCGCTGTAGCCGCTCAGCGCCTGCTCCGCCGTCGGGGTAAACAGCAGCTGCAGTTCGCGCTTGCCCGCCAGATAGTCATCGAAGTTGGCCGCCAGCAGCGCGCCGGACGGATAACGCTTGCCGCCCACTTCCCAGTCGCTGCTCGGTTTGATCAGCAGCCATTCCCGATGCGTGTCCAGCTCGGCGTCGGACGGGATGTCGATTTTTTTCTGCCGACCATCCTGAGCCAGCAAGAAATAGTCACGGCGATAGAAGTCCAGGCTGCGGCCGACGAAATCGCGCTCAAAGCCCGGCGTGCGGTCGTGATAGGCGAAGACCGCCATGTCTTCGGGCTGCGCTTCATACAGCGTTTCGGCGGCGCTCAGCGGCGTACCGCGCCGCCAGCGTTTGGCGATGCGCGCGTAGCCGGACTGGGTCATCGAGCCGGGGCCGAAATCGGTGGCGATGAACAGCGTGTCCCGATCGACCCAGGAAACCCGGCTTTTCGCCACCGGCACGTTGAAACCGTCTTTGACGAAACGTTTGGCAACCAGATCGAATTCGCGGATTTCGGTGGCGTCACCGCCGTCCGGCGACAGCTGCATCAGGCAATAACGGTATTCCGGCGCCAGCGGTTGCGAGCCCTGATAAACCCAATCCTTGCCCTCCGCTTTGCCCAACGCATCGATATCCAGCACCGTCTCCCAAGCCGGTTTGGCCTTGCGGTACTCGTCCAGCGTGGTGCGCCGCAGCAGGCCACGCGGGTTGGCCTGATCCTGCCAGAAGTTGTAATAGTACTCGCCGCGTTTGCTCACCCACGGGATCTGGGTGTCTTTATTGAGGATATCCAGGACTTCGCGCTCAATGCGCTGAAAGTCTTCGCCCTGACCGAAACGTGCCACGGTGCGTTGATTTTCCTGCTGCACCCAGTGCAGCGCTTTTTTACCCTGCAGCTCTTCCAGCCACAGGAATTCATCGCCGGCGGCCGCGCCGCCCTCCGCCGCCATCGCCAGGCGGATACTGTTAGGTAATGAAGTCATCGCGAATACGGCTCCTGCGGTTTGCGCACTGAGTTTAATGAACTGACGTCGATTGGTGACCGGCAAAATCAAGCTCCTTTTGAGTCGGCTGCAACGCCGCCCCGTCATGGGCGACAGCCTGTGAAATAAGAGTCATTTTCAACAAGGTAGGCGTTTGGCGGCGCGGAGTCAAAGCCCATGGCCGCCGCGTTGAATCAGGATTGAGGATAGTGGATCAGATCGTGGATGCGCACCGTTTGCGAACCGGCATTGCGGTAAGCGTGCGGCCGATCGGCCTGAAAGCGCATCGCCTCGCCGGCCGCCAGGCTGTGCCAAGCGCCGTCTATCGCCAATTCTAATCGGCCGCTGATCACGATCACATGCTCGATCACGCCCGGCTCATGCGGCGACGATTCGCTGAGCGCACCCGGCGCGAGATCGATGACGAACATATCGAAACCCAGCTGGCGATCGTAGGGAAACAGCGGCACCACGCGCATGTCGGCGTTGTCCTGATCGTATACCGGCAGATCGCCATAGCGGTGCAACGTCGCCTGCTGCTGGGCGGGTGAGGCCTCAAGAAAGGCGGAAAACGCCACGTTGAAACCGGTGGCGATCTTCCACAGCGTCGCCACCGTCGGGCTGGACTCGCCGCGTTCAATCTGCCCGAGCATCGCCTTGCTGACGCCGGTGTATTCCGCCGCCTGCGTCAGGCTCCAGCCGCGCTGTGCGCGCAGCGTGCGAAGGGTGTGCGCCAAATGGCCGGCCAGTTCCTGCATCCTGTTCTCCTCTGCGTATCGTGCCCGATTATACCCGCTTGTGCGCTATAGCGCACGGTGCTATGCTGATTTCTTGCCGTGCGTTATAACGCACAACCACCGATTGGAGCTGCTCATGCGCCCTGCCGTCACCCTGCGTCATCTGACCCTGCCCGCCATCATGGCCGGCTTTGTCGCCGTTCTGGTCGGTTACACCAGCTCTGCCGCCATCATTTTCCAGGCCGCCGCCGCCGCGGGCGCTACGCCGGCGCAGATCGGCGGCTGGCTGAGCACACTTGGGATCGCAATGGGCGTCACTTCCCTCGGGCTGTCGCTTTACTATCGCACCCCGATCCTCACCGCCTGGTCGACGCCCGGCGCGGCGCTGCTGGTCACCAGCCTGCCCGGCACGCCGATCAACGAGGCGATCGGGGTGTTTATCTTCGCATCGGGACTGATCCTGCTGTGCGGCGTCACCGGGCTGTTCGCTCGCCTGATGGATTATATTCCGCAGGCAATTTCCGCCGCGATGCTGGCGGGGATCCTGCTGCGTTTCGGGCTGGACGCCTTCACTTCGCTACAGCTCAATTTCCTCCTCAGCGCCGGTATGGGGCTGACCTATCTGCTCAGCCGCCGTTACCTGCCGCGCTACGCCATCGTATTGACGCTGGCGATTGGGCTGGCGATCGCCGCGCTGCAGGGCGATATCCAGCTGACGCAACAGACGCCGGCGTTCGCCGTGCCGGAATTTATCGCGCCGCATTTCAGCTGGCCGACGCTGCTCGGCATCGGCGTGCCTTTCTTCGTGGTGACCATGGCTTCACAGAACGCTCCCGGGATCGCTACGCTGCAGGCAGCGGGTTACCGTGTCCCCACCTCACCGCTGATCGCCTGGACGGCGCTGACCGCGCTGCTGCTGGCGCCATTCGGCGGTTTCTCGGTGTGCATCGCCGCCATTACCGCCGCCATTTGCATGGGGCCGGACGTGCATCCCGACCCGCAGCGGCGCTATATGGGCGCGGTGGCCGCCGGCGGCTTTTACCTGCTGGCCGGATTGTTCGGCGGCGCCATCGGCCTGCTGTTCAGCGCGTTGCCGGTCGCCTTGATCCACACCATCGCCGGGCTGGCGTTGCTCGGCACCATCGGCGGCAGCCTGCAACGCGCGCTGCATGATGAAAAACAGCGCGACGCGGCGCTGATCGCCTTCCTCATCACCGCCTCCGGCGTCACGCTGCTCGGCATCGGTTCGGCCTTCTGGGGCATTGTCGGCGGCGCCATCGCTCATCTGCTGCTGTCGCTGCCGCGGCGAACCTCCGAGGCGTAACGGGCGGTCCACATTGACAAGCGACGCCGTGGCGCCTTCACTTTCTCTGTCGTCTGACCGTCAATTCACCTAATAAGTGACGCCGTCACCAAGGAAGCTTATGACTGAGAAAGCCGCGCTGTTGGCTCAGCGCCTGATACGCAATGTCGAACAGGCAGAGATGAAACATGACCGGCGGCCGCCGTTGTATGACAGCGTCGGCGCCCGTCTCGGCACCGGCACCGCCGCCGACAAGCTGGGCGCCTCTTTCGATTGTGTGGCGCCGGGCATGCGTTCCTGCCCCTACCATTTTCACTACGCTCAGGAGGAAATGTTCATCATTCTGGAAGGCAGCGGTACGCTGCGGGTGGCAGGAGAAATGCTGCCGATCGTCAGCGGGGATGTCATTTTCATTCCGCCGGGCCCGGAATACCCGCACCAGATCATCAACACTTCCGATGCGCCGCTGAAGTACCTGTCCGTCAGCACGCGCGAACAGCCGGAGCTGGTGATGTACCCGGATTCCGGCAAATACCAGGCGATGGCGCGCAGCGCAGACGGCGAGCAGGTGCGCTACCTGCAGCGCCCTTCAACCTCGCTCGATTACTGGCAGGATGAACCCTGAATCGCCGTCCGGCAACGGGATATCCAACGCGCGCGCCGCCAGTTCGGCCACGCGAAAGTCAATGTCAGCCGCCTGCCCGTCTTCCATGAACCAGGCGGCGGAGAGCCCCGACCAGGCCAGGATCCATTGCAGCAAGCGCCGGCGATCCAACCCGGCCAACCGGCACACCTGTTCCACGCGGCGCTGGAAAATGGCCGGATCGGTGGCGATACCGTAGTTGGGATTGCAGAAGATATTGGCGTAATCGAAGCCCCGTTCACCGTACAAACGCTTGGGGTCGATCGCCAGCCAGCCGCGTTCGCCGAAGTCGAGCACATTGTCATGGTGGATATCGCCGTGCAGCACGCTTTCTTCTCGCGGGCTGCTGAGCAATTCCGCCGCCGTTGTGGCGCTGAGGCGCAGCATGCCGCCGTGCGCCTGCGCCGCCGGCCACAGCGAGCTGAACCACTCCTGCAGCGGGATCAATTCGGGCAGCGGTGCCTCTCGCGGCGCATGCAAGGCGGCGATCGCCCGGCACAGGATCTGCGTGGCCTGCTCATCGTCGCCATCACGCACCAGCTGCGCCAACGAACCTTCGCCCTGCGCGCGCTCCAGCAGAATGCCGTCGTCGTGCCACGCCAGCACCAGCGCGGCGCCTTCCCCGCGCCACCAGCACATCAGCCGGCCACCGAAGCGCTCCTCCTGCTCGCGGGCGATCTTCAGCATGGCGGCCTCGCCCCGGTAACGCACCGGCATCAGCAGACTGCTGTGGGTTTCGAAGGCTTTGCCATCCTGTTCCAGTTGCCAGCGTTGCAGGTAGGGAGTAAAAATCGGGTTCATCGTCTCATGCGTCCTTGTGGCCGAGCTGCGCCGCACTGTCACATTCGGGTGAAGACGACGTATAAAATAAAGAGGGATGATACTCTCAAATATCATCGGTGCGCGGCGCCTGGCCGCCGTTTCTTCAGTATCCTAACCAAGTTTGTCGATTTTATTAACCGGTCTTGCGCGGGGTTTGACCATGACATCATTAAAACGCACGAATTATCCGCAGTTGCCGACGCCGGGCGGCCCCTATGTGCATGCGGTGCGCCACGGCGATCGCTTATACGTTTCCGGATTGACGGCCTTCGCCACCGACGCTCAGGGATTGAGCGCGCCGGAGCAAACGCAGGAGATCCTCGAACAGCTGGCCACCATTGCCGCCAGCGAAGGCGTCAACCTCAAGGCATTGATTAAAATCAGCGTGTTCCTGACCGACATCGCCGATCTGGCGGGCGTGCGCCCGGTGCTGTTTGACTATTTCGATGGCGCGCTGCCGGCCTGTTCACTGATGGCGGTCAGCGCGTTGTTCTCACCCGCGGTGTGTGTGGAAATAGAGGCGGTGATGGCGTTGCAGTAATGCGCGGCTAGAGCGCGCCCTCATCCGGCACGCAGGGGCCGATCTTGAACCAGGCTTTGGCGATCCGCCCCTGTTCCACTTCATAGATGGCGATGACATCCATTTTGCCGCGCCCCTGCGGGAAATTGCGCGTCACCACTTCCTGATCGACCACCATATTGCCTACCGCCATGCGTTTTATCCGTTCGCCATACAGACTCGGCTCCTGGAAACGCACCAGATGCCGTTCACGGATCGCCGCCTTGCCGCTGGCCAGCAGCGTGTCTGGATGCTCGTAATACTGGGCGTCGTCCGCCCAGCAGGCCATAAAGGCCTCGATGTCGCGGGCGTTATAGGCGTCAAGCTGTTGTTGAACCACATCCTGCGGGCGTGCCGTTTTATCGTTCATCACATCCTCCTGCCGAAGTTAACCGCCGCATGCGTCGAACCCATCACGTTAACCGCCCAGTGCTGCAGCTTGATGACACGGCGAATTATGAATAAAAACCCAAAAATAACGAATAAATAACCTATCACGCCCAATGAACAATTCAAGCGCCCACGCATAAATTTTCTGCGCCGCGCCAGGGGCGGTGAAAACCGCATGACGCCGCGCGTTAATCTTTGCGACGGTGAGGGAAATTCTGCTAATTTAGCGTGAACAGCCTGACGATAACGAAACGCTATGCAGCAAAAACCGGTGTTGGACGAAGCCAGACAGTTAAAACGACTCAACGCCGCCACGCGGCGCCAATCCCATATGTACAAATGGATCGCGCTGATTGCGGCGCTGGATGCGCTGTTGGTGTTTTGGTATGACCGGGATATGCGCAACGTCACCTTCTCGGGAGCGGTTGCGCTGGTGTGCGGCTATTTGTGGATCCGCGATCGCAACAAGGCCCGGGGTTACCGGCGCGAGTTTGACCGCAAATTCGGCAAGCGCAGCGGCGATTAAGGCTGCATCGCCTCCAGCACTTTAGCACTGTCGACGATCTGCACGAACTTCACGATTTTGCCGGCGCGCAGCGTATAAATATGCGCAAAAGAGGCGCTGAAGGATTTGCCGGTGGCCCGGTAGGTGCCGTGATAAAAACCCTGAGCGATCACGTTGTCGCCGGCGTCGTAAAAGTGATCGACGTCGGCGCGGTAACCTTGCCATTCGCTGCCCAGGCGCTGATGCACGTTCTTGATGATGTTCTCCGGGCCGATATAGGTACCGGCGTAAGGGAAACCGGCGGCTTCGGTCCACTCGGCATCGGGGGCCAGCGCCGCCAGCAGATTGCGGCCGTTTTCTTCGGAGCTGCCTTCATAGGTTGCGCGCACTATTTCAAGAGGGGTTGGCATGTCTCTTCTCCCATGGCTGATGAGGATATTCCGGCCATCCCCGCGGACACAGGCTCTCACCAAGCGGAGACGGCGGAATTCGGCTATTCTAGGTTGCTTGTTTCGCTGCAAAAACCGCAGTTATGACAATAGTGGGTTGCACTTTAGTAAACAATAGCCGTTTTACTGTCATCCTCCCGGCATCCGGCACGGCTATGCTGATTGACCGATTTCCCCCAACAGGAGCTGAACGTGTCTTTACCCTCGCTGACGCAAGAGCTGTTACAACCTTTCTCCCCTTACCAGGCGCTGGCACAAACGTTGCTGCCGCTCACCCTCGAGTCGGACGACGGTTCGCATGACGTCGCGCACCTGCACCGGGTCTGGAAGAACTGCCGTCGGATCAGCAAGCTGGAAGGCGGCGACCGGCGCATTCTCTGCGCGGCGGTGCTGCTGCACGACGCCGTCGCGGTGGAAAAGAATTCGCCGCAGCGCCATCTGGCCTCGCGCATGGCGGCGGAGCAAGCCACGCTGACGCTGGCCCGGCTGGAATGGGCGCCGGCGGACATCGCGGCGGTGGCTCACGCCATTGAAGCGCACAGTTTTTCCGCCGGCATCCCGCCACAAACGCTGGAGGCGAAGATCCTGCAGGATGCCGATCGCCTCGACGCTATCGGCCTTATCGGCGTGGCGCGCTGCTTCTATATCGGCGGCCGCATGCGCAGCGCGCTGTATGACGCCGCCGATCCGCGGGCTGAACATCGCCAATACGACGACAAGCGTTTCTGCCTCGACCACTTCGAAACCAAACTGTTCAAGCTGCAAGACGGCTTCCAGACCGCTGCCGGGCGGCAGATGGCCGAACAGCGCACCGAACGCATGCGGCGCTTTGTCGACGATCTGCTGGAAGAGGTGTAATGCCGGCCTACGGGGCATTTTCGTTATGCCCATAACATTTTCGGTCATATAACGCCGCTAAACTGTAAGTCAACTTCACCGAACGGGCGGCACAGATGAAAAAGTTGACGTTGAAAGAGATGACGGAAAGCGAACAGCGGGAAGTGAAAACCGAATTGGACAAGGCGCGTAAAAGCCATGGCAGGCCGCTGACCAACGCCGAACAACACAAGGTCAAGGATGAGGCGGTAGCGCGCATCATGGCCGCCAGAGCGAAACTCGCCAAGGCGGAGCGTGCAGAACGCAAAGCCAACCGCTACCGGCCAAGTGGCGACACTTTCAGTTGGTCTGCCACCATCGGCTCCCGCCCGCCGCGCTGAGCCAACCCTCCCCGCCGCGGCGGGGATTTTTATTTATTAGCCAAACTCATCCTCACCGGCGAATCATGAATAACAATGTTATCAATCTGTTGTAAATTGACAGTCTGATGAAGAATATTCATTATCACCCCACTTCCCCTTTTCGCGAGACTGCCATGGCCTACCCACGCAACGCTGATATTCTGATGACGCCTGCGTTGCCCCTTGGCGGTTTGGCGGCGGTTACATCGAAGAAACAGACGCTCATTTGACCGGGGCGCGCTGTCCCGTCAGATGAGCTGACTGGATGGCACGCAACGCCCCGCCTTCAATTTTCTCATCTGGCTTCTCTGTCGGTCACACAGAAGGAATATTTTATGGCCTCATTTTCGGGTATTTGGGTGGCGATGGTTACCCCTTTCAATCACAATGCCGTCGACCTGCCGGCGGTGCAACGCCTGGCGCGGCACCTGCTCGACGCCGGCATCGATGGTCTGGTGGTCTGCGGCTCCACCGGTGAAGCCGCCGCGCTGAGCAAAGAAGAACAGCTGGCGGTGCTCGACGCCGTATTGGAAGTGGCGCCTGCACGCCAGGTGGTGATGGGCCTTTCCGGCAATAACATGGCCGCCACGCTGCAAATGCAGCAGGCCATTCAGCTGCGCGACATCGCCGGCGTGCTGATCCCGGCGCCTTACTACATCCGCCCTTCGCAATGCGGCCTGATCGACTATTTTACCCAGTTGGCCGACGCCTCCACCGTGCCGGTGATCCTGTACAACATTCCGCAGCGCACCGGCATCGCCATGGAGCTGGCCACGCTGCGCCGGCTCGCACGCCATCCGCGCATCACCGCCATCAAGGACTGCGGCGGCAACCCTGACACCACCATGGCGCTGATCGCCGATGGCGAAATCGATGTGATGACCGGGGAAGACAATCTGATCCTCACCACGCTGTGCCTCGGCGGCACCGGCGCCATCTCCGCCGCCGCGCATGTTCACCCGGAACGTTTCGTCCAGCTGGTGCAGCAGGTCGCCGCCGGCGATCTGGCTGCGGCGCGCAGCAACTTCTACGAGCTGCTGCCGATGATCCACCAGATGTTCAGCTTCCCGAATCCGGCGCCGGTCAAGACGGTGCTGGCCCAGCAGGGGCTGATCGCCAACGAGTTGCGTTCGCCGATGCAGGTGGCGCCGCCGGCGCTGCAGCAGCAGATCGCCGCGACGCTGGCGCAGCTGCAGCCCGCCGAGGCGATCGTCGGTTAAATTTGTTAGCTAAGCCGCTGTAATTTTGGTGCTATGGGACTACGATGAGAGGTTAAGCATGCCCGTCATTCGTCATCAACAAGGAGCTTCCGATGAAACTGTTCTATAAAGCCGGCGCCTGTTCGCTGTCCCCGCATATCGTGCTGCGTGAGGCAGGGCTGGATTTTACGGCGGAGAAGGTCGATCTGGCGCAGAAGAAAACCGAGAGCGGCGCCGATTACCTCGCCATCAACCCCAAGGGACAGGTCCCGGCGCTGCTGCTGGATGACGGCAGCCTGCTGACCGAAGGCGTGGCGATCGTGCAATACCTGGCGGACCGTGTGCCGGATCGCAACCTAATCCCGGCGGCGGGCACTCTGTCGCGCTACCACGCGATCGAATGGCTAAACTACATTGCCACCGAGCTGCACAAAGGATTCAGCCCGCTGTTCAACCCGAAAACGCCCGAGGAATACAAAACCATCGCGCGCGCCAGGCTGGAGCAACAGTTCAGCTATCTGGATTCGGTGCTGGCGAAGCAGCACTTCCTGTTGGGAAACCGTTTCAGCGTGGCCGACGCCTATCTGTTCACCGTGTTGCGTTGGGCGTTCGCCCTGCAGTTCGACGTGCGCAAACACGCCCATCTGGCGGCCTGGTTCGATCGCGTTGCAGCGCGCCCGGCGGTGGATGCGGCGCTGAACGCCGAAGGATTGAAGTAAACATTCGGCCCCGGTGGCTATCGCCGGGGCCCGTTGCACTTACAGTTTTACCGCTTTGAACTCGCTGCGCGGTTGCACGATCCGATCCTGCGCCGCCACTACCTGCAGTTCGTACTCGCCCATCGCCTGCGTGGTCAGCATCACCTCATACACGGCGGCGGTCACGTGCTCCAGCGCTTTATCCAGCGCCTCACCCTTCAGCAGATCCACCAGCAGCAGACCACTGGTCAAATCGCCGACGCCGACCGGTTGACGCGCGCCGAAGTCCACCAGCGGCCGGCTGATGTGCCAAGCCTCGTCCGCCGTCACCAGCAGCATTTCAAAACAGTCGGCGTGATAGCCGGCCCGGGCCAGATGCTTGACCAGCACCAGCCGCGGCCCTTTGGCGATCAGCGCGCGGGCGGCCTGCACCGCATCGGCCACGTTGGTGACGGCCATCTGGCTCAGCATCTCCAACTCCAGCAGGTTCGGCGCCATCATGTCGCTGCACGGCAACGCCTGGCGGCAGTGAAACTCGGCCACGCCCGGCGCCACGATGCAGCCTTTTTCCGGATGTCCCATCACCGGATCGCAGAAATACCAGGCATTCGGGTTCGCCTGCTTAACCTGGCGCACGATCGCCAGAATATGGTCGCCCTGCTCCGGCGAACCGATATAGCCACTCAACACCGCATCACAGCGCTTCAGTTGATCGATATTGGCGATGCCCTGCGCGATCTCGGTCAGGTGATTGGCCGGCATGACGCAGCCGGTCCACTGGCCGTATTGCGTATGGTTGGAGAACTGTACCGTGTTCAGCGGCCAGACGTTGACGCCCATGCGGCGCATCGGAAATTCAGCCGCACTGTTGCCGGCGTGACCAAACACCACGTGCGACTGGATAGAAAGAATGTTTTTCATCGACAGAACTCGTTCGGAATACGGCAGCCGGGCGGCTGCGCAAAAATAAAGGGGCCGCCAGGGCCCCTTACCGTTATTATTCGCTTACTGCCAATCCACCAGGCAGTAGTGTTTCTTACCGCGGCGCAGCAGCGTGTAGCGGCCGAACAGACGGTCCGCGTCGCTGAAACGGTATTCGGCATCCGATTGTTTCTCGCCGTTGATGGTCACCGCGTTGGAGCCGATCATGGTGCGCGCCTGGCCGCGTGACGGCACCAGCTCGGCATTCACCAGCGCCTGCTGCAGATCGGCATCGCGATCCAGTTTAATCGTCGGCATGCCGTCCTGCGCCAACTGGGCGAAGTCCGCTTCGGTCATGTCGTGCAGCGCACCAGAGAACAGGCTCTGCGTGATACGCTTGGCGGCCGCCAGGCCTTCCGCACCGTGCACCATGCCGGTCACTTCTTCCGCCAGCACGTACTGGGCGCGCGGCGCCTTGCCGCTGTTTTTGTCTTCTTCTTCCAGCGCGTTGATATCTTCCAGGCTCATAAAGGTGAAGAATTTCAGGAAGCGGTAAACGTCGGCGTCGGCGGTGTTGATCCAGAACTGGTAGAACTTGTACGGGCTGGTTTTTTCCGGCGCCAGCCAGACCGCGCCGCCCTCGGTTTTACCGAACTTGGTGCCGTCGGCTTTGGTGATCAACGGCACGGTCAGGCCGAACACCTGCTTCTGATGCTGACGACGCGTCAGATCGATACCCGAGGTGATGTTGCCCCACTGATCGGAACCGCCGATCTGCAGCTCCACCTGGTGGCGGTTGTACAGTTCGGAGAAATCGAAGCCCTGCAGCAGGTTGTAGGAGAACTCGGTGAAGGAGATGCCGGAGTCGTCGCGATTCAGGCGCTGCTTGACCGCTTCCTTGTTGATCATCTGGTTGACGGAGAAGTGCTTGCCGATGTCACGCAGGAAGGTCAACACGTTCATGCCGCCGAACCAGTCGTAGTTGTTGGCCGCGATAGCGCTGTTGCTGCCGCAGTCGAAATCGAGGAACGGGGAAACCTGTTTGCGGATCTTCTCCACCCACTCGTTCACCGTATCGGTGGTGTTCAGCTTGCGCTCCGCCGCTTTGAAGCTCGGATCGCCGATGAGGCCGGTGGCGCCGCCCACCAGCGCTACCGGTTTGTGGCCGGCCAGCTGGAAGCGCTTCAGGCACAACAGAGGAACCAGATGGCCCAAATGCAAGCTGTCAGCGGTCGGATCGAAACCGCAATACAGTGCAATTGGCCCTTGCGCCAGTCGCTCCGCTAACGCTTCCTCATCCGTAACCTGGGCAACGAGGCCCCGCTCTTGCAGTTGTTTAATCAAGTTGCTGCTTGCCATCAATGACTCCATGTATAAACGAATGCACCTTTGCCGGTACACGGCCTTTCGCCCAGTGGCGAAATAAAAATTCAGGGTAACGCATAGAATAAAGCGCCGGCGGCATCAGCACCAGCGCTTAGAGAGGATTTTCCGCCTTCAGGGTGCCAGTCGGTCAATTTTCCAGTCATTCCCATCCCGCTGATACAGGAAACGGTCATGCAAGCGATGGGCGCCACCCTGCCAGAACTCGACGGAGTCGAATTTCACGCGGAATCCGCCCCAGAAACTCGGCAACGGCACCTCGCCCTGCTGGAACTTCTGCTTCAACTCGAGGAATTTGCTCTCCAGCACGCCGCGCGCGGAAATGCGCGACGATTGCTGCGAGACCCAGGCGCCGATCTGGCTGTCCTTCGGCCGGCTGTTGAAATATTTCAGCACGTCGAGCGTCGACAGACGCTCCGCCTGACCGAGGAAAATCACCTGGCGATCGAGCATGTGCCAGGGAAACAGCAGGCTGATATGCGGGTTGTGCGCCAGCTGCTGCGCCTTGCGGCTGCCGAGGTTGGTATAGAACACCAGCCCCTGCTCATCGAAATGCTTCAGCAGCACGATGCGTTGATAAGGCTGGCCGTGTTCGTCGACGGTCGCGACGCACATGGCGGTAGGATCCGCCAGGCGCGCGTCGCAGGCCTGTTTCAGCCAACGCTCGAACAGTTCGAGCGGGCTGGCGGTCAGATCGTTGCGGCGCAGGCCGCCCCGGGTGTATTCACGGCGCAGGTCCGCAACATCAAACTCATTCTTTTCAATCATCTGGGTTATCGACCAACTGAAAAAATCCGTCGTTACATTCTGCGCCTGCGGCGTCAGGAACTCAATCGCTCCGACGCCGCCGTCAACCCTCACTCCGTCAACACGCAGTCGCTCATGACTACCTTGCCGTTGCGCTCAAGATAGGCGTTACGGTCTTTCGACCAAAAAGTGTATTTGCCGTCGCTGTATTTGGCGCCGGTCAGCGCCAGCACCTGCTTAAGATGCAGCTGCTCGCCATCCATCAGCAGGCTGACTTCACTCGCCTTGCCGTCGAGCGCCACCGTCAACGGCGTGGTGCCGCACTGGTAGTGCATCGTCTGGCTGCTCTGCGGCAGGATGTAGCTACAGCCGGACAGCGCCAGCGCGCCGGCGACGAAAATGACTTTTTTCATGCTGTTGCTCCTTAGAAAAATCCTTCACAGGCTATCCTAACAGAGCTAACGGCCCCCCAATGGCAAAACCGGATAAATCCCACCCAGCACCGTTTCACGGCTGGCGCCGGTTACCGAAGGCAGGTTGCCGGCCTGGCCGGACAGCGTACGGAAGGCCAGCCAGGCAAAGGCCAACGCCTCCATGTCGTCACCGCTGACGCCGAAATCGTCGGTCAGCCCAACTTCCGTGCCCGGCAGCAGCGCCGACAAACGCGCCATCAGCAGCGTGTTGCGCGCCCCGCCGCCGCACACCAACAGACGCTCGCACCCGCCGGCCAGCTGCACCTGTTCGCTGATGCTGACGGCGGTCAGTTCCGTGAGCGTGGCCTGAACGTCGACCGGCGCCATCGCCGGCAATCCGGCCAGCTGCCGCTCCAGCCAAGCGATATTGAAATACTCGCGGCCGGTGCTTTTCGGCGCCGGCTGCGCGAAGTACGGATCCGCCAGCATCTGCTGCAACAACGGCAAGCAGACCCGCCCCTGCATCGCCCAGCCGCCGTCCTGATCGTAAGGCTGCGCGCGGTGGCGCCACACCCAGGCGTCCATCAGCATGTTGCCCGGCCCGGTATCGAAACCGCGCACCGCCGTACCGGGCAACAGCAGAGAAAGGTTGGCGATGCCGCCGACGTTTAGCACCATGCGCCGCTCGACGGGATGCCCCAGCAGCGCCTGATGAAACGCCGGCACCAGCGGGGCGCCCTGCCCGCCATACGCCATGTCGCGCCGGCGGAAATCGCCGACGGTGGTGATATTGGTCAGCGCCGCGATGCGGTTGTTATCGCCGAGCTGCATCGAGAAACGCGCGTCGCCTTCCGGCTCGTGCCACACCGTCTGGCCGTGGCAACCGATGGCGGTGACCTGCTCCGCGTCGATGCCGGTTTGCTTCAGCAGGCCGAGCACCGCCTCGCCGAACAGCGTACCCAACTGCGCATCCAGCCGGCCGACGGCGGCCAACGTAGTTTGCTGCCCCTGGCACATCCCCAGGATCTCTTTTTTCAACGCCATCGGCATCGGATGGCTATAGCTGGCCTGCTGCGCCACCATGCGATCGTCGATCGCGGCCAATACCACATCGATTCCGTCCAGACTGGTGCCGGACATGACGCCTATATAGCGGCCTGACTTCATAGCAACATCCTCTAACCCGCGCGGTAAGCAAAATTTATCCTGACAAATAAACCAGAATTGCCGGATTAACGCCATGAATTATGATGCTTTTTTTACGCACCGTGAGCCAGATGCCCTCTGGCGCCGCTGTGGCACGGGCTATGTGTTAAACCGTGCCATAACAGGCGACGGAATGTCGCCAAGGCTGTCATAAAGGTAAACCGCGGTTTATTATTGGTTGAACAGAGAAAAGTTAAGCTGCATGCAGCGATGAAGCATGGCGGTGTGTCAACTTTCAGCCATACTTTGTCTATCATTTTCACTGAATCTTGCCTGGTGAACATTGCCAGGCTATGGACTACTACCATCAGGAGTTTTATATGATCAAGCGTCTTCTCGTCGTCGCCGTCGCCGCCGTTACGCTGGCCGGCTGTGCCAATGAATCCATGTCCGGCGATGTCTACTCGTCCTCGCAGGCCAAGCAGGTACAGACCGTCACCTACGGGACGCTGGTTTCCGTGCGTCCGGTTAAAATTCAGGGCGGCGAAGGCTCCAACGCCATGGGGATGATCGGCGGCGCGGTGATTGGCGGGCTGTTGGGCAACACCGTTGGCGGCGGCACCGGTCGTACGCTGGCTACCGCGGCGGGCGCTATTGCCGGCGGCGCGGCAGGTAACAGCATCGGTGAAGTGGCCGGTCGTACCTCCGGCTACGAGCTGGAAATCAAGACCGACCAGAAAGAGAACATCGTGGTGGTACAGAAAGCGGGCGACAGCAAGTTCAGCCCTGGCCAGCGTGTGCGTATGGCGCGCATGGGCGACACCATCACCGTTTCCCCGCTGTAAGTCAGTCGGCGACAAACGGCAAACCGGAGGCAATCGCCTCCGGTTTTATTTCTGATGCTGTGAAACTGTAATCGTAGAAAATAAGAATATTATTATTTGTTCTGCAGTTCGGTGATATTTTGTTCTAACTTGCCAATCAGCCCTACCAACAGATGCACTTCGTCGGCGGTAATGCCGCTTAAAATCTCACTGCGTGTCGACGTGATCACACTGTCCACTTCCCTGATGATCGGATCGGCCGCTTCGGTCAGCTTGATGCGCTTCGCGCGGCGATCGTTGGCACAGGTGTGACGCGTGATCAGCCCTTTCTCCTCCAATTGGTCCAGCGTGCGAACCAGTGACGGTTGCTCGATACCGATCGCCTTGGCCAACTGGATTTGCGACTGCTCCGGCGGCAAACGATTGATATTGTGCAAAGTGACCCAGTGCGTTTGGGTCAGCTCCAACGGCTTGAGCCGATGATCAATGAGCGCGCGCCAAACACGAACTAATCGTGCTAAATCTGAACCTAATGTTGACTCCACTTCCCCCTCCTTATAATTAGCATGCTAACATTACCTCCCAGAGTTTAGACTATTTTGGGTAACTCACATTAAAAACACAAATGTATATAATGTATATTGTGGAAATAGCCACTCTTTTTAGCCGCTATTGTTTAATCGTTATGCAAATATTCAACATATTCACCCTTAGGGATTGTTAATGTGAATACATCATGGTTACACACCTCATCCCCCTTACCCGATTTGGTCCTGGGGGCATCGCTTTATTTTCCACCTATATTTAAAGCTTTTTTACTAGGACTGGTCTTATGGTTGCTGATTCATCAGCTGCTGAGAGACTGGATGTATTCCGGTGAAATCTGGCATCCCATGTTGATGGATCTGTCCATTTTCGTTCTGACCGTCAGCGGTTCCTTATGGATTTTAGCGAGTTGGTAACCCATGCAGCATAAAACATTAAAATACTTTTCTACGGTGCTCGTCTGCGCCATTGCCGTCTGCGCCGGCTGGTGGCTTTGGAATTATTATATGCAATCCCCATGGACCCGTGATGGAAAAGTGCGCGCCGAACTCGTCAATATCACCCCTGAAGTTTCTGGAAGATTAGAGAAAATAAGTGCGAATGACAATCAGTTCGTACCTGCGGGAAGTCTGATTTTTACCCTCGACCCGGTGCCCTACCAGATTGCGCTGGACAATGCCGAGGCCGCTGTGGCGAAAGCGCAATCCGATCTGGCCAAAGCGGACCACGAGGCAGCCCGCCGCCGCGGGTTGCCGCGTAACGTTATTTCCGCTGAAGACTTGGACGAGTCCAATTTAGCCGCTCAGGCAATGAAGGCCGCCTATAAAGCCGCCCAGGCCAACCTGGAACAGGCCAAATGGAATTTGAGCAAAACTAAAATTTACGCGCCGACCGACGGTTATATCACCAATCTGCAGGCGCGGGTCGGGAACTACGCCAACGCCGGCACGCCTTTGGTCGCGCTGGTGGATGTCCATTCGTTTTATGTACTCGGTTATTTCGAAGAAACCAAGCTGAAACATATAAAAGAAGGCAATAAAGCGGACATCGTTTTATATAACGGCAACACGCCGCTGCAGGGGGAAGTAGAGAGTATCGGACGCGCCATTTACGATCAGAGCGTCGACAGCAGCAACGATCTATTAATGGACGTTAAGCCTAATGTGCCTTGGGTGCGTTTGGCCCAGCGCGTGCCGGTGCGGATAAAATTGCTCAACGTGCCCGCCGATTTGACGCTGGTTGCCGGCACCACCTGCACCATTTCGATTCATCAGCGGAACTAAAGTGTGAACCTGCCCTTTCTGGAGTGGAGCCGTACCCCCTGGGGTAAGGCGACCGGCGGCCAATGGCGCTATGCGCTGCGCAACTCGCTGGCGATGTGTCTGGCGCTGTGGGTCGCGTTCGTGCTCGAACTCGACGAACCCTATTGGGCGCTTACCTCCGCCGCGGTGGTGAGCTTCCCCACCATCGGCGGCGTGATCAGCAAAAGCATCGGCCGCATCTTCGGCAGCCTGGTGGGCGCCGCCGCATCGGTGGCGATCGCCGGCCACTGCCTGAACGATCCCTGGCTGTTTACGCTGTTCATCGCCGCCTGGATCGGGCTGTGCACTTACGTCTCCAACCATTACCAAAACAACGTCTCTTATGCCTTCGCGCTGGCGGGCTATACCGCCGCCATCATCGCCTTCGGCACGGTCAACGTCACCGATACCCAGCAGATCTTCGACATCGCCCAGGCGCGAGTTTGCGAAGTGATCACCGGCATTCTGTGCGGCGGGTTGATGATGATGATCCTGCCCAGCACCTCCGACGGCGAAGCCCTGATGACCTCGCTGCGGCGCATGCAACTGCGCCTGCTGGAGCACGCCGCCATGCTGTGGCAGCCGGAGGTCACCGCGCAGATGCGCACCTCGCACGAAGGGGTCATCGGCCAGATCCTGACCATGAACCTGCTGCGCATTCAGGCATTCTGGAGCCACTACCGGCTGCGGCGGCAAAATAACCTGCTCAACTATCTGCTGCACCAGCAGCTGCGCATTACCAGCGTCATCTCCAGCCTGCGCCGCATGCTGCTGAACTGGCCGGATCGCCCCGTCAATCTGATGCCGGTGCTGACGCAACTGCTGGACGAGCTGCGCGATCCCGCCACCGATAAATATCGCTTGGCGCGCCTGCTCCAGCAGATCGCGCCGCACGATCCCGCGGACTATCGCCATCGCGCCTTCTGGCTGCGGTTGCGCGATTTCTGTTGGCTTTACCTGCGTTGCAACCGCTGGCTGCGGCGGTTGGAAAGCGCCACAGCGGTCAGCGATCTCCAACCGCCGCGCGCCACTTCGCTGGCGCGCCATACCGACAGCTATGAAGCCGCCTACAACGGCCTGCGCACCTTTTTGTGCATCGTGATCGGCTGCGCCTACTGGATCAACACGCAATGGGACGCCGGCAGCGCGGCGCTGACGCTCACCGCCATCAGCTGCGTGCTCTACTCCTCCACGCCTTCGCCGATCAACAGCGTCAGCACCTTGCTCAAGGCGGTGCTGCTGCTCTCGGTCGCCTGCTTCGTGGTGAAATTCGGTTTGATGATCCAGATTGACGATTTCTGGGTGTTCTGCGCCTTCCTGTTCCCGATCCTGGTGACCATGCAGATGCTCAAGCTGCAGAACCCGCCTTATGCCGCGCTTTGGGGGCAGCTGATCGTCTTTATGGGCTCGTTTCTGACCGTCAGCAATCCGCCGAGCTATGACTACCAGTCCTTTATCAATGACAACATCGCTAAAGTCGTCGGCGTGCTGCTGGCCGGGCTGGCGTTTCAGATCCTGCGCCCCAGCTCGGACAAACGCAAAAGCCGCCGCATTATCCGCGCGCTGCGGCGCGACTTTATCGATCAGTTGAGCAAACGGCCGCAGCAGAGCGAAAGCCAGTTCGAATCGCTGATCTACCATCGCATCAGCCAGCTCAATCAAAGTCAGGATCAGGAGTCGCGCACCTGGTTGCTGCGCTGGGGCGTGGTGCTGCTCAACTGCAGCCATATCGTCTGGCAGCTGCGCGACTGGCAAACCCGCTCAGATCCGCTGTCGGCGGTGCGCAACGTCTGTATCCACTGCCTGCGCGGCATCATGACGGAGAAAGGCGTGCAGCACAGCTCGCTGGACGCCACGCTGCAGGAATTGCTGCGCATGAGCAACGCGCTGGCGCACCACCCGGAACAGGCGGCGCGCGATCTGGCCGGCCTGATTTGGCGGCTCTACTGCTCGCTGCAGCAATTGCAACAGGCCATTGGCCAGCCCGCCGCCACTGCGGCCGTTAGCGGCGGGTGATCACTTGATCACGCCGCAGGCGAAGCGTTCGCCGCCGCCGCCGAGCGGCAGCGGATGATCCGAGTGATTATCGCCGCCGGCGTGCACCATCAGCGCCTTGCCCTCAATTTCGCTGATTTTTTTCAGCCGTGGCGCCAACACCGGATCGTTCGCCATACCGTCGGCGGTCACATAGATGGCCGGCAAATCGCCCAGATGCCCGTCGGCATAGGGTCCGAGGTGTTTCCCGGTTTTTTGCGGATCAAAATGCCCGCCAGCCGCCAGCGCCGCCACCGCCTTGCCGTCCTTCATGCCCGGCTCGCAGCTGCCTTTCTCATGCACATGGAAACCGTGCACCCCGGCCGGCAAGGCTTTCAGGCTCGGCGTGAACAGTAAGCCGTAAGGCGTTTCGCTGATGGCCACTTTGCCGATATCCTGACCGATACCCTGCCCGGTCACCAAATTCATCTCAACGTCGACCGTCGCCGCCTGAGCGGCCCCGCAGGCCATCAGGCCAAGCGCCGCATACCAATAACGTTTCATCAATCAGTCTCCTTAATGACTATATCGAGTTATCAGTATAGGAGAGCCAACGCCAGCACTGTTAACCAACGCACAATCTCGCCAATTTGATTCGCGGGCCTAATATTTAGCACCAATAATAATTCTACCGATGTTGGTCCTCTGACCAGCTGTCGTTCGGCTAACGTTGTTTCCCTGTTTCCACCGCCGACGCGCGAGAGTTCACTTCCCGGCCAGGCGGCATACTTCATAAGGAACTGATATGGGCATCTTTAGCTATAAGGATCTGGACGAAAACGCGTCAAAGGCGCTGTTTTCCGACGCCTTGGCCATCTCTACCTACGCTTACCACAATATCGATAACGGCTTCGATGAAGGCTATCACCAGACCGGTTTCGGGCTCGGTCTGCCGCTGACGCTGATCACGGCGCTCATCGGCAGCACCCAGTCGCAGGGCGGCCTGCCCGGCCTTCCCTGGAACCCCGACTCCGAACAGGCCGCGCAGGAAGCGGTAAACAATGCCGGCTGGTCGGTGATCAGCGCCGCGCAGCTGGGTTACGCCGGCAAAACCGATGCGCGCGGCACCTACTACGGCGAGACCGCCGGTTACACCACCGCGCAGGCCGAGGTGCTGGGCAAATATGACAGCGAAGGCAATCTCACCGCCATTGGCATCTCATTTCGCGGCACCAGCGGCCCGCGCGAGTCGTTGATCGGCGATACCATCGGCGATGTGATTAACGATCTGCTGGCCGGGTTCGGGCCGAAAGGTTACGCCGACGGCTATACGCTGAAGGCGTTCGGCAACTTGCTGGGCGACGTGGCGAAATTCGCGCAGGCCCACGGGCTGAGCGGCGAGGACGTGGTGGTCAGCGGCCACAGCCTCGGCGGGCTGGCGGTCAACAGCATGGCGGCGCAGAGCGACGCCAACTGGGGCGGCTTCTACGCGCAGTCCAACTATGTCGCCTTCGCCTCGCCGACCCAGTACGAAGCCGGCGGCAAGGTGATCAACATCGGCTATGAGAACGATCCGGTGTTTCGCGCGCTCGACGGCACCACGCTGACCGGGGCGTCGTTAGGCGTGCACGATGCGCCCCATACCTCCGCCACCAACAATATCGTCAACTTCAACGACCACTACGCATCGGACGCCTGGAACCTGCTGCCGTTTTCCATTCTCAACATTCCGACCTGGCTGTCGCACCTGCCGTTCTTCTATCAGGACGGCCTGATGCGGGTGCTGAACTCCGAGTTTTATTCGCTGACCGACAAAGACTCGACCATCATCGTCTCCAACCTGTCGAACGTGACGCGCGGCAGTACCTGGGTGGAAGATCTGAACCGCAACGCGGAAACGCACAGCGGGCCGACGTTTATCATCGGCAGCGACGGCAATGATTTGATCAAGGGCGGTAAAGGCAACGATTATCTCGAGGGCCGCGACGGCGACGATATCTTCCGCGACGCCGGCGGCTATAACCTGATCGCCGGCGGCAAAGGCCACAATATCTTCGATACCCAGCAGGCGTTGAAGAATACCGAGGTCGCCTACGACGGCAACACGCTTTACCTGCGCGACGCCAAGGGCGGCATTACGCTGGCGGACGACATCAGCACCCTGCGCAGCAAAGAAACCTCCTGGCTTATCTTCAACAAAGAAGTGGATCATCAGGTAACCGCCGCCGGATTGAAATCGGACTCAGGCCTCAAAGCCTATGCCGCCGCCGCCACCGGCGGTGACGGCGATGACGTCCTGCAGGCTCGCAGCCACGACGCCTGGCTGTTCGGCAACGCCGGCAACGACACGCTGATCGGCCACGCCGGCGGCAACCTGACCTTCGTCGGCGGCAGCGGCGATGACATCCTGAAGGGCGTCGGCAACGGCAACACCTTCCTGTTCAGCGGCGATTTCGGCCGCGACCAGCTGTATGGCTTCAACGCCAGCGATAAACTGGTATTTATCGGCACCGAAGGCGCCAGCGGCAATATCCGCGACTACGCCACGCAGCAAAACGACGATCTGGTGCTGGCCTTCGGCCACAGCCAGGTCACTCTGATCGGCGTCTCGCTCGATCATTTCAACCCCGATCAGGTGGTGTTGGCCTAAAGATCGGCATAAAAAAAGCCGGGTGCTTTCGCCGCCCGGCTTTCCTCTTTCTGCCCGCCTTAAGGCACATCATACCCCAGCGCCGCCTTGCGAATGCGGAACCACTGCTGGCGGCTCAGCACCAGTTTCTGCGCCTTCAGCGCCGAACGCACTCGCTCAATCTTGCCGGAGCCGATGATTGGCAACGGCGACGACGGCAGACGCATCACCCAGGCGTACACCACCTGCTCGATGGTCTCCGCGCCGATCTCTTGCGCCACCCGCTGCAACTCGTCGCGCAGCGGCTGAAACTCGGCGTCGTTGAACAGGCGCCCGCCGCCCAGGCAGGACCAGGCCATCGGCTTGATGCGCAGCTGCTGGCACTGGTCGAGCGTGCCGTCGAGAATGGCCGGTTGGTGAATCGGCGAGATCTCCACCTGGTTGGTCGCCAGCGTGAACGGCAGACGCGACTGCAGCAGTTGGAACTGCGCGGGCGTAAAGTTGGATACGCCGAAATGGCGCACCTTGCCGCTTTTGTGCAACGCAACGAAGGCTTCGGCTACGTCGTCAGCATCCATCAACGGATCCGGGCGGTGGATCAGCAGCAGATCGAGGTAATCGGTATGCAGATGGCGCAGTGACTGTTCCGCACTCTGCACGATATGATCGCGGTCGGTGATGTAATGCCCAATAGGGTTACCGGGCTTGGCGGTGGTGGCGATGCCGCACTTGGTCACCAATTCCAGCGACTGGCGTAGCGCCGGCTTCAGACGCAGCGCGTCGCCGAACGCCTGTTCGCAGGCATAGCCACCGTAGATATCGGCGTGATCGGCGGTGGTGACGCCCAGTTCGACATGCTGTTCGATGAACGTCAGCAGCTGCTGCGGTGACATGCCCCACTCCATCAACCGCCAGTAACCGCAAATCATGCGGGAAAATTCAGGCCCCTGCGGCGCGAGACGAATACGTTCTACCATTGCGAAAACCTCATGACATTAGTTGTCAGCCAGCATACACAAGCCGGTGAGGCACAGGGAAGCGGTAAGCCACACGAACGTGCGGCAGATCAGGAAAGGTTAAAACAACGACGGCTGCTCCGGCAGCGGCTCGTCAGGCGCTTTATTGGCGCGCTGCAGCCGCAGGAAGCGTTGACGGCACAGGCGCAACACCTCGCGCTTTTGCGCATCGCTCATGGTCATCCAGCCGAAACGCTCCTCGCGGCTGCGCAGGCAGCCACGGCAGAATCCACGATCGTCGGCCTGACAAATGCCGCGACACGGGCTGGGGATGTCGAAAAACTCAAGCTGCTGCGCCACGGGGCTCCTCCTGCGTTCTCTTGCTAATTGAAGACGCCATCGCCGCCGCTGGCAAGTCCCTTTTCGCCATTGCGGCGAAAATAGTCACGCAAATAGCGCAGCGCCTGGCGGCTTTTTTCCGGCACATTGCGTTCGAGCGTCAGCGCGTGCAGTCGCAGCGCCGCCGGCCGCCACTCCGGCAACAGCAGCAACAGTTCGCCGCGCTGCAGTTCGTCGCCAATTTCATACAGCGGCTGAACGGAAATGCCCAGCCCGGCACGGGTAAAGGCGCGCATCACGTTCATGCTCTCGCTGACGATCTGTCCTTCCGCCAGCCGCAGCTTGACCTGCTGGCCGGACTGGTGCTGCAAATCCAGATGCGCCCCGCTGTAGCCGCTGGAGATCCAGCGGTGCTGTACCAAATCCTGCGGTTTTTCCGGCACCCCATGCTGGCTGAGGTAACGCGGTGCGGCGCACAGCACCATCGGCCACGCCGTCAGCGGATGCGCAATCATATTGGCGTCCGCCAGCTGCCGGTTGGCCCGCAGCGCAATGTCGACCCGCTGTTCTATCATATCGACGATGCGATCGTCCGCCAGCACTCGCAGCGTCAGCTTGGGATGCGCCTGCAACAGCGGCGACAACGCCTCCGCAAGCGATCGGCCGCCGATGCCGACCGGGGTGGCGATGCGCAGCTCCCCCACCAGCGTATCCCGCAGCTCCGCCAACCGCTGCTCCGCCTGCAGCGCCTGTTGCAGCATCGCCTCGCAGCCGGGATAGAACGCCGCTCCTGCCTCGGTCAGCGCCAGACGGCGGGTGGAACGATGCAGCAACGGCACCCCAAGCGCCTTCTCCAGCGAGCGCATGTGCTGGCTGACCGCCGACGGCGTCATGCCCAGCCGCCGTGCCGCACCGGCCAGCGAGCCCTCCGCCACCACGGTGGCGAATACCGCCATTCGATTGAGTTTATCCACGATTATGAAGTTTTACTTAATCAAGAAAGCATGAATATGGCACTAATCACGGCTATTGTTAAGGACTAGAGTAGAAACCACGCGGCAGGCACCTCGGCCTGCCTCACGATACTGAACCTATCCCCGAAGGAGCATACAGATGAAAGTAGCCATTATTGGAGCAACCGGTTTTGTTGGCCGCCGCGTGGTGGATGAAGCGCTGGCTCGCGGTATTCAGGTGACGGCAATCGCGCGCCAGAAAAAAGAGTTACCGGAGCACGCCAATCTGACCGTCGCACTGGGCGACGTCGCCGATACGGCTTGGCTGGCGGGACAATTGCGCGGCCAGGACGCGGTGATCAGCGCCTACAACCCCGGCTGGGGTGAAGACAACCTGTATGAGAAAACCACCCGCGGCGCCCAGCAGATCCTCACCGCGGTCGAGCAGGCCGGCGTCAAACGCCTGTTGGTGGTCGGCGGAGCCGGCAGCCTGGAAGTGGCGCCGGGCGTTGAACTGGTGGATACGCCGCAGTTCCCGGAAAATATCCGCCCCGGCGCGCAGGCGGTGCGCGATCTGCGCAACAAACTGCGTAACGAGTCGGCACTCGACTGGACCTATCTTTCGCCGGCCGCCCTGCTGGAGCCGGGCAAACGCACCGGCCAGTTCCGCCTCGGCACCACGCAACTGCTGATGAACGGCGAAGCGCCGGCCAGCATTTCGGTGGAAGACCTGGCGGTCGCTATCGTTGATGAGATTGAAAAGCCTCAGTTTATTCGCGCGCAATTCACCGCCGCCTACTAAACCGCCCCGCCGCCAGGCCGCTCGGCCTGGCGTTTTCCGCGTATTCTCCGCCGCCAGTAATCTGAGTTTCTAAGGTTTTCTTAAGTTTCATCCGGTAGATTTCAAGGCATTATCTACTTTCAGGATCCCGATTTGGCAATGTGGTTACGTCAACGCTTACGGTGCAACAGCCTCGGTTTTACCCTCGCCGCCGCCCTGTTCTTCACTTTATTTCAGAACGCCTTATTCCTGCAGCGCGCCTGGTCGTATATCACCTTCGATAGCGCCCACAGCGTGATTTTCGCCGCCAGCATGCCGGTGGTGATCTTCTGTGCGTTGAATATCATCTTCAGCGTGTTGACCGTGCCCTACCTGCGCAAGCCGCTGATCATCTTTTTCTTGCTCGGCAGCGCCGCAGCCAACTATTTCATGTTCAGCTATGGTGTGGTGATCGACGGCAACATGATGCAGAACGCCTTCGAAACCAACCCTCAGGAGGCGACCGCGCTGCTGACGCCGCGCATGGGATTGTGGCTGACGCTGCTCGGCATTCTGCCGGCGGTGGCGGTCTGCTTCACTCAAATTCGCCAAACTCGCCCCTGGTGGTACATGGTCGGACTGCGCGCCGCCAACGTCATGCTGTCGTTGGTGGTGATCCTGATCGTCGCCGCGCTGTTCTACAAAGACTACGCTTCGCTGATCCGCAACAATAAGAGCGTGGTGAAGATGTTGACGCCTTCCAACTTCGTGGCCGGCACCATCAAGTTTACCGAACAGCGTTACTTCACCCGCAATCTGCCGCTGGTCAAGATCGGCGAAGATGCGCGTAAAGGGCCGCTGATCGCCAGGCAGGCCAAGAAAACGTTGGTGATCCTGGTCGTGGGCGAAACCGCCCGCGCCGAAAACTTCTCCCTAGGCGGCTATGAACGCGAAACCAATCCGCGCCTGAAGCAGGACAACGTGGTCTACTTCAAAAACGCCAGCTCCTGCGGCACCGAAACGGCGATCTCCGTGCCCTGCATGTTCTCCAACATGCCACGCAAGGAGTACGACGCGACCCAGGCGACGCACCAGGAAGGCATGCTCGACGTGCTGGCGCATGCCGGCGTCAATGTGCTGTGGCGCGATAACGACGGCGGCTGCAAAGGCGCCTGCGACCGGGTGCCGCACATCGACATGACCAAGCTGAAACCGCCGCAGGACTGCGACGGCGAGGTTTGCATGGACAACGTGCTGTTGTACAAGCTGAACGACTACATCAATAGCCTGAAAGACGACGGCGTGATCGTGCTGCACCAGATGGGCAGCCACGGCCCGGCTTACTACCGCCGCAGCACGCCAGAATTCCAGGCGTTTTCGCCGACCTGCAACAGTAATCAGATCCAGGATTGCAGCCATGAACAATTGGTGAACACCTACGACAACTCAATCCTGTATACCGACGCGATGCTCGATGCCACCATCAAGCTGCTGCGGCAGTATGACGACCGTTTCAATACCGCGCTGGTCTATTTGTCCGATCATGGCGAATCGCTGGGGGAAAACGGCATGTATCTGCACGGTACGCCTTATGTCTTCGCGCCGAGCCAGCAAACGCACGTGCCTTTCCTGATGTGGATGTCGGCCGACTATCAGCGCAATTTCGGCATCGATCGCCAGTGTCTGAATACGCTGGCGGAAAAGGACGAGGTTTCGCAGGACAACCTGTTCCACACCCTGTTGGGCATGCTGAACGTACAAACCCGCGAATATCAATCCCAGTTGGATATCCTGCAACGCTGCCGCAACGCGGCGTAGCGCTTAACTTCCGCGTGCCGCTGGGGCACAATAGTTTGCAGACAACCGGCGTTTTGTGCGCCGGTTTTTTTATTCCCATTGACCTAGACCAATCGGTCTATTATGCTCGGCACCATGATGACCAAATCAACGCATTGCAACGTGGATACACGTGAACATCTGCTCGCCACCGGCGAAACCCTCAGCCTGCGCCTGGGCTTTACCGGCATGGGGCTGAGCGAACTGCTGGCCACCGCGGGCGTGCCGAAAGGCTCGTTCTACCACTATTTTCGCTCGAAGGAAGCCTTCGGCGAAGCGATGCTGCAGCGCTATTTCGCGCATTATGATGCAGAAATGCAGGCGCTGTTTGCCGACAGACGCGGTGATGCCCGCCACCAGCTGCTCGGCTATTACGCCCAGGCTATCAGCTACCACTGCCGCAGCGAATGCCACAACGCCTGCCTGGCGGTGAAGCTTTCCGCCGAGGTGAGCGATCTGTCGGAACCGATGCGCCATGCGCTGGAAACGGGCACCGCTCGCGTGATCGGCCACCTTCAGGAGGCCATCGAGCGCGGTATCGCCGAGGGCTCGCTGTCGGTAGCCATGAGCCCGGCGGCAACCGCAGAAACGCTGTATTCACTGTGGCTCGGCGCCACGCTGCGCGCCAAGATCCGTCACTCGCTGGCGCCGTTGACCAGCGCGCTGGAAAGCATCGAGTTGCTGCTGCGCCCGCCGCAACCGTAACGGTAACAACTTATTTTTATTGAAAAAATGCAGTTCATGGTTTTTTATCGCCCATTACTAGACGACCGGTCTATTAAATACAGGATGCACTATGAAGACTGAAAAATTGCTCTCTCCGCTGAAGGTTGGCGCCATCACCCTGCCCAACCGCGTGTTTATGGCTCCGCTGACGCGTTTGCGCAGCATCGAGCCGGGCGATATTCCTACGCCGCTGATGGCGGAATATTACGCACAGCGCGCCAGCGCCGGCCTGATCGTGACCGAAGCGACCCAGGTTTCCTTCCAGGCGAAAGGCTACGCCGGCGCGCCCGGTTTGCATACGCCGGAGCAGATCGCCGCATGGAAAAACATCACGCAGGCAGTGCATGACAACAACGGCCATATCGCCGTGCAGCTGTGGCACGTAGGCCGCATTTCCCACGCCAGCCTGCAGCCAGGCGGGCAAGCGCCGGTCGCGCCTTCGGCCATCAACGCCGAAACCCGCACCACCGTGCGTGATGAAACCGGCGCCTGGGTGCGCGTGCCGACCTCCACGCCGCGCGCGCTGGAAACCAGCGAGATCCCGGGCATCATCAACGATTTCCGCCAGGCAACCGCCAACGCACGCGAAGCCGGTTTCGACTTCATCGAACTGCATGCTGCCCACGGCTATCTGCTGCACCAGTTCATGTCACCGGCGTCCAACCAACGTACCGATCAATACGGTGGCAGCATTGAGAATCGCACCCGCCTGACACTGGAAGTGGTCGACGCCACCATCGCCGAATGGGGTGCCGAACACATCGGTATCCGTATCTCGCCGCTGGGACCGTTCAACGGGCTGGACAACGGCGAAGATCAGGAAGAAGCAGCGCTGTATCTGGTGGAAGAGCTGAATAAGCGCAATATCGCTTACCTGCACATCTCCGAACCTGACTGGGCCGGCGGCAAACCGTATTCCGACGCCTTCCGCGACTCGGTGCGCGCCCACTTTAAAGGGGTGATCGTCGGTGCCGGCGCCTACACCGCCGAAAAAGCCGAAGCATTGATCGAAAAAGGTTTCATCGACGCGGTGGCCTTCGGCCGCAGCTACATCGCCAACCCGGATCTGGTAGAGCGTTTCCGCCAGCACGCCCCGCTGAACGAACCTAAGCCGGAAACCTTCTACGGCGGCGGCGCCGAAGGCTATACCGACTATCCGTTTCTGGCGAAGTAATCTGTCCTGACCCCAACGGCCACGCAATCGCATGGCCGTTTTTTATGCGTCGCGCGCAAAGCAAAAAGGCCCGCACGAGGCGGGCCGCTGTTCCCTGGTGTTGATCTTTATTGCCGTTCGATTTTTACACGATCGCCGCTGGAATAGATAATTGATTGTGCAGATCAATTACTCTGTATCGATCGGTACACTCGATCAATATTTAGACACCCTCGACGCGAGACCACAAAGTGACATTGTCACCAGCTCGTCACGTTGAATTCTCTTGCGGGACAAGGCTATACTCGCTTGTGCTTCAATCCACCCGCCGTCTGCCACGGCACAGTCAATTCAGAGGAATTATGCGCTTACTCCATACCATGATCCGCGTCGGTGACCTGCAACGCGCCATCGACTTCTACACCAAGGTATTAGGCATGCGCCTGCTGCGCACCAGCGAAAACCCGGAGTACAAATACTCCCTGGCTTTCGTCGGCTATACGGAAGAGAGCGAAGGCGCAGTTATCGAACTGACCTATAACTGGGGCACCGACAGCTACGACATGGGCACCGCCTTCGGCCACCTGGCGCTGGGCGTGGACGACGTCGCCGCCACCTGCGACAGCATCCGTCGCGCCGGTGGCAAAGTCACCCGCGAAGCCGGCCCGGTGAAAGGCGGCACCACGGTTATCGCCTTCGTCGAAGATCCGGACGGCTACAAAATCGAGCTGATCGAAAACAAACACGCCGGTCAGGGCCTCGGCCACTAAGCCTCCCCTTCAGGGCGCGTTGGCGCCCTGCTGATTCTCCGCGCGATAGCGCCTGCAACCGGGCGCAAAATTTGCCATAATGCGCGCTGCATTCGATGAAGATAAGAAACTGATGGCCGAGAAAAGTGATCTTAACGCCCTGAGTGGTCGTTTTCGTGGGTTTTATCCCGTAGTAATAGATGTTGAAACCGCCGGCTTCAACGCCAATACCGATGCGTTGCTGGAGATCGCCGCCGTCACGCTGAAAATGGATGAGGACGGCTGGCTGCAGCGGGACGAAACCCTGCACTTCCACGTGGAGCCTTTCGAGGGCGCCAACCTGCAGCCGGAAGCGCTGGCGTTTAACGGCATCGATCCGCACAATCCGCTGCGCGGCGCGGTCAGCGAATATGACGCGCTGCACGCCATTTTCAAAGCGGTGCGCAAAGGGCTCAAGGATCGCGGTTGCAATCGCGCCATTATCGTGGCGCACAACGCCAACTTCGATCACAGCTTTTTGATGGCCGCGGCCGAACGCGCCGGCCTGAAGCGCAACCCGTTCCATCCGTTCGCCACCTTCGACACCGCCGCACTGAGCGGCCTGGTGCTGGGGCAAACGGTGCTGGCCAAAGCCTGCATCGCCGCCGGCATGCCGTTCGACAGCAGCCAGGCACACTCCGCGCTGTACGACACCGAGCAAACCGCCCTGCTGTTTTGCGAGCTGGTTAACCGCTGGAAACGTCTCGGCGGCTGGCCGCTGCCCGCCGGCGATCTCGCCGAATAAAACCAACAAAAAAGGCGGCCCAGTTTGCACTGGCGCCGCCCGTTACGCGATAATCGCAAGCCCGTCGATTAAGACTGCTGGTCTTCCTGCGCTTTGTACTTTTCTGCCGTTTCTTTGATCAGTTGCTGCAGTTCGCCGCGCTGATACATCTCGATGATGATATCGCAACCGCCGACCAGCTCACCATCTACCCACAGCTGTGGGAACGTCGGCCAGTTGGCGTATTTTGGCAGCTCGGCGCGGATATCCGGGTTCTGCAAAATGTCCACATAGGCGAAACGCTCGCCGCAGGCGGACAGCGCTTGCACAGCCTGCGCGGAAAAGCCGCAGCTCGGCAGCTTTGGCGAACCTTTCATGTAAAGCAGAATCGGGTTTTCAGCGATCTGGTGCTGAATTTTTTCAAGTGTCGTCGTCATTTATTGCTTCCTCAAGCCACATTTCATGGCTACAACATGCATCACGCGGGCTATTGTAGCGGCTGGAACAGTCGCAAGAAAACGCCATCTTTTGCAAGGATATTCGCCCGCCGCCGATCGCGTTTCACCGGCCACGTCATTCCGGTCAAAACATACGTTGAGAATAACATTTTTAATCCGACCATTTCACTAATATATTGCGCCGCGATGACGGCGCGGCTTAATTATATCCGCCACCGTCGCCTGGTGCTTTTTTATACATCAACAGGCTGATTTTAAACCAAAAAAAATGTCATTAACGTTTTCTCACAATATGGATTATTATTTATGAGTTCTTCGCTGTTTTATATGGTGAAGTTCGGGAATACTGTAACTCTTTCGATATCCGTTTCGGGGCCAAGGTTGGTGACGTCGACATGCGTTTAATTCTTACGCTCTTTGCGCTGCTGTTTACGCAGCTCTTCTTCAATTTGGCGCACGCTGCGCCACAGGCGCGCGTTGCCGCCGAGCAGCGTAAAAGCCATGCTAATGAAGCGCGGCCCGATGACCGCAGAAAAAAGAAAGCGGATAAAGCCGCCAAAAAAGCCAAAGTGACGGCCCCCGAGAAAAAAACCAAGACCGCCAAGGCCAAAAGCGAGAAAAGCGCGAAAAAGATCGTCAGCGCCAAACCCAAGGCCAAAGCGCAGAAAACCGCCAAGATTAAAGTCACCCCTCCGAAAAAGGGCTATAAAAAAGGCTATGGCCGCCACCGCGACGCCGGTATGGCCACCGCCAAACTGGCGCGTGAAGAAAAGCCGTTAAAACTCAGCCCGGCGCACAAAAAACGTTACCAGCATGCCAAACAGACCGCGATGGCCAAGCTGATGGATCAGATGGGCAAGCCTTACCGCTGGGGCGGCAGCTCGCCGCGCACCGGCTTCGACTGCAGCGGCCTTATCTATTACGCCTATAAGGACGTGGTGAAAATCAAGATGCCGCGCACCGCCAACGAAATGTATCACCTGCGCGACGCGGCGCCGATCAAGAAAAGCGAACTGGAAAGCGGCGATTTGGTGTTCTTCCGCATCAACAACCGCGGCGTGGCGGACCATGTCGGCGTCTATCTCGGCAACGGCAAATTCATCCAGTCGCCGCGCACCGGCGAAGAGATCCGCATCAGCCAGCTCGACAACGACTATTGGCAAAATCATTACATCGGCGCACGCCGCGTAGTGACGCCGAAAACCATCCGTTAATTCCCTGTTCTGCGCGGTTGCGGCCCCGGTCGCAACCGCCTGCTCAAGCTATCGCCCATCGCACTTCCCCACGCGCATTTCTCGCTTTTCCTCCTGTTTTTTATGATGAAAATTGTTAAGATTGAATGACCACAATAAAAAACGGCCCATCTGGCTCCCGCCTGGGCGGGAAGAAAGTGGCGCTGTAAAGGAGGAAGCAATGTCGTTTGAATTACCTGCATTACCGTATGAGAAAAACGCGCTCGAGCCGCACATCTCCGCCGAGACCCTGGAATACCACTACGGCAAACACCACAATACCTACGTGGTTAACCTGAACAACCTGGTGAAAGGCAGCGAGTTCGAGGGCAAATCGCTCGAAGAGATCATCAAGACCTCCAACGGCGGCGTGTTCAACAACGCCGCGCAGGTGTGGAACCACACCTTCTACTGGCACTGCCTGTCGCCACAGGGCGGCGGTGAACCGCAGGGCGAACTGGCGGCGGCGATCGTCAAATCCTTCGGCTCTTTCGCTGCGTTCAAAGAGCAGTTCACCGATGCCGCCGTGAAAAACTTCGGCGCCGGCTGGACCTGGCTGGTGAAAAAACCGGACGGTGCGCTGGCGATCGTCAACACCTCCAACGCGGCAACTCCGCTGACCGGTGAAGATAAACCGCTGCTGACCGTTGACGTGTGGGAACACGCGTATTACATCGATTACCGCAATGCGCGTCCAAAATACCTGGAAAACTTCTGGGCGTTGGTCAACTGGAAATTTGCGGCGGAAAACCTGGCGTAAACGCAGGCCTTGCCGAAGTGACGAGGCGCAGCCAGGCTGCGCCTTTTTTAAAACCGGCGGGAGATCAGTTCAACGCGGCGACAAAGCTGAAAGCGATGATCATCGCCAACGCGCCGACGGTAGTGAACAGAGACATCTTCAGATCGGTATCCATGACAACTCCTTTAAAATGGGCTTTCCTAAGGATAAAAGGCGCACAATTAGTACGTCAAATCATTTTCCCACAGTTCGCCGATAAAATCTTGTTATCATTTCCCGGTTTATAATCTCGATTACCTCTTCCACTTTTGTTCAATATGCGACAAAATTCGCAGTTCACAACTGCGTACCGGCATCCATGCCCCTCCTGATTAAGCGCTGAAGACTTCAACACACTAAAAACTCAGTTTTCGCTTCTCTGGAGAAGGATCTACGTAGGCAAACGATTAACATCACACTTACATGCTGTAAACATGTGAGTTCAGGAGTCATTCCTTACATGGCAACGATTAAAGATGTGGCCAAACGCGCGGGCGTTTCCACCACCACCGTTTCGCACGTCATCAATAAGACTCGTTTCGTCGCCGAAGAGACCAAAGCGGCCGTGTGGGCCGCGATCAAAGAGCTGCACTACTCGCCGAGCGCCGTGGCGCGCAGCCTGAAAGTCAATCACACCAAGTCTATCGGCCTGCTGGCCACCTCGAGCGAAGCGCCCTATTTTGCCGAAGTGATCGAGGCGGTGGAAAACAGCTGCTACAGCAAAGGTTACACCCTGATCCTGTGCAACTCGCATAACAATCTGGACAAGCAGCGCGCCTACCTGGCGATGCTGGCGCAAAAGCGCGTCGACGGCCTGCTGGTCATGTGTTCCGAATACCCGGATCAACTGCTGGGCATGCTGGAGGACTACCGTAATATCCCGATGGTAGTGATGGACTGGGGCGCCGCGCGCGGCGACTTCACCGACACCATCATCGATAACGCGTTCGAAGGCGGCTATCTGGCCGGCCGTTACCTGATCGAGCGCGGTCACCGCGATATCGGCGCCATCCCGGGCCAGCTGTCGCGCAACACCGGCGGCGGCCGTCATCAGGGCTTTATGAAGGCGCTGCAGGAAGCGCATATCGACATTCGCGAAGAGTGGATCGTCCAGGGTGACTTCGAGCCGGAGTCCGGCTACAAGGCGATGCACCAAATCCTGTCGCAAAAACAGCGGCCGACCGCGGTATTTTGCGGCGGCGACATCATGGCGATGGGCGCCATCTGCGCCGCTGACGAGCTGGGGCTGCGAGTGCCGCAGGATATTTCCGTGATCGGCTATGACAACGTGCGCAACGCACGCTACTTCACCCCGGCACTGACCACCATTCACCAGCCTAAAGAGCGCCTGGGAGAAATGGCCTTCACCATGCTGCTGGATCGCATCATCAGCAAGCGCGAAGAATCGCAGGTGATCGAAGTGCATCCGAAGCTGGTGGAACGCCGTTCGGTCGCCGACGGTCCGTTCATCGACTACCGCCGCTAATCCCCTGAGCCGGAAGCCTGCACGGCTTCCGGCGCCGCCTCGCTCAGCCACTCCTGATTCAGCGTCTCCCCATCGCCCAGATACGCCAGCAGCCAACTCATCGCCGGCGACGGTTTATCCTGCTGCCAGGTCAGGCAGCAAGGGCTGGCGGGAAACGGCTGCTGCAGCTGCAACGCCTTCAGCTCACCGCGCTGCACCAGCGGCAGCGCCCGATGCGCCGGCATCATGCCGACGCACAGCCCGGCGCACAGACAGTCGAGCGCCGATGTCCAGTCCGGCACCACCAGCCGCCGCTGGTTATCCAGCGTCCAGGTGACGCGCTTGGGCAAATTGCGCGAGGTGTCCTCCAGGCAGAGCGAGGGGTACGGCCGCAGTTGATCGTCGTGCAGCGGCCCCGCCAGTTGCGCCAGCGGATGCTGTGGGCTGACTACGCACAGCCAGTTCATATCCCCCATGTCGCGGAAAGCGAAGCCGCCGCCGACCGGCACCGCGCGCGTGGCGCCGATCGCCATGTCCGCCCTGCCGTCCACCAACGCATCCCAAACGCCGTTGAACACTTCGGGTTGCAGCATCAGTTCAACATCGGGGAAATGGCGGTAGAAATCCAGCACCAGCTGGCGGCTGCGCTGGGGTTTGACGATGATGTCGACTGCGATATTCAGCTGGCCGCGCCACCCGTTGGCCACCTGCTGACAGTGGCGACGGGTGTCGAGCATTTTTTTGATAACAACTCGCGCATCCTTGATAAACAGCGCGCCGGCCGGCGTCAACTCCACATCACGGTGACGCCGCTCAAACAGCGGCACCGCCAGCCATTGTTCCAGTTGCCGCACGGTATAGCTCACCGCCGACGGTACCCGGTGCAGCTCCTGCGCCGCCGCGCTGAAACTGCCGGTGCGCGCCACCGCGTCAACAACTTCAAGAGAATATTCAGACCACATCGCTTTGCCTTCAATTTTTTTAACAGCACTTTGCAAATATTACCGTTTCACAAGCAGAGATCCAGCCGGATACACTGGCCGGCGCTAAAAACCTGCGACACTAAAATATTAACGAGAAATACCATGCGAAATTCTTTTGGCTTTATGTTCTACCTCGCCGGCCTGAGCATGTTGGGTTATCTGGCGACCGATATGTACCTGCCCGCCTTCGGCGCCATGCGGGAGGAACTGCAAATTTCCGCCGGCGCGGTCAGCGCCAGCCTGAGCATCTTCCTGGCCGGCTTCGCCTTCGCGCAACTGCTGTGGGGGCCGCTCTCCGACCGGCTGGGCCGCAAACCGGTATTATTGATCGGCCTGACGCTGTTCGCGCTCGGCTGCCTGGGCATGCTGTGGGTAGAAAATGCCGTGCAGCTCTGGATACTGCGCTTTATTCAGGCCGTCGGCGTCTGTTCCGCCACCGCCATCTGGCAAGCGCTGGTGGTCGACCGCTATCGCGAAGGCCAGGCCAACCGCGTGTTCGCCACCATCATGCCGCTGGTGGCGCTGTCACCGGCGCTGGCGCCGCTGCTTGGCGCCTGGCTGCTGAACCACGCCAGCTGGCGTGCGATCTTCGCCGCGCTGTTGGTGATCACCGCGCTGCTGCTGCTGCCGACGCTGCTGCTCAAAGAGCGCGCCAAAACGCACCCCGCCGCCGACGCGCCGAAAAACGGCGTCAGCTTCTGGCAACTGTTGAAATCTCCGGTGTTCAGCGGCAACGTCGCTATGTACGCCGCCTGCTCGGCCGGTTTCTTCGCCTGGCTGACCGGTTCGCCGTTCATCCTCGGCGATATGGGCTATAGCCCGAGCGACATCGGTCTGAGCTATGTGCCGCAAACGCTGGCCTTCCTGCTGGGCGGCTACGGCTGCCGCGCCGCGCTCAAGCGCATCAATGGCAAAACTCTGCTGCCGTGGCTGCTGGTAGCTTATGGTGTCAGCATGGTGGCGCTGTATCTGGTGGCGACCCTGACCAATCCGACGCTCACCACACTGCTGATCCCGTTCTGCGTGATGGCGCTGGTCAACGGCGCCGGCTACCCGATCATGGTGGCGAATGCGCTGATGCCGTTCCCGGAAAGCAGCGGCAAAGCCGCCGCGCTGCAAAATACGCTGCAATTGGGGCTGTGTTTTGTGGCAAGCATGCTGGTGTCGGCGTTTATTGCCCAGCCGCTGTTGGCGACGGTGACGGTGATGGTATCTACGGTAGTCCTGGCCGCGCTGGGTTATTTCCTGCAGCGGGGAAAAGCGGCCGATGCGCAGCAAAAGGCACAGCGGGAACATGCTAACTCAGCGTCATAATTGCCAAGATTAATAATCACTTAAAGAATATGCGTGCCGAGTGCGATTTACAGTTGAGTCAACGCCTCGGCACGCCTATACTCAAAAACAACCTTGCAAAGTAACACCTTATAATCTCTATATCTCAATCAGCTATTGTGTACGCGCCTTGCGTCACACTCTTTTTTTAAAGGGGCGTTTATCCTGCGCCGTTTGCGTCGGGCCGTTTCTTTAAATTTCCTCTGTTCATAGTCGGATATCAGACGCCGCGGGCTTATTTCCCGTTGGTATAGGTATGCACCCGCAGAAATTGTCTAAGCTGTTTCCTAACGGGTCATCAGTCAGAAGAAGGTGATGGAGAAGCTATGAGTTCATCGTGTATAGAAGATCTGAGCATCCAGGATAACCAGTGGTACCGTATCGCGCACGAAATGCTCGGTCTGGCCGGTATCGAAATCAACGGATCGCGCCCTTTCGATATTCAGGTTAAAAATCCCGAATTCTTTAAACGCGTTTTGCAGCAAGGGTCACTGGGCCTGGGCGAAAGCTATATGGACGGTTGGTGGGAGTGCGAGCGGCTGGATATGTTCTTCCAGCGCGTGGTCAGCGCCGGGCTGGAGAAGAAACTCCCCCACCACCTGAAAGATACCCTGCGTATCGCCGCCGCGCGCCTGACCAATCTGCAATCGAAAAAGCGCGCCTGGATCGTCGGCAAAGAGCATTACGATCTCGGCAACGATCTGTTTACCCTGATGCTCGATCCTTACATGCAGTATTCCTGCGGCTACTGGAAAGACGCCACCACGCTGGAGGAAGCGCAGGAAGCCAAGCTGCGGATGATCTGCGAGAAACTGCAGCTGCAGCCGGGCATGCGTTTGCTGGACATCGGCTGCGGCTGGGGCGGTCTTTCCGCCTATGCGGCGAAAAATTACGGCGTGTCGGTGGTCGGCGTGACCATTTCCGCCGAACAGCAGAAGCTGGCTCAGGCGCGCTGCGCCGGGCTGGATGTGCAGATCCTGTTGCAGGATTACCGCGATCTGCACCAGCAGTTCGATCGCATTGTCTCGGTCGGCATGTTCGAGCACGTCGGGCCGAAAAACTACCGCACCTATTTCGACGTGGTGGAGCGCAATCTGGCGCCGCACGGCCTGTTCCTGCTGCACACCATCGGCTCCAACAAGACCGACATGAACGTCGATCCCTGGATCAACAAATATATCTTCCCGAACGGTTGCCTGCCCTCCGTGAGACATATCGCCGAGGCCAGCGAAGGCCATTTCGTGATGGAAGACTGGCACAACATCGGCGCCGACTACGATCGCACGCTGATGGCCTGGTTCGAGCGCTTCAAACAGGCGTGGCCGCAGCTCGCCGAGCGCTATTCCGAACGCTTCGAACGGATGTTCAGCTATTACCTGAACGCCTGCGCCGGCGCGTTCCGGGCGCGCGATCTACAGCTATGGCAGGTGGTGTTCAGCCCGAAAGGCGTTGAAGGCGGCATTCGCGTCGCCCGCTGAACGCTTTCCCGATAAAAAAGCCCCGGCAACATCTTCGCCGGGGCTTTTTTTTTTGCTCTTTCGAACCCTGCGGGTTAACCGCAATAAACGCGAATAATTTTATCGTCGCTGTCGCCAAGGAAGTTCAGACGGCGCAGGTTGAAATCCATGGTGACGGCAGAGTTGTACGGAATGGCTCGCACCTTGCCGTCGATCCGCACGCCTTCCAGCGAGGTCATCGGTTTGCCGACAAAATTTTGATACTGCGAAGCGCCGCAGGTATCGTCCGCATCGGCCATTTGCGCGCCCGCGCCCTGCTCAGGCGAACTGCTGCAAGCGCTCAGCGCCAGCAACGCGGTTAACAACAACGTTTTCCCATAAAACTTCACGCGTTTCTCCTCTCTGCTTATGATTCGATGCCGGCGGTCACGCCAAAATCGCTGTCAGTCTTTGTGCGCCGGCGCCATCGCCGCGGCCAACGTCGCTTCCCGATTGGCCAGCACGCGCTCGACGGTGTCCACCACCGCCTGCGTTTGCGGATCGATCTCGATGTTCACCTTGTCGCCGAGGCGTTTTTTACCCAGCGTAGTGCGATCCAGCGTTTCCGGGATCAGGTGCACGCAGAAACGGTTATTCACCACTTCGCCGATGGTCAGGCTAATGCCGTCGATGCCGATGAAACCTTTGTGCAGCACATATTTCATCAATTCCGCATCCGGCATGCGCAGCCATACCTGGCGGTTATTTTCCGAGGTATAAATCTTGGCCACTTCCGCCGTGCAGATAATATGGCCGGACATCAAATGGCCGCCAATTTCGTCATTGAACTTCGCCGCGCGCTCGATATTGACGATGTCGCCCAGCGCCAGATCGCCGAGGTTGGTCAGGCGCAACGTTTCTTTGATCAAATCGAAGCTGACGCGGTTGCCTTCCACCGCGGTGACGGTCAGGCAGCAGCCGTTATGGGCCACCGACGCGCCCAGCTCCAGCCCCGGCAGCAGCTCGGCTGGCATTTCGATCACGTGGGTGCGGAAATTGGGTTTCTCATCAATGGCGACCAGCGGCGCGGTGCCTTGTACGATACCGGTGAACATATGTGCCTCTTCTTGCTAAATAGGTTAAAACGCTACCGGCAGTTTGCCCCAGTTGGCGCTGAAAACCAAATCCGCGACGGCAAAAAAAGAATGGCTGCGCATTTAATAACTATTTATCTGCGGCGTTTGCTTAACGACGCCGAGCAGGTACAATCTTTTTGACAAAATTCCGCTATTTTAATTGTTGTCCTCTCGCGGCAGCCCTCCCTCCCACATATATAAATAGAAAAGGTGTATGCGTGCAGAAGTACTTAATTGAAGCGCGTAGTTTATTGGCTCTCGCTATCCCGGTCATCATCGCGCAAATATCACAAACCGCCATGGGCGTGGTGGATACCATCATGGCCGGCGCTTACAGCGCCACCGACATGGCGGCGGTGGCGGTCGGCACCTCGATCTGGTTGCCGGCCATTTTGTTCGGCCACGGCCTGCTGCTGGCGCTGACCCCGGTTATCGCCCAGCTCAACGGCGCCGGCCGTCGCGATCGCATCGCCCATCAGGTGCGTCAGGGCTTCTGGCTGGCCTCCGGCGTCTCTGTGCTGCTGATCGTCGTGCTGTATAACTGCAAGTTCGTCATCGACATGATGCACAACATCGATCCGCAGTTGGCGGATAAAGCCGTCGGCTATCTGCACGCCATCATGTGGGGGGCGCCGGGTTACCTGTTCTTCCAGGTGATGCGCAACCAGTGCGAGGGGCTGTCCAAAACCAAACCCGGCATGGTGATCGGCTTCCTCGGCCTGCTGGTGAATATCCCGATCAACTACATCTTTATCTACGGCAAGTTCGGCATGCCGGAACTCGGCGGCGTCGGCTGCGGCGTCGCCACCGGCAGTGTCTACTGGATCATGTTCCTGATGATGCGCTGGTACGTGAAGCGCGCGCCGTCGCAGCGCGACATCAAACGCCAGGCCGGCGATCTCGGCGGCCCGGACTGGGCGGCGCTAAGGCGCCTGATCGGCATCGGCATGCCGGTGGCGCTGGCGCTGTTCTTCGAAGTCACGCTGTTCGCGGTGGTGGCGCTGCTGGTTTCACCGCTGGGGATCGTCGCGGTCGCCGGCCACCAGATCGCACTTAACTTCAGCGCGCTGATGTTCGTGCTGCCGCTGTCGCTGGGCGTCGGCGCCACCATCCGCGTCGGTTATCGTCTGGGGGAAGGTTCGGTCGAAGGCGCGCGCGTCGCCGCTTACTCCGCCATCGGCGTCGGCATCACCATGGCCGTCTGCACCGCGCTGTTTACCGCCACCTTCCGCGAACCGATCGCCCTGCTGTACAACGACAGCCCGGCGGTGGTGGCGATGGCCTCGCAGTTGATGCTGCTGGCGGCGCTGTACCAGATCTCGGATTCGGTCCAGGTGATCGGCAGCGGCGTGCTGCGCGGTTATAAAGATACCCGCGCGATCTTCTTCATTACCTTTATCGCTTATTGGGTGTTGGGCCTGCCGAGCGGCTATCTGCTGGCGTTAACCGATGCGCTGGTGCCGGCGATGGGGCCAAGCGGTTTCTGGATCGGCTTTATCATCGGACTGACCTTCGCCGCCATCATGATGGCGCTGCGCATGCGCTGGCTACAGAAACAGCCGACCACCGTCATCCTGCAGCGATCCACACGCTGAACCCGCAGCCCGGCCGGTTTCCTCCCCGGCCGGGCTGCGGTTTGCGGAAAAAAACGCCGGACTGCGCACAACCTCAGCAATCGCGTGAAATACCGAATAAAATTGCGCTTTTCCCCTTGCCAGCGCGCGGGTAGCTCGTTAATATTCGTCCCCGCTGTCAGCCATGACAGACAGGAAAAGATGCGTCCGTAGCTCAGTTGGTTAGAGCACCACCTTGACATGGTGGGGGTCGGTGGTTCGAGTCCACTCGGACGCACCAAATTCCTGAAGCAGTACAGTGCGTCCGTAGCTCAGTTGGTTAGAGCACCACCTTGACATGGTGGGGGTCGGTGGTTCGAGTCCACTCGGACGCACCAAATTTCAGAAGCAGCGCAGTGCGTCCGTAGCTCAGTTGGTTAGAGCACCACCTTGACATGGTGGGGGTCGGTGGTTCGAGTCCACTCGGACGCACCATATTGCTGATTCATCTCTCCCTGTCACGTTATACTTCCCGTTGTATCGTCTCTGCCCGACCGTTCGATTTTTCATGTCGATTGCGCCGAACTACCGCCATCAGCCATCAGGAACGCCACATGACCACCTTCACCGCCAAAACCGCCTTTTTGCCGCTCGACAATGGCCTTGCCCGCCGTGAAGGCGTGATGAGCGACGGTTCGCCGGCGGCGGAAGTGCGTTTCGAGGCCGGCGCCTTCGGCCAGCTGCAAAAGCCCGCGCACGCGCTGCAAACCCGGGTGATATCCGGCGAATTCGAGTTCACCCTCGGCGGCAACACCCGGATAGTACGTGCCGGCGAGAGCCTTACCCTGCCGGCCAACGTCGCCAGCGGCTGCTTCTGCCTGAGCGCCGGCACGCTGCTGGAAATTCCCCAAACGCGTTAAACCGCATTTACAGAAAGGTTATTTGCGCAACAAGCTGCCCGCAACGCGTTGCATTTGCGCCACATTTACCCCCGTTTTGCTCTATCCGCCGCACCGCCGCGGTTTTTTATTTTGTTTCCCGCCGCTTAGCCTTTATAATGCGCAACGTCTATCAGTTGAATGGTTTCAGCCCTTGATCTGCGAAAACGCAATAACAACACGATGTGATCTTACCCCGTTGCGCAGCATCCCCGCGCCCCCGCGCGGGCTGAATTTTTCCGCCCCACTTCAACTGTCGTCACCTATCCTTAACTATGTTTTTCACCACCAGGCACGGCCCAAATTCCCTACCGGCGTAAACCGCGCCGGTCAAATTCGTTTTTTATCCATCACAACTTGTAGAAAACTCCGCCATGAAAAAGACCAAAATTGTTTGTACCATCGGTCCAAAAACCGAATCGGAAGAAATGCTGACCAACCTGCTCAATGCGGGCATGAACGTGATGCGTCTCAACTTCTCTCACGGCGACTATGAAGAGCACGGCAACCGCATCAAGAACATGCGCGCCGTGATGGCGAAAACCGGTATCAACGCCGGCATCCTGCTGGATACCAAAGGCCCGGAAATTCGCACCATGAAACTGGAAGGCGGCAAAGACGCCTCGCTGGTCGCCGGCCAAACCTTCACCTTCACCACTGACCAGAGCGTGATCGGCAACAGCGAGCGCGTGGCGGTCACCTACGCCGGCTTCGCCGCCGACCTGAAGATCGGCAACACCGTGCTGGTTGACGACGGCCTGATCGGCATGGAAGTCACCAACGTGACCGAGAACGAAGTCATCTGTAAGGTGCTGAACAACGGCGACCTGGGCGAGAACAAAGGCGTTAACCTGCCGGGCGTGTCCATCCAGCTGCCTGCGCTGGCCGAGAAAGACAAACGCGACCTGATCTTCGGCTGCGAGCAAGGCGTCGACTTCGTGGCGGCGTCCTTCATCCGTAAACGCTCCGACGTGCTGGAGATCCGCGAGCACCTGAAAGCCCACGGCGGCGAGCAGATCCAGATCATCTCCAAGATTGAAAACCAGGAAGGCCTGAACAACTTCGACGAAGTCCTCGAAGCGTCCGACGGCATCATGGTTGCCCGTGGCGATCTGGGCGTCGAGATCCCGGTAGAAGAAGTGATCTTCGCCCAGAAGATGATGATCGAGAAATGCAACCGCGCGCGTAAAGTGGTCATCACCGCCACCCAGATGCTCGATTCCATGATCAAAAACCCGCGCCCTACCCGCGCGGAAGCCGGCGACGTTGCCAACGCCATCCTGGACGGCACCGATGCCGTCATGCTGTCCGGCGAGAGCGCCAAGGGCAAATACCCGCTGGAAGCGGTCAACATCATGGCGACCATCTGCGAGCGTACCGATCGCGTGATGCCAAGCCGTATCGACACCCTGAACGATCGTCGCAAGCTGCGCATCACCGAAGCGGTGTGCCGCGGCGCGGTTGAAACCGCCGAGAAACTGGACGCGCCGCTGATCGTGGTCGCCACCAGCGGCGGCAAGTCGGCAAAATCCGTGCGTAAATACTTCCCGAACGCGGTGATCCTGGCGCTGACCACCAATGAGACTACCGCGCATCAGCTGGTGCTGAGCAAGGGCGTCATCCCGCAGATGGTCAAGGAAATCGCCTCCACCGACGACTTCTACCGCATCGGTAAAGAAGCCGCCCTGGCCAGCGGCCTGGCGCAGAAAGGCGACGTCGTGGTGATGGTCTCCGGCGCGCTGGTGCCGAGCGGCACCACCAACACGGCCTCGGTGCACGTGCTGTAATATAAAACGTGACATAATTGTCTTGCTCAAAACGCCGCTTTGCGGCGTTTTTTTTATCAGCAGTAAACTATTTTACTCAAAACGCAACCGCGATCCGCTCATTATTTAGCTAATAAAGAATCGGAGTAGTCCCATGGAAGCCGGCTGTTTTCCCTCGTTTTTTTAACTAATTTGTAAAACCAGATGCAAGTTTGAGCGAACGATCAAAATAAAGCACCTCAACACTAAAAAATTATTCTCTTTCGAAAAAAGTTTGTGTAATACTTGTAACGCTACATGGAGATTAACTCAATCTAGAGGGTGTTATAATGAATCGTACTAAACTGGTACTGGGCGCGGTAATCCTGGGTTCCACTCTGCTGGCTGGCTGCTCTAGCAACGCTAAAATCGATCAACTGTCTTCTGACGTTCAGACTCTGAACGCTAAAGTTGATCAGCTGAGCAACGACGTGAACGCAATGCGTTCTGACGTTCAAGCTGCTAAAGACGACGCAGCACGCGCTAACCAGCGTCTGGACAACCAAGCTCACGCTTACAAAAAGTAAGATAGCTTTGGTTATTGAAAACGGCGCACATTGTGCGCCGTTTTTTTTTGTCTGTTCGTCAGCCTAGGTGTTTCCTGCACCGCAAGCAAAAAAAAAGAGGTTCAGCACGCTGAACCCCTCTTCGACCGCTCAATCCTGCAAACTTAGTTCACCGAACTGATTGGCGCTGCCTTGAATGGGCTCTTATTCGCCGCAGGAGCCGCTGCAGGCGTCAAACTCACCGCCGACGGACTCTCCCCTACGTTGACCAGCACCGGCATGCCAGAACGGCGTACAACCGCGCTATCGAACACGGCGCGATCGGTCTGACCATCGGCCGCAAAGGCTTTCTCCGCTTTAGACAACGCGATCGGCATGGTCTGCGGATCGTCGCTTTCCACCCGCGACAGCGGCTGGTGCACTTCAACATAGCGTTTGCCGTCCGGCTCGACCGAAACCTTCACCGGATCGTTGATCACCTGCACTCGCGTGCCGCGCGGCACCATGTTGAACAGCGCCTCGATATCCGTCGGACGCAGACGAATGCAGCCGGAGCTGACGCGCATGCCGATGCCGAAGTTGGCGTTGGTGCCGTGGATCAGGTATTCACCGCGCCCCATCGCCAGACGCAGGGCGAACAGCCCCATCGGGTTCTCAGGGCCGGCCGGCACCACCGCAGGCAGCGTCACGCCCTGGGATTGATAGCGCTTGCGGATGTTGGCGGTGGGCGTCCAGGTCGGGTTAGGGATCTTCTGGCTGATGGAGGTCACCTCCAGCGGCGTGTGCATCCCGGTCTGGCCGATGCCGATCGGATAGACGATCACTTTGTTCTCGCCTTTCGGGTAGTAATAAAGGCGCAGCTCGGCCAGGTTGACGATGATCCCTTCACGCTTGGTGTCAGGCAGCAGCATTTGGGTCGGAATGGTCAGCACCGTACCCGGCTTGGGCAGGAACGGATCCGTGCCGGGGTTGGCTTCCAGCATGCCCAGCAGGCCGATCTTGTAGTCAGCGGCGATGGCTTCCAGCGGGCGGCCGTCGTTTGGCACGGTATAAGTGGTGTTTTCGCCGATCAGACGGCTGTCCGGCGGCGGCAGCGGGTACTCGGTCGCACTGGCGGCCTGCGTGCCGGCCAATACGGTGGCGAAGACCATGCCCATTAAACTCAACGCACGTTTCATTATCATCCCTATATTTTTTATGACGGTTCGCCCACAAGGCTAACGAGCGCCAGGTGGTGGGTAAATCAGACAATACCTGATTAATACTAGCAACGCTGGTATCAAAGGCAATAAGTCCTCTAAAAATCAACACGTTATAACGTAATCGCCGTCATTGATTGTCAACGAAACGTCAACAGTTAAGCTGCTGAAATATCACTGAATTGGGCGCGTTGCCCGGAGGAAAATCGTGAATTGTAAAGACTCATTGACAAAGCACAGGTATCAATGAGTCTTGAGGATGAAGGCGTTATGGATCAGGCCAGCTGCGCCGCTTTACTGCGAATGGCGCGGATCATCGCCTCCAGCCCCTGCGAGCGCGAAGGCGTCAGATGTTGGCTGAGCGCCAGCTCGGTGAAAAACGGCCGCACATCGAGATCGACGATCTGCTGCGGCGTCAATTGGCGATAAAGAATGAACACCACCGCCAGCAACCCTTTGACGATCGCCGCGTCGCTGTCGCCGTGAAACTCGACCTGCCCCTGCTCATCGCGGCGCATCACGATCCACACCTGGCTCTGACAGCCGGAGATCAGGTTGCCGGCCTGCCGCTCCGCCTCGTCCAGCGGCGGCAATTTAGCGCCGAGTTCAATCACGTACAGGTATTTCTCCTCCCAGTTCAGACAGCGGGAGAAATTACGCACCAATTTATCTTTGTCCGGCAAATTCGCCATGGGGATCCTTTTGTACCGCCGGGGACGCGCCCCGGCCTAACCTAATAACTGATGAATGCGTTGCAGCCCGGCCACCAGCCGGTCCACCTCTTCGCGGGTATTATATAACGCCAGCGAAGCACGGCACATGCTCGGCACCTGATAAAACGCCATCAGGGGCATCGCGCAGTGATGGCCGGTGCGAATGGCGATACCGTACTGGTCGAGGAAGCTGCCGACGTCATAGGCGTGGTGCTCTCCCAGATTGAAGGCGATCACCCCGGCGCGATGCGCCGGACCATAGATTTTCAGCGTCGGCACCTGCTTGAGCGCCTCGAGCGCGTAATGCATCAGCGACTGTTCATAATCGTGGATCGCATTCAGGCTCAAGGCTTCGACGTAATCAAACGCCGCGCCCAGCCCCATGATGCCGGCGGTGTTCGGCGAACCGGCCTCGAAGCGCCACGGCGGATCGGCGAAGGTGGTGCCCGCCGTCAGGCTGACCTGCCGGATCATCGAGCCGCCCCCTTCCCACGGCGGCATCTGCTGCAACAACGCCTGGCGGCCATACAGCATGCCGATGCCGGAAGGGCCATACAGCTTATGGCCGGAAAACACGTAGAAATCGCAGTCCAGCGCCTGGACATCGACGCGCTGGTGCATCACCGCCTGCGCGCCGTCCACCAGCACCGTCAGATCCGGTGACAGGGTTCTGGCGCGGGCGATGATCTCACGCACCGGGTTGACGGTGCCCAGCACGTTGGAGACCTCGGTCAGCGCCAGCAGTTTACAGGACGCGTCGACCAGTTCCGGCAACCGCGCCAGATCCAGCGTACCGTCCGGCTGCAGCGGCCACACCCGCAGCTGCAACCCGCGCTCCTGCGCCAGCATCTGCCACGGCACGATGTTGGCGTGGTGCTCCATCTCGGTGATGAGAATCGCATCGCCCGGCTGCAGCAGGTGGCGGCCAAAGCTGTTGGCCACCAGATTGATGCCTTCGGTGGTGCCCTTGACGAACACCATCTCTTCCGCCGAGGCGGCATTGATAAAGCGCGCCGCCTGTTCCCGCACCGCTTCCATCTGCTGAGTCGCCTCGGCGCTCAGGGTGTGGATACCGCGATGCACCGCCGCATACCCGTGGCGGTAGAAATCCAGCTCGCGGTCGATCACCGCCTGCGGTTTCTGCGCGCTGGCGGCGCTGTCGAGATAGGCCAGCGGTTGGCCGTTCACCTCACGCGCCAACAGCGGGAAATCGCCGCGCACGCGTTCAATCGGATAACTCATGCAGCCTCCCCCGGCAGGCGCTGGGCGATGCGCGCCAGCACCCGTTCCCGGATGGTGTCGTTGGCGATGCCTTCGGTCAGCTCGGCGGCGAAGGCGAAGATGATCATCTGCTGCGCCGCGTGCTTGTCGATGCCGCGCGACTGCAGATAGAACAGCTGCTCTTCATCGATGCGCCCCACGGTGGCGCCGTGGCTGCACTTGACGTCGTCTGCGTAGATCTCCAGCTGCGGCTTGGTATCCACTTCCGCCACCTTGCCCAACAGCAGGTTATGGTTGGTCATCTGGCCGTCGGTTTTGATCGCGTGCTTGGCCACTTTGATCATGCCGTTGAACACCGCCTTGCCGCGATCGCTGACCACGGTTTTATGCAGCTGGCGGCTTTCGCAATAGCCCTTGTTGTGCTCCAGATAGGTGCGGGTGTCGCAAATCTCTTTGCCCACCGGCAGCACCAGGCTGTTGATCACCAGATTCGCGCCTTCGCCGTTCAACTGCGCGCTGGTGTTGTGCCGCGTCAGGCCGGCGCCCAGCAGGAAGCTGTCGCTTTTCACCCGCGCGTCGCGGCCGATAACCAGATCGTTGTGGGCAAAGTGGTAGCTTGGCTGGCTCTCAAACGCCAGCTTGCAGTGCAGCAGCCCGGCGTTGTCCGCCACATTGGCGGTCAGGCGCGCGCCGGTAAAGTGTGCGGCCTCGCCCAGGCTGACGTAGTGCTCGATCACTTCCGCCTCAGCCCCGCGCCCGATCTCCAGATGATGGCGGTGATGCACGGTGTTCACTTCCCCGGCGGCGCCGCGTCCGCTGCTGATGTGCAGCAGATACAGCGGGCGTGCAGGGATCTTGCCGGCCGGCAAGCGAATCAGGCTGGTTTCCTGCGCCAGGCTTTCGGTCAGGTGCAGAAAAATCTCCGGCTGGATCGGCTCCGGCAACGCCTGCGGCGTGCCATAGGCGGTCAACTCGAACTGGTAGTCGCCCAGGTCGCCATCGCTCAGCGCGGCGCTGTAGCGGCCGTCGATAAACACCAGCCGACAGGCATCGATGCCGAGCGCCAGCGCATCGAGCTGCTCTGCGCTCACCGGGGCGGGCTGCGGCTCGAGGAATTGCTGCTCCAGCAGGCTCTCCAGCGGCGTGTATTTCCAGTTTTCATGTTTGCGCGTCGGCCAGCCGAGGCGCAGCGCCTGCTGCCAGTGCGCCAGCGCATGCGGCGAACGCTCGCCGCCGCGCCCTTCGAACAGGCGATACAGCTGCTGCAGCGCGTTTGAATTACTGTTGGTCGGTAAGCCAGCCATAGCCCTGCTCCTCCAACTGTTTCACCAGCGAGAAATCGCCGGATTTGACGATGCGCCCCTGGGACAGCACGTGTACGTAATCCGGCTGGATGTAGTCCAGAATGCGCTGATAGTGGGTGACGATGATAAAGGCGCGCTTGCCGTCCCGCAGCGAGTTGACGCCGTTGGCGACGATTTTGAGCGCATCGATGTCCAGGCCCGAATCGGTTTCATCGAGAATGCACAGATCCGGCTCCAGCGCCGCCATCTGCAGAATGTCGTTGCGTTTTTTCTCGCCGCCGGAGAAGCCGACGTTGACCGAACGGGTCAGCAGATCGGCCGGCATGTCCAGCAGCGCGATTTTCTCTTCGATGAAATCGGCGAAGTCAAAGCGATCCAGCGGCTCCTGGTCGCGGTATTTGCGCACCGCGTTGACCGACGTCTGCAGGAAGAAGTGGTTGCTGACGCCGGGGATCTCCACCGGGTATTGGAAGGCCAGGAACACGCCCTCGCCGGCGCGATCTTCCGGATCCAGCTCCAGCAGATCCTTGCCCTTGAAGGTGACTTCCCCTTCGGTCACTTCGTACTCTTCACGCCCGGCCAGCGTGGCGGACAGCGTGCTCTTGCCCGAGCCGTTCGGCCCCATGATGGCGTGCACTTCGCCCGGTTTGATCTCCAGATCCAATCCCTTGAGGATCTCGTTGCCTTCCACGCTGACTTTCAAATTCTTGATGCTTAACATGCTGTGTCCTCAGATAGCGCCGACGGCGCTAAAAATGCGGCGATTAACCCACGCTGTGTTCCAGGCTGATGGCCAGGAGTTTTTGCGCCTCGACGGCGAACTCCAGCGGCAGCTCGGAGAAAACGTCCTTGCAGAAACCGTTGACGATCATCGAAATGGCGTCATCCTCGCTGATGCCGCGCTGCAGGCAGTAGAACAGCTGGTCATCGCCGATCTTCGAGGTAGTGGCTTCGTGCTCCAGCTGAGCGCTGTTGTTGCGCGCTTCAACGTAAGGGAACGTGTGGGCACCGCTGTCCGGCCCGATCAGCATCGAGTCGCACTGGGTAAAATTACGGGCGTTTTCCGCCCCCGGCAGGATTTTCACCAGGCCGCGATAGGTGTTCTCGCTGTGGCCGGCGGAGATGCCTTTGGCGATGATGGTCGACCTGGTGTTTTTGCCGATGTGGATCATCTTGGTGCCGGTATCCGCCTGCTGATGGCCGCTGGTCAGCGCCACCGAGAAGAATTCGCCGATCGAGTTGTCGCCCTGCAAAATCACGCTCGGGTATTTCCAGGTGATGGCCGAGCCGGTTTCCGACTGGGTCCAGGACATTTTCGAACCGGCGCCTTCGCACAGCGCGCGTTTGGTGACGAAGTTGAGGATACCGCCCTTGCTCTCGCCGCCGGAGAACCAGTTCTGCACCGTCGAGTATTTCACTTCGGCGTCTTTATGCAGGATCACTTCCACCACCGCCGCATGCAGTTGGTAGCTGTCGCGCACCGGGGCGGAACAGCCTTCGATATAGCTGACGTAGCTGCCTTCGTCGGCGATCAGGATGGTGCGCTCGAACTGGCCGGTTTTGGCGGCGTTGATGCGGAAGTAGGTCGACAGCTCCATCGGGCAGCGCACGCCTTTCGGCACATAGACGAAGGTGCCGTCGGAGGCCACCGCGGCGTTCAGCGCAGCGAAGAAGTTATCGTTGGACGGCACCACGCGCCCCAGGTATTGACGCACCAGATCCGGGTATTCCTGGATCGCTTCGCCGAACGAACAGAAGATCACCCCGCTCTCCGCCAGTTTTTCACGGTAGGTGGTGGCGACCGAGACCGAGTCGAAGATGGCGTCCACCGCCACCTCGCTGCCCTCGCGCACCGGCACGCCGAGCTGGTTGAACGCCAGCTCCACTTCGCTGGTCAGGTAATCTTTTTCCGTCGCCGCGCCCGGTTGCTGCTCGGCGCCGGGTTGCGAACCGCATGCATCGTCGCAGCTGCCGCAGGACGGCGCCGAATAGTAACTGTAGTCCTGGTAGTTCAGGCGTTCGTAATTGGCCTTCAGCCAGTGCGGCTCTTCCATCTGCAGCCAGGCGCGATAAGCCTCAAGGCGGAATTCCAGCATCCACTCGGGTTCGTTGCGCTTGGCCGAGATGGCGCGCACCACCTCTTCGTTGATGCCCTTGGCCAACTCATCGGTTGCCAGCTGGGTGAAGAAACCTTCTTTGTAGCGACCTTCGCTGACCCAAGCCTGCACTTCATTAGGCATTTCTACATTGCTTCGTGTCATGTTGATTGCATCGCTCAAACGCCAAAGCTCTCGCCGCACCCGCAGGCATGCTGAGCTTTAGGGTTGTTGAATTTGAATATCTGATTCAGCCCTTCGCGGACGTAATCTACCGTGGTGCCATCGATGAACGGCATGGCCTTCAGCGGCACATAGAGTTTGGCGCCGTCGCGCTCAAACAGCAGATCGTCATCGGCGGGTTCGCGGGTCAGATCCAGCACATAGGCAAAGCCGGCGCAGCCGGATTGTTTCACCCCTAGCTGCAGCCCTTTCACCTGCGGATCCTGCTGCATCAGTTTGGTTATTTGTCGTACGGCGCTGTCGCTGAGCGAAATGCCTTGCCAGACATTTTCATCCAGAGAAAAAGTGCCGACATTCTCCGTTTGCATAGGGTCTACCTCACACTCGTGTTTGGCCACAGCCAATCTGGGTTGCTTATATGTTAGTGATAACGATTATCACTTCAACCGTTTGTTTTGCGGGGGTATCCGCCGCAAGCGCGGTTTTTCGCTGCGGCGTGCGGCAAGCCAGCGGGACATCCGTGGCGGCTTGCGGCGTCTGGCGGCAAGGTGTGCATGCTATCCCTATGAATTTATTCTTTATCCTGCATCACCGTACCGCACTCCCCGGTGGCCCGTCAGCGTTACAGCGCCGCGGTACGTTGCCGATCTAAACATTCATAGAAAATACCTATTTCTGCATTCTGTCTGTCGTAAATGTGCGTTTATCGGCATTTCGTGGCGCAGCGCAAGCGCGCGCCCTCAGGTTAAAGTTTAGTCGCTCAGCATCAAGTTGGGTCGTCGGCGGCCTTTTACACCCCGCGCGATGAAAAAACGCCACGCCGGGGATTGATCGGCAGCGCGGCAGTTTATATGATAATGATTATCATTCAATTTGAATTTGAGCGCGAAGCCAATGACTCTTTCGATCAACGCATGGTTGCTGGGCAAGATTGATGACTACAAATTCAGCGTGCGCGACGCCACGGTGGACTTTTACATGGCCGAAGCGGCGCTACGGCGCCCGGAATGCAATATCGACCACCTGAAGCGGTACAACAGCGTCAGCCTGACCATGGCCAATTTGTGTCTGGAGAACGGCGACGACGACAGCTACCTGCACGCGCTCAGCAAGCTGCACAACCGGCTGATCGTCGAGATCAACAACCCACAGCGTTGCCAGCTGTTTCGGGTGCAAAGCTACCACTTCGCCCGCCATACGCTGACGCTGATCTGCCAAAAATATGCGATGGAAGGCACCTGGGAGAAGGCGAACGCGTTTCAGAAGGACTTCGTCAAACGCGTGCCGTTTCAGCTGTAAAGCGAAAGGCTCCGCAGGCCGATCGCCTGCGGAAAGCGGCGGGGATCAGTCGATGACCGCCGTGGTCAGACGCGAGGTGCAGCACAACCGATCGCGCGCGTCGAAGATCTCGATTTGCCACACCTGATGGCGACGGCCGACGTGCAGTGCGCGGCACACCCCGCGCACCTGGCCATCGAACACCGCGCGCAGGTGGTTGGCGTTGATCTCCAGCCCCACCACTTTCTGCTCGCCCTCACTGCACAGGTAGCCGGCCATCGATCCCATCGATTCCGCCAGCACCACCGACGCCCCGCCGTGCAACAGCCCGAACGGCTGCCGGGTACGGCTATCGACCGGCATGGTGGCCTCGAGGAAATCCTCGCCCAGTTGGGTAAACTCGATGCCCACATGGCTGACCATGCAGCCGTCGCCGGCGCGGTTCAGCTGCTCCAGCGATGTTTCACGTTTCCACAATTTCACTCAATCATCTCCAGAAGTGCCTGTAATGGGTGGCGCACGCCATTGCCCTCGATGCGTTTCACCTGGCTGCGGCAGGAATAGCCGGTCGCCAGGCAGCGCTGCCGCGGCAAACGCTGTAGCGTCGGATGCCATGATAGCTCATAAATGCCGAGCGAGTTTTGCAGGTTCCTGGCTTCATGGCCGTAAGTGCCCGCCATGCCGCAGCAACCGACGCTGACGCTCTCCAGTTTGGCGCCGAAGCGGGCGAAGATCGCCGCCCACTGTTGGCCGCTGGCCGGCAACGCGGTGGTTTCGGTGCAGTGGCCGAACAGATACCACGGCTCGCCGGTCGCCGGCTGTTCGGCGCGATCCGCGATCCGCTGCTGCAGCCATTCATGCACCAGCTGCACCTGGAAATCGCCGCGCTCGGCGCCGAGGATCTCGCGGTATTCGTCGCGGTAGCACAGCACCAGCGCCGGATCGACGCCCACCAGCGGCATGCCTAGCTGCGCCACGCGGTTGAGGAAATCGGCGGTTTTGCGCGCGGTGCGGGCGAACCGCGTCAGGAAGCCCTTCACATGCTGCGCCTTGCCGTTCGGCGAGAACGGCAGCAGCACCGGTTTATAGCCGAGCTTCTCCACCAGCCGGACAAAGTCCGCCACCACTTTGGCGTCGTAATAGCTGGTGAACGGATCCTGGACGATCAACACGTGTTCTGCGCGCTGCTCGGCGCTCAGCCCTTCCAACTGCTCCAGCGTCAGCGTGGTCGCGCGGTGGCCGGACAGCTGCTGACGCAGCGTCGGGCTGGACAACAGCGGCAGATCGACCATGCCGATGGCGTTGCGGCTCATCTCCCGCAGCCACGGCTGGCGGAAGAAGAAGTTGAACACCTTCGGCGCGCGGGCCATCAACGGGGTATAGCTCTCCACGCCGGCGACCATGTAGTCGCTTACCGGGCGCAGATAGCGAGTGTGGTAAAGCTGCAGGAAGCGCGAACGGAATCCCGGCACGTCAATCTTGATGGGACACTGGGTTGAACAGGCCTTACAGGCCAGGCAGCCGGACATCGCCTCTTTCACTTCATGCGAGAAGTCATACTCACCCTTGCCGGCGTGCCAGCTGTTGCGGGTTTTCTCGATCAGGCCGCGCAAGCTGAGGCGCTGCTGCGGCAGCTGCTTCTCCAGCGCCAGCGGATCGACCCCCTGCTCGGCCAACAGACGCAGCCACTCGCGCACCAGCGTCGCCCGCCCTTTCGGCGAATGAATGCGGTTGCCGCTGATCTTCATCGACGGGCACATCGGGCTGCGCACGTCGAAGTTGAAGCACAGGCCGTTGCCGTTACACTCCAGCGCGCCGCGGAACGAGGTGCGCACCTCGACCGGGATCTGGCGATCGAAGGTGCCGCGTTTGACCGCGTCCACCTGCATCATCGGCGCATCCACCGCCAGCGGCGAACAGATCTTGCCTGGGTTCAGGCGGTTATCCGGATCGAACGCCGCCTTGATGCGGCGCAGCTCTTCATACAGCGTTTCTCCGAAGAATTCAGGGCTGTATTCCGCGCGGAACCCCTTGCCGTGCTCCCCCCACAGCAGGCCGCCGTATTTGGCGGTCAGCGCCACCACCCGATCGGAGATCTGCTTCATCAGCACTTCCTGCTGCGGGTCGCACATGTCGAGCGCCGGGCGCACGTGCAGCACCCCGGCGTCGACGTGGCCAAACATGCCATAGCTCAGATTGTGGTCATCGAGCAGTTGCCGAAATTCGACGATATAGTCCGCCAGATGTTGCGGCGGCACACAGGTGTCCTCGGCGAACGGAATCGGCTTGGCGCGCCCTTTGGCGTTGCCCAGCAGCCCGACCGCCTTCTTGCGCATGTTGTAAATGCGCTCGATGCCCGCCAGATCGCCGCAGATCTGGTACCCGATCACGCCGCCCTGCCGCTGCGCGATCAATTCGTCCAGCCGTTGGCACAGGGCCTCCATCTGGCCGTCGATCAGCGCCCGATCGTCGCCGGCGAACTCGACGATGTTCAGCCCGAGCATCTCTTTATCCGGCACGTCGGCGATCAGTTCGTTCACCGAGTGCCAAACGATGTCTTCACGCGCCAGGTTCAGCACCTTGGAATCGATGGTTTCCACCGACAGCGCCTTGGCCTCGACCATAAAGGGCGCATTGCGCAGCGCCGAGTCGAAGGAATCGTACTTCACGTTGACCAGGCGGCGCACTTTCGGCAGCGGCGTGATGTCCAGCCGCGCCTCGGTGATAAACGCCAGCGTGCCCTCGGCGCCGGTCAGAATACGCGTCAAATCGAAGGTTTGCAGATCGTCGCTCAGCACGTGGCGCAGATCGTAACCGGTGAGGAAGCGGTTGAGCTTGGGGAATTTCTCCAGGATCAGCGCGCGCTGCTCGCGGCAGCGGTTGAGCACCGTGCGGTAGATGCGCCCTTCGGCGGTCTCTTCCAGAGCAATCGTTTCCGCCAGCGCCGTCGGCATGGCGCGGGTATCGATCATCTCACCGCCCAGCAGCACCGCCCGCAGCCCCAACACGTGATCGGAGGTTTTGCCGTACACCAGCGAGCCCTGGCCGGAGGCATCGGTGTTGATCATTCCCCCCAGCGTGGCGCGGTTGCTGGTGGACAGTTCCGGCGAGAAGAAGTAGCCGAACGGCCGCAGGTATTGATTCAACTGATCCTTGATCACCCCGGCTTCGACTTTCACCCAGCCCTGTTCGACGTTGATCTCCAGAATGCGGTTCATATGGCGCGACATATCGACCACGATGCCGGTATTGAGCGACTGGCCGTTGGTGCCGGTGCCGCCGCCGCGCGGGCTGAAGGTCAGCGTATTGAAGCGCTCTTCTCCGGCCAGACGGGCGATCAGCGCCACGTCGGCGGTGGAACGGGGGAACACCACCGCATCGGGCAGCAGCTGATAGATACTGTTGTCGGTGGCCATCGTCAGCCGGTCGGCATAGCTGGTGGCGGTATCGCCGTTGAATCCGTTTTGCTTCAGTGCTTCCAAAAAGTCGAGCACCCGTTGAACCAGGCCGGGCGCCTGAGAAATCTGTGGGATCATTCGCTTTTTTGACCCTGTCCGTCTATTTTTTATGCGCTGATGTACGCTGAATCGGGCCTTTAATTCAGACCCACCCTATTTTTTAGTGACACTAAAAACTAACATACTCGTTTAGTGAAGGCATTCACATTATTACCGCCCTGCGAGCGCCGCCACAGGCGGCCGCCCGGCGGTGAGAAACCGACCGACAGGCACCCCGATTCGCCGGTGCCAGGGATTTAATTGACCAGGATGAGAACCCACTGATGCCACTCCCGCAATCGCGTTACGACTTACCGCGAATTATTTTCGGCGTGCTGTTTATCGCCATCATGATCGTCGCCTGTTTTTGGGTGATCCAACCGTTTATTCTCGGCTTCGCCTGGGCGGGCATGGTGGTGATCGCCACCTGGCCGCTGCTGCTCAAACTGCAAAAGCTGCTGTGGGGCCGCCGTTCGCTGGCGGTGTTGGTCATGACCCTGCTGCTGATCCTGCTGTTCATTCTGCCTATCTCACTGCTGATCAGCAGCGTGGTGGATAACAGCGCGCCGCTGATCGCCTGGGCCAGTTCGCCGGGCAAACTGCATATTCCCGATCTCGCCTGGCTGCAGTCCGTGCCGATGATCGGCGACAAACTCTATACCAGCTACCACACGCTGGTTAACGCCGGCGGCGCCGCGCTGCTGGCGAAGGTGCAGCCGTACTTTGGCCAAACCGCCACCTGGTTCGTGGCGCAGGCGGCGCATATCGGCCGTCTGCTGCTGCACTGCGCGCTGATGCTGCTGTTCAGCGCCTTGTTGTACGCGCGCGGCGAACAGGTGGCGCTGGGTATCCGCCACTTTGCGGTGCGCCTCGGTTCCGCGCGCGGCGATGCGGCGGTGCTGCTGGGCGGCCAGGCAATTCGCGCCGTCGCGCTGGGCGTGGTGGTGACGGCGTTGGTGCAGTCGGTGCTGGGCGGCATCGGTCTGGCGGTAAGCGGCATTCCTGCCGCCACTCTGCTGACGATGCTGATCTTCATCTGCTGTGTGGCGCAATTGGGGCCGCTGTTGGTGCTGGTGCCGGCCATCATCTGGCTGTACTGGCACGGCGACACCACCTGGGGCACCGTGCTGCTGGTCTGGAGCTGCGTGGTGGCCACGCTGGATAACGTGCTGCGCCCGGTGCTGATCCGCATGGGCGCCGATCTGCCGCTGCTGCTGATCCTGTCCGGCGTTATCGGCGGTTTGCTGGCCTTCGGCATGATTGGCCTGTTCATCGGCCCGGTGGTGTTGGCGGTGTCTTATCGCCTGCTGACCGCCTGGATGGATGAAGCGCCGGAGCCGACCTCCGCGCCGGAGCAAGTCATCGACGAGCTGGAAAAACGCTAATTCCCCCTTCCGCCCGCACCGTCGGGCGGAACTTTTCACGCCCGTCATTATTCCTACCTCATTCGAGTAATATCTCCGCCCAATATAATGCCGCCCTATATTGATTACGGTACGGCGAATGAAAGGTGCAATGTAAATCCCTGTTTGTTGCAAACGGAAAAAAGAGATAACTCCCGCAAATAAAATGTGATGCCGCTATCGATTAGGATGATTCTTAATGACTAGTCGCGTTCAAAAATCTAGTATTATGGCCATCTATTGCTTCAAATCACTGATTTTAAAGCAACCTTTCTGAACAATGTAATGCCATACATGTGAATTGCTGTGTGTAGTCTTTGCCCATCTCCTACGGTGGGCTTTTTTTTATTCTTTTTTCGTCGAATTGATTATTTTACGCGCCGTTATTTACATTCGGAAATAAAAAGGCCGCAGCGTTAACTGCGGCCCGGCGTTAATGCCTCAGTGAGGCCGAGACATTATTTCTTTTTCGACAAATTGATCCAGGTCTGCACCACAGTGTCCGGGTTAAGCGACAGGCTGTCGATGCCCTGCTCCATCAGCCACTCGGCGAAGTCTTCATGGTCAGACGGGCCCTGGCCGCAAATGCCGACGTATTTGCCGTGGCGCTTGGCCGCCTGAATCGCCATCGACAGCAGCGCTTTCACCGCCTCGTTGCGCTCGTCGAACAGTTCCGACACTACGCCGGAATCGCGATCCAGCCCCAGCGCCAGCTGAGTCATGTCGTTGGAGCCGATGGAGAAGCCGTCGAAGTGCTCGAGGAACTGATCCGCCAACAGCGCATTGGACGGGATTTCGCACATCATGATCACTTTCAACCCGTTTTCGCCGCGTTTCAGCCCCTGACGCGCCAACTCGGCCACCACCGCTTCCGCCTGCGCCACGGTGCGCACGAACGGCACCATGATTTCGACGTTGGTCAGCCCCATATCGTTACGCACGCGTTTCACCGCCTCGCACTCCAGCGCGAAGCAATCGCGGAAACTGTCGGCCACGTAACGGCCGGCGCCGCGGAAGCCCAACATCGGGTTCTCTTCGTGCGGTTCATACTTGTCGCCGCCCACCAGGTTGGCGTACTCGTTGGATTTGAAGTCGGACAGACGCACGATCACGCGCTTCGGCCAGAAGGCGGCGCCCAACGTCGCGATGCCTTCGGTCAGGCGACCGACGTAGAACTCGACCGGGTGATCGTAACCCTGCATCAGCGCGCGAATTTCATTTTGCAGCGCCGGCGTCTGCTGGTCGAACTCCAGCAGCGCGCGCGGGTGCACGCCGATCATGCGGTTGATGATAAATTCCAGCCGAGCCAGGCCCACGCCTTCGTTCGGCAAACGCGCGAAGTCGAAAGCGCGATCCGGGTTGCCGACGTTCATCATGATCTTCAGCGGCAGATCCGGCAGCTCGGTCACTTCGGAGCTCTGCACGCTGAAGTCCAGCATGTCGCTGTAAACGAAGCCGGTGTCGCCTTCCGCGCAGGAGACGGTGACTTTCTGGCCGTCTTTCAGCACGTCAGTGGCGTGGCCACAGCCCACCACCGCCGGAATGCCCAGCTCACGGGCGATGATCGCCGCGTGACAGGTGCGCCCGCCGCGGTTGGTGACGATCGCGGCGGCCTTCTTCATGATCGGCTCCCAGTCCGGGTCGGTCATGTCGGTCACCAGCACGTCGCCCGGCTGGATGCGATCCATTTCGCTGATGTCGTGGATCACTTTCACCGGACCGGCGCCGATGCGGTGGCCGATGGCGCGGCCTTCCACCAGCACCGGGCTGGTGCCGTTCAGCTGGTAGCGTTCCATGGTCTGCTCGTTGGAGCGTACGGTCTCCGGGCGCGCCTGCACGATCAGCAGCTTGCCGGTATGGCCGTCTTTCGCCCACTCGATATCCATCGGGCGGCCGTAATGTTTTTCGATCAGGATCGCCTGCTGCGCCAGCGCCTGCACTTCTTCATCCGTCAGCGAGAAACGGCTGCGCTGCGCTTCCGGCACGTCTTCGATGCGCACCTGCTTGCCGTGATCCTGCGACGGCGCGTATACCATGCGGATCTTTTTCGAACCCAGGTTACGGCGCACGATCGCCGGCTTGCCGTTTTGCAGCGTCGGTTTGTGCACGTAGAACTCATCCGGGTTCACCGCGCCCTGCACCACCATTTCACCCAAGCCGAAAGCGGAGGTGATGAAGACCACCTGATCAAAGCCGGACTCGGTGTCGATGGTGAACATCACGCCCGAGGAGGCCAGATCCGAACGCACCATGCGCTGTACGCCGGCCGACAACGCCACGCCGCGGTGATCGTAGCCCTGGTGCACGCGATAAGAGATGGCGCGATCGTTGAACAGCGACGCGAACACGTGCTTGATCGCCACCATTACGGCGTCGATGCCCTGCACGTTGAGGAAGGTTTCCTGCTGACCGGCAAAGGAGGCGTCCGGCATGTCTTCCGCCGTGGCCGAGGAGCGCACCGCAAAGGAAGCTTCCGGTTCGCCGTCGGCGAGCTGTTGGTAAGCCTGATGAATTTCACGCTCGAACTCGGCGTGGAACGGCGTGTCGATCACCCATTGGCGGATCTGGGCGCCGGCCTTGGCCAGTTGGGCAACGTCGTCAACGTCAGTCTGATCCAGTAACTGATAGATGCGCTGGTTAACACCGCTTTGTTCGAGAAAATCGTTAAACGCCTGTGCGGTGGTGGCAAAACCGTTAGGCACGGCCACGCCCAAATCGGAAAGATTGGTGATCATTTCACCGAGGGAGGCATTTTTGCCGCCGACACGGTCAACGTCGTGCATGCCAAGCTGGTTGTACCAAAGCACATTACGCAAGTCTGGGCCATTGTTGGACATCGAGACAATCCTTATTGCTATCAGTAGGGTAAAGACGGATTTAATTCGCTTGCTTTACGGCACCGCTAACACGGAGCCGAATCAGACTAGCACACTGATCCGGGGAAAATGGAAAGGTGAATCGATCAACCCACTGAAGAAAGTGGTTTTTAAGAGAATGTCCTAACCGGCTGATTTGCCTGGGAACCGTTCCCAATCGCACGAAAAGCTTAGTTCTCAACAAATTACGCTCTTTTTAAAATTCTGTTTTAATGACCACGCAAACGCTATCGTTTTTGGTGAAAATAGCGACAAATTTACGTTTCGGCTCGAACAGCGTCGCTGCGCCGCGATTTCTACCGCCGCCAAAGCGCGCTTTTCTTCGTGCGCCGCCGCAAGACGCTTTACCGCTCCGCCGTCACAATTTTTTCCCTCTCCCCTTTACCCGCGGATCGTCTGCGGCTCATGATATTGGCAGTGATGACAGCAGGAACACCGTTTTCAGGTAAGGAGCCTCGGGTGGAAAGAAGCGTTTTTTATATTTCGGATGGTACGGCGATCACCGCCGAAGTGCTGGGGCACGCGGTGCTGTCGCAGTTCCCGGTCACGGCGACCACGTACACCTTGCCGTTTGTCGAAACCGAGGCGCGCGCACGCGCAGTTCGCCAACAAATCGATGATATCTATAATGAAACCGGTGTACGGCCGCTGGTGTTTTACTCCATCATCTCGCCGGAAGTGCGCGACGTGATCGTTCAGAGCCAAGGCTTCTGTCAGGATATCGTGCAGGCGCTGGTCGGCCCGCTGCAGGGTGAGCTGGAGGTGGAGCCGACGCCGGTGCCGAACCGCACCCACGGCCTGACCGCCAGCAACCTCGGCAAGTACGACGCGCGCATTGCCGCCATCGACTATACCCTGGCGCATGACGACGGCATTTCGCTGCGCAACCTCGATCAGGCGCAGGTGATCCTGCTCGGCGTGTCGCGCTGCGGCAAAACCCCCACCAGCCTTTATCTGGCGATGCAGTTCGGCATCCGCGCCGCCAACTACCCGTTTATCGCCGACGATATGGACAATTTGCACCTGCCGGCCTCGCTGAAACCGTTTCAGCATAAATTATTCGGCCTGACCATCGATCCGGAGCGCCTGGCGGCGATCCGCGAAGAACGGCGCGAAAACAGCCGCTACGCCTCATTGCGCCAGTGCCGCATGGAGATCGCCGAGGTCGAGGCGCTGTTCCGCAAAAACCAGATCCGCTATCTCAATACCACCAACTATTCGGTCGAAGAGATCTCCACCAAAATCCTCGACATCCTTGGCATGAGCCGCCGCATGTTCTGATCTTTTCCTCGCGGGGCCGTCGCGCCCCGCCGCCTGCCGTTTATTTCAGCAGCAGCTGATTTTTTTGTGCTTTTTTTCGCGGCTTTGATCAACAGAACGCAATCTCTACGGTTGAATTCAGCGCTTTTTGCGTTATTGTGATCGCCATCACTTCCCGGCACTCCTGCCGCAGAGAAGAACAGTTTCCAGGGAACAACATGCACAAAACAGATGAACTGCGGACCGCGCGCATCGACAGCCTCGTCACGCCGCAAGCGTTGGCGGACAAGCTGCCGATCTCGGCGGCCGTCGCCGATAACGTGACAGCGTCACGCAAACGCATTGAAAAAATCCTCACCGGCGAAGACCGCCGCCTGCTGGTGGTGATCGGCCCCTGCTCCATTCACGATCTCGACGCCGCCGTCGATTACGCCGGCCGGTTGAACGCCCTGCGCGAACGTTACCAGGACCGCCTGGAGATCGTGATGCGCACCTATTTCGAAAAACCGCGCACCGTCGTCGGCTGGAAAGGCCTGATCTCCGATCCGGCGCTGGACGGCACCTTCCAGGTGAACCGCGGCATCGAAATGGCGCGCCGCCTGCTGCTGGAAGTGAACCAGCTCGGCCTGCCGACCGCCACCGAATTCCTGGACATGGTGGTTGGCCAATATATCGCCGACCTGATCAGCTGGGGCGCCATCGGCGCGCGCACCACCGAAAGCCAGATCCACCGTGAAATGGCCTCGGCGCTCTCCTGCCCGGTCGGCTTCAAAAACGGCACCGACGGCAATACCCGCATCGCCATCGACGCCATTCGCGCGGCGCGCGCCGGGCACATGTTCCTGTCGCCGGACAAACATGGCCAGATGACCATCTACCAGACCAGCGGCAACCCGTACGGCCACATCATCATGCGCGGCGGCAAGACGCCGAACTACCACGCCAGCGATATCGCCGCCGCCTGTGACAGCCTGCGCGAGTTCGATCTGCCGGAGCACCTGGTGATCGACTTCAGCCACGGCAACTGTCAGAAAATGCATCGCCGCCAGTTGGAAGTGGCCGACAACGTCTGCCAGCAGATCCGCGCCGGCTCCGCCGCCATCACCGGCGTGATGGCCGAAAGCTTCCTGGTGGAAGGCACGCAGAAGATCGTCGCCGGCCAGCCGCTGACCTATGGCCAGTCGATCACCGATCCTTGCCTGAGCTGGTCCGACAGCGAACAGCTGCTGGCGATGCTGGCGGATGCGGTCGATAGCCGTTTCTGACGCAGCACAGGCCGGGGCCTTGCCCCGGCTTTATTCATCCCGCCCTGCTCATCTATACTGATTGCAACGCTTTAGCACCCGCCGAAATGCACTGGGAGCCCCGGCATGATTCACTCTCTGTTATCCATTCCCTGCGTCACGCTGCAGGGCGAGCAAAAAACGCTGGGCGATTTCCCGGCGCGCGCTTACCTGGTCGTCAACACCGCCAGCAAGTGCGGCTTCACCCCGCAATATCGCGGGCTGGAAAATCTGTGGCAATACTATCGCGAACGTGGCCTGATGGTGCTCGGCTTCCCCTGCAACCAGTTTGGTTCTCAGGAACCGGGCAGCCCGCTGGAGATCGCCAATTTTTGCAGCCTTAACTACGGCGTCAGTTTCCCGCTGTTCAGCAAGATCGACGTTAACGGCCCCGGCGCGCACCCGCTGTTCAATGAGCTGAAACGCCTGGCGCCCGGCATTCTCGGCAGCCACCGCATCAAATGGAACTTCACCAAGTTCCTGCTCACCGCCGACGGCCAGCGCGTGACGCGTTTTGCGCCGATCACCAAACCCGAGCGTCTGTTCGACCGTATCGAAACCCTGCTGAAATAACGCCCCTTTTTTACGGGCCGAGTGCGCTCGGCCCGCCGCCGGATGCCCGTTCGACAAAAAGGTTCCATCGGTAAGAAAATTTTCCTTGATGTAACCTTTCCTTCACATGATAATGATTCTCAGTTTGATATTAATTACCATTTAATGGTCTGTTTTTTAAGCACAATGATGATGGATACTGCCAACACGCCAACCCCCGCCGCCGCGGCCCCGAACGAGCACAGCGCAAACGCGCCGCCCAGCTACGACAGTGCACAGCTGCTCGGCGCCGACGGCATCGCGTTCATTACCCATCAGGGCCAGCGCTATCAACTGCGGCAGACCAAAGCCGGGAAATTGATCCTGACCAAATAACCACAGAATCCTCAAACGCCAGCCACCCCGATCGTTTGATCCAGGCAGCCAGCAAATCTATTGATATGTTTTATTACATACGGAGAGTTGCACCATGCCTCTGACATTTTCCACCCGGCTGCGTTTTTCCGCTTTGAGTCTGGCGATTGCCTGCGCTCTGCCTACGGTGGCCTTGGCACAAAACACCAGCACAACATCCCCTTCCAACGCGGCGCAGGCGAAAAAAGCCAAAGCCGCCGACGAGACCATGACCGTGGTCGCCACCGGCAACCAACGCAGCAGCTTTGAAGCGCCGATGATGGTCACGGTCATCGAAGGCAATTCGCCGGAAAGCCAGACCGCCACCTCCGCCGCCGATATGCTGCGGCGCGTGCCGGGCATCACCGTCAACGGCACCGGGCGCAGCAACGGCCAGGATGTGACGATGCGCGGCTATGGCAAGAACGGCGTGCTGACGCTGGTCGACGGCATTCGCCAGGGGACCGATACCGGCCACATCGGCGGCACCTTCCTCGATCCGGCGCTGGTCAAGCGCATTGAAATCGTGCGCGGCCCTTCTGCGCTGCTGTACGGCAGCGGCGCGCTGGGCGGCGTCATCGCCTACGAGACCGTCGATGCCGCCGATCTGCTGCTGCCGGGCCGCGATAGCGGGTTCCGCGTCTACGGCACTGCCGGTAGCGGCGATCACAGTATGGGCATGGGTGCCAGCGCCTACGGCAAGACCGATAACCTCGACGGCCTGCTGTCGTTCGGCACTCGCGACGTCGGCAATCTGCGTCAGGGCAACGGTTTCGATGCGCCTAACGACGAAACCATCAGCAACGTGCTGGCCAAAGGCACCTGGAAGATCGACGACAATCAGTCTCTGAGCGGCGATCTGCGTTATTACAACAACGACGCCCAAGAGCCGAAAAACCCGCAGACGCCGGACAGCTCGAGCAGCAACCCGAAGACCAACCGTTCCACCATTCAGCGCGACGCTGCTCTGAGCTATAAGCTCAAGCCGGTCGGCCAGGATTGGCTGGACGCCACCGTCAAGCTGTACACCTCGGAAGTCAAAATCAATGCGCACAACGTCGGCGCGACCGACGAATTCCGCAAGCAGACCACCAACGGCGGCAAGCTGGAAAATCGCACGCGCCTGTTCGCCGACAGCTTTGCGTCACACCTGCTGACCTACGGCTCCGAGGTCTATGAACAGAAACAGCAGCCGGGAGGCGCCACCACCAGCTTCCCGCAAGCCAAGATCAACTTCGCCTCCGGCTGGCTGCAGGATGAAATTACGCTGCGCGATCTGCCCATCACGCTGCTCGCCGGCACCCGCTATGACAATTACAAAGGTTCAAGCGACGGTTATGCCGATGTCAATGCTGACAAGTGGTCGTCACGCGGCGCAGTCAGCATTACCCCCACCGATTGGTTGATGCTGTTCGGCTCCTACTCTCAGGCGTTCCGCGCGCCGACGATGGGTGAGATGTACAACGACTCCAAACACTTTTCGATACCCATGGGGCCTACCACCCTCACCAACTATTGGGTGCCTAACCCAAATTTGAAACCAGAAACCAACGAAACCCAAGAGTACGGATTTGGTCTGCGTTTCGATGATTTGATGCTGGCCGATGATAGCCTGCAGTTCAAAGCCAGCTACTTCGATACCAAGGCTAAGGATTACATCACTCCCGATTACACCATGGAGATAGGACGTGGGCCACGCGGGCCTTACTGCATCAGCTGCACCACATTTTCAACCAACGTCGATCGCGCCAAGATCTGGGGATGGGACGCGGCACTCAGTTATAAAACACCGTGGTTCGGCTGGGACTTGGCCTATAACCGCACCCGTGGCAAAAATGAAGCGACCGGTGAATGGCTGGCCGACATCAACCCGGATACCGTCACCAGCTCGCTGGACGTGCCACTGGGCGAAACCGGTCTGTCCGTCGGCTGGGTCGCCACCTTCGCCGAGCGCGCCAAGCGAGTGCCCGCCACCTACTCGGAACAAGGCGGATACGGCGTCAACGACTTCTATCTGAGCTATAAGGGCCGCGACCGCCTGCAGGGCGTCACCACAACCGTGGTGCTGGGCAACGCCTTCGACAAAGAATATTACTCGCCGCCGGGCATCCCGCAGGATGGCCGCAACGCCAAACTGCTGGTCAGCTACCAGTGGTAATCATTTGACTATCTGGCGGACAACCCGGTTGTCCGCCGTTCGCATTACAGCGCAGGAGAATCCCGCATGAGCAACACCCTATACGAACGCTACCAACAGGCCAAAATCGACCACCCCGGCAAATACGCCCGCGATCTGGCGGCGATCCTCGGCGTCAGCGAAGCGGAACTGACGCACGCCCGCGTTGGCCACGACGCCCGCCGCCTGCAGGCCGACGCCCGCACGTTGCTGACCGAACTCGAGCAAGTGGGCGTCACCAAGTCCATCACCCGCAACAGCTATGCGGTACATGAGCAGATGGGCCGCTACCGCAACCAGCACCTAAACGGCCACGCCGGGCTGATCCTCAACCCGCGCGAGCTGGATCTGCGCCTGTTCCTCAACCACTGGACCAGCGTCTTCGCCATGAGCGAAACCAACAAGCGCGGCGTGCGCCACAGCATTCAGTTCTTCGACCAACAGGGCGATGCGCTGCACAAGGTCTATACCACCGAAGAAACCGATCTGCCGGCCTGGATGGCGCTGGTGGAGCGCCATCTGAGCGAAGAAAACCCGGCGCTGGCCCTGCAGCCCGCCGAGGCGAGCACCGCGGATGAAACGACGCAGGATCATGCCAAAATCGACGCTGAATGGCGCGCGATGACCGACGTTCACCAGTTCTTCCAGCTGCTGAGCCGCAATAAGCTGACGCGCCAGCAGGCCTTCCGCGCCGTCGGCGACGATCTGGCCTATCAGGTAGACAACAGCGCGCTGTCGCAGCTGCTGGAAGCGGCGCAGCAGCAGCAAAACGAGATCATGATCTTCGTCGGCAACCGCGGCTGCGTGCAGATCTTCACCGGCCAGATCGAACGTCTGATGCCGCAGGAAGGCTGGATCAACGTGTTCAACCGCCGCTTCACGCTGCATCTGATTGAAGGCGCCATCGCCGAAAGCTGGATCACCCGCAAACCGACCAAGGACGGCATCGTCACCAGCCTGGAGCTGTTCGCCGCAGACGGCACGCAGATCGCGCAGCTGTATGGCCAACGCACCGAAGGCCAGCCGGAGCAAACCCAGTGGCGCGAACAGGTTGCTGCGCTCGCCGCCAAGGATATCGCCGCATGAAATCTTCCTTAATCCGCCGCCTGGCGCTGATGATGACGCTGGCGCTGCCGCTCACCACCGCGGCGGCGCAGCGCATCGTCTCGATCGGCGGCGACGTGACGGAAATCGCCTTTGCGCTCGGCGCCGGCGACGACGTGATCGCCCGTGACAGCACCAGCCTGCACCCGGAAGCGGTGAAAAAGCTGCCGGACGTCGGCTATATGCGCCAGCTGAACGCCGAAGGCATTCTGGCGCTGAAGCCGACGCTGGTGCTGACGACCGAGCTGGCACAGCCGGCGCTGGTGCTCAAACAGCTGGCGGACAGCGGCGTCAAAGTGGTCAGCGTGCCGGGCGACACCACCCTGCAGGCGGTGCCGCAGAAGATCGCCGCGATCGCCGCCGCGTTGCAACGCGTTGAGCAAGGCAAGCAGTTGAGCGAGCGCTATCAACAGCAGCTGGCGGCGGTCGATACCACTCCGCTGCCAGTCAAGGTGCTGTTTGTGATGAGCCACGGCGGCATTACGCCGATGGCCGCCGGGCAACACACCGCCGCCGACGCGGTGATCGCCGCCGCCGGCCTGAAAAACGCCATGCAGGGCTTTGACCGCTACCGCCCGCTGTCGCAGGAAGGCGTGATCGCCAGCGCGCCGGATCTGTTGCTGGTCACCACCGACGGCGTGCGCACCCTCGGCGGCGAACAGCAGCTGTGGACGCTGCCGGGTCTGGCGCTGACGCCGGCGGGCAAGCAGCGTCGCGTGCTGATTGTCGATGACATGGCGCTGTTGGGCTTCGGCCTGGAAACGCCGGCGGCGCTGGCCAAGCTGCGCCACGCGGCGGAGCAAAAGTAATGCGCTGCCGCACCTCGCCTCAGTGGGCCATCATCGGTCTGCTGGTGCTGCTGACGCTGCTGGCGCTGGTCGCCGCCAACCTGGGCGCGCTGACGCTGTCGTTTCGCACCCTGTGGCGCGAACCGTTCAGCGACGCCGCCTGGCACATCTGGCTGAATATCCGCCTGCCGCGCGTACTGCTGGCGGTGGTGATCGGCTGCGCGCTGGCGGTGTCCGGCGCCGTGATGCAGGGGCTGTTCCGCAACCCGCTGGCGGATCCTAGCCTGCTGGGCATCAGCAGCGGCGGCGCGCTGTTTGTCGCGCTGTTCATCGTGATGCCGCTGGCGTTGCCGGTGACGATCGCGCTGTACGGCCATATGCTGGCGGCGTTCCTCGGCAGCCTGCTGGTATCGTTATTGATCTACGGCATCAGCCGCAGCGGGCATGGCAATCTTTCGCGACTGCTGCTGGCGGGCATCGCCATCAACGCCCTGTGCATGGCGGCCATCGGCGTGCTCTCCTACGTCAGCAGCGATCAACAGCTGCGCCAGTTCTCGCTGTGGATGATGGGCAGCCTCAGCCAGTCGCAGTGGCCGACGCTGGCGGTTTCCGCCTCGCTGATTTTGCCTACGGCGCTGCTGACGCTGCTGCAGGCACGCCGGCTGAACCTGTTGCAGCTGGGGGATGAAGAGGCCCACTACCTCGGGGTGAATGTCCAGCGCGCCAAGCTGCAGCTGCTGTTGCTGAGCGCCCTGCTGATCGGCGCGGCGGTGGCGATGAGCGGCGTGATCGGCTTCGTCGGTCTGGTGGTGCCCCATCTGGTGCGCATGCGCCTCGGCGGCGATCACCGCTGGCTGCTGCCCTGCTCCGCGCTGGGCGGCGCCTGCCTGTTGCTGGTCAGCGATACGCTGGCGCGCACGCTGGTGGCGCCGGCCGAAATGCCGGTGGGGTTGATGACCAGCCTGATCGGCGGTCCTTACTTCTTGTGGCTGGTGATGCGCCAGCGGGAGCGAACCGGTGGATAACGCCGCCTGCCTGACGGCCCGAGAGCTGCGTTACAGCCTCGGTGCGCGCCGCCTGATCAACGACGTTTCGCTCAGCCTCGCCGGCGGTGAAATGGTGGCGATTATCGGCCCTAACGGCGCCGGAAAATCGACGCTGCTGCGCTTGCTGACCGGCTATCTGACGCCGGACTGCGGCGAATGCCGGCTGCTTGACCGCCCGCTGGAACACTGGGCACCGCAACAGTTGGCCAAAGTCCGGGCCGTGATGCGCCAGTACAGCGATCTGGCGTTTTCCTTCAGCGTGGAAGAAGTGGTCAGCATGGGGCGGGCGCCGCACGGCAAACGCGACCAGCACCAGGCGATCCAGCAGGTAATGGCGCAAACCGACTGCCTGGCGCTGGCGCAGCGCGACTACCGTCAGCTTTCCGGCGGCGAACAGCAGCGGGTGCAACTGGCGCGGGTGTTAGCGCAGCTGTGGCAGCCGCAACCGTCCCCCGCCTGGCTGTTTCTCGACGAGCCGACCTCGGCGCTGGATCTGTACCACCAGCAGCACACCCTGCGCCTGCTGCGCTCGCTGACGCGCCAACAGCCGTTGGGCGTCTGCTGCGTGCTGCACGATCTTAATCTGGCCGCGCTGTACGCCGATCGGATCCTGCTGTTGCATCAGGGGCGCCTGGTGGCGAGCGGCACGCCGCAGGAGGTGCTGCAGACAGAGATCCTCACCCGCTGGTATCAGGCCGATCTCGGCGTAGTACATCATCCCGAAGTGCCGCTGCCGCAGGTCTACCTGCGTCAATAACGTCAAGGGCGCCATTAGGCGCCCTTTTTCATCTCAGCTGGAGCAGGAAATCTCCAGATGCTTGCCCCAGTCCGGCGGCAGCGCGGCGAGATCGTCATACTCCGGCGCCTCGTCGAACGGCCGCAACAGGGCCTGATGCAACCGCCGCAAACGGCCCACGTCGTCTTTCTCCGCATCCTCAATCGCCTGCTGCGCCAGATAGTTGCGCAGGATCAGGCGCGGGTTCACCGCCTTCATCGATCGTTGCCGATCCGCATCGCTCACCTGCTCCTGTTGCAAACGCTGACGATACTGCTGATACCAGGCATCGAACGCCGCACGGTCAATAAACTCGTCGCGCAGCGGCGACTGCGCCTGCTGCTGTTCGGTCTCGCTCAACAGGCGGAACGTGCGGGTATAGTCCCGCCCTTCCTGCGCCATCAGGCTCAACAGACCGGTGAGCACGTCATTATCCTGCGCCGTCGGCGTGAAGAAGCCGAGTTTGGCGCGCATCTGTTCACCGTAAGCGCGCATCAGCGCCGGTTCATACGCCGCCAGCGCCTGCTGCAGCTGTTCAGTGCTCATCAACCCCGACAGTGTTTGCGCCAGGCGATGCAGGTTCCACAGCGCCACCGCCGGTTGATTGTCGAAAGCGTAGCGCCCCTGATGGTCGGAGTGGTTACAGATATAGCCGGGCTGATAGTCATCGAGGAAGCCGTAAGGGCCGTAATCGATGGTGATGCCGAGAATCGACATGTTGTCGGTATTCATCACGCCGTGGGCGAATCCGACGGTTTGCCAATGGGCGATCAGGCGCGCCGTACGTTCGACCACGTCGGTAAACCACATCAGGTAACGCTCGGCCTGATCCTGCAACTGCGGCCAGTGACGGGCGATGACGAAATCCGCCAGCTGCCGCACCTGCTCCGGCTGTTTGCGGTAGTAAAAGTGTTCGAAGTGGCCGAAGCGCACATGGCTTTCCGCCACCCGCAGCAGCATCGCGCCGCGTTCCGGCTGCTCGCGATATACCGGTTGTTGACTGGTGACAATAGTTAACGCACGCGTGGTGGGGATCCCCAGATGGTGCAACGCCTCAGAGGCCAGAAACTCGCGGACAACCGAACGCAGCACCGCGCGGCCATCACCCATGCGTGAATACGGCGTCAGCCCGGCGCCCTTCAGGTGCCAGTCGCGGTGACTGCCGTCCGCCATGACCTGTTCGCCCAGCAAAATGCCGCGGCCATCGCCCAGTTGCCCGGCCCACACGCCGAACTGGTGGCCACTGTACACCTGCGCCAGCGGCTGCATGCCCGGCAGCAGCGTTTCTCCCGCCCAAATCGGGGTTTTATCCTGAGTAAACCAACTTTCATCCAGCCCCAGCTCGCGCGCCAGCGGCTCGCTATGGTACAGCAGGCGCGTATCCTTGAGCGGCGTCGGATTCAGAGCGGTGTAGAAACCAGGTAACTGTTGGTAGTAAGCGTTATCGAACTGCGGCATAGGCCCTCCGTTTCAGCGTAGTGTAGAGCGTGAACGGGCGGATTAACACCGAAGGAATGCAGGGAGAACGCATCCGCCTGCCGTCAGGACGGATGCAGGGAGTTTGGCGCTTCCGCCTGGCGGTGGGAACGCGGTTTAACGCTGGCGGACAAACGCGATTATCAGCCCCAAACGAGGTGAATAACGACGGCGGAATCACGTTAACCTCACCCCGCGCATTATTTACCTCATAGGGTGTAGCTTTTTATATCACTTCTTAATTATTGAACTCGCTGGGCATCGTTAGCAAAGCTTGCAGATTATCCACACCAACGCTGGGCCATAAAAAACCTTGCAGGCCTAAAACACCGGCGTATCTGAGTTTATTAAAATACTCTTTTTTCTCTATTCCTCCGACGATCACGCCGTTACATAACAGGTTGATATTCTTTAACAACGAGTCAATGACCACGTCATACCCCTGATGGGTAAACAGCTGCCAGTAAAAACGTTTGTCTATCTTTACGTAGTCAAACAAACCATCGTACAACGCGGTCAACGTGGCCTTACCGGAACCGAAATCATCGAGCCACAGCGTAAACATTTCGCTTAATCGCCGCACGCTCGGGTTGTTCTTACCGGCCGAAAGATTCGGAAAACTCTCACTCATTTCAAATGCAATAAAAGGATATTGCCCGATCCTTTGGCACAACGCCGAATCGGAAAGAATAAGCTCAACGATGGTTTCTTCGATATTGATGGTCAACTGTACGTTGTTATCGGTAAACCAAGCCGCATGCTGCTCCGCAAGTTTCAGTTGCTCATTAAATAACTCAATCCTTTGTTCAGGCGCCAATAAATTAATCCCAATTTCGGCCGGCATGGCTAAATCACCGTCGAGACTGTTGAAACGGCTCAACATTTCCACCGCCAACAGCCCGCCCTCCATTGAGTAAACAGGTTGAAAAACATAGCTACTAATAAAGTCAGCTTCGAGTTGGATGTTCATTTTAATGCCACAGGATGAATGGCTAGCGTATCATCGTATATCAATATATTTTATCGATCAATCCCTCTGGGATTAATCGGAAATATCAATGTAAATACCCATGAAATATCATTTAATTGATAGATTAAAGCTATACGACAATCGTAAAAGGCGCAAAGAAAAGCAGCCGAACTTATGCCAAGGTAGCCGCCAAACGCGTTATGCGAAAAGGTATTTGACTTAAGTTGAATGGATTTATGGCTAAATTTGACTTATCTCCTTTGTTTTATTTAAGAAAAATCCTAAATAAAGTAAAATAATCTTTCCTTCTTAACGCCAATTTTCCCTGCCGTTAACGACGACTGATTAAATTTAATAACGCATCAATTCCGCCCGTTATTCGCGGCATTGAAAACGTAAAAAAATGCCCACCTTGATTTTCAGAAAATCTGCGCTACCACCATGCAAAACGTCGATTTCAGCGATAAAAAAAGGGATGAGCACGCTCATCCCTTCATCACCAGGCCTGCGCTAGCGGATCGTTTCGCTCAGCCATTGCCGCAGCTCGGTTAATTCGGCCGCCTGCTGAGGATAGTCCGCCATCAGCCGGTCACAGCAAGCGGCAACGGACTCGCTTCGATACGCGCAGCCCACCAGAATCTCCGCCAACCGCTGCAGCGGGGCGGGATTCAGGCTGTCGGAGAATACCTGCGCGCGAACGATCGCCCCCTTCTCCACATCGAAGAACAGGTCTACGCCGCCCCAGACAAAGCGTTCGTTGAGCAAGTGGCTGAACGTCGGCGCCTTGCCAAAATTCCATTCCCAACTGCTCTGTTTGGCGAACTGCGCGGCAAAATCGGGCAGATCGGGGAATACATCCGGCGAAATGATCTCCGGCTCGGCCGTTTCGCCATAGTGGGCGAAGAAGGCCTGCACGATAGCGTCGCATACCTGCTCATGGCTGATGCCCGGCAAAAACTCCGCCAGGTTGGCGACGCGCGAACGCACCGAAGTGATACCCTTGGCCTGCAGCTTTTTGGGATCCGGGTTCAGGTAGTCCGCCAGCCGTTCCAGATCGGCATTCAGCAGCAGCGTGCCATGGTGGAAACCGCGATCCTGCGTTTCTCGATAGGCCGAGCCGGATATTTTGCGCGGCCCGTCGGCGGTTTCCATCACCAGATCGTTGCGCCCCGACGCGCCGGCTGTGACGCCCAACTGCCGCAGCGCTTGCAGAATGATGTCGGTCGAGACGCTCTTGTCGTAGCCCGGTTTGCCGGCCATAAAGGTGAAGCAGGTATTGCCCAGATCGTGAAATACCGCCCCGCCGCCGCTGCTGCGCCGCGCCAACCGAATGCCGTCCTGCTCCATACGCCGGGTATTGCACTCTTTCCAGGGATTCTGCGACTGGCCAATCACCACCGTTTCGGCATTGCGCCACAGGAAGAGAATTTTTTGCGTGGTCATTTCGCGGAAGATGCACTCTTCCACCGCCAGGTTGAACCAGGGATCGTAGGAGTCGGAGATCAGTAAACGCAGGCTGTTCATGGCAGGCACCGTTCAAAACACGAGATGCCGCCATGATACACCAAATCAACGGGTTAAGGCTAAATGCGTCGCGCCTGCCAGTACACCCGCTTCCAGTAGACGTTATCGAGCGAGGAGCGGATCACCCCGCGGCTGGTCGACGCGTGGATAAATTGGTCGTTGGTATCGTAAATGCCGACGTGCAGGCCGTTCTCACCGCCGCCGGTTTTGAAAAACACCAGATCGCCCGGCATCAGCTCATCGCGTGAAACCTTGGTGCCCAGTGAGGTTTGTTCTTCGGTCGAACGCGGCAGTTGCATGTCGAAGCGATCGCGGAACGTGCGGTAAACAAAGCCGGAACAATCTACGCCGCCGCGATCCAGACCGCCGTAACGGTATGGCGTGCCGTACCATTGGCGCAACTGTTCGTTGAGCTGGGCCACCACCACGATAGAGTCCGCGAGGCGGCCGCTGGGCGGCGGCGCATGGCTGCTACACCCGGCGAGGATCAAACTGGCTAATAAAAACCACACACGCATCCGCATAATATCCCTTCATTGAACACGTCGCCGCATTATGCCATCCGGTACACCACCACACCGCCTGCGAGGCAAAGCCGGCATCACGTAAGGAGAGCGCCATTTGGCGTTAATTTATCTCCCGCACGGTGAAAAAGGCAAGCGCCATAAGGGAGATAATGGCGGGATCGCCGGTTTTGGCGCTATTGCGGCGATTTTGTCTCGGGTTTGCTGTTAATCAGCCAGACGCCGAACAGAATAAACAGCGTGCCCAACGTTTTCAGCAGCGTAGCGGATTCGTTAAACCACGGCAGGATCACCGCCGCCAGGTAAACCAACGCATAGCTGACGCTCAGCAGAGGATAAGCGCGGTTTAACGGCAGATGGCGCAGCGCAAAGAACCAACACAGCATCGACAGCGCATAACCGAAGATGCCACCGCCCACCGCCAGCAGCGGCAGCCAGTAGTCGCCGATCAGCGCCAACGAGACGTCGGCGAACGACATCAGCGGGATTTGCACCATGCCCCACTTCATCAGCAACTGCGCCAGCGTCACCAGCAACACGCTGGCGGCGCCCCAGGCATAGCCCCTCATGAATGCACGCTCATCAGCAGGATCCCCAGCATAATCGACGCCACGCCGCACCAGTGGCGAACGGTTGTCGGCTCATGAAACAGCCAGCGCGCCGCCAGCGTCACCATTACGAAGTTCAGGCTGAGCATCGGGTAAGCCAGGCTGAGCGGCAGGCGTTGCAACACATTGAGCCACACCGCCATGCCCAGCCCCAACAGCAACACCGCCAGCGCCAACCAGCGCAGCGTCTGTTTCAGCCGCGCCTCGTCTGCCCGTTCCCAGCAGTGCGCCGCCTGTTTCTGGCACAGCTGCCCACCACAGGTGAGCAGGCTGACCACTATCACCAACAAAAAACCGATCATGGTTGCTGTTTATACCACATCAGCACCAGGCGGTTCATACGATCCACCTTGTCTGCGGCCGGCAGCTCCTGCGGCAGCGCTTCATCACGGGACAGCTGCAACACCAGCGACACATTTCCCTGCTTGCGCGCCTGCGCCAGCCACTGCGGGAAGTCGGCATCGCTGATCAGGTGCCCCTTGGCGTCCGGATACTCCAGACCATAGGCCACCTCGCCTTTCTGGCTGTACATCAGCACGTCGCTGCGCTTCAGTTCCCAGGCCAGGCCGGCCGCCAATCCGACGCTGTCGCTCAACACATAGCGGCTGTCGCTCAGTTCGGCCATCGTGGCGCGGGCGAAGTTTTGCGGCAGTTTGGAATCGGTCACCTGTTGCGGAATGGCGTAACCGATCACCAGGCACAGCAGCACCGGGCAAGCCGCCGCCCAGCGCCATTGGCGGCCGTTATCGCGCGCAGAAACCAGTGCGAACAGCAGCCAGCCGCCGAAGGCGATCAGGCCGAGCACTACTTTCGGCCACTCCTGGGGAGTAAACAGATTCGCTTTCGGCAGCAGACCGGAGCTTAACACCACCAGCGCCACGATGCCGATCAGCCCGAACAGGCCGTTCAACCAGGCGTTGGCCTTGAACAGCCTGGCGCGCAGCGTGGCGGCATAGTCTTCCGCATAGGCGGTCATCAGCAGCGCCAGCGGCGCCATGCACGGCAGAATGTAGGTCGGCAGCTTGCCTTTGGCGATGCTGAAGAAGATCAGCGGCATCAGCGCCCAACTCAGCAGGAAGAACAGCTCCGGACGCTGTACGCGCTCGCGCCAACCTTTGAGCAGCGCGCCGGGCAGCAGCGCCAACCAAGGCAGCACCGCCGCCAGCAGAACCGGCAGGTAATACCAGAACGGCGCCTTGTGTTGGGCATTATCTTCGGCGAAACGCTGAATATGCTCGACCCAGAAGAAATAATTCCAGAAATCGGGTTCGCGTTGCGCGATCGCCAGCGCCCACGGCAGGCTGAGCAGCGTAGCGGTCACGATCGCCACCGGGCCATAGCACAGCAGATCCTTGATGCGGCGTTGCTGAATGACAATCGGGATAACCGCGATCACCGGCACCGCCAGCGCCAGGAAGCCCTTGGTCATAAAGCCCATGCCGCAGGCCAGACCCAGCAAGGCGTAAGCGCCCAGCTTGCCCTTGACCGAGGAGGCCTTCAGCGTCAGGTAATAGCTGACCATCGCCGCCGCCAGCCACAGCGAAATCATCGGATCCAACACGCTGTAAGTGCCGATGCTGAACACCAGCACCATCGACAGGAACATCAGCGCCGCCAGGCTGGCGCGGCGCGCATTGCGCCACATCAGCATCGCCAGCGCGAACACCAGCAATGCGGTCATGCCGGTGCTGAACACCGAGCCGAAGCGCACCGCAAAGTTGTTTTCGCCGAACAGCCATTGGCTGATGTTATTGAACCAGTAACCCGCTACCGGCTTTTCGAAATAGCGCAGCCCCAGCAGATGCGGCACCACCCAATCGCCGCGCTGCAGCATTTCACGGCTGATCTCGGCATAACGCGTTTCATCCGGCTGCCACAGCAGGCGGCCATTAAGCGGGATCAGGTAAACCAGAGCAAAAAAAACGGCCAGCAGAATGGCCCAGGATCCTTTTAGCGCCTTCATGTAACGTCCTTCACATCGGTTTGACAGCCCAGCCAACCTTCGCGGCCGGGGAAAGGAGCGCGCTTGATGCGGCCCAACGGCAGTGACGCCAAATCTTGCGGTAACAGCGCGCTCAGCGGACAGAATTCGATGCTCTGCCGCTGTGCGCGTTGCAATAACTGTTCGAACATCGCCGTCTGCGACATGCCTTCCACTTCGGTGTGAATGGTGTACACCGGCACGCCGCGATCGTTCTCGATGGCGCGCAGAATATAGTCGTTGAAGTCGGCCATACTGACTTCGCTGCCAATCACTTCATCGAAGGTCGGCAACGTCACCGGGATCTGCACCGTACCGTGACGCCCGTCGCTCAGCACCGGACGGAACGGATGAGTGCCGCGGCAATCGCTGTTGTAATGGAAGCCGAAGCGCTGCTTGACCTCCAGCACGCGCGTATCGGCGCGCCAGCCCGCCACGGCGGAGCATTTCACCGGCTGGCCGGTGCAGGCGCTCAGGGCGTCGACACCCAATTGCACCTGCTCGGTCAATTGCGCCTCGCTCCACTTGCCGACCTTGGCCTGCCAGCCCTGGTGATCCCAGGCGTGCAGCCCGACTTCATGGCCAGCTTCGGCGGTGCGCTTCATCAGCGGCCCCAACGCGCGCGAAATATTGCGCCCCGGCCAGGCGGTGCCGGCCAGCAGAATATCCAGGCCGTACAGCGAGGCGGCGTTCGAACGCAGCATTTTCCACAGAAATTTCGGACGCAAAAGGCGCCAAAGATGGCGCCCCATGTTGTCCGGTCCCACGCTGAAGAAGAAGCTGGCCTGAATGTCGTACTTTTCGAACAGGTCCAGCAACTGCGGCACCCCTTCACGGGTGCCGCTGAAGGTATCTACATCAACCCGCAGACCGACTTTCTTCATGCACCGTTCCCTTCCTGAACGGTTGTGCGCAGGAAGTAGTCCAGCGTATCGGCGACGGTTTGCTTCATCTCGATGGTCGGCTGCCAACCCAGCAGGCGGTGAGCGTTTTTGATGCTCGGCGTGCGGTGCTCGACGTCCTGGTAACCTTTGCCGTAGTAGCTGCTGCTCTCTACGTCCTTGAAGCCGGCAAACGGCGGGAAGCGATCGCGCAACGGGTGGTTGTTGAAGCTTTCCAGCAGCATTTCCGCCAGCTCGCGAATGCTCGCTTCGTTGGTCGGGTTGCCGATGTTGACGATCTGGCCGTCGCACAGGCCGTCGCGGTTCTCGATGATGCGGAACAGCGCTTCGATGCCGTCGTTGATGTCGGTGAAGCAACGTTTCTGCGCGCCGCCGTCCATCAGTTTGATCGGCGAACCTTCCACCAGGTTGAGGATCAGTTGGGTGATGGCGCGGGAAGAGCCGATGCGCGCAGCGTCCAGGTTATCCAGGCGCGGCCCCATCCAGTTGAACGGACGGAACAGCGTGAACTTCAGGCCTTCTTTGGCGCCGTAAGCCCAGATCACCCGATCCAGCAGCTGTTTGGAGACCGAATAGATCCAGCGCTGCTTGTTGATTGGCCCGACGATCAGACGCGAATGGTCTTCGTCGAACTCTTTATCGTCGCACATGCCGTACACTTCAGATGTGGACGGGAAGATGATGCGCTTGTTGTATTTCACGCAGTCGCGAACGATCTTCAGGTTCTCTTCGAAGTCCAGCTCGAACACGCGCAGCGGGTTACGGGTGTATTCGATCGGCGTCGCGATCGCCACCAACGGCAGCACCACGTCGCATTTTTTGATGTGATACTCGATCCACTCGGAGTGGATGCTGATGTCGCCTTCCACAAAGTGGAAACGCGGGTTGTCGAGGAAGCGGCTGATGGCGTCGGAACCGATATCCAGACCGTAGATGTCGTAGCGGTCATCGCGCAGCAGGCGCTCGGTCAGGTGGTTGCCGATGAAGCCGTTGACCCCGAGGATCAGCACGCGGGTGCGGCGTTTCATTACGGCATTCGGCTTGGCGGCCAAACGCACGTCGGTGACGATACCCATTTCCTGCGCCAGGCGGCTGCCCTGCACATACAGACCGCTGTCGTTCTGACCGGCGACGATCTCCAGCGCACCTTCGCCACAGGCGATGACCAGCGGCGCGGTGCTCAGCACGGTGCCCGGCTGTTTATCGTGTTGGGTGTCCAGCACGCGAGAGCGCCAGACGATCAGCTTGCGCTGACCGAGGTAGCTGAAGGCACCCGGGTACGGCTCGGTGACGGCGCGCACCAGGTTGTTGATCTCTTTGGCGGATTTGTGCCACAGGATCTCACCGTCCGCCGGGGTGCGGCGACCGAAGTAGCTGGCCTGAGACTCATCCTGCTTGGTGAAGGTGGCGGTGCCGTTCTTCAGCTTCGGCAGCTGCTCTTTCAACACGATCTGCGCGGCTTCCAGCACTTTTTTGTGCAGCGTCAGCGCGGTGTCGCTGTCGGCAATGGTCACTTTCTGCTGACCGACGATGTCACCGGCGTCCGGGCGTTTCACCATTTTGTGCAGCGTGGCGCCGGTTTCGGTTTCGCCATTCACCAGCGCCCAGTTCACCGGCGCGCGACCGCGGTAACGCGGCAGCAACGAGCCGTGCAGGTTGAAACCGCCCTGCGGCGCCAGCGACAAGATCTCGTCGCTCAGCATGTGGCGGTAATAGAACGAGAAGATCACGTCCGGCTGCAGTGCGCGAATGCGGTCAACCCACAGCGGGTGATTTACGTCTTCCGGCGCATAGACCGGCAGATCCAATTCGGCGCCCAAACGGGCCACAGAGGAGAAGAAGTTGTTCTCACCAGGGTCGTCGGTGTGCGTGAACACGGCCTGCACGTCATAACCCGCCTCAGTCAGCGCTTTCAGACCTGCGCAGCCAATATCATGGTAAGCAAATACAATAGCTTTCATCATTCTTCTTCCTGAGTATTGTGGTCATGCTGTGCACCGACCACTTTCTGAACAAAATAGCGAGGACGCGCACGCACGTCGGTATAGATGCGGCCGATGTATTCACCCAACAGCCCCATGCCGACAAACTGGGCGCCGATAAAGGTGAACAGGACGGCGAAAAGGGTGAACACGCCGCCGGCGGCCCATTCAGGGCCGAGCAGCAGACGCAGCGCAATCAGCACCAGCGCCAGCACAAACCCGGACAGCGCCACGACGCTGCCGACCACGCTGAGCAAACGCAGCGGCGTGGTGGTGAGGCAGGTGATCAGGTCATACATCAGGTTGATCAGCTTCATCAGGCTGTACTTGGAGTCGCCAAACTCGCGCTCAGCGTGGCGCACGTCGATCTCGGTGGTACGGCGGGCGAAGGTGTTCGCCAGAATCGGGATAAAGGTGCTGCGCTCATGACAGTGCAGCATCGCCTCAACGATATGACGACGGTAGGCGCGCAGCATGCAGCCGTAGTCCCCCATCGACTTGCCGGTGGCGCGTTGAATCATCATGTTGATCACGCGCGAGGCACTTTTGCGGAACCAGGAGTCCTGACGGTTGGCGCGCACGGTGCCCACCACGTCATAGCCCTCTTCCGCCACGCTGACCAAACGAGGGATCTCCTCCGGCGGGTTCTGCAGATCGGCGTCCAGCGTAATCACCAGATCGCCGGTCACCTGGTTGAAACCGGCCATGATCGCCGAGTGCTGGCCGTAGTTGCGGTTCAGCAAAACGGCGATCACGTGGCTGTCCGGCTTTTCCGCCGCCGCGGTCAGCATGTCAGCGGAGTTGTCGCTGCTGCCATCGTCGACGAGGATGATTTCATAAGGTTGAGATAACTGCTTACAGGCGGCAGTAGTACGCTCCAGCAACGCCGGCAGGCTTTCCTGCTCGTTGTATACCGGAATGACTACCGACACTTTTTTAATCGGTTCAACGCGAGACACGTAAAGACTCCACAACAGAAGACAAGGCATTGACCACGCGATCCACGTCGGCGTCGGTCATGTCAGGGAATAGCGGTAAGGTGCACAGTCGCGCCGAGTTCCATTCGGTATTCGGCAAAGAAAGCTGTGGATAACGCTCACGGTAGAATTTCTGGGTGTGCGCGGCGCGGAAATGCAGCCCGGTGCCGACGCCAACCTCTTTCAGGCGCTCCATCAGTTGGTCGCGATCGATGCCGCAACGCGCCGGATCGACGCGGACCATGAACAGGTGCCAGGCGTGGTCATGCGGATAATCCGGCACGCCCAACGGTTGGAACGGCGAGCCTTCCAACGCGCTCAGGTAGCGCTGTGCCAGCGCCTTACGCCGTGCGTTCAGCTCAGCGAAGCGCGACAGCTGCACCACGGCGATCGCCGCGTGAATGTCGGACAGGTTGTACTTGTAACCTGGCTCCACCACTTCGGCCTGCGGTTTGCGTCCTAGCTGCTGGCGATCGAAGGCATCGACGGCCAGACCGTGGAACTTCAGGCAACGCAGGCGATCCGCCAGCGCATCGTCATCGGTGGCGATCAGACCGCCTTCAGCGCAGGTCACGTTTTTAATCGCATGGAAAGAGAAAATCGCCGTGCCGCGTGCGCCGACCCATTCGCCGTTGTAGCGCGTGCCGACCGCGTGGGCGGCGTCTTCGATCAGCGGTAAGCGGTGGCGTTCGGCCACGGCGCGCAGCGCATCCATCTGCAGGGGAGCACCGGCATAATGCACCGGAACAATCGCTTTGGTTTTGGGGGTGATGACAGCCTCGACATCGGCGGCGCTGACCATCAAGGTCTCACGGTCAACGTCGATCATCACCGGCGTAGCGCCCAGCAGTTCGATCATGTTGAGGGTGGAAACCCAGGTTTGCGAAGGGGTGATGACTTCGTCGCCGGGCCCGATGCCCAGCGCCATCAGCGTGATGTGCATGCCCGCGGTGGCGGAACTGACGGCGATGGCGTGCTTACAGCCGAAAGTGGAACAGAAGTCATTTTCCAGTTGCTGGTTTTGCGGCCCGGTGGTGATCCAGCCGGAACGCAACACTTTCTCTACCGCGGCGATTTCTTCGTCGCCGATGGCCGGACGAGAGAAAGGCAAAAATTGATCCATAGTTAACCCCAAACGTATCGAGCTGCTTTTGATGACACTGTAAATCCCTTTCGTTTAACGAATATTAAACGCCAGAGAAGAATCGTTTCCGTGGATTAACTGCCAATGTAAGGCCGCAAGCTTAACTAAACCTTAAGACGAGGCTTGTCATCAGTAAGAGAACTGATGGATAGGCGCTGTCATCATTAATTTAAATTTATTATGTAAATCAGGTAATTATATTTATTAATAATTATTTACTTATTTTATTTTTGCCGAATCAAGCGTAGCACGTCATTGGCGTTTTTCAAGAAAACTCACGAGAAAATGAGAGGCGGCACAATAATAGCCGATGATTACCCGGCTATTTATATTCACTACGTTTAGTTTTCGTTTATATTTATACCCCAGGGCGAATTAAGCCGTGCGGGTCATGATCCAACGCTGGTTCCCCACCCACTGCAGGTGGAAATCCACTTCATAGATCTGCGACAACAGTGCGGGCGCCATCACCTCACGGGTGATGCCCTGCGCGACCAACTGCCCAGCGTGCAACAACCAAACCCGATCGGCCTGCTGCAGGGTATGATTCAGATCGTGTGCGCACACCAGCGCGCTGCGCCCACTTTGGCAGAATTCGCGCAGCAGGCGATCCAGCGCGACCTTTTGCGCCACATCCAGGCTATTGGTTGGTTCATCCAGCAACAACAATCGGCTGTGCGGGTTAACGCTGGGCCACACCTGCAGCAATACCGCCGCCAGCCGCACCCGTTGCCATTCTCCACCTGAAAGCTGTGTCAGCATGCGTGACAGTTTATCCACCAGCTTCAACCGCTGGCACAGATAGAGGATGGTGTGTTCCACCTCGGTTTGCGCCGCGCCGGCAGGCCGGTGCAACGCCAAATACTGAAACACCGGCATCAGCGACACCGGCGGCTGTTGCTGGCTGAGATAACCGCGTCGGCGCGCCAGCTCGCTCCCCGGATAATCGGAGAGCGCGCGTCCGTCCAGGCAGACTTCGCCCCGCCCCGGCAGCATACCCGCCACCCGCGCCAGCAGGGTACTCTTCCCTGCGCCATTTGGGCCGATCAGGTGAACCTGCAACCCGCCGTCAATCTGTGCCGAAAAAGGCGCCAGGCGCCCCGCCACCCCAACCTCAACGAGTTGCAGCATCCGTATTACCCTGCCAGCGCCTGTTTCACCGCCGCCACCAGCGCCGGATCCTCAGGTGTGGTGTCCGGCGAGAAGCGCTGGATCACCGTGCCGTCGCGCGCGATAAGGAATTTCTCGAAGTTCCACAGAATATCGCCGGGATGCTTCGGCGCACGCCCTTTGCTGGTCATCCGCGCCAGGAACTCGCTGCCTTCCGGCGCGACGGCCTCCGGCTGTGCGGCAATCAACGCTTGGTACAGCGGATGACGGTGTTCGCCGTTCACCTCAATCTTGGCAAACATTGGGAATTGCACGCCGAAGGTGCCGCGGCAAAACGCCAGGATCTCTTCGTTGCTGCCCGGCTCCTGGCCCAGGAATTCATTGGACGGGAACCCCAGGACTTCCAGCCCCCGCTCGCGATAGGTTTCGTACAGCGCTTCCAGCCCTTCGTACTGCTTGGTCAGGCCGCACTCCGAGGCCACGTTGACCACCAGCAGCACTTTGCCCTGATAGGCACCCAGCGTGGTCGTCTGATTTTCGATGGTTTGTAACGGCAGGTTGTCGATTGGCTTGCTCATCGGTTGTCATCCTTTGGTTTTTTAATGGCAGGTGAATGAAGAAAACTACCTTACGCCTTTTGTCCGGGTCAGTAACCAGATAAATAGCGGCGCCCCCAGCGTGGCTGTCACCACGCCGATCGGCAGCTCGGCCGCCAGCAGCGCAACGCGGGCGATCACATCGGCCACCAGCAACACCCCGGCTCCCGCCAGCGCGCAGGCCGGCAGCAGATAGCGCTGGTCTGTCAGGCCGGTGAGCCGCAAAATATGCGGGATCACCAGCCCAACGAAGCCGATCACCCCGGCGAGCGCCACGCTGACGCCAACCAGCCAGCCGATCGCCAGCACCAGCAGGTTACGCCACACATGCAGCGACAGCCCGAGCTGGCGCGCCTGCACCTCGCCCAGCGCCATCAGGTTGAGCGCTCGGCCCTGGCCACACAGCCACAGCAACACCGGCAGCAGCGCCAGCACCAGCCACTTTTGGCGCCAGTCGACGCCGCCGAAACCGCCCATCATCCAGTACATCAGCTGCCGCAGATCGAGGCTGGTGCTGAAATAGACCGCCCAGGTCATCAGCGCGCTGCACACGATGCCCAGCGCTACGCCGACCAGCAACAACCGAGCATTGGTCAGACGTCGCCGGCGAGCGAAGCCCAGCAATAAGAAGGTCATCGCCAGCGCACCGGCTATCGCGGCGGCGCTCATCAGCGCCACCGGCAACAAACCGTGCCCCAACAACACCGTCAGCACCAGCGCTACGCCGGCGCCGTTAGCTACGCCCAGCAGACCGGGCTCCGCCAGAGGATTTTCAAACAGCGCCTGCATCACCGCGCCCGCCACCGCCAGGGCGGCGCCGACCAGCATCACCGCCAGCGCGCGCGGCAAACGCAGTTGCCAAACAAACAGTTGAGCTCGATCGCTGAACCACTCTGACGGCCATATCCATTGGTCGCCGGCGCAAAGGCTGACCAGCAACGCCACCGCCACGCCCAGCGCCAACAGACTGAGCTGGCGTTTATCGCGGTAGCGTTGATGTTGCAACAGTAAGGTGAAGGTACGGCTGGTTGGCATGCGCGGCGGTTCCCTGCCGGCCGCTGTCGTGGCCGGATAATTGACGTTTGAGTCGAATATTAGGGGGTTAACGCCGCAAGGGGAAGTCTTGCGTAGATAGTGGCTCAGGAAAGCAGCAACTGGCCTTGCCCGTCATCGCAACAATGATGGCAAAACCAGCCGCCGATAAACTCAGGGATTAACGATGCGGGCCGGAGTTGCCCGGTGGATAAGGTTGGCCGCGGCCGCCATCGCGGCGGTCATGGTCACCGCGATCGTCATGACGGCGGTCGTGGTCGCCACTATCGCGATCGCCGTGGAATGGATTGCCGCTGCGTTCCGGCCCACGATGCTCATAGCCACGCGGCGGCGAAGGTTGCCAGCGTCCGCCGTCCCAGTACATACCGCGCGCATTGCGCTCACCCAGGCCGCGGCCCTGGTGCGCATGCCACCACTGCGGTGGACGCCAGTCGTAGCCATCCCAGTAGTAGCCGCGACGGTCCTGATCCCCCAGATGCAGAGAAACGCCCGGCACGTTGATATCGACGGAGACATCGGCCTTCGCCGCCAGCGGCAGCAACAGCGGGAAACACACCAGCAACAGGATCTTTTTCATTTCACCTTCTCACTCTATTTTCTTGCTGCAGTGGTTATATCAGCGTGCTTATTTAACGACTATCTCACCGATGCCTATTTTCAGATTGTTTTCGACGGCCTTACACAATCCCTACACTGTTTGCCGCCACCTTTAATTATCATAACCACTGACAAGATTTAACGAATAACTGACGTCTCTCAAGCGGCGCGGCAATTATAGTTAAATGGATTTCCACCGGAGGATTATAAGATGATTAAACGTATCGGTATGCTGCTGACCGTTGTAGCCCTGGCCTCAACCCTGAGCGCCTGCTGCTGGGGCCCGCACGGGGGCGGTGGCCACCGCGGCGACGGCCCTGGCCATTATTACGGCCGTTATTGAAACAATAAATATGGCTGCTCACCACACAAAATAAGATATAAGAATACTCCGTAATTTAGATTAAATAAATTTTCGCCGAGGTGATTTAATGAATAATCTTAATTCATGCATTGCCCATTAGGAATGGGCTGAATTTTGTCTCAGAAAAGAAAAAGGCCGCGCAAGCGGCCTTTTTTGATGTCACGTCACTCACCCTTTCGGGCTGGCGTTTTCTACCCGGCTTTTCAGCTTCTGCCCCGGACGGAAGGTCACCACACGGCGCGCCGTAATCGGAATGTCTTCGCCGGTCTTCGGGTTACGCCCCGGACGTTGGTTCTTGTCACGCAGATCAAAGTTGCCAAAACCCGACAGTTTTACCTGTTCGCCATTCTCAAGAGCCCGACGGACCTCTTCAAAGAACAGTTCCACCAGGTCTTTGGCGTCCCGTTTGCTAAGCCCAAGCTTCTCAAACAGGTGTTCTGACATTTCAGCTTTAGTAAGCGCCATAGGTTCAATCCCTCAAGGATGCTTGGAATCGCTGTTTTAGAGCCTCTACGCATTTTGCAACGGTAGCGGCTATCTCCTCTTCTTCCAGTGTACGAGCGGTATCCTGCAATACCAGACTGATAGCCAGGCTCTTGTCACCTTCTGCCACGCCCTTGCCACGGTACACGTCAAACAAGTTTACGCCAACTACCTGATTTACGCCAACTTTCTTACACTCGGCCAAAATATCTTCTGCGGGGACGTTTTCAGCCACCACAATGGCGATATCACGGCGGTTTGCCGGGAAGCGCGAAATCTCCCGCGCCTGAGGCACGGCGCGGCTCGCAAGCTTGTTCCACTCCAGTTCAAACACCACGGTGCGGCCGTTAAGATCCAGTTTACGTTCAAGTTCCGGGTGAACCACACCGATGAAACCTACGCGTTCGCCGTGCAAATAAATCGCCGCACTTTGCCCTGGATGCAGGGCCGGATTGGCTTCCGCCCGGAACTGAATTTCGGATAATTTACCGGTCAGCTCGAGGACGGACTCCAGATCCCCTTTTAAATCATAGAAGTCGACGGGCTTGCGCGCCAGATCCCAATGTTCATCGTGCGTATGGCCGGCGATCACGCCCGCCAGCATGACATCCTGACGGATACCCAGATCTGCCGCACTATCAGGCACAAAGCGCAGGCCGCTTTCGAACAGGCGCAGACGCGTCTGCTGGCGGTTCTGGTTATACACCACCGCAGACAGCAGGCCGGTCCACAGCGACAGGCGCATCGCCGACATTTCTACCGAAATCGGGCTTGGCAGGATCAGCGCTTCTTCATTCGGGTGCAGCAGCGCCTGCACCTTCGGATCGACGAAGCTGTAGGTGATCGCTTCCTGATAACCGTGATCGACCAGCATGGTCTTCACGCGCTTCAGCGTCAGATCGGCTTCGCGATGCTGGGTCATCACCAGATCGGCGCGCACCGGCACATCCGGGATGTTGTCGTAGCCGTAAACGCGCGCCACTTCTTCCACCAGATCCTCTTCGATCTCCATATCGAAACGCCAGCTTGGCGCGACCGCTTGCCAGCTGTCGCCCTGCTCGGTCACCTGGCAACCCAGGCGGCGCAGAATGTCACTGACCTGCTCGCTTGGCACCACGTGGCCGATCAGGCGATCCAGTTTCTCGCGGCGCAGCGTGATGGTGGCGCGCTTCGGCAGTTCGTTCTCGTGGGTCACGTCGATAATCGGGCCGGCCTGACCGCCGCAAATATCGAGCAGCAGGCGCGTGGCGCGTTCCATCGCTTTGTACTGCAGCGCCGGATCGACACCGCGCTCATAGCGGTGAGAAGCGTCGGTGTGCAGGCCGTGACGACGCGCGCGGCCGGTGATCGACAGCGGGCTGAAGAAGGCGCATTCCAGCAGCACGTCCTGAGTTTCCCCGTTGACGCCGGAATGCTCGCCACCGAAGATGCCGCCCATCGCCAACGCTTTTTGATGATCGGCGATCACTAAGGTGTCGGCGTTCAGTTTGGCTTCACTGCCGTCCAGCAGCCTCAGCGTTTCGCCTTCTTCCGCCATGCGCACCACGATGCCGCCGTCGATGCGGCTCAGATCGAAAGCGTGCATCGGCTGGCCAAGCTCCAGCAGCACATAGTTGGTGACGTCAACCACCGCATCGATGGAGCGGATACCGCAGCGACGCAGTTTTTCACGCATCCACAGCGGGCTTGGCGCCTTGACGTCGATGCCTTTCACCACGCGGCCCAGATAGCGCGGGCACGCCTGCGGCGCGTCAACGCGGATCGGCAGCGTGGCGTCAATCGCAGCGGCCACCGGGCTCATGTCTGGCTCGGTCAGCGCCACCTGGTTCAGTACGCCCACGTCGCGCGCGACGCCGATGATACCCAGGCAGTCGGCGCGGTTCGGGGTAACGCTGATCTCGATGGTGTTGTCGTTCAGTTTCAGGTAGTCACGGATGTCGGTGCCGATCGGCGCATCCAGCGGCAACTCGATGATGCCGTCATGATCGTCGGAAATGCCCAGCTCGGAGAACGAGCACAGCATGCCTTCCGAAGGCTCGCCGCGCAGCTTGGCGGCTTTGATTTTGAAATCGCCCGGCAGCACCGCGCCCACGGTGGCGACCGCCACTTTCAGGCCGGTACGGCAGTTCGGCGCGCCGCAAACGATGTCGAGCAAGCGGTCGCCGCCAACGTTGACCTTGGTGACGCGCAGTTTGTCGGCGTTCGGGTGCTGACCGCACTCGACCACTTCACCCACCACAACGCCGTTAAACGCGCCGGCAACCGGATCCACGCCGTCCACTTCCAGGCCGGCCATGGTGATTTGATCGGATAATGCTTCGCTGCTGATGGCCGGGTTTACCCACTCGCGCAACCAGAGTTCACTGAATTTCATGTGATATTCCCGCCTTACTTAAACTGTTTGAGGAAACGCAGATCGTTTTCGAAGAATGCGCGCAGGTCGGTGACGCCGTAACGCAGCATCGTCAGGCGCTCCATGCCCATGCCGAAGGCGAAGCCGGAGTAAACTTCCGGATCGATGCCGACGTTGCGCAGCACGTTCGGATGCACCATGCCGCAGCCCAGCACTTCCAGCCACTTGCCGTTCTTGCCCATCACGTCCACTTCAGCGGACGGCTCGGTGAATGGGAAGTAGGACGGACGGAAACGAACCTGCAGGTCTTCTTCAAAGAAGTTGTTCAGGAAATCGTGCAGCGTGCCCTTCAGGTTGGTGAAGCTGATGTCTTTATCGACGATCAGACCTTCCATCTGGTGGAACATCGGGGTGTGAGTCTGATCGTAGTCGTTACGGTAAACGCGGCCCGGCGCAATGATACGGATCGGCGGCTGTTGGTTCTTCATGGTGCGGATCTGCACGCCGGAAGTCTGGGTGCGCAGCAGGCGTGTGGCGTCGAACCAGAAGGTATCGTGGTCGGCGCGCGCCGGGTGGTGCCCAGGGATGTTCAGCGCGTCGAAGTTATGATAATCGTCTTCAATCTCCGGGCCGGTGGCAACGGAAAAGCCCAACTCGCCGAAGAAGGTTTCGATACGGTCGATGGTGCGGGTCACCGGATGCAGGCCGCCGTTCTCCATGCGACGGCCCGGCAGGGAGACGTCGATGGTTTCAGCCGCCAGGCGCGCGTTCAGCGCGGCGCTTTCCAGCGCGTTCTTACGCGCGTTCAGCGCGTCCTGCACCTCTTGCTTGGCCTGGTTGATCACCGCGCCGGCCGCCGGACGGTCTTCCGCCGGTACGTCACGCAGAGACTGCATCTGCAAGGTGAAATGACCTTTCTTGCCAAAATATTCGACGCGCACCAAATCTAACGCGGCAACATCCTGGGCATCTTCTACGGCTGCCTTGGCATTGGCAACCAGCTCTGCGAGATGTGGCATTGCTTTCCTCTTCCTCTGGCCGGGATGGCCCTAAGTAATTGTTATCTATATTCGAACACGCCTTTGACCATTATTCAAAGACTTTTCAATACGTTGCCGGCCGGCCGGCTCGCCTGCGCGGCGCATGGCCCGCGTTGCGTCTGCCGCCCTCACCGCAACGCCTGGCAAGGCGAGACGATGGCCAAAAACAAAAAAGCCTCCACGAGGGAGGCTTAGGCGCTACTTTTCGTTTCTTTTCTTACGCGCAAAGCCTCCTGAAATCAGGCGCTAAAGTAAAAAAAGAAACGAAAAAGAGCTGCGTGCATGATTGCGGTACCTTGTCGATAATTGTCCACCAGTGATATAGCGGCGGGCAATAAAAGTCAATATTTGTCGCTGAAAACAAAGATTAAAAGAGGGAGCAAGCTCCCTCTTCAACTGACTTACGCCAGAGCTGCTTTCGCTTTCTCAACCAGTGCGCCGAAGGCCACTTTGTCGAAGACTGCGATGTCAGCCAGGATCTTACGGTCAATTTCGATCGAGGCTTTTTTCAAGCCGTTGATGAACTTGCTGTAAGACAGACCGTTCTGACGAGCAGCTGCGTTGATACGTGCAATCCACAGCTGACGGAACTGACGCTTACGTTGACGACGGTCACGGTAAGCATACTGACCTGCTTTGATTACTGCCTGGAAGGCAACACGATATACGCGCGAACGGGCACCGTAGTAACCTTTCGCCTGCTTCATGATTTTCTTGTGACGTGCGCGTGCAATTACACCACGTTTTACGCGAGCCATATGCTCTCTCCTAAAGTCTTATTCTAAATTCAAAAAAAATGGCTTATGCGTACGGCAGGCACGCGGTAACCAGGACCAGATCGTTTTTAGACACCATGCCTTTCGGACGCAGGTGACGTTTACGCTTGGTTGCTTTTTTGGTCAGAATATGACGCAGGTTGGCATGTTTACGCTTAAAACCACCGCTGCCGGTTTTTTTGAAGCGCTTGGCTGCACCACGTACAGTTTTAATCTTTGGCATTTTAATTAAATCCACTTCGCATTGTTAAACAACGAATCAGTTGGGCGAATAAAACCCACACAGCGCAAGCGCCGCGCGGGTTCCATTACTTGTAAGCCTTACTGTTTCTTCTTAGGAGCGAGCACCATAATCATCTGGCGGCCTTCGATCTTCGTAGGGAAGGATTCGACCACTGCCAGATCCATATCTTCACACAGGTCTTTACGGACGCGGTTAAGCACTTCCATACCGATCTGCTGGTGCGCCATCTCACGCCCACGGAAACGCAGGGTGATTTTGGCTTTATCGCCATCTTCCAGAAAGCGAATCAGGTTGCGTAGTTTGACCTGATAGTCGCCATCATCGGTGCCAGGACGGAATTTGATTTCCTTGACCTGAATAACTTTTTGCTTCTTCTTCTGTTCTTTCGTCGACTTGCTCTTCTCGTAGAGGAATTTGCCGTAATCCATGATTCGGCAAACTGGCGGTTCGGCATTTGGGCTGATTTCTACTAAATCAACGCCCGCTTCCTCAGCTTTTTCAAGAGCTTCATTCAGACTGACAATACCAATCTGCTCGCCATCGACGCCGGTTAGGCGAACTTCTTGCGCGCGAATTTCTCTGTTAATGCGATTAGGACGCGCCGGTTGAACTCGTTTTCCGCCTTTAATACTTTATTCCTCCAGTTGATGAAGACTACGGCTGCGAATCTCTTTCAGCAGCTTGTCTACGACTTCGTTTACGTCCAGGCTTCCCAGGTCTTTGCCACGGCGGGTACGAACGGCAACTTTGCCAGCTTCGACCTCTTTGTCGCCGCACACCAACATGTAAGGGACTCGACGTAAAGTATGTTCGCGAATTTTAAAGCCAATCTTCTCATTTCTCAAGTCCGCTTTCACGCGAATACCTGCATCCTGCAGTTTTTTGGTCAATTGCTGGACGTAATCAGACTGGCTGTCGGTGATATTCATCACCACCACCTGCACCGGAGCGATCCAGGTCGGGTAGAACCCGGCGTATTCTTCGGTCAGGATACCGATGAAGCGTTCCATGGAGCCCAAAATGGCGCGGTGAATCATTACCGGCACGACGCGATCGTTGTTTTCGCCAACGTACGACGCGCCCAAACGGCCCGGCAAGAAGAAATCGAGCTGCACGGTACCACATTGCCATGCGCGATCCAAACAATCATGCAGGGTAAATTCAATTTTCGGTCCGTAGAAGGCGCCCTCGCCCGGCTGGTACTCGAACGGAATGCCGTTCTCGGTCAGCGCGGCGGCCAGGTCTTCTTCCGCACGGGTCCACATGTCGTCGGTGCCGATGCGTTTTTCCGGGCGAGTCGACAGCTTGACGGCGATCTTGTCGAAGCCGAAAGTGCCGTACACGTCATAGACCATGCGAATGCATTCGTTCACTTCGGCGCGCACCTGCTCTTCGGTACAGAAGATGTGGGCGTCATCCTGCGTGAAGCCGCGCACGCGCATCAGGCCGTGCAGGGAACCCGAAGGCTCGTTGCGGTGGCAGCTGCCGAATTCGCCCATGCGCAGCGGCAAATCGCGGTACGACTTCAGGCCCTGGTTGAAGATCTGCACGTGACCCGGGCAGTTCATCGGCTTGATGCAGTATTCGCGGTTTTCCGACGCGGTGGTGAACATGGCGTCTTTGTAGTTTTCCCAGTGGCCGGTTTTTTCCCACAGCACGCGGTCCATCATAAACGGACCTTTCACTTCCTGGTACTGGTACTCTTTGAGCTTCATGCGCACGAAGGCTTCCAGCTCGCGGAAGATAGTCCAACCGTCGTTGTGCCAGAACACCATGCCCGGCGCTTCTTCCTGCATGTGATACAGATCGAGCTGTTTGCCGATCTTGCGGTGATCGCGCTTGGCCGCCTCTTCCAGGCGTTGCAGGTAGGCGTTCAGCTGCTTCTTGTCTGCCCAGGCGGTACCGTAGATACGCTGCAGCATTTTGTTTTTGCTGTCACCGCGCCAGTAAGCGCCGGAGGTTTTCTGCAGCTTGAAATGGTGGCAGAAACGCATGTTCGGCACGTGCGGGCCGCGGCACATGTCGATGTATTCTTCGTGGTGATACAGGCCAGGACGATCGTCATGGCTGATGTTCTCATCCAGGATCGCCACTTTATAGATTTCGCCGCGCTCAGCGAAGGTGTCGCGGGCTTCTTGCCAGCTGACCTTCTTCTTGATGACGTCGTAATCCTTATCGGCCAACTCGTGCATCCGCTTTTCCAGCAGATCCAGGTCTTCCTGCGTCAGGGTGCGGTCGATATCCACGTCATAATAGAAACCGTTGTCGATAACAGGACCGATCGCCATTTTGGTATCCGGCCACAGCTGCTTGATCGCATGACCCAGCAGGTGCGCGCAGGAGTGGCGCATGATTTCCAGACCGTCTTCGTCTTTGATGGTGATGATGGCCAGCTGCGCATCCGATTCGATCAGATCGCTGGCATCAACCAGTTCGCCATTGACGCGACCGGCGATACAGGCTTTCGCCAGGCCAGGGCCGATATCGCGCGCGACATCCATTGGGGAAACGGGGTGGTCGAAATGACGCTGACTACCGTCAGGAAGAGTAATAACAGGCATTAATAATTCCTTATCTACAGTGGTGACCCACACGACAGATCACATGAAGAAATACAATGTTGTTTAACTACAAGATGTTATCGACGCTATCCAGCTTTACCCTGCCAGATATGTACACGCATAGAGACACAGTTTCAAATGTACTATGTTGTTACGTCATAACGGGATAATGAGTTTATCACTTTAGAAAGGCCATCTTCCACCAAAGGATTGAGCAAAAATTCGCTGAATGGGCGTAAAGCCTGATAAGAAAGGGAGGAGCCTCCCCTCCCTCTAAAACTAAAGCGCTTGCAAAAATCAATACCAGTTAAACTTGGCCGGGAAGCAGATCTGAACCGTAATGCTGCTGCCGGGTTTGAAGTCACTCATTTTCAATCGCGCCGCATCGCTGCACTCGCGATCCGAATGCAGGTAGAGCTGCTGATTGTTCATGGTGACGCCTTTGACTTCTTTTTTCTGGCTAAAGCTGCCAACAACCGTGCCGGCGCCATTCTTGACGTCGATATTCTCGGTTGTGACGATGCTGTAACCCGATACCATGGACGTCGTGCCCTTGATACCCGTCGGCGAGTCCGGATCAATCTTAGGCAGCCAGGTAACGGACAGCATGCCGTTATCACTGGCGGCGTTGTCGGGAATAGGGATCTCCACGCTAATGTAGCCCAACCCGCTAAACCATTGTGCGTTCGCATTGATCGACGCCACCGTCGCGCCGGCGGATTTCAAACTGAGCACCAACTGGTCTACGCGCCACTTAAACGCCTTCTCCAGTTTGCCGACATCATCCTCGTTGAAAATCAGCGGACGAGTAAACACTCGATCCATAAAATTACGCCAGACCCACCACCCTTTGCCATTGTTGTCATAAACCAGGCAATCGTTAATCACGGCAGAGCTGCTCGTGTTCTCTTTCCACTTCTCCAGATCATCGGTCCAAATGTTAAAATGCTGGCGGGTATTGCTGTGGGCCATCCCCTGGGATGTCGGCCGATATGGCGTACCCTGCAAAGTAACTTTGCGCGCGCCAATCACCCCTTCAGCGACCAGGTTCGGGCATGTTTTATAATCCGGGTTAAAGGTATCCAGGCTCTTGTAGAAATCGTTCGCATCGCTCCAGGGCTTGGTATGTTCGATAAAACCAACGCGTTCGATGTAGGCATTCTCGATAGTGCCGTAATAATCTTGCCCCTGAATGCGTGGCGTATAAACCGGTACGCGCGGTGGGCCATAAACCTTCATGTCCTTAATCTGCACGTTGCAGTTGCCGCGTTTGTAACGAGAGAAGTTGATGAAGAAACGCCCCGCCACGCCGCGATACGGATCCTTTCCATTATAGTCCGACACGATACCCTGGAAATCCGTGGCGGTTAAACGCCCGCCCTTCGCCACTGGCTCGGAGTTGGCTGATTTGTAGAAGTAGGTATTGAAAAACTCATCAAGCACCTTATGGCGCGGCGTATAGCCAGGGGAAGGATAAGAACCGCTCAGGAATTCAAAGGTGGTGTAGTCGCACCAGCCCATGGCATAAACGTCGGTGTCGTCGGCATAAGGTGGCACCCACTTGCCGCCCACCCAGGTATCGTTGCGCGTCAGCCACATCCCGCCAATGATGATGCCCGCCATGCATGACTCCAGAGAGGTGGAACCGGCGAACGTCACGGCATCCGAGCCCTGCGCGATGAACGGCAAGCCACAGTTATTGAAAATCAGGTCGCGGAAATTGATCCGGTAGAACAAAACGCCGTCCGCCAGGCAACCGATAAAGGCAGAAGAAATGGATGTGTTAACCAACCCAACGCCGCGAACCATGTCCGTCATGCGGTCTTTGGCGGGATAACCCGCAACGCGCCAACAGATGCCGATCGCCTGCTGCGTGTCGATCGGACCTTCGCCGCGCCGCCAGGTGAAGATCAACGCTGAACTGATATTGCCCAGCCCCTCCAACACCACATAGCTCGGAATATCCAAAACGATCGGCATCGTATGAATCTCTTCCGGATCGATGTCAACTTCCCCCTTGGCTTTAAAATTAGGGGAAACGGTACCGTCGTCATACGGCAGCTCATATACCGTTGGGCCGACGGATTTGAGGTTATAGTTGCCTTCGTAGTAAAGCTTGCTGCGGTTATGAATTTTGACCGCCGCAACCGCGGCGCGGAACGCCGGCGCGGAGTCGTATTGACTATCCACGGAAGCCGGCAAGGCGCCGAACATATTGGCGTGCACTTCATTTTCCAGAATGCGCTTCCAATAGTAACCGTTGCCTGCGGCAATAATGCCGCCATCATCGCTCGCGTTGCCCAAGTGTCCAACAAACTCGCCGCCGCCAAGGTCTTTATCTGTATGCCAACTGCGCAGCTTGATTTTCTCGCCTTCGGCCGTCGGCGCCAATTGGCGCAGGCGTTCAAAGCTTTCGACTTCAGTCGCGGCGTCGGCGGCGTATTCGTATTCATCACTCATAAATGGAATCCTTAATTTGTAATGATTAAATATCAATAGGTTATCGTTGGTTACTGACACTTTCCAACACAGCAAGCCAAAAAACTGTATTTATATACAGTGCGACAACTATACCTATCCGCGAACCCGAGCCCAAACGGTCGCTATTGTGCCCATTCTCAAACAACGTAAAAAAAACCCCACGAATGCGGGGTTGGGGGTGATCGCGAACTGACCCGAAAAACGGGCTACCATGCTCGTTATAACATCATGATTTTTCAGCTAACGATTCTCCTTTCGCGACTTCAAGGCGTCTTTCAAATAACTTAATGCGGCCAACAGACACAGGCCGTAGCCCAGCAGTTCGCAGCCCTCTTCCACCATGTTTTTCACTACCCGGTTATAGCCGTCCAGCATCAGCGTTTGCCACAGCGCGCTCATGCCGAACAGGCGTGAAAACACCAGAATGCACAGCAGACCGGCGCACATCATGCCGTAGCCGGGATGCGTCACGAAATCGGCCAGGCCGCGCACCGTCGCCGCAATGTGCCTGGCGGCATGGCACAGACAGACCAAGGTGACCGCCAGCGCGAACCACACCCAGGCGCCGTGCCACAACGCATCGAAAGCGAAGTCCATCTCGCGGATCAGCATGCAGAGAAAGAAGCCGCCGACCAGCATCCAGGCGGAGCGGCGTTCCGCCTGCCGCCAGGCCGCGGCGAAAAAACCGCCGGCGATGGCGAGCAGCAACAGTTCCTGCGCCGCTTCGGTCAGCGAGGTTTCATGCACGAAGTTATGCAACCAGTGCACATCGATAAACACCAGGCCGACCAATGCCGCCATGAAGGCGGCGGAAAGCGCGAATGCGCTGATTTTCCCCAGTAAAAGTTTCAACTCGTCTTGCATAATCAATCTCATTATCGTTTTAAAGCGCGCCTATGGTAGGCAGCTGAGCCTGCGGGGTGTAGCAATTGGTGCTGAACGTCGGCCTTTACCGGCCAATTGCGGCGAAAAAGGCCATAAAACACAAAAATTGTGCATTTTTTCTGAGCGCCGCTCGTTTTTCAGCCTGCGCTCATCATGGGTGCGCGGTATTAACGACGTTATAGGGGCTGATGCATTTTGGTGCGCGTTCGGCGCCGCGGGCGATTGCGGTCAACGACGCCCCGTTGGGATGTGAGGATGAACCTGAGCTCGCCGGCGAGTGCAACGGCAATGATGAAACGCCGGCCGACGGTTAATTAACGTTACGAGCTATCCCCATTGCCGCCAGGCACGCGGCAGGCTAGGCTGTTTAGCTCGTAGGCCGCCGCTTGGCGGCCTGAACGTTGCACAGGGAGTCTACTTTATGACGGGTATTTTGCAGTTATTCCAGGCCATCGGACTGGGTTTGGTGCTGCTGTTGCCGCTGGCCAACCCGCTGACCACGGTGGCATTGCTGCTCGGTTTGTCCGGTAATATGACGCGCGAAGAGCGCAATCAGCAGTCGCTGATGGCCTCGGTTTATGTGTTCTGCATCATGACGGTGGCGTTTTACGCCGGGCAGGTGGTGATGAACACTTTCGGTATTTCGATCCCCGGCCTGCGCATCGCCGGCGGCCTGATCGTCGCCTTCATCGGTTTCCGCATGCTGTTCCCGCAACAAAGCGCCGATGAGGCGCCGGAGGTGGAGAGCAAGTCGCACGAGCTGCGCCACAAGACATCGGCCAACATCGCCTTCGTGCCGTTGGCCATGCCGAGCACCGCCGGGCCGGGCACCATCGCGATGATCATCAGCTCGGCGTCGAGCGTCAAAGCGAACACGCTGGGTTTTGAACCCTGGGTGCTGGCCGTGGCGCCGGTCGCCATCTTCCTAACGGTCGCGGTGATCCTGTGGGGCTGCCTGCTCAGCTCCGGCGCCATCATGCGACTGGTGGGGAAAAGCGGCATCGAGGCGATCTCGCGCCTGATGGGCTTCCTGCTGGTGTGCATGGGGGTACAGTTCATTATCAACGGCGTGCTGGAGATCATCTCCACCTATACGCCGGCCGCCTGATCACACAAAACGGGCGCGATCGTCGCGCCCGTTGCCGTTATTTCCCCATCGGCGCCTGCGCGCCCAAAATGCCCTTGCCTTCCGGCACTTCGGTAAAGCGGCTGAGGATCTCGCTGTAGGTGTTGGCCGGATCCAGATCCGGGAACTGCGCCGGGTAGATAAACTTCGCCAGATACTCCAGCCCGACGATGTTGTACGGATGGTTGTAGAAATTATGGTAGATGCCGTAGAACCGCCCCTCTTTCACCGCCGACACCTGCGCGAAGCCCGGGCGCTGTTTCATGCGGTTGAAAGCCTCATCCACCTGTTGCTGCGTCACGCCATAGCCGAACGGCACCGCGGCGTTGGTCTTGCTGGCCCACTGTGAGCCGGAAACGATGTAGGCGTCCGGTTTCATGGCGATCACTTTTTCCAGCGCCACGTCGCCGGTCGCGCCCGGCAACAGCGCAGAGCCGATGTTGCGCGCGCCGACCGCCTCGACCAGCGCCCCCCAGCCGACGTGCGCATGGGTGAAGCAGCAGGACTCCAGCCCATTCAGGCCAGCCTTGGCTTCGAAAAACACCCGCGGTTTGGGTGCCACCGCCTGCGTTTTGGCCAGAATGGCCTGATAATGCTGCTGATAATAATCGGTATATTGCTTGGCTTCGCTTTCGCGGTTGAGGGTTTCCCCCAGCAGCGTCACGCTTTTCGGCGTGTTTTCCACCGGCTTGAGCATGGTATCGATGAACAGCACCGGCACGTTCAGCGCCTTCAGCTTATCCAGCACGCCGGTTTGGCTCAGCGAAGGCTTGGAGCGCAGCTGGGCGATCATCAGATCGGGCCGCTTGGCGATCACGCTCTCCAGGTTCACTTCACCCTTATCGCTGAATCCCATATCGATGATGTTTTTCGCCCCCGGCCATTTGCTCTGCAAGATATCCCAGGTCGCCGCATCGCTTTTCTTCAGCAGGTTATTCCAGGCCACCAGCCGGCCGAACGGATTGGCGCGATCGAGCAGCGCCAGCGTGAGAATGTCGCGCCCGTCCTGCACCACGATGCGTTTCGGCTCTTGCTGGAGGGTGATCGTCTGGCCGGACGTGTCGGTCAGCGTCAGCGGATAAGTGGTGGCCATCGCCGGAGAGGCGAGCAAGGCGGCGCAAACCAGCGCCGGCAAAATGATTCGACGGTGCACGAAAAACTCCTTAGTCATGAATACATTCAGAAAATACTAATGAGAATGGCTTGCATTATCAAAGATAACGCCCGGCATGTCGGCGATTAATTGCAAAGGGATGTGTAAAGGAAGGATAAGAGGCGCGCCGGAAGCGGCGCGCCCAGGGGATCACATCAGGCCGTAGATCAGCGCCGACAGCGCAATCAGGCCCATCACCAGCACGAATACGTTGCTCGCCGCGCGGTACTGGCGCATGGCCGGCACCGCACGCACGGCGTACATCGGCAGAATGAACAGGATGGCGGCAATCAGCGGGCCGCTGATGGTTTCGATGATGTGCAGCGCGCTGGGGTTCCACACCGTCGCCGCCCAGGTGAGCAGGAACAGCGCCACCGCCGAGATGCGGTGCGTCATGCGCGAGCTGAGCGGCTTGCCGACCGCGCGCGTGACGCCGTCGATCAGGCTGGTCGCCCCTTCCGTCACCCCCAGCGAAGTGCCGAGATAGGATTTGGCCATCGCCAGCATCGCCATCACCGGGCCAAGGTAGGCGATCAGCGGGTTGGAGAACTTGTTGGCCAGCGTAGTCAGCACCGTGATGTTCTGCTCTTTCGCCTGCCGCATGTCTTCATGAGACAGGCTCAGCACGCAGCTGAACACGAAGAACAGCACGGTAACGCAGATCAGCACATAGCTATAGCGCATGATGCGCGCGCAGCGGCGTTCCGCCTTGTCGCCGTACAGGCTCTTCTGGGTCGAGGCGAAGGAAGAGATGATCGGCGCATGGCTGAAGGAGAACACCATCACCGGCACCGCCAGCCACAGCGAATGCCACAACCCCGGCGTGTCGAAGCGGGTGGCGGCCAGGCCGTGCACGAAGTTGGCGGTATTCCAACTCGGCATCAGATAGAGCGAAATGCCCATCAGGAACACCAGCAGTGGGAACACCAGCATGCCCATCGCCGCCACGATGCTGTCTTTGCCGCGCAGCAGCACCAGATTGAGCACCACCACCACCGCCAGGCTCAGCCAGATGCGCGGCAGCGGGGCCACGTGGAACTGATGGATCAGGAAGCTGTCCAGCGCGTTGGTGATCGAAATGCTGTACACCAGCACGATCGGGAAGAACGCCATCAGATACAGCATCATGATGATTTTGCCGGCCAGCACGCCGAAGTGCTCCACCACCACATCGTGAATGTTGCCGTCGCGGCTGGAGCCGGAAAGCACGAAGCGGCTGAGCGCGCGGTGCGGCAAATAGGTCAGCGGGAAAGCGAACAGCGCCATCAACAGCAACACCAGCGGGCCGTTCAGGCCGGCGTTGATCGGCAAGAACAACGTACCGGCGCCCACCGCAGTCGCATAGAGACCGAACATCCAGACGGTGTCGGTTTTGTTCCATTTGGCAGGCTTAGCGGCCGTCAGCGTGCCTGAATCGGGAGAAATCGTACTCATGAGACAGTCTACCTTAATCTGCGGCGACAACGATTGCGCCTAACGGGATATCCTTCTCCGCGAGTTTTTTAATAATAATCAGTGAATTAAAGCGATATTTCATACTTACGCCTGATGAAAGGACGGCAAAGGATAATGAAAAATCCGCTGCGGGTCTATGTTTTATCGGCTGAACGGACGATTTGCGAACACAATGTGCTGAAAAAAACGGCGCACTCAGTAAAAACTAAGGGCCCCTTGCGGAGCCCTTAAGCGGTTTATTTCTTCGCGTCCGGATGGTCCGGCACCTCGGCGCTGCCCATCTCCTTCTCGTCGCGGATCATCGAGCGGTCTTTACGCACGTCGGCTACGTCGGAAGCGCTCACCGGTTTGGCGCTGTTGCCCCAGCTCGAGCGGATGAAGTTCACCACGTCCGCCACCTGCTGATCGTTCAGACGCCAGCCAAACGGCGGCATGGTGATGTTGGATACCGCCCCCTGCACCGCCGGCGTAGTGTTGCCGGTCAGCACGATGTGGATCAGCGAAGTCGCGTCCTCGGTCTGCACCACCGGATTGCCCTTCAGCGACGGGAAGGCGCGCTTGTAGCCCACGCCGTCGGTGCGGTGGCAGGCCGCGCAGTTATCGACATACAGCGCCGCGCCGGGCTTGCTGTCGTCGCCGCGCCACAGATCCTTGGCCACGCTGTCTTCGACCGGCGCCGCCTGCTGCTTGCCGTCTTTCGGCGGCAGCGATTTCAGGTAGCGCGCGATGGCGGTCAGATCGTCGTCGCTCAGGTATTGCAGGCTGTGCTCCACCACGTCGCTCATGCCGCCGAACACGATCGCCTTGTCGTTACGGCCGGTTTTCAGGAACTCGGTCAGCTCGGCTTCGCTCCAGCTGCCCAGGCCGTCCTTGCGGTCGCCGCGCAGGCTGGAAGCCACCCACCCGTCGATCGGCGCGTTGCTGCCGGACAGGTAGTCGTCGCTTTCGCTGTTGCTCAACGCTTTCTCCTGCATGGTGATGCTGCGCGGGGTATGGCAAGCGCCGCAGTGGCCCAGGCCTTCCACCAGGTAGCGTCCGCGTTCAATCACCGGATCGGCCTTGGCGTCGGCAACGAAGTCCGCCGGCGACGGCGCAAACATGCCGCGCCAGATGCTCAGCGGCCAGCGCATCGACAGCGGCCACGGGATGTCGGAGTCCTTGTTGGCCTGTTCCACCGGCTGCACGCCGTGCATGAAATAGGCATACATGGCGCGCATGTCGTCCTCTTTCACCAGCGCGAACGACGGGTACGGCATCGCCGGGTACAGGGTGCTGCCGTTTTTGGCTACGCCCTTACGCACCGCGTTGTCGAAATCCTCGAAGCTGTAATCGCCGATGCCGGTTTTCTTGTCCGGCGTGATGTTGGTCGAGTAGATGGTGCCGATCGGCGTCTCCATCGCCAGGCCGCCGGCGAAGGTTTTGCCGTTCTTGCCATCGGTATGACAGGCCACGCAGTCACCGGCGCGCGCCAGGTACTCGCCGCGCTTGATCAGCTCGCTGCTGACGGTGGCGTCCTGCGCCCAAACGGAAAAACTCACTGCACTGAGAACCAGTGCCGGTACAAATGCTTTCATCGTTCGCCGTCCTTATGCCTGCACCAATGGGCCTGGGTTTTTCAGATACTGCTCGCGAATGGCGCGGGCAGACCAGTAAGCCAGCGCCGCCACGGTGCCGGTCGGGTTGTAGCCCAGCCCTTGCGGGAAGGCCGATGCGCCGATCGAGAACACGTTGTGCACGTCCCAGCTCTGCAGATAGCGGTTGACCGCGCTGGTCTTCGGATCTTCCCCCATCACCGCACCGCCGTTCATGTGGGTAGTCTGGTAGCTGGTGGTGTCGAAGTGGCTGTTGGCGTTTTTCGGGCTGCCGGCGATCAGTTTCGGGTTCATCGCCTTGGCGATCGGCGCCATCTTGTCGTACATGAACTGCGCCATCTTGATGTCGTTTTCCTGCCAGTCGAACGTCATGCGCAGCAGCGGCTGGCCAAAGACGTTCTTGTAGTTGGGATCGAGATCCAGATAGTTATTGCGGTACGACTGGTGCGCGCCGTGGGCGTCCATCGAGACGTGATGGGTGTAGGCATCCGCCACCGCCGCTTTCCACTTGCTGCCCCAGGCCGGGGTGCCCGGCGGGGTCGGCAGGCCGGAGATCGGCTTGGTGCCCGCCTGGTTGACCCAGAATGGCGAACCGCCGACGAAGCCTTCTTTGGCGTGATCGAAGTTGTCGGCGTTGAAGTCGTCCACGCCCACGCCGTTGCCGCCGGCGCCGATGAACGGGTTGGTGAACACGTCTTTATCGAAGAACGCCTTGATGGTGGTCATGTTCTGGTAGGCGAAGTTGCGCCCGACCACCCCTTCGCCAGTTACCGGATCGTAAGGCTTGCCGATGCCGGACAGCAGCATCAGGTGCACGTTGTGGAACTGGAACGCGCCCAGGATCACCAGATCGGCCGGCTGTTCAATCTCGCGGCCCTGCGCATCGACGTAGTTCACGCCGGTGGCGCGGGATTTGTCGTCGGTCAGGTTGACCTTCAGCACGTTGGCGTTGGTGCGCAGCTCGAAGCGTTTCTCCATGCGCAGCGCCGGCAAGATGTTGACGTTCGGCGAGGCCTTGGAATACATGTAGCAGGCGTAGCCGCTGCAGAAACCGCAGAAGTTGCACGGGCCCATCTGCGCGCCGTACGGGTTGGTGTAAGAATCCGAGGTGTTGGCGGACGGCAGGTTGTAAGGGTGGTAACCCACCTCCAGCGCCGCTTTCTCGAACAGCTGAGCGGAGTAGGTATTTTTCTGCGCCGGCAGCGGGAAGTCGTCGGAGCGATCCGGCGCAAAGCGGTTGCCGCCCTTCTGCGCTACTTTCTGCCCCTTGATGGTCCAGGCGGTGCCGGAGGTGCCGAACACTTTCTCCGCCTTGTCGAAGAACGGCTCTAGCTCGTCGTAAGTCACGCCGAAGTCCTGGATGGTCATGTCCTTCGGAATGAAGTTTTTGCCATAACGCTCTTCATAATGGCTGCGCATGCGCAGTTCGATCGGATCGACGCGGAAATGCACGCCCGACCAGTGCAGGCCGGCGCCGCCGACGCCGGTGCCCGGCAGGAACGCCGCCAGCTGGCGGTAAGGCACCGCGGTCTGGCTGCTGTTATGGCGAATGGTGACGGTGCTTTTCGACAGATCCTGGAACAGCTTGCGCCGAATGTTATAGGTCAGCTCGTCGATCACCTGCGGGTAAGAACCGTCCGGATAGGTGTCGCGCATCGGGCCGCGCTCCAGCGCCACCACGTTGAGGCCGGCCTCGGTCAGCTCTTTGGCCATGATCGCGCCCACCCAGCCGAAGCCGACGATCACCGCGTCTACTTTTTTCATTACCGTTGCCATGGTTAGCCCCTCTCCCCACGAATCGAGACCGGTGGGAAGGGATAACGCTCCCCTCGCTCAACCCAGTCCATAAAATCGGCGCGCGCGCCCGGAAAATTAATCAGCTTCCAACCCACCATGTCTTTGTTGCCGCCATGGATCGGATCGCTGAAGAAACCTTCGCGGGTGTTTTGCAGCAGATAGGAGAAGAACAGTTTCGACGGCAGTTGCCGGAACTCCGCCTCGCCGGACTCGAACTTTTGCAGCATGGCGTCCTGCTGCGCGCCATCCAGTTCGGCGAAAGGCTTGCCGGCGGTTTTTTTGCTGTAGGCGTCGGCGTCTGCGATGCCGAGGTTGTAGATTTGCTTGGGCACCAGCGGCAGCTGATAGCCCATCTCCTTCGGCACATCGGGGTTGAACGGCCCCTGCATGTACCAGATGGAGCCGGTGGCGTACGGGGTATTCATCTGGCGATCGATAAACTCCGGCACGCCGGCTTCCAGCGCGCCGGGGCCGCGATCGTCGGCCGGGATCAGGCGCGCGACGGCGGCCTTGATGAAGGCCCACTCTTCCGGGGTGAAAAAGGTCGGTTGGTAATCGTTCTGCGTTGAGGTGTTCGAGGCTGCGACCGCCGGTGTCGGTGCCGTCAGCGCGCCAACGCCGCTGCCACCAATTACCGCCGCAGGAATTAAGGTCATCGATTTCAACAAGAAATCGCGCCGCGAATTGTTGGTTTTATGATTCGACATGTCACATTCCATCCAAAGATAGTCACAACTATTTAACCGCAACCTTGCGATCGATACGGGTTTTTAAAATAATTTGTTACTTATTTGTATATTTATTGAAGGTCAGAATGCGTACAAAAGCAAAAATGTTACCGGTAACTTATTGAATGAACGTAAAGATTTATCTGCTAACGTAAATTTAACTTTTTGTGCGGTTTTTCCGATAAGCGGTGAGGAAATAACGAAAAATGAGAGGTGGGTCGCGCGCTGGAACGGTGCCGAAAACAAAATCGGCCGCGTTCAGCGGCCGATTCGACAAAAGAGAGGATTACTGCGACATCGCCTGATAGGCGGTGGTCACCTTCCACAAATAGCGCGGCGCCTGCGGTGCCGGGTGCTTTTTCTGGATGTGCTGATAAAACTCATCCGGGCTCATCTGATTGATGCGATTGACCGCCACGCGCTTGTCCGAAGAGAAGGTGCGCAACATGGCGCCCGCCCCATTCACGTACGAAACGATGGTGGCGTAACGCAAAGTCTGTGGGTTGTTGATCCCGGCTAGCTGCTGGCTTTGAAGAATATTGATATAGGCCGTTCCCAGATCAATATTGACCGCCGGATCCTTCAGCTCACGCGAGCTGGGTTGCCCGCTTCGTCCCTTCATGCGATAGGCGTCGCGGCCGGCGGTAGAAGCCTTAAGCTGCATCAATCCCACTGCGTTCGAGGTGCTGACCACGTTCGGGTTAAACCCGGACTCCACCTGAATAATCGCTTTAATCAGCGTTTCGTCAACGCCATAGTTGCTGGCCGCCTGACGAATGTAATCGTTATAAGCAACCGGGGTGCCCGTGCGGTTTACCGGTGCCTGCGGAGGGGGTTTTAACCAACCGCCGCGCGTTGTGCCACTGCCTGAAATATTGCTTGCCGTTTGCGGGTCTTTGGCGCACCCCGACAAAAGTAAAATTGCCGTAAGGCAACCTATTTTTGTTTTCACAGAATCCCTCACTCCTTTCAATGAGTTGCGTAGCATATACAACTTGTAAGGACACCTGCAGTAATTTTTTGGGCTAATCTCAAGCTATCCATATACCAAGAGGTGATTTATGAGTCAATCTGCAACAAGCTGCTTTGTGGTGACTTTTCGCTATCAGGAAGAGGGATTAACCGACCTGGCGAAGCTGACCGGGCAATTGACGCGCGAGGGTTTTGTCACGTCGGTGACAGACGAAAATGGCGTTCACCACGAACTCGGCAGCAACAGTTTTGCGTTCATAACCGTGCTGGATCAAGAGGATGTGCTGCGCCTGGCGCAGGGGTTCGGGCAGTTGGCATTGGGAAAACAGCCGGAGGTGGCGATATGCAGCTGTGAGGACTACCTTCAGCGGTTACATACTGATACATAAAATGCTATAACTCCCCGGACGGTATTATTTTTTCAGTTGGAGAAATACCCCGCCGGCGGTGGGCAAGTGGCGCTTGACTTCGCTTCAATTGATATTGATAATCATTTTCATTTGAACCAGGAGACGTCATCATGCCATTGATAAGTTGCGCTTTTCGTCGCAGTCGCCCTTCCCGCTCTGCCGCATTGTTACGCCCTTTCATGCTCGCCTGCCTGCTGCTCGGCGCCGCCTTGGTCAGCCAAAACGCGCTGGCGGAAAAAAAGCTGCGCGTGGTGACCACCTTCACCATCATTCAGGATATCGCCCAGAACGTGGCCGGTGACGCCGCCGTGGTGGAATCCATCACCAAGCCGGGCGCCGAGATCCACGACTATCAACCGACTCCGCGCGACATCGTCAAGGCACAGCACGCCGACCTGATCCTGTGGAACGGCATGAACCTGGAGCGCTGGTTCCAGCGTTTCTTCGAAAACATCAAACAGGTGCCGGCGGCGGTAGTCACCGAAGGCATTACCCCGCTGCCGATCCGCGAAGGGCCCTATAACGGCAACCCGAACCCGCATGCCTGGATGTCGCCAAGCAACGCGCTGGTGTATATCGAGAATATCCGCAAGGCGCTGGTGGAGCACGATCCGGCCAATGCGGAAACCTATAACCGCAACGCCAAGGCCTACGCAGAGAAAATCGGCGCGCTGGACGCCCCGCTGCGCGAACGCCTGGCGCGCATTCCGGCCGCACAGCGCTGGCTGGTGACCAGTGAAGGTGCCTTCAGCTACCTGGCGCAGGACTATCAGTTGAAAGAGGTTTATCTGTGGCCGATCAACGCCGATGAGCAAGGCTCGCCGCAGCAGGTGCGCCGGGTGATCGACGCCGTGCGCGCCCACCATATTCCGGTGGTGTTCAGCGAGAGCACCATTTCCGACAAGCCGGCCAGGCAGGTGGCGAAAGAAACCGGCGCCAAATACGGCGGCGTGCTGTACGTGGACTCGCTGTCCACCCGCGATGGCCCGGTGCCGACCTACATCGACCTGCTTAACACCACCGTGCAAACCATCGCCAAAGGATTCGATCAATGACCCATGAACCGTTTGTCCGCCCTGAATTGAACGTGGACGACGTCACCGTAACCTACAACAACGGGCACACCGCCATTCACAACGCCAGCTTCACCCTGAGCGGCGGTTCGATCTGCGCATTGGTCGGCGTCAACGGCAGCGGCAAATCGACGCTGTTCAAAAGCATCATGGGCCTGGTCAGGCCTACCGCCGGCCAGGTGTCGCTGAGCGACAAGCCGGTGGCGGACGCGCTGAAAAAGAACCTGATCGCCTACGTGCCGCAGACCGAAGACGTCGACTGGAACTTCCCGGTGCTGGTGGAAGACGTGGTGATGATGGGCCGCTACGGCAAGATGAACTTCCTGCGCATTCCGTCACGTGAGGACAGGTTGCGGGTCGACAAGGCGCTGGAGCGCGTCGGCCTGAGCGAGCTGCGCGGCCGGCAGATCGGCGAGCTGTCCGGCGGCCAGAAGAAGCGCGTATTTCTGGCGCGCGCGCTGGCGCAACAGGGCACGGTGCTGCTGCTGGATGAGCCTTTCACCGGCGTGGATGTGAAAACCGAGAATGCGATTATCGAGCTGCTGCGCGCGCTGCGCGACGAGGGCCATCTCATTTTGGTCTCCACCCACAACCTCGGCAGCGTGCCGGAATTTTGCGATCGGGTGATCCTCATCAACCGCACGGTGCTGGCCGCCGGCCCGACCGAGACCACCTTCACCCAGAGCAACCTGGAGCAGGCGTTCGGCGGCGTGCTGCGCCATATCAACCTTTCCGGCCCGGATCTGCACGACGACAACGATCCGCGCACCGTCACGGTGTTGACCGACGATGAACGCCCGGCGGTGTTCTACGGCCACACCAAAAGCGATCCGCCGGCCAACAGCCAGGCCAGGGAGAAACAATCCTGATGCTGGACCTTCTGCTGCAACCTTTCAGTTACAACTACATGGTGAAGGCCATCTGGGTCAGCGCCATCGTCGGCGCCGCCTGCGCGTTCCTGTCCGCCTACCTGATGCTGAAAGGGTGGTCGCTGATGGGCGATGCGCTGTCGCACTCGGTGGTGCCCGGCGTGGCCGGCGCCTACGCCCTCGGCCTGCCCTACGCCGCCGGCGCCTTCTTCACCGGCATGCTGGCGGCGCTGGCGATGACGCTGGTGCGCCACATCACCCGGCTGCGCGAAGACGCCATCATCGGCTTTATCTTCTCCACCTTCTTCGCCGTCGGCCTGCTGATCGTGTCGCTCAACCCCACCTCGGTCAACGTACAGTCGATCATCTTCGGCAATATCCTCGGCATCGCCGACGAAGACGTGCTGCAGGTGGAAATCATCATCGGCGTTTCGCTGCTGATCCTGTGCCTGGTGTGGAAAGATCTGCTGGCGGTGTTCTTCGACGAAAGCCACGCGGTGTCGATCGGCCTGTCGCCGCTGAAGCTGAAGATCCTGTTCTTCACCCTGCTCAGCGCCTGCACCGTCGCCGCGCTGCAAACCGTCGGCGCCATTCTGGTGATCGCCATGGTGATCACCCCGGGCGCTACCGCCTACCTGCTGACCGACCGCTTCAGCCGGCTGGTGATTATCGCCATCATCATCGGCGCATTGACCAGCGGCATCGGCGCCTACCTGAGTTTCTTCCTCGACGGCGCCACCGGCGGGGTGATCGTCACCCTGCAAACGCTGGTATTCCTGGCGGCGTTCTTCTTCGCGCCGAAACACGGCCTGCTGGCATCCCGGCGCCGCGTGGCACATTCGCAAACCGGAGGCCGCTGATGGACACCCTGTATCAACTGCTCAGCGAACCCTTCGCCTACCCGTTCATGCAGCGGGCGATCGTCGCCGCCATCGTTACCGGCGTGGTGTGCGCCGTGCTCTCCTGCTATCTGGTGCTCAAGGGCTGGTCGCTGATGGGCGACGCCATCTCGCACGCCGTCTTGCCCGGCATCGTAGTGGCGTTCGTGGTCGGCATCCCGCTGGCGATCGGCGCCTTCCTCTCCGGCATTTTTTGCGCGGTAGCCACCGGCTACCTGAAAGAGAACAGCCGGGTGAAAGAAGACACGGTGATGGGCATCGTCTTTTCCGGCATGTTCGCCTTCGGCCTGGTGCTGTTCTCGCGCATCGATACCGACCAGCACCTGAGCCACATTCTGTTCGGCAACATGCTGGGCATTACCGACGGCGAACTGAAGCAAACCTTGCTGATCGCCGGCATCACCCTGGCGGTGGTGCTGCTCAAGCGCAAAGACTTCATGCTGTACTGCTTCGATCCGCACCATGCGCGGGTGATTGGCCTGCCGGTCAAGCTGCTGCACTACGGATTGCTGTGCCTGCTGGCGATGACCATCGTCGCCTCGCTGCAGGCCGTGGGGGTGATCCTGGTGATCGCCATGCTGATCGCCCCCGGCATCATCGCCTTTATGCTGTGCCGCCGCTTCGACCGCATGCTGATGGTGGCGACGGTGGTGTCGGTGTTCTCCTGCGTGCTCGGCACCCTGATCAGCTTCCACATCGACGGCGCCACCGGCCCCTGCATCGTCATCGTACAGGCCGCGCTGTTCGTGATCGCCTTGTTGTACAGCAAGCTGCGTCCGTTACAGGGTAACCAAAACGCCCCCATTGGCAGTTAAACGCCTCTCTGATGCGGCGGTGCTCTCCGCCGCATCTTATCCTCCCCTCGCTTATCCGTTGTCATCAAGTTGCAATCGGTATTGCGCTTAAATTAATCAATAGGGTATATACTTTGAGCTGGCGAGGCGCTGAAAAAATCGCCGCCTTTGACGCCGGCTGTGCGCCGCGTCGTGTTTTCACCACGGGAAAGACGCTAACCTAATGAATTATCAGGCAGCACAGAGGGGGACATACCATGTGGCAAGCCGTTAGCCGTCTGTTAAGTGAACATCTTGGCAGCGCAGAGATACGCGAAAGGATTGAACTGCCCGGGGGCGACATTCACCCGGCGTGGCGCGTGAGTTACGGTGACAACGAGGTGTTCGTGAAATGCGACGCCCGTGAACAACTGCCGATATTCACCGCCGAGGCCGATCAGCTGGCGTTGCTGGCGCGCAGCAAAAGCGTGCGGGTGCCGGAAGTGTACGGCGTCGGCAGCGATCGCGATTACAGCTTCCTGCTGCTGGAGTATCAGCAGCTGAAACCCCTCGATGCTCACGGCGCCTACTGCCTGGGCCAGCAGCTGGCGCATTTGCACCAGTGGAGCGAGCAACCGCAGTTCGGTCTCGACTTCGACAGCGATCTGACCACCACCCCGCAACCCAACGCCTGGCAACGCCGCTGGTCGGAATTCTTCGCCGAGCAGCGCATCGGCTGGCAGCTGCAGCTGGCGGCGGAAAAAGGCATGACCTTCGGCGACATCGACGACATCGTCGATCGGGTGTATCTGCGCTTGCAGCACCACCAACCACAGCCTTCCCTGCTGCACGGCAACCTGTGGCCGGGCAACTGCGCGATGACCGCCCACGGGCCGATACTGTTCGATCCGGCCAGCTACTGGGGCGACCGAGAGTGCGATTTGGCGATGCTGCCGCTGTATCCGGAGCTGCCGCCGCAGATCTACGACGGCTATCAGAGCGTGTGGCCGCTGGGGGCCGGATTTATCGAGCGCCAGCCGCTGTATCAGCTGTACTACCTGCTCAACCGCAGCAACCTGTTCGGCGGCCAGCATTTGGTGGCTGCGCAACGTGCGGTGGAGGCGCTGTTGCAGCCGGAAGCGTCATAACGTTCCGGGGCGCCGCTCGGCGCCCCGTTCATGGTTCAGGCCGCGCCGGCCAACTGCCCCAACAGGCGGATCACGAACCAGGCGATCACTGCAATCACGATCGGCAGGATGTACAGCGGAAAGTACTGCAGGAAAATGGTGTGGTGCGGCAGCGTGATGCGTTCCTCCAGTTGCTGACGCGTGTGCCCTTCGCTGCCCTTGGCCTGCTCCAGGATCATCTGATCTTCCAGTCCTTCGCGAATGAACTTGACCTGACGCGACATGCGCGCGCCGGAAGCCTGCAATGCCAGCCCGACGAAGATCAATATATAGATGATGATGAACATCAAATTGGCGCCGCTGAACAGGCTTTTATCCACGTCCGGCACCGGCGAGTTGTACCAGAAAAGGTTCAGGAACGGCGTATTGAAACGCACCATGTCCACCATCACGTGGACAAAATCCAGCATCACTGCGTTGATGCCCTTGGTTTTTTCACTGTGCTGATAGATAAAGCCCAGCACGGAAATCAGCGTCGACAGCAACGCCGGGATAAAAACCACCCATCCGAGAATGCGTTTCAAAATGGCGATACGCCCGGCCTGTTGATACGTCATGTGTTCCCCTTGTTAGCGACGTAACCGAATCGGCTAAGTCTACCTGCAGTTGGCGAAACTCGCCCACCGTTTTCTTCATTCCCGCTGTGCTACAAGCTTAGCCGAATTCGCCGAAATCAACTGCTTAACGACATCCGGGCACTATCATTGAAGAGATAACGTTATCCGTTTAGCCAGAGGCCGCCATGATTCGACTGATTATCTTATTGCTGGGCGCGCAGGCGCTGCACGGCCAGCGCCGCCTGCTGGTGCTGTTCGGTTGGCTGTGGATAGCCGCAGGGGCGCTGATGCTGTTCGACATACTGCAGGATGGCCGGTCCGTGCTGGCGCTGGATGCGCTGGCGGTCATCCTGGCGCTGGAGGGGCTGGTGGCGATATCCGCCGCGCTGGTGATCGGCTCTTCGGCCAGCAGGCCGGTGCTGCTGAAAGGATTGGGTTTTGTCTTTATGGCCTTTTTAACGTTGGACGTGCCCGCAGACGATAACATCGTCGCCACCGTGGTGTTTGGCAGCGCGCTGCTGCTTGACGGCGCCGTGCGCATCGCCTCCTCCACGGTGATTCAGCACAGTCGATGGAAAGGCGTGGCGCTGGCGGGCGGCGGCGAGATCCTGCTTTCGTTGATGATCTTTGTCGGCTGGCCGGCGCCGCACCGGATGACGGTGCCCTTTTGCCTCGGCGTGATGATGGTGCTTTCCGGCTGGGCTTTATTGCGTATCGCCCGCAGACTGACAAACTTCTCTCTGAATCAGCACCCCGCGCGGCAGCCATCCTCCCCGGCGGATGAGACTGCGCCGCTCACGGTGTATGTCTGGACACCGATTGGCGCGGCTAAAGATCCGCGCCGGCGTTACATCGTCGACCGATACATCGCGGCGGTCGACGGCGGCGGCAATATCTCCACCGGTCACGCCGCCCTGGCGCTCGCGCCGGATGTGTATATCAGCCACTACCCACTCAACGACATCAGCCATTCCGTTCAGGATTTCCGTCAGTTGCTGCACGCCGGCGAACAGAACAACGTCGACGGACGTTTCCTGCCCGACCTGGCGGGCGAGATCGCCGCCTGGTGCCCACCGGACAAGAAAATTCAATTCTACCGCTATAACCCGGCGGCGCTGCGCGCATTCTGGCTGCGTTATCGGCAGGACGCCACCTACAATCTGACCCGGCGCAACTGCTCCACCACTGTCATCGGCGCGCTCGACAGCGCGTTGGAAGGCGTGCTGGGCGATAAACATCTGTGGCGCCGTTTTCTGCTGCTGGTGCTGGATCCCAACCTGTGGATGCTGGCGGTACTGCGCAGCCGCGGTGAAAGCATGACCTGGACGCCGGGGTTGGTGCTGGACTATGCGCGCATGTTGCAACAGGTTTCCGAGCGTCAACACCAGCGATGGTGGCTAAAATTGCGCGAGGTGTGGAATATCCTGCGTTTTGGCAAAAGCCACACGCGCAGGCAAAGGTTTTAGTCTCGTCACCGGCGATGATAAAGTGTCGGGCACATTCACCCGCGCCGGCAGGAGTTAACCGCTAATGGCTTATTCGCAACGCATTGAAACCGCAATTTTTGATATGGACGGCTTGTTGATCGACTCGGAACCGCTGTGGCTGCAGGCCGAGCTGGATATCTTCGGCGCGCTGGGCTTGGATCTGTCCGACCGTCACAAGCTGCCGGACACGCTGGGGCTGCGCATCGATCTGGTGGTGAAAATGTGGTACCAGGCGATGCCGTGGCAAGGGGTTACGCTTGAAGAGGTGTCGGCGCGGATTATCGAGCGCGCCATCGAGCTGGTGCACGAGACGCGCCCGCTGCTGCCTGGCGTCCGGCAGGCGCTGGAGCTGTGCCGCAGCCAGGGGCTGAACATCGGTCTCGCCTCCGCCTCGCCGCTGCACATGCAACGGCAGGTGCTGAAGATGTTCGATCTTGAAGGCTACTTCGATCAATTGGTTTCCGCCGAATACCTGCCGTACAGCAAACCGCATCCGGAGGTCTACCTGATCGCCGCCGAACGCCTGGGCAGCGATCCGTTGCGCTGCATCACGCTGGAAGACTCCTTTAACGGCATGATCGCCACCAAGGCCGCGCGCATGCGTTCCATCGTGATCCCGGCCGCCGAATACCGCCACGACCCGCGCTGGGCGCTGGCGGATCACCAGTTGGAGACCCTCGAACAGCTCACCCCTGCCCACTTTGCCTGATTCTGCGGCGCCGGGCACCGGCGCCCTGCGGCATAAAAGGGATCCGCACCGCAAAATAAACGAAACACCGTTTCATTTTATTGAATTGGCGTGACGTTCTCATTATGCTGCATGGCAGGGAAAGCGACGGCCCGCAGCGCGTTGTCACTGCCACGCAGCGCGCTTCAAGGCCGCCGCTTCCTCCCGCCGCACGCAGTAAAACCGCGCTCGTTGCTTTCCGTTTCACTCCCCCCATTGCCCGCTTTTTGTTCTCGCCCGTCAAAATCGATGATTTGTTACCCACTGCCGTAACAAGCCGTTGTAAAACAGGGGAAAATAAACAATTGGTTACAGGGTAACTGCTTCCACTACTGGGAATTTTCCCATATACTGGATAAATTAACAGTTTACCAGCCGGAATCGCAACAGCATGACCGCGGAAGGACACCTTATATTCTCTGTCGCTTGCGCGATCTTCGCCAAGAAGGCGGAAGTGACGCCAGAGCTGGCTACCGGCGACTGGTGGCACATCATACCCGCCGCGCTGCTGACCTCGCTGCTGCCGGACATCGATCACCCCAAGTCGGTGCTGGGCCAGCGCCTGCGCTGGATTGCCCTGCCCATCGCCCGCGCCTTCGGCCACCGTGGTTTCACCCACAGCCTGCTGGCGATCGCCGGCGGCATGGCGCTGTTCCAACTGGACGTACCGCGCAGCTGGCCGATCCCGGCCGATGCGCTGCACGCCATGATCATCGGCTACTTCAGCCATCTGTTGGCCGACATGCTCACCCCCGCCGGCGTGCCGCTGTTGTGGCCATGCCGCTGGCGTTTTCGCCTGCCGCTGCTCAACTCGCAAAAAGGCAACCAGCTGGAGCGGGTGCTGTGTCTGTGCCTGGTGGCGTTTGCCATCTGCTGGCAAGGTGATTTCACCCTGCCGGTGCAATCCTATGTCGAGCAAATCAGAAATATCAGACTCTGATCACAAAAAACCGCCTAACTCATCACCTTGAAGTATATAAAACGAACAAAAACACACAAAAAGCTATATCAAATTCCATTTGGATATAAGTAGGCCACTCAGCAAACTGTTACGATATTTACATCGCGACATACGTGATGCGTAGTCGTTTTTATAAGAAAGATTATTGGAGACATTGGGGATGAATCTTCCGCTCGTGATTAACGTGCTGGTGTTTGTCGCGCTCCTTTTGCTGCTGGCGCAAACCCGCCACAAGCAATGGAGCCTGGCGAAAAAAGTGCTGGTCGGCCTGGTGGTCGGCGTGGTGTTCGGTCTGGGCCTGCAGCTGGTGTACGGCTCCGATAACCCGGTACTGAAAGAATCCATCAGCTGGTTCAACATCGTCGGCAACGGCTATGTGCAACTGCTGCAAATGATCGTCATGCCGCTGGTGTTCGCCTCGATCCTGAGCGCGGTGGCCAAGCTGCATAACGCCTCTTCGCTGGGCAAAATCAGCGTCCTCACTATCGGCACGCTGCTGTTCACTACGCTGATCTCGGCGCTGGTGGGCGTGCTGGTCACCAACCTGTTCGGCCTGACCGCCGAAGGCCTGGTGCAGGGCGCGCAGGAAAGCGCGCGCCTGACGGCGATCCAGACCAACTACGTGGGTAAACTGGCCGATCTGACGGTGCCGCAGATGGTGCTGTCGTTCATCCCGAAAAACCCGTTCGCCGATCTGACCGGCGCCAGCCCGACCTCGATCATCAGCGTGGTGATTTTCGCCACCTTCCTCGGCGTGGCGGCGCTGCAGCTGCTGAAAGACGACAAGCCGAAAGGCGAGCGCGTGCTGGTGGCTATCGACACCCTGCAGGCCTGGGTGATGAAGCTGGTGCGTCTGGTCATGAAGCTGACGCCTTACGGCGTGCTGGCGCTGATGACCAAAGTGGTCGCCGGTTCCAACATTCACGATATCGTCAAGCTCGGCAGCTTCGTGGTGGCCTCGTACATCGGCCTGGCCATCATGTTTGTGGTTCACGCTGTCCTGCTGGCCTTCACCGGCGTTAACCCGATGAAGTTCTTCCGCAAGGTGTGGCCGGTGATCACCTTCGCGTTCACCAGCCGCTCCAGCGCCGCCAGCATTCCGCTGAACGTGGAAGCGCAGACCCGTCGCCTGGGCGTGCCGGAATCCATCGCCAGCTTCTCGGCATCGTTCGGCGCCACCATCGGCCAGAACGGCTGTGCGGGCCTCTACCCGGCGATGCTGGCGGTGATGGTGGCGCCGACCGTCGGCATCAACCCGCTGGATCCGGTGTGGATCGCCACCCTGGTCGGCATCGTCACCATCAGCTCCGCCGGCGTGGCGGGCGTGGGCGGTGGCGCCACCTTCGCTGCGCTGATCGTGCTGCCGGCGATGGGCCTGCCGGTGACGCTGGTCGCGCTGCTGATCTCGGTCGAACCGCTGATCGACATGGGCCGTACCGCGCTGAACGTCAACGGTTCCATGGCGGCGGGCACCATCACCAGCCAGCTGATGAAGCAAACCGACAAAGCCGTGATGGACAGCGAAGACGAAGTCGAATTGGCGCATCGCTAACGCCGTCTCAGAACGAAAAAACCGGGGATAATCCCCGGTTTTTTTATGCCCCGCGTTCGGTCGTTACGGCCGCTCGCCGTTGGCCAACCGGCGGTTGATGTCGGCGATCGCTGCCGGCAATTGCGCCAGCGTGTCTATCACATAGTGCGCGCCCGCCGCGTACAGCTTATCGGCGGCCGCCGCGCGGCGGCGCTCTATCTCGCCTGCCGTCATCCGGCGATACTCCTGCCAGGTGGCGCCAAACTCGTTGCCGGACAGCGCCAGCCCGACGCTCCACATCCCGGCGTTCAGCCCTTCGGCAATGCCCGGCACCGCGTCATCCACCTTCACGCAATGCGCCACCGCATCGATGCCCAGCGCGATCGCGTTCTGCAACGCCATCCACGGCCCCGGTCGCCCGCCGGCTGCAAGATCGTCGGTGGCGACCCAGTAATCCGGCGCGTAGCCGCGCTGCGCGGCGGCGGGCACCAGCACTTCCATCACCGCGCGCGGATAGCCGGAGCAGGAACCGATTTTAATGCCCTGCTCGCGCAAAGCGGCAATCACCTGCGGCACGCCCTCGATGGGATCGGCGAAGTCGATCACTTTAGCGATTTGCAGCGGCATAAACGCCTGATACAGCGCGTCAATGTCCTGATGGCTCATCGAGCGTCCCAGCTTCTGCCGCCAGCGCGCGTCGACCGCCGGCAGCTTGCCCAGCGCCTCGATGTGCTGCCATTTGCCCAGCCCCATCGGAATGCGCGCCTCCGCCAGGCTGATGTCGATATCGAAGGTTTGCTTGAAGGCCTCGACGAAAATCTGCGTTGGCGCAAAGGAGCCGAAGTCCACCGTGGTGCCCGCCCAGTCGAGGATCACTGCGTTGATCTGTTTCATGGTCAATCCTTATTGATTCCAGTACATCGCCTGCCCGACGGCCGCCAGCAAACGTTCGATATCTTGCGGATAGATTTCACCGATGTTGCCGATACGGAAGCAGTCGCTCTGCGACACTTTACCGGGATAAATCACGAAGCCTTGTTGCTTGAGACGCTGATAAAACTCGGCGAAGCGGTATGTATCAGCCTTTGGCGAATAGAACGCGGTGATGATCGGCGAGTGCAGCGCATCGTCCAGCAGGGTCTCAAAACCCAGCTCGCGCATACCCGCCACCAGCCGCCGCTGATTGGCCTGATAGCGGTGGTGGCGCGCGGCAATGCCGCCCTCTTGTTCCAGCTCTTTCAGCGCCTGCGCGAAGGCCAGCACGGTGTGGGTCGGCGACGTAAAGCGCCATTTGCCGGCCTGATCCTCCATACAGCGCCACTGAGCATACAGATCCAGCGACAGCGAGCGTGAACGGCTGGCGCATTTCTCCAGCTCGCTGCGGCGGGCGATGACGAACGCGAAGCCCGGCACGCCCTGAATGCATTTGTTGGCGGAGCTGATCAGAAAATCGATGCCCAGCGCGTCCACATCCAACGGGATGCCGCCAAAGCTGCTCATGGCGTCGACGATAAAGGTCTTGCCATTGCGCGCCGCCAGACCGGCGACCTTCTGCAGCGGATTGAGCATGCCGGTGGTGGTTTCACAGTGCACCATGGCGATATGGCTGATGCGCGCATCGCTTTTCAGCACCGCCTCCATCGCCGCCACGTCCGGTTCATTCACCTCACCGCAGTCGAAAGCGTGGTGGTCGATATCCATCAGCCGCGCCATTTCGATCATCCGCGCCCCGTAGGCGCCGTTGTTGACGATCAGCAGCTTGTCGTGCGGGCCGATGACCGTGCCCAGCACGCCCTCTACCGCGAAGCTGCCGCTGCCTTGCAGCAGCACCGAGGTATAACCGGCAGACGGCGTCGCCAGCGCCACCAACCGTTGACGAATACGCTGCACCACGCCGAGGTTGTAATCTTCATCCCAGGTGCAGCTGTCATACAGCATCGCCTCTTTCACCGTTTTCGACGTGGTCAACGGGCCGGGGGTCAACAGCAGGTAGTTACGATCGGACATGTTATTCACCTATTGGTCTATACCAGATTGCGATCATTGTGGCGGCAAATTCCTGCCCCGGTCAAACGACAAAGCGCGGTGAAACAAAAAATTCATCTGGCTATGTATAATAAGCGCGTGCCGGAATGTCGGGCCGATGCCATAGCGAGATGAAATGAAAGAACATCAGGGCGATATGCCTCACTACCTGCAGATCAAGGATCAGCTCCAGGCGCGCATTACCCGCGGCGCGCTGCAGGCCGGCGATAAGCTGCCTTCGGAGCGCGAGCTGTGCGCCATCTTCTCCACCACCCGCGTCACCATTCGCGAGAGCCTGGCGCAGTTGGAAGCCACCGGCGCCATCTACCGCGCCGATCGTCGCGGCTGGTTCGTCACGCCGGAGCGGCTGTGGCTGGATCCGACGCAAAACACCAATTTCCACCGCCTTTGTCAGGAGCAAGGGCGCACGCCGCGCACCGCGCTGCTGTCCGGCGAAAAAACCACGGTGCCGCTCGACGTCATGCAGCCGCTGGCGCTCGAACCGTTCGATCAGGTGTATCTGCTGCGCCGCGTGCGCTATGCCGACGGCCGCGCCATCTGCTATTGCGAGAACCACTGCCTGCCGCAGCGGGTGCCGGAACTGCTCAGGCACGATCTCAACGGCAGCCTGACCGAGGTTTATCAACAGCATTACGATTTGATTTACAGCAACATGCACCTGTCGTTCTACCCGACCGCCCTGCCTTACCGCGCCGCCAACGCGCTCGGCGCCATGGTCGGCTTGCCCGCGTTGCTGCTGCGTCGACTGAATTACGATCAGCACGGCCGCATCCTCGATTTCGATATTGAATACTGGCGCCACGACAGCCTGCGCATCGAAGTCGATACGCTCTAACCTCGATTATCACGGGGCCGGCGCCCGCCGCCCCGCCTTCCTCACCCACGCTCGATCCCCCTTTTAAGGCAAATATATTTTGCCGCTTTCATTTGTTTGTCATATTTGCCGATTAGCTTGGCCGCATATCTGGTGTATACCAGTTTCGCATTAACCCGCAACAGTGAGGCTGAAGCTATGAAATTTTCTCGTCTGGTCGTGATGACCGCCATCGCACTCGGCGCCGCGCCGGCCTGGGCCGCCGATGCGGTGGTGACCGTCTACTCCGCCGATGGTCTGCACGACGGCGATCACAGCTGGTATCAAACCCAGTTCGACGCCTTCACCCAGGCGACCGGCGTCAAGGTGCAGTACGTCGAAGGCGGCTCCGGCGCCATCGTGGAGCGCCTGTCGAAGGAGCGCAGCAACCCGCAGGCCGACGTGCTGGTGACGCTGCCGCCGTTCATCCAGCGCGCCGCCGCGGAAAAACTGCTGCAGGATTTCACCCCGCAGGATGCGGCGCAGATCGCCGACGCCCAGCCGCAGTTCGTGCCACTGGTGAACAACTACCTGAGCTTCATCTATAACGCCAAACTGCTGCCGCAGGCGCCTGCCAGCTATCAACAGCTGCTGGACGCGCAGTTCCGCAATAAGCTGCAGTACTCCACGCCGGGCCAGGCGGGTGACGGCACCGCAGTGATGCTGCAGGCGTTTCACAGCTTCGGCAGCAAAGACGCCGGTTTCGACTACCTCGGCAAGCTGCAAAGCAACAACGTCGGCCCTTCGGCCTCCACCGGCAAGCTGACCGCGCTGGTCAATAAGGGGGAGCTGCTGGTAGCCAACGGCGATCTGCAGATGAACCTGGCGCAGATGCGCAGCAACCCGAACGTGAAGGTGTTCTGGCCGGCCGGGCCGGACGGCAAACGCAGCACGCTGGTGCTGCCTTACTACATCGGCCTGGTGCAAGGCGCGCCGCAAAGCGCCAACGGCAAAAAGCTGATCGATTTCCTGCTGAGCAAAGAAGCCCAGAGCAGCGTCAGCGCCATTTCCTACGGCATGCCGGTGCGTAAGGATGTCACCCCGACCGACGATAACTTCAGGCAGTCGCAGGCCGCGCTGCAGGGTGTAGAGATCTGGGCGCCGGACTGGAACCAGGTGGTGAGCAGCCTGTCCGCCGATATCTCCCGCTGGCACAAGGTGACAGAATGACGCTGACCATGCCTTCTACCCTCACTTCCCGCGCCGAGGCGCGGGATAGCAGCCTCGACATCGCCGGGCCGTCGGGCATTCAGCTCGACCGCGTCAGCGTGTCGTATCGCGGCACCGAGGTGCTGAAACCCCTGACGCTCACCATCGCCCCCGGCGAAGTGCTGGCGCTGATCGGCCCCTCCGGCTCGGGTAAAACCACCGTGCTGCGGGCGATCGCCGGCTTCGTGCAGCCCTCCGCCGGGCGTATTGCCATCGGTGACGTCGATGTCACCGACGTGCCGCCCTATGAGCGCGGCCTGGGCATGGTGGTACAGAACTACGCGCTGTTTCCGCATATGCGCGTCGAGGACAATGTGGCGTTCGGCCTGCGCGCCCAGGGCAAGCCGCGCGGCCTGACCGCCGAGCGCGTCGAAGAGGCGTTGGCCATCGTCGGCATGTCCGCCTACGCCAAGCGCTATCCCAACCAGCTTTCCGGCGGCCAGCAACAGCGGGTGGCGATCGCTCGCGCCATCGCGGTGCGCCCCAAAGTATTGCTGCTGGATGAGCCGCTGTCGGCGCTGGACGCGCAAATCCGCCACAGCATGGTGGAAGAGATCGCCCGCCTGCACCGCGAGCTGCCGGATCTGACCATCCTGTACGTCACCCACGATCAGGGCGAAGCGCTGACGCTGGCGGACAAGATCGGCATCATGCGCGACGGCCATCTCATCGCCCACGGCGAAACCCGCGCGCTGTACCACCATCCGACGAACCGCTTCGCCGCCGAGTTCCTCGGCCGCGCCAACCTGCTGCCGGCTACCGCCCTGGAAACTACCGCGCAGCAAGGCATGACCACCGTCAGCTGCGCCGGCAAAGTGATCGGCTGTTTCACTTACGGCGCACAACGCGGCTTCGACAAGCTGCTGTGCATCCGGCCACAGCACATTGCGCTCGATGCCGATGCCCAGCGCAGCAACTGCATCATCGGCACGCTGCATGATATTCATTGGCAGGGAGAGTTGACGCACCTGCAGTTCGACGCGGAAGGCCATCCGCTGCGCGTGGTCACCACTCATCGCAGCCGGATGCCGCAGATCGGCGAGCGCGTGCCGCTCTATTTCGCCCCCGACGATGCGGTACTGATCGAGGACTGACATGACCGACTCTACGCTTATTCGTCCGTCCTTTCGGCTGCGTTTGCCGCGCCGCCTGTGGATCCTGTTGCCGCTGCTGGTGCTGGCGACACTGTTTTTCTACCCGTTGGCGCTGATCGTCAAACAGGCGTTTACCGACGACCAGGGGCTGTTCAGCGCCGCCGCGCTGCAACAGGTGTTCGAATCCCGCCGCTTTGTCGGTGCCCTGCTCAACACGCTGCAGATCGCGCTGCTGGCGACGCTGGGCTGCCTGGTGCTCGGCACGCTGCTGTCGCTGCTGCTGGTATTCACGCCGTTCCCCGGCAGCCGGCTGATCGCCCGAGTGATCGATACCTTTATCGCCATGCCGACCTTTCTGATCACGCTGGCCTTCACCTTTATCTACGGCTCCGCCGGCCTGCTGAACGGCACGCTGATGGCGACCTTCGGCTTCACCCTGCCGCCGGTCGACTTTCTTTACTCCATCTGGGGAGTGATCCTGGCGGAAATCACCGTGTTTACGCCGCTGGTGATGCGCCCGCTGATGGCGGCGCTGGCGCAGATCGACCGCAGCCAGCTTGAGGCCGCCAGCATCCTCGGCGCCCGGCCGGGGCGCGTGGTGCGCCAGGTGATTTTACCGGCCGCACTGCCGGCCTTGCTGGCCGGCGGCAGCCTGTGTCTGTTGTTGACCACCAATGAGTTCGGCATCGTGCTGTTTATCGGCGCCAAGGGCGTCACCACGCTGCCGATGATGGTCTACTCCAAGGCGATTCTGGAGGCGGATTACGCCGTCGCCTGCACCATCGCCGTGGTGAATATCGCGCTGTCGCTCGGGCTGTTCTCCCTTTACCGCTATGCCGCGGCACGCGCCGGGCTGAGGAACTGACGATGTTGATTTGGTCTCGCACCGGCCGCACCCTGACCTGCACGCTGACGGTCACGCTGTTCGCCCTGTTCTTCTGCCTGCCGCTGGCGGTGATCCTGATGTCCAGCCTCAGTGAACAGTGGAACGGCGTGCTGCCGAGCGGCTTCACCCTCAGCCACTTTCGCCAGGCCTTCAGCGGCGCCTCCTGGGACGCGCTGGTCGCCAGTCTGGCTATCGGCTTCAGCGCCAGCCTGTTCGCGCTGCTGTGCGGCACCTGGGCGGCGCTGGCGCTGCGCCACCATCAGGGGCGCGGCCAGCGGCTGCTGGGCACGCTGTTTTTCATTCCCAGCGCGGTGCCTTCGGTCTCTATCGGTTTGGGGATGCTGGTGGCGTTCAGCCAGGGGCCGCTGCAGATGAACGGCACCTTCCTGATCGTGCCCGCCGCCCACTTCGTGCTGATTTCCGCCTTTACCTTCGGCAACGTGATGGCCGGGCTGACCCGGCTGCCTGGCGACTACGAGAACGTCGCCGCCAGCCTGGGCGCTTCGCCGCTGTTCCGCCTGCGTCACGTCACCCTACCGATGATCGCCCCCTACATGATCTCCGCCTTCGCACTCAGCCTGTCGCTGTCGATGGGGGAGCTGGGCGCGACCATGATGATCTACCCGCCGAGCTGGGCGACGCTGCCGGTCACGATCTTCAGCCTGACCGATCGCGGCAGCATCGCCAACGGCGCGACGCTGACCATGATCCTGGTGGCGGCCACGCTGTTGCTGATGCTGGTGCTGGAGCGGATTTCTCAGCGGCTGACGCCCGGCGCGAAATAACAACAAGGCGCTGCCATGGCAGCGCCTCGCTCATCGAAATGACGGTCAGAACGGGTAGTCGTGATAGCCCTGCTGCTCGGAGATGCGCCGGGCGGCGACGTGCAGCAACGCCACATACTCCTCCCGCGCCGCGTCGGAAAAGCGCAGCGTCGGGAAAGAGATGCTCAGCCCGGCGATCGCCACCCCGAACCTGTCGAATACCGGCACCGCGATGCAGCGGATCCCCGCCTCCTGCTCTTCGACATCTTCGCCGAATCCCTGCTCACGCACCCGATCCAGCACCGGCAACAGTTCGGCGGCGCTGGTCAGGGTATGCTCGGTGCTGCGGGTAAAGTCAATCTGCGACAAAATCTGCGCCACCTCATCCCGCCCGCGCCAGGCCAGCAGCACTTTCCCGATGGCGGTGCTGTGCAGCGGGTTGCGGCGGCCGATGCGCGAATACATGCGCAGGTTGTACATCGCGTCGATCTTGTGGATATAGACAATGCCGTCCTCGTCCAGGGCGCCGAGGTGGATGGTTTCGCGGGTGCGGTTTGACAGTTCGCGCATCTGCACGTCGGCGCTGCGGATCAGATCGACGTTCTGCAACGATTTGGCGCCCAGTTCGAACAGCTTGAGCGTCAGCGCATACTTTTCCGTCTCGCCTTCCTGCGATACGTAGCCCAACGCTTTCATGGTTTGCAGAAAACGGTAGACGGTGCTTTTGGACATCATCACTCGCTGGGAAAGTTCGGTAATGCCAATCTCGCGCTCATCGCCAAGCGCCTGCAAAATGCCGAACACTTTCATCACGGATGAGACGGCATCCGGTTGCTTGTCTGAATCTGCGTTAGCCATGGTGAATGCCCTACTTAACGGTTTTGTTTCAGGAAATTTAAACAAGGGTTTCAGTATAATCGGAACAGATCGCGGCGCGCAACGCGGCTGAACGCTAAGCGATTGAAGCCAAATGGATAACCCCGGCCTGCTCACCGCTATTTACAATTAAGCGGGCAACGGGCATGCAATCGCAGGTGATTATGATTAGCATGATAATACTCCCCTGAATAAATACCGCTGAGACCAACATGCGTCCTTGTTCCGACGGCCTCCCCGTCCCGCAACGCTATGGGGCGATCCTCGCCATCGCCCTCGGCATTACCGTATCGGTGCTCGACGGCGCGATAGCCAACGTGGCGCTGCCCACCATCGCGCGCGATCTTAACGCCAGCCCGGCCAGCTCCATTTGGGTGGTCAACGCCTATCAGTTGGCGATCACCGTCTCTCTGCTGTCGCTGGCCTCGCTCGGCGATCTGGTCGGCTATCGCCGCATCTATCAGGCCGGGTTGCTGGTGTTCAGCATCACCTCGCTGTTTTGCGCCCTGTCCGACTCGCTGCTCACGCTGACCATCGCCCGCGTATTGCAAGGCTTTGGCGCCGCCGCCATTATGAGCGTCAACACCGCGCTGATCCGCATCATCTACCCGCAGCGTTTTCTCGGCCGCGGCATGGGCATCAACTCGCTGATCGTCGCCTGCTCCTCGGCGGCCGGGCCGACGGTGGCGGCCGCTATCCTGTCGGTCGCATCCTGGCAGTGGCTGTTCGCCATCAACCTGCCGATCGGCATCGTCGCGCTGCTGCTGGGGATGAAATTCCTGCCGGCTAACGGCCAAAAAAGCGATAATCGCCGTTTCGATCCTACCAGCGCCGTGCTGAACGCGCTGACCTTAGGCCTGCTGATCACCGCCATCAGCGGCTTCGCCCAGGGCCAGAGCCTGACGCTGATCTTCAGCGAGATTGCCGCGCTGCTGGCGATTGGCGCGGTGTTCGTGCGCCGCCAGCTGCGCCAGGAATTTCCGTTGCTGCCGGTCGACCTGCTGCGTATCCCGATCTTCGCCCTGTCGATGGGCACCTCAATCTGTTCGTTCGCTGCGCAAATGCTGGCGATGGTGTCGTTGCCGTTCTTCCTGCAAAGCGCGTTGGGCCGCGACGAGGTGGCGACCGGGCTGCTGCTGACGCCGTGGCCGCTGGCGATCGTGGTGATGGCGCCGATCGCCGGTCGGCTGGTGGAGCGCGTGCACGCCGGCCTGCTGGGCTGCATTGGGCTGGCGGTGTTCGCGCTCGGGCTGTTTTCGCTGGCGCTGCTGCCGGCGGCGCCGTCGAATATGGACATCATCTGGCGCATGGTGCTGTGCGGCGCCGGCTTCGGCCTGTTCCAGTCGCCCAACAACCACACCATCATCTCCGCCGCGCCGCGCAACCGCAGCGGCGGCGCCAGCGGCATGCTGGGCACCGCCCGCCTGCTGGGGCAAACCTCGGGGGCCGCGCTGGTGGCGCTGATGTTCAACCTGTTCCCTACCTCCGGCACCCACGCTTCACTGATCCTGGCTGGGGTGTTCGCTACCCTGGCGGCGGCGGTCAGCGGCCTGCGCATCACCCAATCGACCGCGCAAACGGCGCAGCCCAGCCGCGAGGTGAAATAGCGGGCATAGAAAGAGCCGGGCCACATCGAGCGCGACGCAGGCCTGGCGTCAGTCGCCGCTCCTCAAAGGGCTGCGGCCTTGTCGTAGACACGCTAAATAGGCGTCGTCATCCGGATACCAGCCAACAATGCGTTGGCCGTCGTTATCCACCCCCTCGAAGCCCTTCAGTAAGCCAGGGGCGAACATGCGCTTGATCAGATCTTCGGCCTGAGCGCTGTCGATGCGGCAATCGCAGCGCGTGTTTCCGTCAACCTGAACGAAGTTCTGCAACGAAGCGAGACACCGCGCATCGAGATCGCCATGGACATGGATAAACTCCCCCGTCTCTACCAGGGTGAGCGCGGTCAGATCCCCCCCCACCACGAACGCACCGTCGTTTCCTGAGCTGCAATAGGCATGGCGTATGCGGACATCATCACGCACGACCAGTCCGCCCCAGCAAATCAGCGTATCCGCCTGCAGCCGCCCCAGCACGACAATGCCGCCGTCCTCGCGCTGCGGCGATACCGCCAGGCATCCTTCCACGATCATATCGCCGTCCACGATCAGGTAATCGTAATCGTGGCTGTCGTGCTCGTCGGGGAAAAATGCCGGGAGGTGAAGATCGCCTGAATGCCAGCGAATAGCTGGCCGTTCAGCATCGTCATCATGCCGGTTGAACAGTTCCGCAACCGCATCGGCGATACCGCCTGTCAATTCCGCTAGGCGCGCCGGTGGCTCATCACCGTTGAGCAAGGGAAGGTGGTTGATTTTCATAGGGCCTCAGGGACAAATGTCATTGCGCCAAAGCATATAACATGCGCTTCCAAAGCCAAACAGCCGGTCGTCACTCAGCCAGGATGCGGCTTACCCTCGTCTCGCTCCGCGGCGGTAAACGCACAGAGAGGCCGACAGGCGTTATTCGAAGGCGGGCTTTATGGACTTCGGGGAGCTCTTGCGCCACGTTAACCCCCGTCGACGCTGAAAAAGCGGTTCAGGCATGCCATAAAAAAACCCCGGCAAGCCGGGGTTTTTCATTTCATTCAGCCGATTACTTCAGGTACTGGCCGGTACGCAGCGCTTCGATACGCTTGTCGAGCGGCGGGTGCGACATGAACAGCTCGCTGAACGACTTGGATTTACCGTTGATGCAGAACGCCATCATGCTGCCGGCTTCCTGCGGTTCATAGCTGGTTTTCAGACGCTGCAAGGCAGCGATCATCTTCTCGCGGCCCACCAGTTTGGCGGAGCCGGCGTCGGCGTAGAACTCGCGGTGACGCGAGAACCACATGGTGATGATGCTCGCCAGGATGCCGAACACCAGTTCCAGCACCATCGACACCGCGAAGTAAATCATCGGGTTGCCGTTGCCTTCCCCTTCGCCATCACCGTCGCGGTTGCCGAGGAAACCGGCGGCGACCTGCGCGATCAGGCGTGAAATGAAGATCACGAAGGTGTTCACGATGCCCTGAATCAGGGTCATGGTCACCATATCGCCGTTGGCGACGTGGCTGATTTCGTGCGCGATGACCGCTTCCGCTTCGTCACGGCTCATGCTCTGCAGCAGGCCGGTGCTGACGGCGACCAGCGAGGCGTCGCGGCGCGCGCCGGTGGCGAAGGCGTTGATGTCCGGCGCATGGTAGATAGCGACCTGCGGCATGGCGATGCCCGCCTGCTGCGACTGACGGCGCACCGTTTCCAGCAGCCAGTTTTCGGTTTCGTTACGCGGCTGTTCAATCACTTCTCCGCCGACGGAGCGCAGCGCCATCCACTTGGACATCAGCAACGACACGAAAGCGCCGCCGAAGCCGAACAGACCGGCCATGATCATCAGGCCCTGAACGCTACTGGATTGGATTCCTGTCAGGCTGAGCACCAGCCCGAAAACCAACATCACCGCCAGGTTGGTGAGCAGGAACAGAGCTATACGCATCATAAAATGTTTACTTCCTCATAAATGTTAACAAAACGCTGTCCAAGATACCCTAGATCGTATGGGCATTCGTCACAGTTTCAAGAGTCGCGCGTCATTAACCTACTAAAAATACGAAACTTTACAAAAACGGCGCGCGACCGGGATTTGGCAAATTGTAAACGATTGTTGCGCAAGGCGGAGGGATTTCTCACAAAAAATTCTTCGCCCGCGCAGGATCGCGGCGGGCGATTTTATCCACACCCTTTCTGGGTCAATATCCGCTGGGTGCGATCCGACGTGCCCGCAGCCGATTCATCGACGACGAAAGTTTGAATCTTACGATTAATTGTTACATTATAACATCACAATTAATCGTAAAGGGATGTCAATCATGTTATCGCGTATCGCCTGGATGCTGGCGACGTGGCTGCTTTTCTGCCACCTCGCACAAGCTGAAATTCACCTCACCGACGTTGAAGGACGTCGCGTCACCCTGACCGCCCCCGCACAGCGCGCCTATATCGGCTTTTACTACGAAGATTTTCTGGCAGTGAACGGCCCGGAGAGCTATCAACAGGTCGTCGCCTTCTCCAAAAGCGACTGGGCCTTGCGCACCAGCCAATGGGCGCGCTATCAGGCCGCGCTGCCGCGGCTCGCTCAATTGGTCGATGTCGGTTCGCTCTATAACCAGAGCTTCGATTTTGAACGCCTGCTGACCACGCGGCCGGACCTGCTGATCCTGGCGAAGTGGCAGCTCGACGGCTTCGCCAACTACCTGCCGGTGCTGCAACGGCTCAACATTCCTTACATCGTCGTCGACTTCAACCAGGGCGTCGAGGTCAAGCTCGCCAGCATTCGGTTGATGGGCCAGGCAATGGGCCACGCCGAGCGAGCGGAACGGCTGGCCGACGAATATCGCCAGAGCCTCGAAGATACCCGGCGGCGCATCCGCCAGGCGCAGCTGCCGCCGCCGATCACCTATATTGAACTGGGAGACAAGGGCCCCGGCGAATACAGCAGCAGCTATGGCGCCTCGATCTGGGGGCCGCTGCTGCAGTTGGCCGGCGCCGACAATATCGCCGCCGGCGTCGTCGGCAGCCCCTCTCCGTTGCGCGCCGACTATGTCCTGACCAAACGGCCCGACGTCATTTTTCTCGCCGGAGGCGACTGGGAAAATATGCCGAACGCCGTGCCGATGGGCTACGGCACACAGGCCGCCCCCATACAGGCGCGCCTGACGCAGTATGCCCGGCGGGCGGGATGGCCGCAGCTGCCGGCTATAAAAAACCAACGGCTTTATGCGCTTTATCATGGCGGCGCGCGCACGATTTACGACTTTATTTTTGTCCAGTATCTGGCGAAAGCCCTCTATCCCACCGCATTTGCCGACGTAGACCCCGCGCGCAACCTGGCCCGGTTCTACCGCCAATATCTGCCGATTGAGGCGGACGGCGTCTTCTTGCAACGCTGGCAAGGAGAGTAGTCGTGGCCCGCACAGGACGTGATTTTTTGCAACGGCGCAGGCTGCGCCGCGGGCTATTGACGCTGGCGCTGCTCGGCGCGCTGTTGGCGGCGGCCGCCATCGATCTGACCGTCGGCGCCGCGCATCTTGGCCTCGCGGATATCGTGCGAATGCTCTGGCCCGGTCCTGCGCCAGGCAACGAGCTGCATCAGGTGGTTTTCTGGTCGATTCGCTTGCCGATGACACTCACCGCCCTGGTGGTCGGCGCCAGCCTGGCGCTGGCCGGCCTGCTGATGCAGACCGTGCTGGCCAACCCCCTCGCCAGCCCCTATACGCTAGGGATCTCGGCTGCGGCGGGGTTCGGCGCGGCGCTGTCGATCATCACCGGCTTCAGCCTGGGCGGCGCGCTGGCGCTGGGCACGCCGTTGCTGGCTTCGCTGATGGCGTTGCTCGCCTGCGTGCCTATCTATCTGCTGGGACAACGCCGGGGCATGACGCCGCAAATATTGGTGTTGAGCGGCATCGTCGTGCTGTTTTTCTTTCAGTCGCTGCAATCGCTGCTGCTGTTTCTGGCCGCGCCGGAGGCCATGCAGCAAATCGTCTTTTGGCTGTTCGGCAGCCTGCTCAAAGCGAATATGCACGGGGTGGCGATCACCGGCGCCGTGTTGCTCTGCGCGCTGATCGTCAGCCTGCGGCAGGCCTGGCGCCTTACGGCGCTGTCCGCCGGCGAAGAGCAGGCACAGGGGCTGGGCATCAACGTCAGCGCGCTGCGCAAGCTGGCCTTTCTACTGGCGACTTTGCTGACGGCCGCCTCGGTCTCTTTTGTCGGCACCATCGGGTTCGTCGGGCTGATCGCCCCCCATTTCGCCCGTTTTCTGGTCGGGGAGGATCAGCGTTACCTGATCTGCATTTCCGCCCTCTGCGGCAGCCTGCTGCTGCTGTGCGCGTCGATCGTCGCCAAGCTGGTGATGCCGAACGGCGTGGTGCCCATCGGCATCGTCATCGCCCTGATCGGCGTGCCGGTGCTGTTTTACTTCGTCACCCGACAGGTTAAACGCCCATGACTCAACTGACCCTCACCGGCGTCGACGTCTCGCTGCATCGCCGCCCGCTATTGGCCGACGTATCCCTGAGCTGGCCGGAGGCAAAACTCGGCGGCATCATCGGCCCCAACGGCGCCGGCAAGTCCACGCTGCTGAAAGCGATTAATCGCATGTTGCCGTACAGCGGCGAGATTGCCTACCGCGAGCGCCCGCTCGATCCGAAAACCAGCCGCATCGCCTATGTACCGCAGCTTAATCGCTGCGATTCGGCACTGACCGCTTTTGACATGGTGCTGTTGGGCAAGGTACGGCAGTTGGGATGGCGCGTCAGCGCCGCCCAGGCCGATGCGGTCGAACAGGCGCTGGCGGAATGCGGCATTTCCGCGCTCGCCGATCGCCCCTTCAACCGTCTCAGCGGCGGCCAGCGACAGTTGGTGATGCTGGCTCAGGCGTTCGTCTCTCAACCGCAGCTCATTTTACTCGACGAACCCACCAGCGCGCTGGATATCCATCACCAGCTGCGCGTGCTCAATCAGATCGCCGACTACGGCCGGCGTCATCGCTGCATCACGCTGCTGGTGATCCACGATCTGGGGCTGGCGCTGCGTTATTGCCACTCACTTACGCTGCTCGAGCACGGACGCGTCGTTTGCCACGGCGAGACTCATCAGATGATGGGACACCCAATGATGTCTCGCGTATTTGGCGTCGGTATCGAAAACGGCGTCAGCCCGCAGGGCTACCCCTATCTGCTGCCGACACAGCTGTTACACGCACACGGAGAATCCCCATGTACACCCTGACCAAGGCGGACATGCTGGCGCAACTCGCCGGTTTGCAACAGGAAATTCACCAGCTACACCGCTCCGCCCGGCAAGATCGGCGTAATTTTTCCCTGCTGGAACGCCGCTTCAGCCGCCTGCAAGCCTTTAACGACGAACCACAGCTGCAGGCCTACCGTCGAAAACTGGAAAACGACCGTTTGATAACGGCGCAGATCGCCCAACTGCGGGCAACAGCCAATGCCGCATTGTGCGACTACGAGAAGCATCGCGTCTCTGCACTCTGTCGGCAACCGGCACAGACTAACGCCTACCTGAACAGTTTCGATCGCGCCCTGCAGTTGGAGATCGCCGCCGCCGGCATCCAACCGGGCGAGCGGGTGTTGCTGGTGGGCAGCGGCGCCTTGCCCACCACGGCGCTGGCGCTGGTCGCCAGGCTTGCCGCCACCGTCATTTGCTACGATTGCGATCCGGCGGCCCAGCGGTTTGCCCGCCGCCTCACGCGCCATCTGGGGCTGGTGCGGCAGATGCCCTGCATCGACAAGCTGCACGGCCTGACCCGCAATGACGTCGATCACATCATCATCGCCTCTCTGGTAGCCGACAAGCAGGGCTTGCTGAGGGAGCTGCGGCCTTTGCTGCCGCAACGCGGCAAATTGCTGGTGCGCTATGGCAATGGCCTCAAGTCTCTCTTTAACTGCCCTTACCATCACCAGGCCGCCGGTTCGCCGTGGCGCATCAGCGGTAAACCGCTCGCCACCCCGCTGTACGATCTGTTGATTCTGGAGCCTCTCAGCCATGAATAATGCCTTTTCCACCCTGATTCTGGGCGCCGGCCCGGCGGCTATCCAATTGGCGGCGGATATCAAGGCCGCGGCCAATGCGCGCATCGGCCTGTACAACCGCCCCAGCGAGAAAGGACAACGCCTGCGGCATCATTTGGCTCACGCGCCCAGCCTGTCTCTGACGGGCGCCGGTAAGGCGCAGCGCACCCAAGGCGATACGCAAGTGACGATCGACAGCTACTGCGATGACCTGTCACTGGTCGGCGGTGACTGGCACCGACTGATCCTTGCCGTCCCCGCCGATCAATATCATGACGTGCTGCGGCAGGTGCCATGGGCGGCGTTGCCCCAGCTGCGCTCACTGATCCTGCTCTCTCCTTCCATCGGTTCCGGCCTGATGGTGCAAAGCCTGCTGCAGGACGCCGGGCAATCCCACGTCGGGATCATCAGCCTGTCGAGCTACTACGCCGATACCAAATACCAGGATGCCGCGCAGCCTTACCGCGCTTACACCAAGGCATTCAAGCAGCGGATTTATCTGGCCGGCCAAAGCCCATCGTCAGACCGCGCCGAACTCGATTGGCTTTGCGCGGTGCTGGCGCGTCACGGCATCGATGCCCAGCGCTGCGACAGCCTGCTGGCCGCCGAACGCTTCAGCATCACCAACTATGTTCATCCCCCGCTGGCGCTGGCCGATACCACGCTACAGGCGATCTTTCAGCCGCAGGCGCCGATACAGTACCTGTATAAGACCTACCCCGAAGGCCCTATCTGCCCCGAGACGATCGCCGACATGCTGGCGCTCTCGCAGGATTACCGGCAGTTGCTCAACCGGCTCGGCGTCGAGGCCATCAACCTGCTGCGCTTTTTGAATGACGACAATTACCCGGTGCCGCCTCGTATGGTAAGCCGCCGCTGGATTGACCAATTCCCGCAGCTCGCGCCGGCGGAGCAACGCTACGCGCTGTTTGCGCGCTATACCGCGCTGCTGGTCGATCCCTATTCCGAACCGGACGCGCAGGGCCGCTACTATGATTTTTCCGCCGTCAGGGTCGCCCGCGTCTTCCAGGATGCGCAGGGGTTATGGCGACTGCCGCGCGTGCCGCAAGAGGACGTGCGCAAACTGCGCGTTATGGTCTTGCTGGCGCAGCGGCTGGGCGTCGAGATGCCCGCCGCCCAGTGCCTGTTGGCGCGCTTTCAGCAGGCGCTGCACAGCTTCGTCACCCGGATCGGCACCGAGCATTGTCATCATTCGTTGCTGGACGATACCTGCCGCGAGCAGGCGGATATCACCTACCGGCAGTGGCGGAGGCAAGCATGAATCAGGGTGCGCTGCTGGCCATTTTCGCCTCGCTGATTTTCAGCGTCATGAACGCGCTGGTCAAAACCATCGCCGACGTCATTCCCACCGGAGAGATCGTGTTCTTTCGCAGCAGCATCGGCTGCGTGCTGGTTCTGCTGCTGATGTATCGCCACCGCGTCGCCTTCAGCCGTGAAGACCGGCCGCTGCTGGTATTGCGCGGCACCATGGGCGGACTGTATCTGATCTGTTATTTTTACAGCATCGCCCACCTCACGCTGGCCGATGCCAGCATGCTGGCCTACCTGTCGCCGTTTTTCTCCATTTTGCTCTCCTTGCTGGTGCTGCGTGAGCGGGTCAACGCCAATACCGCGTTTTGGCTGGCGATGGTCATCATCGGCGCGGTGCTGCTGGTGCGGCCGTGGCACTTCTCGGCCTATACCCTGGCGTCGCTGGTCGGCGTGATGAGCGCGGTGTTCGCCTCGATCGCCTATCTGTCGGTCAACAAACTCAGCAAACGCCACCACAACTACGAGATCGTGTTCTACTTCCTGTTCATCGCAACGCTGATCTCGCTGCCGCTGATGTGGCAGTCATTCGTCTGGCCCAACGCATACCAGTTTGCCATTCTGCTCGCCATAGCGCTGGTGTCGTTGCTGGGACAGGTCGTCTTAACCCAGGCCTTCTCTTCCGATAACCTGATCGTGGTCTCGGTGGTGCGCTATATCGGCATCGTGTTCAATATCGCCTGGGGCTGGCTGTTCTGGCACGAAGTCCCGCTGCTGCTGTCGCTGGTCGGCTGTATGTTGGTGGTGGTTTCCTGCATCCGGCTCGGGCTGCGCCACCGCAAGAAAACCGTCTGAACCGCGCATACCGCAGCCATAAAAAAACGCACCCGAGGGTGCGTTTTTCATTCTGCCAACCGCCGCCTTATTTGGCCGGCGTCGGTTGCTGAGCGGGCTGATCCTTCTCCAGATGAGCCAGGTCCAGCGCGATATGCACGGTTTCATCCAGGTACGGATCCGGTTCCTGGTAATCCTTCGGCAGATCGTCGAGCGATTTCAGCGGCTTCTTGCCGGCGCGCTCCAGACGCTCGTTGATGCGTTTCAGACGGGTCGCATCGTCATCGTGGTTCTCTTTCTCGCGCACCGCCAGATTGAGGGACACGATGTTGCGTTTATCCTTCAGCGCCTTGTAATGCGCGATATCCTGCGCGATGTACTGGAACTCTGGATTCTGCGCGATGCGCTGCTGGTGATCTTTCAGCAGCTCCGGCTCGAACGGCGTCAGATCGCCGGTCTTGCTGTAGGTCGCCGCATTGATGCTGTCCCACGGCATGGCGTTGTCTTCAAACGCTTCGCCGGTTTCCGCCGGATCGACGCCGGTCGGCATCAGAATATCCGGCGTCACGCCCTTGCGCTGGGTGCTGCCGCCGTTGACGCGGTAGAACTTCTGAATGGTGTACTGCACCGAACCGAGCGCCGGCCACTCAGGGCGCAGCATCTGGTCGTAGATGCGGTTCAACGAACGGTACTGCTGCACGGTGCCTTTACCGAAGGTCGGTTCGCCGACGATCAGCGCGCGGCCGTAATCCTGCATCGCCGCCGCGAAGATCTCGGAGGCGGAGGCGCTGAAGCGATCGACCAGCACCACCAGCGGGCCTTTGTAGTAGGTCACGCCGTCGGTGTCGGCGTCTTCACGCACTTTGCCGTTGTTGTCGCGCACCTGCACCACCGGGCCGCTCGGAATGAACAGGCCGGACAGCGACACCGCTTCAGTCAGCGCGCCGCCGCCGTTGGTGCGCAGATCGATGATCACGCTCTTGACGTTCTGCTTGGCCATCTTCTGCAGCTGCACTTTCACGTCATCGGTCAGGCCGACGTAGAAGCCAGGGATGTCGAACACCGCCACCTTCTCTTTGCCGACGGTCTTGATGGTCATTTTCACCGCGCGGTCTTCCAGGCGGATGCGCTCGCGGGTCAAGGTGACCACGCGGGTTTTGGTGCCCTTGCCGGCCGGCAGGATCTCCAGGCGCACCTTGCTGCCCTTCGGCCCTTTGATCAGCGACACCACGTCGTCCAGACGCCAGCCGATCACGTCCACCATCGGTTTGCCGGCCTGGCCGACGCCGACGATGCGATCGCCTACGGTGATCGCCTTGCTCTTCGCCGCCGGGCCGCCCGGCACCATCGAGTTGATCAGGGTGTAGTCATCATCCATCTGCAGCACCGCGCCGATGCCTTCCAGCGACAGGCTCATCTCGGTGTTGAACTGCTCGGTATTGCGCGGAGACAGATAGTTGGTATGCGGATCGATTTCATGCGCAAAGGCATTCATCGCCAGTTGGAAGACGTCTTCGCTGTTGCTTTGCGTCAGGCGCTTGATGGCGAACTGATAGCGTTTGGTCAGCGTGTCGTGGATTTCTTTGTCGGTCTTGCCGGTCAACTTGAGGTTCAGCTCGTCATAGGTGACTTTCGCATCCCACAGGCTATCCAGCTCGGCCTTGTCTTTCGGCCACGGCGCTTTGCTGCGGTCGAGATCGATAGTGCCGTTGCCGGTGAAGTTCATCGGCTTGTCCAGCAACGACAACGCATAGGTATAACGCTCGAAACGGCGTTTCTGCGCCAGATTGAACAGCGCGTAGAAGGTGTCCAGCTTGCCGGTTTTCAGCTCTTCGCCAACCTGATTGCGTTTGCCGGCGAACTGCGCCACGTCGGCAGCCAGCAATACGTTATGGTTGTAGTCCAGCATGTTCAGGTAGCGATCGAAGATCTTGCCTGAAAACTCCGCGTCAAGGGCGAACTGGCGGTAATGAGAGCGAGTGAAGCGCGAGGTAACGCGCTCACTCACCGTAGCGTGCTGGGGTTCCTGTTGCAGTTGGGGCAGTTGGCCGATGCGGATGTTGGCTGTTTCCGCGCCGTAACTGACACCCGCCCACAGCAGCCCTGCAATCGCTGTTAATCTGACGAATTTGTTCATGCCTGGGTTGGCCTCCGTATCAGAACTGCAAGTGTTCTGCGCGCACAATCATCGCCAGACCGGAAGAGAGCTGCACACGTACGCCATCTTTAGCGATTTCGAGTACGGTAGCATCCATCGCGCTCTTGCCTGCTCTGACTTTGATTTCCTGGCCAATTTGCAGTTTAGAGATATCCGTGACTGGCGCATAACGCGGCTGGCTTTCCTCTTTGGCTGCACGAGGTTGGCGAGCGGGCTGTGGGCGAGTTTGTGGGCGCGGCTTGCGGTTTTCCGGCGCGGCTCCGCCTTCGCGACGCGCAGCGGGTTTTTTACCGGCTGGACGCGGACGGCGCGGAGCGGTATCGGCGGATTCACCGGCGGCTTCACGTTTTTTGGCGTTTTGTTCGGCACGCTGTGCCTGAACGCGCGCTTTGGCTTCTTCAAGCTGCTGGCGGGCATGATCGACATGCTGCTGTTCCAGTTCACCGCACGGATTGCCGTCCAGATCGACGCGCTGCGCGCCGACTTTAACGCCGTACAGATAACGCCAGCTTGAGGTGTACAGGCGCAGGGCAGAACGCAATTGCGTTTTGCTGAGATTCTCTTCCCCCTGCACGCGCTCTACCAAATCCTGAAAAATACCGATTTTCAGCGGACGAGCTTCGCCTTCGGCGCTAAAGCAGAGCGGAAAACGCTCGGCAAGAAAAGCAATGACTTCTTTACTAGAGTTCAACTTAGGTTGATTTTCCATGAAATTTCCTGATTACAACGGTATTGCCAACAAGCCACAGGCATGAACAGGCGTCATTATAATGACGCCATCGGTAATTGCCACGTTAACCGTCGATCAACTTGCCGCCACAGTCACATATTTCGCACTGTCGCACTGCTCCAGTTGCTCACAAAGCCCCGCCACCACTGCTTTCAGGCCCGCTTCGTCCTGTTCGTCGAAGCGTTGATAAACCGTGCTATCGATATCCAAAACGCCGATCGCTCGGCCGCCAACCGCCAGCGGCAGCACGATTTCCGCGTTGCTGGCCGCATCGCAGGCGATATGGCCCGGGAACGCATGCACGTCGCCGACGCGCTGCACGCGATTTTCCGCCACCGCCGTGCCGCACACGCCCTTGCCCACCGGGATGCGCACGCAGGCGATCTTGCCCTGGAACGGCCCCAGCACCAGCTGAGCGCCATCCATCAGATAGAAACCGACCCAGTTCACGTCATCCAGACGCTCGTTGAGCAAGGCGCTGGCGTTGGACAGCGCCGCGATAAAGTTGGTCTCCCCGCCGAGCAACGCGCTCAGATCACGTTTTAATTCCGCGTAGAATTGTTCTTTTGTCATGTGATAACCATTGAAACAGTGAAGATGGCCAGAAGCCCAAAGCTTAGGCCCTATAAAATAAGCATTAAATGCGTATAGCCACAAGGTTAATCATCTGTTGCTTCACAAAACCCCGTCGCTCGGGGTATGTTTGCCGCTCAGAATCCCGGTTTACCTCGTTTTACCGTCCGGCGCCCGATCGCCGGTGACGCGGCCGGTTTATTTTTCAGCTACGCTGACAGTTCCGGCGGGCTCAAGGGCAGCTACTTGTCAAAAATGAAAATACACGCGATCACCGCCCCCCTTTCCAAAGCGCGCCACCAACGCTGCTGCGAGTGCGATCTGCTGTTCATGCTGCCGCCGCTCAGCGGCAATCAGGCCGCTTATTGCCCGCGCTGCAACGCCAAGGTGGTGCACGGCCGCGACTGGTCGATGACGCGTCTGACCGCCATGGCGATCACCATGCTGCTGCTGATGCCGTTCGCCTTCACCGAACCGCTGATCAGCATCCGCCTGCTCGGCACGCGCATCGACGCCAGTTTGCTGGAGGGCATCTGGCAGATGAGCCGCCAGGGCGATCCGCTCACCGCCAGCATGGTGGCGTTTTGCACCATCGGCGCCCCGCTGACGCTGGCGCTGTCGCTGCTGTACCTGCGCTTCGGCCACGCGCTCGGCATGAACCTGCGCCCGGTGCTGCTGATGCTGGAGCGGCTCAAAGAGTGGGTGATGCTGGACATTTATCTGATCGGCATGGCGGTGGCGGCGATCAAGGTGCAGGATTACGCCGACATCCAGGCGGGCAGCGCGCTGATCGCCTACCTGTCGCTCACGGTGCTCAGCATCCTGACGCTGATCCACGCTAACCTGGAGCAGCTGTGGGAGCGTTACTATCCGCAGGAACAGCCGGAAGGCCCGCCGGCGGCGCTGCATATTTGCCTGTCCTGCCACTATACCGGCTACCCTGACGCGCGCGGCCGCTGCCCGCGCTGCCATGTGCCGATGTGCCACCGCCAGCCCTACAGCCTGCAGAAAACCTGGGCGGCGCTGATCGCGGCGATGATCCTGCTGATACCGGCCAACCTGCTGCCGATTTCCATCATTTACGCCAACGGCGTGCGGATGGAAGACACCATCTTCTCCGGCGTGGTCTCACTGGCCACCTCCGGCAACGTGCCGATCGCCGCCATCGTGTTCATCGCCAGCGTGCTGGTGCCTTTTACCAAGGTGATTGTGCTGATCACGCTGTTGCTGAGCATCCACTTCAAAACTTCGCACAGCCTGAAGACGCGCATTCGTCTGCTACGTCTGGTCACCTGGATCGGCCGCTGGTCGATGCTCGATCTGTTCGTTATCGCCTTGATGATGTCGCTGGTAAACCGCGACCAGCTGTTATCTTTTACTATGGGACCGGCCGCGTTTTACTTTGGCTCGGCGGTCATTTTGACTATTCTTGCCGTTGAGTGGCTCGATAGCCGATTGATTTGGGATGCACATGCAACAGGAAACGCCGACTACACCGACTGAAGCGCGAGTCAAGAACAAACGCCGCATTTCACCGTTCTGGTTACTGCCGTTCATCGCCCTGCTGATCGCCGGGTGGCTGGTCTATAACAATGTCCAGGAACGCGGCACCACCGTCACCATCGATTTCCAATCGGCGGCGGGCATCGTCGCCGGCCGCACGCCGGTGCGCTACCAGGGCGTGGAGGTCGGCACGGTGCAAAAAATCAGTCTGAGCAAAGATCTGCGCAGCATCGTGGTGGAAGCCAGCATCAAGAGCGATCTGGAAGACTCGCTGCGCGAAGGTACCCAGTTCTGGCTGGTGACGCCCAAGGCCTCGCTGGCCGGGGTATCCGGGCTCGATGCGCTGGTCGGCGGCAACTATATCGGCATGATGCCCGGCAGCGGCAAGGAGCAAACCCACTTCACCGCGCTCGATACCCAACCGAAGTACCGCCTGAACACCGGCGAGCTGATGATTCACCTGCACGCCGACGATCTCGGCTCGCTCAACAGCGGCTCGCTGGTCTATTACCGTAAAATCCCGGTCGGCAAGGTGTATGACTACACCATCAGCGAAGGCAACAAGGGCGTGACCATCGACGTGCTGATCGACCGCCGCTTCGCCAACCTGGTGAAGAGCAACAGCCGCTTCTGGAACGTTTCCGGCTTCAAGGGCGATTTCAGCCTGTCCGGTGCCACGGTGCAGATGGAGAGCCTGGCGGCGCTGGTCAACGGTGCCATTGCCTTCGATTCTCCGGCCGATGGCCAGCAGGCCAAGGGCGATCAGAGCTATACCCTGTATCCTGATCTGGCCCACAGCCAGCGCGGCGTCAATATCCTGCTGGATCTGCCGAGCGGCAACAGCCTGAGCGAAAACCGCACGCCGCTGATGTACCAGGGGCTGCAGGTCGGCACCCTGACCAAGCTGACGTTGCAACAGGACAGCAAAGTGGTCGGTGAACTGACCATCGATCCTTCGGTGGTCGATCTGATGCGCAGCGGCACCCGCATCGTGATGCGCAGCCCGCGCATCAGCCTCAACGACGCCAAGCTTAGCCAGTTGCTGACCGGCACCACGCTGGAGCTGGTACCGGGCGAAGGCGAGCCGCAGCAACGCTTCAACGTGCTGGACAGCAGCGAAACGCTGTTGCAACAGCCTGGCGTGCTGACCGTTACGCTGAATGCGCCGCAAAGCTACGGCATCGACGTCGGGCAGCCGCTGGTGGTGCACGGCGTGAAAGTCGGCCAAATCCTGAGCCGCACGCTGACCGCCGGCGGCGTGGTATTCACCGCCGCCATCGACGCGCAGTACCGCGGCCTGCTGCACAAAGACAGTAAATTCGTGGTCAACAGCCGCCTCGACGTCAAGCTGGGCATCGACGGCATGGAAGTGCTTGGCGCCAGCGCCCAGGAGTGGGTAGACGGCGGCGTGCGCATTATTCCCGGCAGCAAGGGGGAACCTGGCGGCCAATACCCGCTGTACGCCAACAGCGAAAAAGCCGAGGAAGGCATCGTCGGCAACGCCCCCGCTACCACCCTGACCCTCAGCGCCACCAGCCTGCCGGACGTGCAGGCCGGCTCGGTAGTGCTGTATCGCAAATTCCAGGTGGGCGAGATCGTCAATGTTCGGCCGAAGGCCAACGAGTTTGAGGTGGACGTCTACATCAGCCCGGAATACCGCAAGCTGCTGACGCGCGAAAGCATCTTCTGGGCCGAAGGCGGCGCCAAGGTGCAGCTCAACGGCAGCGGCCTGACGGTGCAGGCTTCGCCGCTTAACCGTGCGCTGAAAGGCGCCATCAGCTTCGACAACCTGCAGGGCGTGACGCTCAACAAGGGCGCCAACCGCGTGCTGTACGCCAGCGAAACCGCCGCTCGCGCGGTGGGCAGCCAAATCACGTTGAAAACCTACGACGCCAGCAAGCTGTCGGCGGGCATGCCGCTGCGCTACCTCGGCATCGACGTCGGCCAGGTGGAGTCGCTGCAGCTTGCCCCGGAGCGCAACGAAGTGTTGGCCAAGGCGGTGCTGTATCCGGAATACGTGCAGACCTTCGCGCGTCTGGGCAGCCGCTTCTCGATCGTCTCGCCGGAGATCTCCGCCGCCGGCGTCAGCAATCTCGATACCCTGCTTCAACCTTATATCAACGTGGAGCCGGGGCGCGGCCGCGAGCTGCGCACCTTCGAACTGCAGCAGGCCAGCATCACCGACTCGCGCTATCTCGACGGCCTGAGCGTGGTGCTCGACGCCGCCGAAACCGGCTCGCTGCAGATCGGCACGCCGGTGTTGTTCCGCGGCGTGGAGGTCGGCACCATCACCGGCTTCTACCTTGGCGCCATGTCAGACCGGGTGCATGTCGCGCTGCGCATCAGCAAGAAGTATCAGCATCTGGTGCGCAACAACAGCGTGTTCTGGCTGGCTTCGGGGTACAACCTGCAGTTCGGCCTGACCGGCGGCGTGATCAAGAGCGGCACCTTCCAGCAGTTCATCCGCGGCGGCATCGCCTTCGCCACCCCGCCGACCATTCCGCTGGCGCCGAAAGCGACGCCGAACAAACACTTCCTGCTGAATCCGGAAGAGCCGAAGGACTGGAAAACCTGGGGCACCGCCATTCCGCGCGATTAAATTTCGCATTTTCCTCAGGGCCCGGCATTGTCGGGCCCTGTTTTTTTCCGCTTTGTGATAAACTCTCGCCCTTGTCTTTATTGCACCCTGAGAGTTCGCCCCGTGGCCAAATCCACCGCCGTTTTTCTGCCCCCCGCTTTCCTTGACGCCACCCGCGCCATCATGCCCGCCGAGTTGGCGATGGACGATTTTATCGCCGCCTGCCAGCGCCCGCTGCGCCGCAGCCTGCGCGTCAACACGCTGAAAATCAGCGTCGCCGACTTCCTGGCGCTGGTGCAGGATTACGACTGGCGGCTGGAGCCCATCCCCTGGTGCGCGGAAGGGTTCTGGATCGAGCGCGACGATGAAGAGCTGCGCCTGGGCAGCGCCGCCGAACACCTGAGCGGCCTGTTCTACATTCAGGAGGCCAGTTCAATGCTGCCGGTCAGCGCGCTGTTCGCGGGCGGCGCAGTGCCGAATCGGGTGCTGGACGTGGCGGCGGCGCCTGGCTCCAAAACCACCCAAATCGCCGCGTTGATGGGCAATCAGGGCGGCATCGTCGCCAACGAATACTCCGCCAGCCGGGTAAAAGTGCTGCACGCCAATATCAGCCGCTGCGGCGTGAAGAACGCCGCGCTGACCCACTTCGACGGCCGGGTGTTCGGCGCCGCGCTGCCGGAGAGCTTCGACGCCATTCTGCTCGATGCCCCCTGCTCCGGCGAAGGCGTGGTGCGCAAAGATCCGGATGCCATGAGCAACTGGTCGCCACAGAGCGTGGCCGAGATCGCCGCCACCCAACGCGAACTGATCGACAGCGCGTTTCATGCGTTGGCGCCGGGCGGCGTGATGGTTTACTCCACCTGCACCCTCAATGCGCAGGAAAACCAGCAGGTGGTGCGCTGGCTGCTGGACACCTACGGCGATGCGGTCAGCGTCGAGCCGCTGGGTGCGCTGTTCCCCGGCGCCGACAAGGCGCTGACCGCCGAAGGCTTCCTGCACGTCTTCCCGCAGATTTACGACAGCGAAGGCTTTTTCGTCGCCCGCCTGCGCAAACAGCGCGCCGTGGCGCCGTTGGCGAAGCCGACCTATAAAGTCGGTAAGTTTCCGTTCAGCCCGCTGTCCGGCAAAGAGGCGGCGCTGGTCGCCCAAGCCGCCGCCGCATCCGGCTTAACCTGGGGCGATGACAGCCGGCTGTGGGAGCGCGACAAGGAGCTCTGGCTGTTCCCGGCCGAGCTGGAACCGCTGTTCGGTAAAGTGCGCTTCTCACGTATCGGCCTCAAGCTGGCGGAACGTTTCCCGAAAGGTTTCCGCTGGCAGCACGAGGCGGCGATCGCGCTGGCCGGCACCGGCGGCAAAACGCATTTCGAGCTGGACGCCGCGCTGGCGCAGGAGTGGTATCACGGCCGCGATCTCTACCCGGAGCAGCCGCCGGCCGGCGATGAATGCATCGTCACCTATCAGCGGCAACCTCTGGGCATCGCCAAACGCATTGGCAGCCGTATCAAGAATAACCTGCCGCGCGAGCTGGTGCGGGATGGCGCACTGGATTTCCACCTCTAAACAATACCGCGCCGGGGAATGAAACTCCCCGGCGATAAAATAACGCTAATAATATTCCTATCGCCGTTCGTTATTATTCTAATTATTTCACTTTATCGGTATACCTCGCCTGCGAGCCCCGCCAGCCGGGGAATGAGAATAAAAAGTTTCTCGTTTTCATCAAGACAATTCCCGATTCTTATTCTATTAATTAAAGTGCAGCTAAATGAATACGTTCAACCCACCTCTGGGTGGCGTCTTTGCGGGCTTTCTCTCATACGGCAAGGAATATAAGATGAAAAAAACTCTGATGGCATTGACCTCGGTAGCAACCCTGCTGTGCGCCAACGGCGCGGCTAACGCAGCAGGCACCATTCAAGGCACGTTAGGCGTAACGCTGACCATCGGCGCCGGTTGCGTCGTGGGAGGCGGCAACAGCAGCGGTTCCGTCAACGACTTCGGCTCCATCAGCTTCGGCACTTACTCTTCACTGGCCAACATCATCGACGCCAGCGCCACCGGCGCAGGGGGGGCCGGTACGCTGTCATTGACCTGCACCACCGGCACAGACTACACGGTGGCGCTGGACAACGGGCTCCACGTCACTTCAGGCACCCAACGCCGCATGGCCAGCACGGCAGGCGCATTCATCAGTTATAACCTGTACCAGGATGCCGCACGCACCACCGCCTGGGGCAGCGGCGCCAACGCGCGGACCGGCACCGGCACCGGCGCCGCCGTTCCGCTGATCGTCTATGGCCGCGTACCGGCGGCCGGATCTACCCCGGCGGCGGACACCTATAACGACACCGTCACGATGACGGTCACCTGGTAACGGTGCGGCGCGCGCTTTGCTGCTGCGGATTATGGGCGTGCAGCCTGTTGGCGCAGGCCGACAGTAAAACCGCGACCCTCGGCGTCAGCGCGACCTTGCTCAGCGCCTGTGAGGCCGGCAGCAGCTCAGGTGGCAACGTCAGCTTCGGCACGCTGAATTTCGGCACGCTGTATTTTCTCAGCACCGCAACCAGCGTCGCCGGGCAGCAAAACGCCGGCGCCATTCGGGTGAAATGCACCAACGGCACCAGCTACAGCGTTCTGCTTGGCGGCGGGCAAAGCGGCAATACCGCTGCCCGCTACCTGCAAAGCGCGGCAGGCCAACGGGTGAATTACAACCTGTACACCAACGCCGCCCACAGCACCATTTGGGATAATCTGACGGGCGTGTCACAAACCGCCAACGGTACGGACAACTGGCTGCCGGTCTATGGCATGATCCCGGCGCAGTCCACACCCCCGACAGGCAGCTACACCGATACGGTACAGGTCACGATCAATTGGTAATGACGATGCGCGCTTCCATTTGCGGTTTGCTGTTCTGCCTGCCGCTTTTCCCGGCCCAAAGCGATACCGGCGTCAACGATTTGACCAAAAGCCAGCCGTTCACCGTCAATGCAACCGTGGTAAAAGGCTGCGTATTGGGCAGCGGCGTCAGTGACGTGACCACCTTCGGCACCCTGAACTTCGGCCAGTTGTCCTCGCTGAGCAACGCAGTCAGCATCGTCTCCAGCAGCGGTGCCGGTTCGGTGCTGTTTCGCTGCAACCCGGGGCTGAGCGTTACGCTGGCCCTCGGCGTCGGCAATCACGTGACCGGATCCATCGCCGGCGGCAGAAAATTACAAAATGCCGTCACGTCGGAAACGCTGCTGTATCAACTTTATCAAGACAGCAACTACGCCACCCTTTGGGGAGATGGCGCCAACGGCGGCGCGGCGCAGACCGTCGCCGCCACTGGCAGCACGCAAGAAATCAAAGTTTACGCCCGTCTGTTTTCGACCAGTACCCTGCCCACCAGTGGCGTTTACAGCGATACGGTCTTGTTGACGGTCACTTATTAAGTTTTTTGCAATAAGGATTGAGTTATGCGCATACCCTTCCGACTGCCGTTAACGGCAGCCTTGCTCCTGGCAAGCCAACAGCACGCCCTGGCCGCGGCTTCCATTCTCATTTGGCCGATCGATCCGGTGATTGAAGATCAACAGCAGGCCACCGCGCTGTGGCTGGAAAATCGCGACAGCAAACCGGTCTATATGCAAATTCGCGTGCTGGGTTGGCAGCAAACCGCCGGCAAAGACGATTACAGCAACCAAAGCGACGTGATCGCCAGCCCGCCGGTAGCGTCGATCGCGCCAGGCAAACGCCAACTGATACGCCTGATCAAACAGTCGCCCCCGGCGGCGGGACAGGAGCGCGCCTACCGCATTTTGGTCGATGAAGTGCCGGTGAAAGAACCCGCGTCGAGCGCCGCTCCCGGCGGCGCGGAGATGGGGCTGAAATTCCAGATGCGCTACTCGGTGCCGCTGTTCGTCAGCGGCAAAGGCATTTGGACCAAACAGGACAGCGAAAAACCGCGCGATTACGCGACCGCCAGCCAACCCCAGCTCAGCTATCGTCTACAGCAGCAAAGCAGCGAACGCTGGCTGGAGGTGCGAAACCAAGGCGCAGTGCATGCCCGTATCTCGAAAGTGACGCTGCAAGGCCGCAGCCTGAATCCCGGCCTGATGGGATACGTGCTGCCCGGTTCACAGATGCGTTTCGCCTTGCCGCCCGCAGGCGCTTTCAGCAGCGGCAAGCTGATGGCCACGGTCAATGACAACAAACAGCCCGTAGCCATTCCGTCTTATTGAGGCCCAGGTGCAGCCGACAGGGAGGCTATCGACGCGGCGCTTCAGCCTTAAGCCGCTGGCGTTTGCCATGCTGAGCATGGCGGCCGGCGGCTGGCTGCCGTTTGCGCTCGGCGACGATCTGCCGCCGCCGCCCAGCGCCGTCAGCATGCCGGACACCACGCTGTATCTGGAGCCGGTCGTCAACGGGCGCCAAACCGGCAACGTCGTGCCGGTCAACTACCGCGGCGGCCATTACTACATGACACCCCAACAACTGCTCGACGCCGGGCTGCCGGTAGCGGATAAACAGGCGAAAGAAATCGCCGTCGATCGGCTGGAGAAGGTGGATGTCAGCTACAGCGGCGAGAGCCAGCAGTTGCTGATCAACGTGCCCAACGACTGGTTGCCACAGCAAACCATCGGCGCCCGTTCACCGTTGCAGCGCTTGCCGGCGCAAAGCAGCCTCGGTTTGCTGTTCAACTACGACATCTACGCCAGCCAAAGCAACGGCAATGGCCGGCCGGGCTACCTGTCAGCGTGGAGCGAACAGCGCCTGTTCGACGGGTTCGGCGTCATCGCCAACACCGGCATCTACCGCAGCGGGTTTAACGGCGGGCCAAACGACGATGGCGGCCGCTATATTCGGTACGACAGCTACTGGCGTTTCAACGATGATCAACGGATGCTGAGTGTGATCGCCGGTGACCTTACCACCGGCTCGCTCCCCTGGAGCAGCGCCGTGCGCATCGGCGGCTTGCAATTGGCGCGCAATTTCGCGGTGCGCCCGGATCTTATCACCTACCCGTTGCCGCAGTTTTCCGGCCAGGCGGCATTGCCCAGCAGCGTCGATTTATACATCAACAGCTATAAAAACAGCACCACCAACATTAATCCCGGCCCGTTTACCCTCAACAGCGTGCCCTACATTAACGGCGCGGGTCAGGCCACCGTCGTCACCACCGACGCCCTCGGCCGCCAGGTCAGCACCACGGTACCGTTCTACGTGGCCAGCAACCTGCTGCAGACCGGCATGAGCGATTTCAGCATTTCCACCGGCTTGCTGCGACGCAACTACGGGTTGAATTCTGCCGATTACGGGCAATGGGTAGGCAGCGCCAGTTTACGTTACGGCGTCACTGATTGGTTAACCCTGGAAGGGCGCGCCGAAGGCGCAGCCGAGTTGGCGGTCGGCGGCGGCGGCGCCGACATTCGCGTCGGACAATGGGGGGTTCTCAACGCGTCCTACAGCGTCAGCCAGGCCGGCGACGACGCGTTTAACGGCGGCCGGCCGATACCATCCCCCGCCTATTATGACCCGCTGACCGGCAGGCCGTCGCAGCAGCCAGATCCTCAGCCCGTCTATCGCTACACCGGCAACCACGGCGATCAAAGCAGCTTTGGCTACACCTACAGCAACCCACGTTTCAGCCTCAACGCGCAACGCATCCTGCGCAGCGCCGATTTTGGCGACATTTCCGTGTATAAAAGCGACTACCGTCTGAGCCGTCGCACCGATCAGTTGACCGGCAGCGTCAGCCTGGGCCGCCTAGGCAGCCTCGGCGCCGGTTATTTTGACGTTCGCGACGCCATCGCTCAACGGACCCGCCTGGTGAACCTGTCCTACAGTGTGTCGCTTTGGCGCAACAGCAGCCTGTACGCCTCCCTCAACCGGGAAATCGGCAGCAGCGGTTACAGCGCCCAACTGCAGCTCTCCATTCCGTTTGACAGCTGGGGCACGGCCAGCCTCAGCGCCGCGCGCGACAACAACAACCGCTGGAGCGAACGCGTCAGCTACAGCCGCGCCGCGCCGACCGATGGCGGTTTCGGCTGGAATCTGGCCTACGCCAATAACCCGAGCGGCGGCGATTACCGCCAGGCGGATCTGACCTGGCGAACCCGCAGACTCGAAGCCCGAGCGGGCGTATACGGCACCCGCGATGAAACCAACCACTGGGGCGAAATCAGCGGTTCGCTGGTGGCGATGAACGGCGGCGTATACGCCACCAACACCATCAACGATGCCTTTGCGCTGGTGTCCACGCAAGGATACGCCGACATTCCGGTGAGCTATGAGAACCAGCCGATCGGCAAGACCGATGCCCAGGGCTATTTACTGGTGCCGACCGTCACCTCTTACTACCATGCGAAATTCCAGATTGATCCGCTTAGCCTGCCCGCCGACGTTGCGCTGCCGACGGTGGAAAAAACCGTCGCCATTCGCGATCACAGCGGTTTTCTGGTTGAGTTCCCCATCCACCCCATCTCCGCCGCCGACGTCGAACTGGTTGACGAGCAAGGCAAACCGCTGGCCAACGGCAGCCAGGTGGCGGTGGTTGGCGGCAATCAGCAAAGCTATGTCGGTTGGGATGGCATGACCTATATCGACCCGGTGCAACAACACAATCGCCTGAGCGTGATCCCGGCCGACGGCGGCCCGCCGTGTCAGGCGGAATTCAGTCTGGCGAAGCCTGAGGGCATCCAGCGCGTCGGCCCGGTTGTCTGCCGCTAATTAACGACGGAGAGTCACTATGTTTCGGGGATTGAAAGCCTTATTGCTAACCCTCTCGCTGCTGCTCTGTCAGCGCGCATTCGCCGACTGCGCCACCACCAACGGCACCGTCACCTTACCGGGGAGCAGCTCTTTCGTGGTCTACAACGGGCAGATTAGCGCCCAGGGCACTGCCGGCCTCAACTGCACCGGGCTCGGGCTCAGTTTGCTGTCGCAAAACACCGTCACGGTCAAAATCGCCTCCACCACCAACAATATGGCGGTTGCCAACACCGACGGTTCAGGCGATAAAATCGCTTACCTGATCTACCCCGACGCCAACTACCAATATCCTTACAGCATCGGCCAAACCATCGACTACAGCTCGCTCAACCTGCTGTCGCTGATCCTGATTTCCTCCAACGTCAACTTTCCGCTGTATATCAAAACCACCGCCGGCGCCAACGTGCGCGCAGGAACCTATACCGACAGCATCAACCTGATCTGGAATTACCATATTTGCGGTCTGGGCGTGCTCGGCCTGTGCGTTTGGTGGGACGGCGTCGATAAACCCAGCACGGTCAGCGTCAGCGTCACCATCACCAAAGATTGCCTGATCGGCACCGCGCCCAACGTCAATTTCGGCAGCATGGCGTTGGTTGGGCAGTTCAATCCTGTCAATCAGAGCATCACCCTGACCTGCACCAAAACCGAGGGATACAACACCTATTTCACCAACGGCAATAACCCGGTCACCGGTTGGCGGCGCATGAAAAGCGGCACCAGCAATTTCATGCAGTACCAGATTTACTTGCCTAATACGACGACCGTTTGGGATAGCACCAACAAACAGAGCGGCGCCGGCACCGGGCTGGCGCAAAGCATCCCGTATAAGGCGGCGGTCAATGCGGCGCAGACGGAAGTGGCGGTTGGCAGCTATCAAGACACGCTCAGTTTTGTGGTGGAGTACTAGGCGTTGTGTTTTGCCGGCGTGGAAATTGTTTCCAAAATGTAATTTTTATGTGGCATTTTTTGCTCATTTGGCTATGCTCTTACCGATGACCAAACTGGTCTAACCTCCTACCACACCATTGAGCAAGGAGTTCCCATGAGCAAAACCGTCGTAAAAATTGGCAGCTTCGAGGTCGATGACGCGCATCTTCACGCCGGCGCCGACCGTGCCGGCACCCTGAGCATTCCCTGCAAGTCCGATCCGGATCTGTGCATGCAGCTGGACGGCTGGGATGAACACACCAGCATCCCGGCGATCCTCGACGGCAAACAGTCGCTGCTGTACAAGCAACACTACGATCGGCAGGCGGACGCCTGGGTGATGCGGCTGGCATGATAGTGCATCAAAACGGCTGACAACGCGCTGTTTTCATCGGAAACAGCGCGTTTTTTTATGCGATGGCGATGCCGCGGCCGGCAAAGAAAGGGGCGAAGCGGCTGAGCGGCAGGCATACCCGCTCGCGCGTCGCCGGGCTGTCGCCCGAAGGGTTGTGGAAGGTCACGCTTTGCGCATCGGCGGCGGTGATCAGCACCAGATGCCCGCCCCTGTGCGGCGGCGTGCTCTCCGGCCGGCGAATGGCGGGATGCACCGAAGCGATAAAGTAGCGGCATTCGCTAAGCAGCGCCGGCACGTCGGCAGCTTCCAGCCCCACCTTCACCTCCGCTTGCAGTGCGAACTGCTCGCGCACATACTCGACGAACGGCGCGTAAATCAGGCCCTTTATCCGTTCATCCTCGCGCACATAGGCGCCGTAGGGCAGGCTGCGGCGCGCCAGTTCCAACAGCGGCGGCGTTTCGCCGTCGCGATGGCCCAGCACCATTTTCAGGCAGGCCATGCCGCACACGTGGTTGGCCCACTCGATGTACTCTGCCCGATCGCGGGCGCCGCTGCGCGCCCAATTTTCGTCTTGCGCCAGCGTCGCGCGGCCGGCTATCAGATCGGCGGCCAACTCCGGGCTCGCCCACTGGCACTCGTACGGAACGGCGCGCATAAGATTAGAATTTGTCGACGACTTTGAAATTCATCAGCACCAGCGTCATGTCCGGCGAGAACAGATCGTACGCTTCGAAGAAGCGCTGCAGCTCTTTGCGCCAATGCGCCAGCGAGCGATCGCCCTCGCCTTCGGCAAAGGCGTGCGCTTCATCGACCTGATCGTAAGTTTTCATTTCCACCGCGGTCAGCTCGACCGCGCAGACCGGCTCCCCCTTGCCGTCCACCACCAGGAACAGATCGCCGGCCTGCGGGATCCCCTCGCCGTCCAGGTTGGAACAGGTGGCCGTTTTGGTGCCATTGAGGATCAATTGCACCACTTCATCGGCCTGCTGCTCGGTATCGCCGAATGCCCAACGCTCAAGGTGTTCGTATTTCTGTGGAATTGCCGTCGCCATGATTATACCTTTTGGAAAAATGCCTCAATGCAGACAGGATAGTACAACGTATTGCCGGCCGTCTGCATCCGTCGCAGGCGCGACTGCGCGTTCCGCCACCGCCACCTTTACGCGTTTTTACCGTTCTTCGCTGTGCCTGTCGCGCTGCGGGGCGCATACTGTGAACATTATTCACCCAATGGCGTCCGCCAGGCGGTAACATGCGGCAAAATGACATCGATGCTGACGATACGTTCAGCGACTTACTCAACGGCGTCGCGTTAGTGACGCTTTTCCTCATCCTCCTCGCCGGCGGGTGGTATTTCAGCTAAAAGGGAGGGCAGCGTGGCAACAAAACGCATGGGCAACAAGCTCGGTAAAATGGTGGTGGTGCTGCTGCTGATCTGCCTGGCGCTGCTGCTGTTGCGTTGGGCGGCGATCGCCTTCGGTTGATCCCGCGAAATGACGCCGGCAACGCCGGCGCCCTGTTCACCGCCGCCGTGGCGCGGTCGGCTCCAGCAACTCCCGCAAATAGGCCAAACGCGCCTCCCCCTGAAGCAACCAGCGGCGACACAGCCAATGCTGCGTTTCACCCGTGCGGCTTAGGCGGTAGTACTCCGCCAAGGTTTCGACCCAGTTCATGATGTTTTCTCCTGCTTTTCGACACCGCAAGTATTGAGCGTAAAAACCAGAAGAAATACTGATGGCTTGTTTTTTATGCTTCCTGTTTTAGGCGGCGGCTAGCGAAGCCGCAGCTCAGCTGCTACATTGGGCAAAAATCAACCAACCGAGGTAAGCCATGACGTTCTCGGAACAGGAGATTAAACCCGTATGGGATGAGGTCGCACGCCTGATCGGCGACGGCGTGATGCAGCTGCGTCATCGCGGCGAAGCGCTGTCGGTGGAAACGCTGGAAAAACATCTGGCGCGGCAGCTGGCGGACAGCAACGATATCGAACGGCGCATCCTGCTCGGCGCCGCCATCAACATGCTGAAAGGCGGAAAATGAATCGCCAACCGAAGAAGGTTGGCGATCCGACAGAAGCCCGAGGTATGCAAGCCCGGCCTTCTGCGCGCTACTATGTCACGCTAATATGACGTAATTAATAGGAATTGTCGGGTTTTTGCCCAAAGTGCCCTATTTTTGTTGCCTCCATCAGGCCAGCACGAAATCACCCGCATCCAGCGGCTGTCCCACCACTTTCACCAGGAAATCGCTGCCGTCAAAGGCGCCGCCCAGGTTGATCGCCACGTCACTGACGTGATTTTGCGCATCGTAGCTCAGCGTCACCTCGCCCGCCTTGCCGCTGAACTGATCGACGAAGCGGATGCCGTCGGCGCTGCCGGTGTTGAACAGCGTCAGATCGATCTTGTCCTCGCCACGCACGAAGTCGCGGATCCAATCCGGCGCCGCCGCCGTTGACTCTTCCGCCGCGAAATAGACGAAGGTGTCCTTGCCGGCGCCTCCCCACAGCTGATCCGCCCCCTTACCGCCGTACAGCACGTCATCGCCCGCGCCGCCCTTGAGCACGTTATCGGCGGCGTTGCCCACCAGCACATCGTTACCCGCCCCGCCGATGGCGTTTTCAATCGTTACGCCGGCAGCGATAGACACGTTGCCTTTCAGGCCGCCGACGTCCGAGAACGCCTTTTCATTCAGGTTGATGCGCTGATTCTGGCCAAAGCCGGAGAAATCGAAGGTGTCGTTGCCGCCGGCGTCCCAGGCGGTGAAGATTATTTTGTCCTGCGCGCCGGTGGCGGTGAGGAAGTCGCGATCGGTGTTGGAATTGAAACCGTAAACCGTATCGCCGGTGCGGGTGGTCATGTTGGCGCCGTAGAAATGCTGGATCGCCGTGATGTCGTTGAGCAACGGCCCGGAAGAGTACGCGCCTTTAAAGTCCTGCCCGGTGTTGCTTTCGCTGAAATAGCTCATCAGGCTGTGCGCGCGGCTGTCCTCAAAGTAGGTCGCGTCTTTAGCGTAGGTGATGCTGACGCCCGGTGCGGCGTTATAGTCGCCCGGGTGCTGCAGCCCCAACGCATGGCCGATTTCATGGGTGAAGGTCTGGCGACCGTACTCGTTCTCATGGATCTGGTTGTTGACGAAGGTGTGGTTCTTGGCGTTATACCAGGTCTGCCCGGCGACCGAAGGCGAGGTGTCCGGGTTATACGCGAAGGCATAGGAGCCGCGCGAGCTGTAGTCGAACAGGCCGAATTTGATGTTGGCGGCGGCGGTGTTGCTGGTTTCGGTGAAGGTGATGTTAGCCACGTCTGACCATGACTGCAGCGACAGTTTAGCCTGCTCGCGCTGTTCGGCGTTAAAGCTGCTGAAGCCGCTGATGCCCATGCTCGACATGTTGCCCGGCGCCTTTTCCCAGAAGCTGTAGGTCAGAGAGACCGGCGTGTCGGTCACGCCCTTGTCGTGCCAACTGCGATCGCCGCGCACCAGCTCCAGGCCGGCGTTTTCGAACGTTTTCGACGGATGAAGCACGGTAATGGTGTCGTCTTCATCGGGTTTATAAGCGCCCAGCAGGGCTAATACGCCTTCGGCCTTAACGGAAGCATTGCTTGATGACATAACCTTATCTCCATATTCGTCAATTCAATCGGGGGGATGCCCCAACTGGCGGATTGCCTGAACGGCAGCGGCCCGGTGTTGAATCAATACGGGGATATCGGTAATGCGATGGCGCCTTCCCTCGGCACTCTGAATGAGAACGATAATCCCTTAAGAGAAAAGAATAGACACATTTTCACCGATTACAGAATTTTCTTAGATAAAGTACGGCTATGCATTTGCGCCACACGAATGATTTTCAAGGCAATAATCAGCACTATCACGATAAGCGAAAAAAAATGCATAAAAAAACCAGGGCAATCCAACCCCGGTTATCCATAAGATACTCTGGACTCAGACTAACCAACCAAGCAGCAGCGTCGCGCCGATGACCGTGGAAGCGCCGCCGATGCGCGTGGCGATTTGGGCGAACGGCATCAGCCCCATGCGGTTCGACGCCGACAGGATCGCCACGTCACCGGTGCCGCCCAGGCCACTGTGACAACAGGTGACAATCGCCGCTTCCACCGGAAACATCTTCAGGTAAGGCGCAATCAGGAAACTGACCAGCCCCATCGACAGCACTACCGAGCCGCAGACCACCACATAACCGACCGAGAACACCGCCACCACGCTTTCCAGCGGCACGTACAGCATGCCCAGACCGATCATCAGCGGCCACACCAGCGCGGTGGAGACGAACTTGTAGAAACTGTGCGCGCCGGTTTCCATCGAAGCCGGGATCACCCGGCAGTACTTGCACAGCACCGCGAACAGGATCATCAGCACCGGGCCGGGAATATGCACGATGTGTTCGAACAGGCCGCCGACGATAAAGAAGGCGCAGATCACCAGCAGCCCGCCGCCCATCAGTTGAAAATCGACGTTGCCGCCTTGCTCCTTGATGGCGAACATCGCGTTCTCCTGCGCCGAACGGATCAGCATGCCGTCGCCGCTCAGCGCCTTGCGCTGCATACCGATGCGCGCCAGCACCCCGGCGGTCACGATGGCGAAGATGTTGCCCAGCACCGCCGCCGGCGCCAGCTGCGCGACATAGACGTCCGGCGTCGAGCCCAGGATCGCCGAATAGGCCAGCGACAGCGGTAAAATCCCCTCGCCGATGCCGCCGCCGATGATCGGCACGATGATAAAGAAGAAGGTGTGATAGAAGGTAAAGCCGAACAGCTTGCCCACCAGCAGCCCGGTGATCACCGCCGTGATCGTGCCCACCACCAGCGGCACGAACATGCGAATCATCCCCTGGATCAGGATCACCCGGTTCATGCCGAGAATGCTGCCGACCACCAGACTGGCGATGACGAAATAGAGCAGGTTGGCGTCTTTCATCAGCAGATGGACGGTGCCCATGACGTTAGGCTGGAAGACATTGAAATAGACCAGCACCGACGGCACCATCAAACACAGAATGGCCGGCCCGCCGATATCGCGCAGCACGGGAATACTTTTTCCCAACTGCGCCAGCGCGAAGCCCAGCGTCATTATCACCGCCAGGCCGCCGATCATATTCTTCGGCAGGAAGTTGGCGTAGGCGGAAATCGCTACGATCGCGCAAATCGTGATAAACAAGGCGATCGGTACCGCGCCGATATCCATTTGACGAAGTTGATTAATTAACCCTGAGGATTCGGACGATGCCGTATTTTTATCACAGGCCAGTTCTGCATTTATCTGTTTCATTATTCACCCTGCTGACAAGCGTACAGTACGGTTAGATTCACCTGGCGCAAAAACTCTGCCATAGCCAAGCAAAAACAAATGATTACGAAAAATCCCATTGTGGATTTCGCTTTTTCTAATAAGAAATAAAACAGTAGACAGCCCTGACAATATGATAAAAAATAAAAATGCAAAACTAAATTACGCCGGCGAAATTCAATATTGTGACCCTCCGCCAAGGTTGGTTTTAATTAATTATCGTCAGCATTTTGTAATTAAAGTAAGCAGGCTTAAATTCGCTGCTATGCTATAGGAGGGCGAAAAAGCCCCCTGTTTTATTAATAAAGAACCGGAAACGCATTAGCTGAATCCGGTCAGCTTGATCCGAATCTCAATCCTGCGCGCGGCACCGCACGGGAAAGAGGCATAATATGACTCATAAGGAAGTAGAATATGTCTTCACGCGCTGTTACCCCACAAACCCTCGCTCGCTACGGCATCCATCAGGCCGCCGACATCGTCTATAACCCCAGTTATGAATTGCTGTTCGCCGAAGAGACCCGCGCCAACCTGCCGCCGCTGGAGCGCGGCACCCTCACCCAACTGGGCGCGGTCAACGTCGCGACCGGTGAATTTACCGGCCGTTCGCCGAAGGACAAATACATCGTGCGCGACGACACCACGCGCGATACCGTCTGGTGGTCGGACAACGGCACCGGCAAGAACGACAACCAGCCGCTCTCGCCGGAAGTCTGGCAGCATCTGAAGACGCTGGTGGGCAATCAGCTCTCCGGCAAGCGTCTGTTCGTGGTGGACGCGTTCTGCGGCGCCAACGCCGACACGCGTTTGAAAGTGCGCTTCATCACCGAGGTGGCCTGGCAGGCGCACTTCGTGAAAAACATGTTTATCCGCCCGAGCGACGAAGAGCTGGCTGACTTCGAGCCGGACTTCGTGGTGATGAACGGCGCCAAATGCACCAATCCGGACTGGCAGCAGCAAGGGCTGCACTCAGAAAACTTCGTCGCTTTCAACCTGACCGAGCGCATGCAGCTGATCGGCGGCACCTGGTATGGCGGCGAAATGAAGAAAGGCCTGTTCTCGATCATGAACTATCTGCTGCCGCTGCAGAGCATCGCGTCGATGCACTGCTCGGCCAACGTCGGCGAGCAAGGTGACGTGGCGGTATTCTTCGGCCTATCCGGCACCGGCAAAACCACCCTCTCCACCGATCCTAAGCGTCAGCTGATCGGCGATGACGAGCACGGCTGGGATGACGACGGCGTGTTCAACTTCGAAGGCGGCTGCTACGCCAAAACCATCAAGCTGTCGCCGCAGGCGGAGCCGGAAATCTATCAGGCGATCCGCCGCGATGCGCTGCTCGAAAACGTCACCGTGCTGGCCGACGGCAGCATCGACTTCGACGACGCCAGCAAAACCGAGAACACCCGCGTCTCTTACCCGATTTATCACATCGAGAACATCGTCAAGCCGGTGTCCAAAGCCGGCCACGCGCGCAAAATCATCTTCCTGACCGCCGACGCCTTCGGCGTGCTGCCGCCGGTATCGCGCCTGACGCCGGAGCAGACCCAATACCACTTCCTGTCCGGCTTCACCGCCAAGCTGGCCGGCACCGAACGCGGCATCACCGCGCCGACGCCGACCTTCTCCGCCTGCTTCGGCGCCGCGTTCCTGACGCTGCACCCGACGCAGTACGCCGAAGTGCTGGTGAAACGCATGGAGGCCGCCGGCGCCCAGGCTTACCTGGTGAACACCGGCTGGAACGGCAGCGGCAAGCGTATCTCGATCAAAGATACGCGCGGCATCATCGACGCCATCTTGAATGGCGACATTGAGCAGGCCGAGACCTTCACGCTGCCGATCTTCGGGCTGAACGTGCCGACCGCACTGCCGGGCGTCGATCCGTCGATCCTCGATCCGCGCAAAACCTACGCCGACGAATCGCTGTGGCAGGAGAAGGCGCAGGATCTGGCGCAGCGCTTTATCGACAACTTCGCCAAATATACCGTCACCCCGGCGGGCGAAAAGTTGGTGAAGGCCGGGCCGAAGCTGTAAAAAGTCGGGGCGCCGCAGCGCCCCTGCACTCAAGGGCCGATCCGTCGGCCCTTTCTCACATCGCCGACGGCACGAAAACCCCACGAAAACGCATGTTGCCGGAGGCAAGCCGCTCATAAGCTTCCCTGGCTTGATCGAGCGTGAAAGTCTCGACAATCGGTTTCACTTTGCCTTTCGCCGCCAGGTTCAGCACCTCACTCAGGTAGCGCTGCCCACCGTGGGTCGATCCGATCACCCGCTGACGCATCATATGGAACGGCACACCTTCGGAAGAGATCGCGAACGGTTTACTGAAGTCCAGCCCGCACAGCACCACGCGGCCATCGACCCGCAAGCCGCTCATCGCCTCCTGCGCGGAGTCGAAGTCATTGGTGGTCACCAGCAGAATGTCCGCGCCGCCGTTCTCCCGCAGCGCCTGGCCGGAGGCGACGATGCGATCGGCGCCCAGTTGCTTCGCCAGCGCGTGCTTGTCCGGCGAGTGGGTGATGGCAACGGTATCGAAACCGCAGGCTTTCGACAGTTGCAACGCGACGTGCCCCAGCCCGCCAATGCCTAACACCGCCACCGTCTCATGCGGCAGCGGCGCCGCGTCGCGCAGGCCGCTCCAGGTGGTATACCCCGCACACATCATCGGCGCGGCGTCGATGTAAGACAGCCCGTCCGGCAGCAACACCGTGCCTTCAGCGGCGATGGCGATATACTCGGCGTGGCCGCCCTGGGCGGCAAAACCGGTGGTGCGCGGCGCCGGGCAGTTCATCGCCGTTTGCCCGGTTAGCGGCCGATTCTCACGGCAGTACGGGCAGCGGCCGCAGGCCGATTGCACCCAGGTGGTGCCGACGCGATCGCCAATCTGCCGCGTATGCACGCCGGCCCCTACCTCAACCACTTCCCCCACCACTTCATGGCCGGGCGTTTGCGGGTAGATATCGCCGCCATATCCTTGCGTCGCCCATACGTCGGTATAACACATGCCCGAGGCGTGCACTTTGACCAGAACCTGGCCCGGCTCTGTGCGGGGCATCGGCACCTGTCTGATTTCCCAGGGCCGGTTGGCGCCGGTCATAACTACCGCTTTCATCTTCTTATCCATCATCAACTCCTCGCAGCAGGGTGGCGCCCGGCGGTTGCCCGGCGTCTCCTCATGAGCGTAAGGCAGGCTCCACGCCGCAACAATGCAGGCGAACCTCACTGTGGAGATGAAGGCGGCTCACTAATTGGCGTAGCCAAAAGCAGAACGCGAACGCATCAGGACTGCGCCGCGCGCAGATACTCGATCAACGCCTTCAGCGCGCCCGACACGTGGCGATGGCCGGAGTAATAGAGGCACAGCCCCGGATAAGCCGGACACCACGCGTCCAGCGCGCGCTCAAGGCGCCCGTCGTGCAGCGCTTCCAGCGCCAAATGTTCAGGAACGAAAGCGATGCCGATACCGTCGATGGCGGCGTCCACCATCAGAGGCTGATCGGTCAGCGTCAGCGAGCCGGTAACGCCGATCGACTCGCTCACGCCATCACGTTCGAATTCCCAGCGGTAAATCGTGCCGCTGTCGAAGCGAAAGCGGATGCAGTTATGACGCAGCAAATCCTGCGGCGTCGCCGGGCGCCCATGGACGGCGAAATAGCCGGGCGCGGCGATGGCGGCGAAACGCACGGGCGGGCTGACGCGCATCGCGATCATGTCCTGCGGTACGGCTTCCGCCAGCCGAATGCCGGCATCAAACCCCTCGGCGACGATATCGCTCAACTTGCCGTCGCAGACGATATCCAGGTGGATATGGGGGTACTCGCGCAGGAAATCAGCCAGCAACGGACGCAATACCAGCCTGACTGCCCCTTCGCTGGCGTTGATGCGCACGGTGCCGCTCGGCGTGGCGCGCCATTCATCCACTTCGTGCAGCGCCTGCGAAATAGACGACAGCGCCGGGCGCAGCTGCGCCGCCAAACGCTCACCCGCTTCGGTCGGCGCCACGCTGCGCGTGGTGCGGTTGAACAGCCTCACCCCAAGCCGCTGTTCCAGGTTTTTTATCGAGTGGCTGACCGCCGACGGCGTCACCTCCAGCTCCACCGCCGCCGCGTGAAAGCTGCGATGGGTGGCGACGGCCAGAAAAACGGTCAAGGCGAACAGATCGCCCTGTTTGAACGGGTAAGCAGCATTCATGGGGGCATCGCAAAATAGTGACATAAATTGAACAATTAACATGCCACAGATGAATGCGGCTCACAATGCGGCGCAATCCGCGTTTTCGCCGCGCAGCAACCCCGGCATCACCAGCGCCACCGCCGCCGCGATGCGTTCGTCGATCGCGCTGCCCGGCGGCAGCAGCCCCAACGTCATCTGGCGCAGCGGTTCGGCGATGGTCATCGCCAGCAGCAGATCGCTGGTTTGCGCCCAGTCGCGCGCAAGCAACCAGCCGTATTGCTGCTGGCGCCGCAGCCAATCCGCCACCGTCGCTCGCCCGCGCTGAATGCCGTTGCGCTGGTAGCTGTCCAGCAGCGCCTCACGCCCCGGGAAATCGCTTTGCAGCAGCCGAAACATCCCCACCGCTTCGGCACTCAATACCTGCTGCGCCACCGCCTTCAGCCCTTTTTCCAACAGCGGCGCCACCGCCTCACACCCCCCGGCATCCTGGGCGAAGGCCGGCTGAAACGCCTCGGTCCAGCCGCTCACCGCCTGCGCCACCAGTTCGTCGCGATTGGCGGCAAAGCGATACAGGGTTTTTTTAGCTACCCCGGCGCGTTTCGCCACCGCATCCACCGTTGCCGCGGCGTATCCGCCGTCGAGCAGCAGCGCCAGCGTCGCCTGCGTCAGCGCGGCGCGCAGCGCCGTTTCCGGCGTGGCAGGCCGGCCGCGAGCGCGCAGCGGTTCTTCATTCAGGTTCGCCATAATTGTTCCTCACAAGCGTTGACAGACTCAGCATAACGGCATAGCTTTATTTTGGAAACGCATATCGTTTCCAAAATAAAACAGGAACCCATTATGACACATCCTTCCCTGCTGGCGCCCTGGGGCGTCAACGATATCAACGAGTTGCTCAGGCCCGAGCCGCTGCGGCTGGAAATGGGGCTGAGCCGCAGCGCCGACGGCCTGCTCACCGTAGCGGTTCGAACCGATCTGCACGGTTGTAAAGGGCGCATGCTGGACTGGTGGTTCACCTTCTTCGAGAACACCCAGCACATCAACTGGTGGCACCCGCACGATCACGTCGAACATCGCGGCTGGGATCGCCACTGGAAAAAAGGGGAAAGCTACGTCGGCGCCAGCATCGAAGCGGTCGAATGGCTGGCGGAGCTGCCGCCGGTTGCGGCGCGCCTCAAGTTTCACGCCGCCGAGGACTTCTTCGCGCCGCAGCCGCTGCGCCAGGCGCGCGACGCGCAGGCAATCTCCGCCGCCGTTTGCGCGCGCGTCGGCTTCGGCGATCAGGTGGCGTTGGATGACAACGGCGATCCCTGTGACGGCGAGATGCTGCATCTGGTACGTGATACGCCCTATGGATGCGTGCTGCGCAGCCGCTTCCTGCTGGGTAAAGCCTGCGCCAACGCCCACGACGAACTGGCGGACGACATCGGGTTTAACCTGATGCGCCACTGCTACAACGAGTTCAGCTATCTGGCGCAGTTCCTGCCGTCGCTGTACTACGCCGAAAATGGCCGTGAGCCGGCGCCGTTGCTCTGGTAATCGCCCTGTGGAGGCCTGTTATTTTTTCGCGATATGGCTATAGTGATTTTCATCGTTTCCCCCGCGCTGATGACGGAGAAATCATGCAAAATCCACGCTATAGCGGCGGCTGCCTGTGCGGGCATATTCGCTTTCAGGCACACGGCCTGCCAGGCAACCCGCACAGCTGTTCCTGCGATTTTTGCCGCCGCCACTCCGGCGCGCCAACGCTGTGTTGGGTCGAATTCCCGCGTCAGGCCGTCGAGTGGAACGGCCCTGGCGGCATGCCCGCGCTGTACCGCTCCTCCCTCTACTCCAGCCGCGCCTTTTGCCCGCGCTGCGGCAGCACGCTGGGAGCGGTAGACGACGAACCGACGGTGGCGCTGGCCACCGGCAGCTTCGACCACGCCGATCTGCCGGAGCTGAGCCCGGTATCGCACGCTTTCGCCGATGTGTGCCCCGGATGGTGGCGCATCGAGGGCATGCGCTGAGCGCCTCACAGTTCCCGCTGAAATCAATTGATTGTTTTGTCGTATAAATTTAGAACAGATGAACAATAATTCAAAAGTATGGGAACGGGGATGAATCAACAGACTCTCGACGCGCGCCGCTCGCGTCAGGCGTTGCTGGCCGGCTCGGTCGGCAACTTTATCGAATGGTATGAGTTCGGCGTATACGGGTTCCTGGCCACCGTTATCGCCGCCAATTTTTTCACCCTGCAGGGTGAAAATGAAATCACCAGCCTGATCCTCACCTACGCCGCCTTTGCGCTGGCGTTTTTCTGCCGACCGATCGGCGCGGTGATCTTCGGCCGCATCGGCGATCGCATCGGCCGCCGGCCGACGCTGATTGCGGTTCTGCTGCTGATGACGCTGGCCACCGCGCTGATCGGCGTCATGCCGACCTACGCCTCGATCGGCGTCGCCGCCCCACTGCTGCTGACGCTGCTGCGCATGTTTCAGGGGTTGTTCGCCGGCGGCGAATTCGGCGGCGCGGTATCGCTGATGACCGAGTTTGCTCCCAAGGGCAAGCGCGGGCTGTTCGGCGCCTGGCAATCGCTGACCGTCGCGCTCGGCCTGTTGGCCGGCGCCGGACTGGTGGCGCTGCTGGCCGCGCTGCTCAGCGCACAGCAGCTGCATGACTGGGGCTGGCGTATTCCCTTCCTGCTGGCGCTGCCGATGGGCGCCGTGGCGCTGTGGCTGCGGCTCAAGCTCGAGGAAACGCCCACGTTCACCCAGGCGCAGCAACGTGCGGAACACGCCGCCCCACCGCCGGAAGCGAAGCTGGGCGGCGTGGTGAAAACCATTCTGATCGGCATCGGCCGCATGATGGGTTGGTCGGCCGCCGGTTATACCTTCCTGGTGGTGATGCCTTCCTATTTGCAAACCTCGCTGCACGCCACCTTCCAACAGGCGCTGGTGGCGACGGTGCTGGCCAACGTCGGTTTCGCCCTGACCATTCTGCCGGCGGGCATCATCAGCGACAGGCTGGGACGAAAAACGGTGATGCTGACGGCGGTGGCGGCGGTGATCCTGTTCACCTTTCCGCTGCTGCACCTGTTGCAGGATGCGCAGAGTTCACTGTGGGTCAAAGGGCTGGCGGTGCTGATCGCCGGCGCCGTAGTCGGCCTACTGGCCGGTCCCGGCCCGGCGATGCTGGCGGAGATGTTCCCGACCCGGGTGCGTTATACCGGTTTGGGGCTGGCTTACTCACTTTCCAATGCGGTGTTTTCCGGCTCGGCCGGGTTGATTATCACCGGCCTCATCAAACAGACCGGCAATATCGATATTCCCGCCTACTACGTGGTCGCCACGTCGGTGGTCAGCCTGTTTGCGCTGATGACGCTGCGCCGTGACGATCACCTGCGTTCGCTGAACGAACGTTAATCTCGCTACAGGGGGCGACACCGCCCCCTCAGCGCGCCGCGGCGCGGCGTTCGGCGCTGAAGCCGCGCTTTGCACTGCTCCAGGCAATGCTCCACCCCACCAGCAACAGGACAAAAGCCATCCACGGTATGGCGTTAGCGCCGACGTTTGCCAGCAGAATTCCGCCCAACGCGCCGCTGACGGCAAAAGCCAGATTAAAGAAAGTGACCAGCAGCGACTGGGCGAGATCGGCATGCTCACCCGCTGCATCCGCCAGTGATGTCTGCAACAGCGTTGGCGCACCGCCGAAACTCAATCCCCATGCCGCCATGCCAACGTAAACCGCCCCGGCGGGCAAACCGTTCACGCCAAACGCCAGCGCCACCAACGCGAAGGCCGCCAGGCTGAACAGCACCAGCGCACGCAGCCAGCGATCCACCCATAAGCCGGTCAGCGCAATGCCCGCAACGGCGGCGATGCCGAACGCCAACAGCGCCAAATCCACCCTGGCCGCCAGGCCGCGCGCGGCAAGATAGGGCGCAAGATAGGCATACAGCGTGTAATGAGCCAGGATCCAACACGCCAATACGGCAAGGATCGGCCGCACGCCGGGAAGACAGAAAACCTCGCGCAAACGCGCATTGCCTGGCGTTCGGCGACCGTAAAATTCGGGCAGCGTCAGCCGGATCCACACTAGCAGCAACGCGCTCAAGCTCGCCAGCACGGCAAAAATCCAGCGCCAATCCAACAGTTCGCCAAGCCAGGCGCTCATCGGTACGCCCAACGCCAACGCCAGCGGGATCCCCAGCATGGCGATCGCCATCGCCCGCCCTTGCAGTGAGACGATGGCCAGGCGGCGCGCGTAACCCGCGAGCAGACTCCACGTCACCCCGGTAGCGATGCCGACCAAAAAGCGCGCCCCCAGCGTCACGCCAAAACAGGGTGACAACGCCGTCACCGCGTTGCAGATCAAAAAGATGCCGATCGCCAACAGCAGCAGTCGGCGACGCGGCCACCCGCCCAGCGCCAACGTCAGCGGGATCGCCGCCGCCCCGGCGCCCAGCGCGCACAACGTCACCATTTGCCCCGCCCACGCCTCGCTGATGCTCATGCCTCGGGCTATCTGCGGCAGCATGCCGGCCGGCACAGTCTCATTAGCGGTCGCGATGAAGCTGCTCATCGTCAGCGCCAGCAATGCTTTCAGCGGCGGCAGCGCGCCATGCGCATTATCGCTATCGGTGGAAACAGAGTGAACATTCATTACCAACAACTCCCATGGTCAATTGCAGAGTCATCAGCGTCTCACCTTGCATACGGATTGATAATTGGCCTACCATTTGAATTATTTTCAAATCCAGATTGATAAAAATGGCAACGGACAGACTGGGCGACATGCGTTTATTTGCCGAAGCGGCGGCATCGGGCAGCCTTTCTGCCGCCGGCCGCAAACTTGGCCTTTCCCCCGCCGCCGCCAGCGCGCGGTTGTTCAAGCTGGAAGCGGCGCTGCACAGTAAACTCTTCGATCGCACCACTCGCCGCCTGCGTCTCACTGAAGAAGGGCGCATTTATCTGCAACACTGCACCCTCGCGTTGCAGGCGATTGCCGACGGCGAGGCGGCTCTGCAGGCCAGCCAAAGCGGCGTGTGCGGTAAACTTCGCCTCTCGGCCTCCGCCGATTTCGGGCGCAACCTTCTCAATCAGTGGATTGAAGAATTTTGCGCCGAACACCCCCGGCTGCAGATCGCGCTGACACTGTCGGACTCCCTATCCAACCTGCTGCAGGACGATCTGGATATCGCCATTCGTTTCGGCGCGCCGCGCGAAGAAACGCTCATCGCGCGGCGCCTGGCCGCCAGCCGACGCGTGCTGTGCGCCTCTCCGGCGTATCTGGCGCAATATGGCGAGCCGCGCACGCCGGCCGATCTCACCGGCCATCGTTTTATCGTACTGGTGACCGCAGCCGGCCCGCTGAATACGTTCCATTTCTCCCTGGACGGCCAGGCCTGGAGCCACACGGTGCCGCTGGAGAGCGCCTGGGAGACCAATGACGGCGCACTGGCGCGCCAGTGGGCTTTAGCGGGGCACGGCATCGCGCGTAAAACCATCTGGGATGCGGCGGACGATATCCGCAGCGGGCGTCTGAAAGTCATTCTTCCCGACTTCACCCCGCATGAAGCCGGGATCTACGCCGTGTTTCGCCGCTCGCCCTATCAGCCGCCGCGCGTGCGCCTGCTGTTGGATTTCTTGATCGCCCGCTTTGCGGCCGCCAGCCAATCACCGCCGTTTCATGTCCCCCCGCAGGATGAGTAACCACGCTCGTTAATCCGCGTCTCTGCGTGAGAAACATCACAAATCAATAATGTTAACGTTAACTTTTGTGATTAACATCGCATGTGTGATATCGGACAGCTTCATCCCTTCGCGAGTTAACGTTAACAATAAAGCTGATTTCACTCACCGGGACCTTATCCATGAACCGCGAAACGAAAAAATATTACATGCTGCTCAGCGGCCTGCTGTTCTTCTTTTTCTTCACCTGGTCTTCCAGCTTTTCACTGATCTCACTCTGGCTGAATCAGAAGATCGGCCTGAAAGGCGCCGAGACCGGCCTGATCTTCTCCGCTATCTCGCTGGTGGCGCTGTGCGCACAGCCGCTGTACGGTTTTATTCAGGACAAACTTGGGCTGCGCAAGCACCTGCTGCAGTTTCTCGGCGTGATGCTGCTGCTGACCGGCCCGTTCTTTATCTACGTTTACGCCCCGCTGCTGGCGAGCAGCCTGCCTCTGGGTGCGTTGGTCGGCGGGTTGTTCATCGGCGCCACCTTCTTCGCCGGCATCGGCGCGCTGGAATCTTATACCGAGCGCGTCAGCCGCATCAGCGGTTTCGAATTCGGCCGCGCCCGCATGTGGGGCTCGCTCGGCTGGGCCAGCGCCACCTTTCTGGCCGGTTTTATCTTCAATATCGATCCGAACATCAATTTCTGGCTGGCCTCCGCCGCCGCCGTGGTATTCCTGGTGCTGCTCAGCCAGGTGCGCGAGCTGAAGCCGAACGCCATGGCCGGCCTGGCGTTTGGCAAACCGGAGAACCTGCGGCTGCAGGACGCGCTGGCGCTGCTGCGCATGCCGGGATTCTGGGCGTTGGTGGTGTTTGTGCTCGGCATCAGCGTATACAACGTTTTCGATCAGCAATTTTCGGTCTACTTCGCCTCACAGTTCGCGTCACGCGAACAGGGCAACGAGATGTACGGTTTTCTCAACTCGCTGCAGGTCTTCCTCGAAGCCGGCGGTATGTTTCTGGCTCCGCTGTTGGTGAACCGCATCGGCGCCAAGCAGGGGCTGTTGCTGGCGGGCAGCGTGATGGCGCTGCGCATGTTCGGCTCCGGCTTGGTCAGCGGCGCCTTGATGATCTCCGCCATGAAACTGCTGCACGCCGTAGAGCTGCCGATCCTGCTGATCGCTATCTTCAAATACATCGCCAGCCGCTTCGACAGCCGCCTCTCCTCCACGCTGTACCTGGTGGGGTTTCAGTTCACCACCCAGGTGATGGCCAGCTTCCTGTCGCCGCTGGCGGGCTACGGTTATGACCGCATCGGCTTTGCCGACACCTATCTGCTGATGGGCTGCGCGGTCGCCGCCACGACGCTTGTTTCCTGTTTCCTGCTGCGCGGCGAACGTTCCGCCACGGCAGCGCCCTTTCCATCCGCCATTAAATCAAGTGAGTCTGTCCAATGAACACTGCCTTAGCTCAAGCCGACCATGCGGTCGAGGCCCTGCGCGCAGAGCGCCGAGATGATTACTACCCGCAGTTCCATCTCGCGCCGCCCGCCGGCTGGATCAACGATCCCAACGGTCTGATATGTATTGACGGCGTCTATCATGCCTTCTTCCAGCATCACCCCTACAGCGAACACTGGGGGCCCATGCACTGGGGGCACGCGACCAGCCGCGATCTGATCCGCTGGCAGCACCAGCCCATCGCCCTGGCACCCGATGCGCCCTATGACCAAGATGGTTGCTTTTCCGGCTGCGCCGTGGATAACAACGGCGTGCTGACGCTGATTTATACCGGCCACGTGTGGCTGGGCGAGCCCGGCGACGACAGCCAGGTGCGGGAAGTGCAATGTCTGGCCACCAGCGAAGATGGCATACGCTTCGTCAAGCACGGGCCGGTGCTGGCCCCGCCGGACGGCGTTCAGCATTTCCGCGATCCGAAAGTCTGGCGCGAGAACGGCGAATGGTGGCTGGTGGTCGGCGCTAAAGAAAACGGCCTGGGCCAGGTACGCCTGTACCGTTCTGCAGACCTGCGCGCCTGGCGCTTCGATCGGGTGCTGGCCGGCGCGCAAACGGCGCATCAAGGGTATATGTGGGAATGCCCGGATTTCTTCCCGCTGGGGGAACAACACCTGCTGCTGTTCTCGCCGCAGGGCCTGGCGGCACAGGGCTACCGCTACCGCAATCGCTTCCAGAGCGGCTATCTGCTCGGCCACTGGCGACCTGACAGCGACTTCAGGGTGACCCAACCCTTCTGCGAGCTGGATGCCGGCCACGATTTCTATGCGCCGCAGACCTTCACCGCCGCCGACGGCCGTCGGCTGCTGTTTGCCTGGATGGATATGTGGGAATCACCGATGCCCAGCAAAGCGCACCGTTGGGCCGGCGCCCTCACCCTGCCGCGTGAGCTGACGCTGGCCGCCGACGGCAGCGTTCGCATGAACCCGGCGCGTGAACTGGCGGCGCTGCGCCGAGAATCGCACTCGTTTTTGGCGCAGACGCTGACCAATCAGCATTTGCCGCTGGCGAACGATGTGCAGGAACTCACTCTGACATTGCGACCGGCCGACAACGACGCCGAGCGTTACGGGCTGGCCATTGGGAGTGCGGCGCGGCTGTTCGTCGATAATCAGGCGCACCGACTGGTACTGGAACGTTTTCATGAAAACCCCGCCCTGAACACCTGCCGCAGCGTGCCGCTGCCGGAGGGTGACATCCTGTCGCTGCGGATCTTTATCGACCGTTCATCGCTGGAGATTTTCATTAATCAGGGATTGGCCTGCCTGACCAGCCGCATTTATCCGACGGAGGGGGATCGCCGCCTCAGCCTGTTTGCCGAGGGCGGACGGGCAGAGTTCGAGCCCATCACAGGATGGCGGCTGGCTAGCATCTGGGGGTAGTGGGAATGAGCACCGGGCGCGCAGCGACGCACCCGGTGCGGTTACAGCGAACCACGCTCCAACAGCGGGCAAGGCACTTTCACCGTATCACGCTGTTCCCGCTGCTCGATCACATGCAGCGCCGCAAGGCGGCCCAGCTCGTAGTGCGGCAATTGCACCGTCGTCAACGCCGGCAGGAACAGCTCGCCGATGCCAACCATGTTGTCGTAGCCCAGCACCGCCACCTGTTGCGGTATCCGCCATCCTTGCGCCAGCAATACCTGATAAACCAGAAAGGCTATCCGATCGTTCCCGCATACCACGACATCGCAATCGCGCCGGCCGGCAGAGAAATGCCGCGCCAGCAGCGCGACGCAGTCGCGATAGCCTTGATCGCCGCCGCTCAGATCGAGATGATACTGCCGCAGCTGTTCAACATCGCGCCCTGCATCGCGCCAGGCGCGCTCCAGACCGCGGCGGCGCAGCCCCGCCGCCAGCGTATCCGCCGGTAAATGTATGCACAGCGGCGAACGATAGCCTTTGGCGATCAGCGTGCGCATCGCGTCATACTGGCCTTGCTCGTCATCAGGAATGTAGCTGGCGATCGCATGCGCCGGGCTGACGCAGTTGGCCAGCACCAGCCTTTTGTCCAGCAGTTTGGCCGGCACATCCACCTGACGCAGCCCCATGGTGGTGAAGATCACGCCGTCCGGGCGATGCGCCAGCAGCAGATCGACGGTCTGTTCGGCGTTGTCGTCGGCAAACAGATTGACGACGAAGCTGTTCCAGCCGTGCTCGCGCGCGGTTTTTTCAATCGACAGGATCATGTCCACCGAGAACGGCGTCGTGGCGGTGTCCAGCGCCAGCACGCCGAGCGTCTGTACGCGATTTCCGTCACCACGAATACGCCGCGCCGACAGATCCGGCACATAGTCCAATTGGTCGATAGCCTGTTTGACGCGCCGATAGGTTTCCGGCCGCAGCTTGCCGGGCTCATTGATGGCGCGGGACACCGTCATCAACGAGACTCCGGCAAGTTTTGCGACGTCTTTCAGCGAAGCCATGCGCCCTTCTTTATGATTAATGAGGAAAAGTGAATAATCCCATAACCAGGCGCAGGACTCTACTCCGCGTTAGCAGGCTGTGATGTCCGCCCACAGAATAGCGCCGTCGGCCGTCAGCGGCTTCACCTCGCCGCTCACCGCCTGCGCCGCCCACCAGACGCCTTCGCGCGCCCGCAGCTCGCCGCCCCCCGGCAGCGACCAGACCCCGCTCAGCACATACAGCACGCCCGCCCGGTTGGGTAGCAGGATGACGGGCGCCGTGCTGCGCCGCACCTCGGCCGCCTGCCGGCCGCGGCGCGTCATGATGTTGAAATCCTGACTGGCGCCGCCCAGCAGCGTCGCTTCCAGCGCCACGTCGCCGGAAAACGCGAACGGCTCCCCGACGCGCGCCAACTGATGGTCGATATGCCCAGCGCTGAACAGCCGCACGCCGTCGCCTTCCAGCAGGGTGATCGAACGATCGATGCCCGCAAAAGCGGAAAACGGCCCGTTCTGCGCGATGGTGGCGATGCTGGCGCGCCAGTCAAAATCCTGCGCACCCGGCGGCCAGCTGACGATTTCGCGGGTTTCCCCACCGCCGTTGCGCCACGGGCTGACCGGCAGCGCGGCAAAGTTAAAACGGGTCAGGCCCATTACGCCTCCTGCTGAAAGGTTTTCAGCACCTGCAGGAACTCGGCGCTGCTCTGCTGCTGCAGCGCGTGCCGTCCCTGCTCGATCACCTGCCGGCCACCGACGAATACGTCGCGAATTTGCTCTTTGCCGCCGGCGAACAGCCAGCGGTTAAGGATCGAGGCGTCCGGCGCCGCCGCCAGATACGGATCGTCGCCGTCCAGCACCAGCCAGTCGGCGCGATAGCCGCTCTGCAGCCGACCGATCGGCGCGCCGCATGCCTGCGCGCCGCCCTGCAGCGCCTGCGAGTACAGCACATCGCCCACCGCCGACTGTTCCGGCGTCGTCAGGCGATTGCGACGCTGATCGCGCAGCCGCTGGCCGTATTCAAACCAGCGCAGCTCTTCCACCACGTTGAGCGAAACGTGGCTGTCGGAACCGATGCCCCAGCGCCCCTGCTGCTGCAGGTACGCGTCGCCGGGGAAAATACCGTCGCCGAGGTTGGCTTCGGTGGTCAGACACAGGCCGGCCACCGCGCGGCTGCGCGCCAGCGCTTCCAGCTCGTCGCGATCCAGATGGGTGGCGTGCACCAGACACCAGCGCTGATCCACCGGCAGATGGTCATACAGCCAGGCCACCGGGCGCTGCCCGCTCCACGCCAGGCAATCGTTCACCTCTTTTTGCTGCTCGGCGATATGAATATGCACCGGCAAGGTGCGATCCGACGCGGCCAAAATCTGCTGCATCTGCCCCAGCTCCACCGCACGCAGCGAGTGGAAGCACAGCCCCTGATTCTGCAACGGGCGATCCGCCAGCTGGCGGGCAATCACCTGCTGCTGATGCAGATAGCTTTCGGTGTCCTGGATAAAACGTTTCTGCCCCGGCTGGGCCGGCTGCGCGCCGAAACCGGCGTAGCTGTACAGCACCGGCAGCATCGTCATGCCGATGCCGGCCTGATGCGCCGCCTCGCTGAGCCGGCCGGTCATCTCACCGCGATCGGCGTAAGGCTTGCCGTCGGCGTCGTGATGCAGGTAGTGGAATTCGGCCACCTGGGTGTATCCGCCCTTGAGCATTTCGATATACAGTTGACGGGCGACCACCTCCACCTGCTCCGGCGTCAGGCGCTGCACCAGGCGGTACATCAGATCGCGCCAGGTCCAGAAACTGTCCTGCGGGTTGCCCGCCACTTCCGCCAGCCCCGCCATCGCGCGCTGGAAAGCGTGGGAGTGCAGGTTCGGCATGCCCGGCACCGCGTCGCCGTGCAGCCGGGTGCAGCCTTGCGGTTCAGCGTCGGCGGTAACTTGAGTCAGGTAACCTTGCGCATCGACGTCCAGCCGGACGTTATGCGCCCAGCCCTCAGGGAGCAAAGCGCGTGGGGCAAAATAAGCAGGCATGGCAGTATTCCACGGTTGATGTAACGGTGAATGAGGCGCGGCGATGGCGCGCATTCAGGAATTTTTTGGCGGCCGCCGGCAAGTTTCTGGCGCGACGGCCACTAGTTGTATATACATATACATACGCCGACATCAACAGTAAACTGGTGTTATTATTTTTTTATTTGACGAGGTTAACGTCGTGGCTGAACAACAGACCGTGTTACAACTGGCGGCTGCAATGAGCGATGCCCCCGCCCCGATCTACCAACGGGTCAAACAGGCGATCGTGAATCAAATCCGTGCGGGGCACTGGCAACCGCACCAGCGCGTGCCCTCCGAAAGTGAACTGGTGGCGGAACTGGGCGTCAGCCGCATGACCATCAACCGCGCGCTGCGCGAGCTGACCAGCGAAGGTTTTTTGATCCGCATGCAGGGCGTCGGCACCTTCGTCGCCGAAGCCAAGGCGCATACCGCACTGCTGGAAGTGCACAACATCGCCGATGAGATCGCCGCGCGCGGTCATCGCCACAGCAGTAAAATCCTCGAGCTGAAGGCCCGCCCGGCCAGCGAGGAAGAAGCGACGGCGCTGGGCATTCAGCCCGGCCAACGGCTGTTCTACTCCCAGATCGTGCATTACGAAAACGACGTGCCGGTGCAGGTGGAAGACCGCTGCGTCAACCCGCTGGTGGCGCCGGATTACCTGAAGCAGGATTTCGACCGCGTCACCCCTTACACCTACCTGACGCAGGCCGCGCCGCTGACCGCCGGCGAACACATCGTCGAAGCGGTGATCCCCACCCGGCGGGAGCGCGAGCTGCTGCAGCTGGAGGATCACGAACCCGGCCTGCTGATCCATCGCCGCACCTGGTCCGGCAAAACCGTGGTGACCTCGGCGCGGTTGCTGTACCCCGGCAGCCGCTATCAGCTGTTCGGCCGCTTCACCAGCGAAGTCTGAACCCCGGCGGGCGCGCCCTGCGCCCGCATCTCCGCTGTCGATCACATCCTGATAACAAAATCTCGCCCGCCTCTTGTGACATCCCGGTGAATGCGTTAGGTTGTTTTTAATTGTATATACAACCATGTGGGAGCTGCGGCTCCGGCGGAGGAAAGCAATGACGTCTGAGATCCACTGTGACAGCCTGTGGCACGGCGCCGATATCGTCACCATGCGCGACGGCAAATATCACACCCTGACCGACGGCGCGATCGCCGTACGCGACGGCAAGATTGTCTGGATTGGCGAACATGCGGCGCTGCCGCCCGATCTTATCGCGGACGAAACGGTGAAGTTCGACGGCGGCATCATCACCCCCGGCTTTGTTGACTGCCACACGCACCTGGTGTTCGGCGGCAACCGCAGCGGCGAGTTCGAACAGCGGCTGAACGGCGTGAGCTACGCCGACATCGCCGCGCAAGGTGGCGGCATCATCTCCACCGTGAAAGCCACCCGCGAGGCCGACGAAGCGTTGCTGCTGGAGCAGGCGCTGTTCCGCCTGCGGCCGCTGCTGGCGGAAGGCGTCACCTGCGTGGAGATCAAATCCGGCTATGGCCTCAGCCCGGAGAGCGAACTGAAAATGCTGCGGGTGGCGCGCAAGTTGGGCGAGCTGCTGCCGGTCGAGGTGAAAACCACCTGTCTGGCGGCCCATGCGCTGCCGCCGGAATACGCCAACCGCGCCGACGACTACATCAATCTGGTCTGCGACACCATCATCCCGCAGGCGGCGGCCGCCGGTCTGGCGGATGCGGTCGACGCCTTCTGCGAGCATCTGGCGTTCTCACCGGCGCAGGTGGAGCGCGTCTTCGCCGCCGCCGAAGCCGCCGGTCTGCCGGTCAAACTGCACGCCGAACAGCTCTCCGCCCTCGGCGGCAGCACGCTGGCGGCGCGCCATCACGCGCTCTCCGCCGACCATCTCGAATACGCTACCGAGCAAGACGCCCGCGCCATGGGCGACGCCGGCACCGTGGCGGTGCTGCTGCCGGGCGCTTACTACCTGCTGCGTGAAACCCAATGCCCGCCGGTAGCGCTGTTCCGCAAACACCACGTGGCGATGGCGATCGCCAGCGACGCCAACCCCGGCACGTCGCCGGCACTGTCGCTGCGCCTGATGATCAACATGGCCTGCACGCTGTTCCGCCTGACGCCGGAAGAGGCGCTCGCGGGCGTCACCACCCACGCCGCCAAAGCGCTGGGGCTGCAACACAGCCACGGCACGCTGGAAACCGGCAAGGTGGCGGACTTCGTTCACTGGCCGCTGTCGCGGCCGGCGGAACTGGCTTATTGGTTGGGCGGCCAGCTGCCCTGTACGGTGATTTTCCGAGGAGAAGTACGTCAATGACCATTCGCGATCCTTTTAGCTTCCAGACCGGCAGCCTGCCGCTGCTGATCAGCATCCCGCACGCCGGCACACAACTGACGCCGGCGGTCGAAGCCGGGCTGACCGACGACGCTCGCCCGCTGCCCGATACCGACTGGCACATTCCGCAGCTGTACGACTTCGCCCGGGCGATGGGCGCCAGCGTACTGGTCGGCAACTATTCGCGCTTCGTCATCGATTTGAACCGCCCGGCGGACGACAAGCCGCTGTACACCACCGCCACCACCGGCCTGTATCCCGACGTGCTGTTCGACGGCCGCCCAAGCTTCCTGCCGGGCAAAGCGCCGACGGACGAAGAACGCGCCCTCTACCTGCAGCAAATTTGGCAACCTTATCATCAGCAGCTGCAGAACGAACTGGCGCGCCTCAAAGCGCGCCACGGCTATGCGCTGCTGTTCGACGCGCACTCGATCGCCTCGGTGATCCCGCGGCTGTTCGACGGCCAGCTGCCGGATCTCAATCTCGGCACCAACGGCGGTGAAAGCTGCGCCCAGGCGCTGAGCGATCGGCTGGTCGCCTGCTGCGAGCAGCAACAGCAGTACACCCACGTGCTGAATGGCCGCTTCAAGGGCGGTTATATCACCCGCGCCTATGGTCAACCGCAGCAGCAACAGCATGCGATCCAGCTCGAACTGGCGCAGGTCAACTACATGTCCGAACAGTATCCTTTTGCGTTCGAGCCCCAGCGCGCCGCCTCGCTGCAGCGCCTGCTCAAGCAGATGATTGAAAGCCTGTTGGACGGTGCCGCCAGACTGAATTGATCCCCCTTTACAGGCGCCGCCGGGCGCCTGTTTTTCTCCTGCCTCTAACCGCAACGCCAGCAGCAATCTGCGCGCTATATCAAAGTTTCGCGTGATTCCCCGCTAGCTGGTCCAAACAGCGCACAAAACGGCGGCCGACGAAAAACGCACTGCGCCACAATCAGCCCAAAAGCCCGCGCTCAGCGCCGGGCGGCGTGTGGCCGAGCAGGCCCATTTCGAATACTCTCTGGAGGCCCTATGTCTGTAACACCGTTAAACTGGCGCGCTGCCGGCGCTTTGGCCGAACAACTGCTGGCCGGCTGGCAACGGCATGGCGAACCCGGCGGCGCCATCACCCTGTTTGACGCCCAACAACGCCGCGCCACCGCCTGCGCCGGCCTGGCCGATCTGGCGCAGAACACCCCCTTCACCGCCGACAGCGTGGTGCGTTATGCCTCAGTGACCAAGCATATCTTCGCCGCGCTGGCGCTGAACGCCACCGAGCGCGCCATTCGGCTGGAGCAACGCCTGGGTGAACTGCTCCCCGCCCTACAGCCCGCGTTGGCGGACGTTACCGTCGGCCAGGCGCTGGACATGACCGGCGGCCTGCCCGACGTGCGCGAGACGCTCGGCCTGCTGGGCATCTCGCTGCACGCCGTCAGCGAGGCGCAGCCGGTGATGCAGTTTGTCGAGGGTCTGGAGAAATTGAACTACGAAGCCGGCAGCGAGATCGCCTACAGCAATACCGGCTATCGGCTGCTGGAGGCCGCGCTGCGCAGCAAAGGGTATGATTTCGACCAACTGGTGCAACAGCACATCGCCCGGCCGCTGCAGGTGCAGATGCGGGCGCCGGAAAGCTGGTTCGACGTGGTGCCGGGGTTGGTGCCGGGTTACTGGCGTGCGCCGCAGGGCTGGCAACACGCCAGCGCCGGCCTGCACCTTTCCGCCTCCGGCAGCCTGACCGGCAGCCTCAACGCCCTCACCCGCTGGTTGCAGACGCTGCTGGCCGACGAGAGCCCCGGCCAGGGCGTGCTGGCGCAACTCGGCGCACCGCGCCGCCTTAATCAGGGCCAACTCAGCGCCTATGGCCTGGGTCTGGCGCAAACCCCGCTGGGCCGCCGCCGCTTGCTCGGCCACGGCGGTTCCCACGCCGGTTACAAAACCTATTTCCTGCTGGCGCCCGACCGTCAGGCCGGCGTCGCGCTGGTGGCCAACCGCGAAGACTGCGACAGCTTCGGCATGGCCCTGCAGGTGATGGCGACGCTGCTGGGCGAACCGTTGCCGCAGCGCAGCGCGGCGATCCCCGATGGCCTCTATGCCACCCTGGCCGAGCCGCACTGGCTGGAGGTCAAAGACGGCAATCTGGCCTATCTGGGCAGCGGTGAGCCGCTGTATCAGGGCGAGGATGGGTACGCGGTGTCGCTGTCCGCCCATATGCCGATCAAATTGAAATGGACCGGTGAAGCGATCGAGGGCGAAGTCGGGCATGTGGCGCGCCGTTTCCTGCCGGTCACGGCCAACGGCGACTGCCTGAAGCATGTGCAGGGGCTGTGGTATCACCCGCACTATCGCACCGCCTTTGAAATTCGCGGCAATCGGGTGCATATCGGCGTCGGCCCGGCGGCGCAGACCGGCACGCTCAGCCCGCTCGGCCAGGGCCGCATGCTGGTGGAGTGCCAGGACGGCCCGTGGTTAAAACGCTTTTGCCTCTATTTCCGCGGTTACAACGTGGATCTCATCGCCAACCGCAGCCGGATGCTGACCTTCCGCCGCAGCACCGTCGGCCGCGACTGACGCTCAGCGTGCGCTGCCGGTTTTGACCGCCAGCAGCGCATCCGCCAGCCGCCGTTTGTCGGCGTCGCTGAGATTCACCTGATCCACCGACGCCATAAACGCCGCCCGATCCGCCTCGCCGAGCGGGCCGGCACGCAGCCGCTCCGCCAACCGTTGCAATATCTGGCTGCTCAGTTGCGCGATCTGCGGGCGCACCTGCGCCAACGGGCGCGGCTCCCAGCCGGATCCCGGGTTCGCCAACCAGTCGGCGCGATAGCGGTACTGAATCGCCTTGGCGGCGTCCATCTGCGCGGCGATAAAAGGCCGTACCGACGCCGGCTCCAGCCCCAAACGCCCCGCCTCCGCCTGCGCGCGGGCCAACACCTTCGCCTCCTGCGCCAGATCTTCGATCGGCAAATGCTGCTGCGCCTTGTAACCGGCCACGTCTTTCATCAACGACAGCCGTTGGTTCACCAGCTCGCCGATGGCGGCGCCGCCGCCCGCCAACGCCGGAAAACTGGTCAGGCAACACGCTATCAATAACGCCCTGAACATGGCGCCTCCCTTATGATGCAGTGAAAACGTAAGGCCCAAAGTTCACCACGTCCGCCCCGCGCTGGCAAATAAAAAGGCCCCGCCGCAGCGAGGCCCGATAACGCTCGACAAACGTTAGTCGAAAACGCCATTGATCACGGAGGCCACAATCGCGGTGCTGAGTGCGACCAGCACCAGATCGTCGCCGGCGATACGCCACTCATAACCCGGGTACTGCGGCAACTCACGCAGCATCGAGTAAGGCACCACTTTTTTGGCGATGCCCGGCGGCAGCGGTTTACCGCGCGCCAGATTTTTGGCGATGCCCGGTGGCAGCGAGCTGTAGCCGGTCAGGCCATAGTTGTGCGCCAGCGAACGGGCGCGGTCGCGCGAGAGGCTGACTGATACCAGATTATCGTCGTTCCTATAGCCGCCTTTATCTTTATTGCCTTTGTTGCCGTGATTGCCGTTGTTACCGTTGTTACCGTTGTTGCCATGGTTACCGTTATTGCCGTGATTGCCGCTGTTGCCATGGCCGTTTCCGTTGCCGTTACCATTGCCGCCTTTGTCGGCCAAGGCCGGGGCGGATGACAACCCCAGCGATGCAATCAGCGCCAACACCGTGAGAGTCGTACGACGTTTGTTCATGTTGTGTATTCCTGCATGGGTGACTCTGTTGACTATAGCTGGCCTTTTCCAGACAAAGTATAAGGAAAACTCCGAGATGACAGTGCGGTTTTACGGCATTCGCGCCACTCTCTTGTTTTAACGCAAAATGCCTCGAAAATGCCGATGCTTGTCTCAGATTTTTCTTGAAGAAAAATAAGCCTTGCGCTAGCGTGGGAAGGTAACAAAAAAGAGTTAGCGTGCTCTTTTTCGTCGCACCTCAAATCTTATTCTTATCATCCATAATGATAATAGCGAACATTTCCCGCCTCTCCGTGCGGGATTCTTTTTCCCGCCGCTGTCGCCCCAATCTGGTGCTTTATGTTGAGATTTCGTTGCCGATAATTTACATTCGCTGTCTGAGAAACCTCAACCTCCCGCGGTGGCCAGGCTGGCAACGGGTGGGCGTTCAGGAGCAAAAGACGTGCAAATGACCCTCATGGAATACATCACTCGGCACTTTAACGGCGATCTTCATCAGTACGCGCAGTCGGAAGGCGTCAGCCGTGAACAAATCATTAGTTGGATAAATAATGAATGTCACGTGATCAAAGGCAGACTGTTTATGCCGGTGAAGCATCTCCCGGTTGAACAAGCCCAGTGATGACGAAAAAAAAACCCCGCCAGGCGGGGTTTTCTGTTTCTGATAGCACGGAAAATCAGAAGTTATAGCCGACCACGAGGTAATAACCCCAACCGGTAGACTTGATCGGGCCCTGCGGGGTGCCGATATCCGCGCCATCCTGCCACTGACCGCCGTTATGGAAATAACGCGCCACGAAAGAATAGTGCCAGTGATCGTAGTTCAGCGCCAAAATATGGCTGGAGGCGATAGAGTTGCTGGTGCGCACCTGTTTGCCGGTGCCGTCAACCCAATGGCTGTCCTTGCCCAGATCGGAGCCGAAGTCGAAGTTGGTGAAGCCGATGTAGCTCAGGTTGCCGCCCCACACCTGGGTCAGCGGCACGAAGTATTTCACCTTGAAGCGGTAACCGTCCCAGCTGTTCTCGTTGGCGGCCTGGTAGTTTTCCCACTGGTATTTGGCATAGATGTTCATCGACAGGCTCATCGGCAGACCGGTGTCGATATCGGTGCCCAGACCCATGTACCAGGTGTTTTGACGGCCGTCGGCGTTGTGGCCCAGATCATAGATGTAGTTGTTGGCGAAGTACCACTCTTTGAACGGACCGAAGCTCAGATCGGTGCCGGTCAGTTTGTCGATGGAGAAACGTGGTTCAATCTCCATAAACAGTGGGGAGCCTTTGTCCCAGATGCCGCGATCCGGGGTATTGCCTACGCCGAAGAATTTCGGCACGTCAACGTAACCGTAGAAATCGAACCAGTCTTTCTTGGCGAAGGCTTCGTATTCGAGATACACGTCGTTATTCAGCTGCGGCCCGAAGCGGGTGTGGTAGCTGCCCACCACGTTGACGCTCTGGTGCCACCAGTCGGAGACATATTGACTGTCTTTGCTATCAGCCATTGATGATGCACTGTAAGACGCTGCGAGCAGTACACCTGCTGCGAGAGCTATTTTTTTCATTTTATTACCACATGCTTAAAGGGCCATTTCCTGCCCGTTTAGAAAAGATGACAATGAGTCTGCCGACACCTGGCGTTGTCTTCACACAGAAACTCGGATGACGCGCGCATTATAGAAACCACTGACTGTAAGAATCTGTGATCCAGTTACGCATTTCGCGAATAGGTAATCGATTGCGTTCACATTTGTCAAATTATGTTTCATGCAAATTCACATTCGCTGTGATTTTTGTCATGCACCGCGTTTTTTAGCGCAGTTTTTGAGCCAAATGACATCAGGGCGTGATCACGCCCTGGAAAAGAAAAAGCCGACGCGCCAGCGTCGGCCTTCATCAGAATCAGGAGAAAGTGCGGAGCATGAAATCAGTTCACCGCCGGCACCGCTTTGGCGATGTTTTCCTGGCGGAACGCCACCTCTTCGCCGTTTTTCACCTCCCAACTGGCGACCGGAATATCGGTCTTGGGCGCCGCCGCGACGACCGAGCCGTAAATCAACTTGTCGTCGCGACGCAAAATATAAACGTCGAGCTGATATTCATGTCGCAAATTCGCCGTGGTCAGGCGAACGGTATCGCCGCGCTCATAGTGATGCACGTCGATTTCAGGCTGTTGAATAAATTGAATGTCGCTTCTCATCGTCGTCGTTCCTTCAGGCAACATGGCTAGTTAAATTCTAGTTCAACATTGCGACGACAGCGGATAATTTCCGTTAATTTCCGCGAGTTGCCCGCCAACAGATCAGCGAACCGAGAGTGACCATCGCCACGCCCTGCCAGAAATTGACGGTCAGCGAGGTGTGCAACACCAACGCGGCGAACACCGCCGACAGCACCGGGGTAAAATAGGAGACGGTGGCCAGCAGCGTCATGTTGCCGTGCAAGATGCCGACGTTCCAGGCGGCATACCCCGCCCCCATCGCCACCCCGGCGCACAGCAGCGTTACGGTCACGCCGAGGCTGAACTGCATGCCGCTTTCCGCGCTGAAGGCATACTTCAGCCACAGCGCCAGCGCGGTCAGCACGATGAACAGCACCACGCCGTTGCTGCCCTGGGCGATCTTCTTGGTCAGGTTGCAATACAGCGCCCAGATCACCGCACCGCTGAAGGCCAGCGCGTAGCTGAGCGGGTTGCTGCGCACGTTGGCCAGCATCTGCGCCGGCGACCAGCCGCCCTCGCCGCTCATGATCCAACCGATGCCGAACAGCGACAGCAGCAGCCCCGGCAGCAGCCACCATTTCGCTCTTTGGCCGTTAAGCACCAACGCCATCAGCACGGTGAAACAGGGCCACAGGTAGTTGATCATGCCCACTTCTATCGCCTGCAGGCGGGTGTTGGCGTAGCCGAGCGACAGCGACAGGCAGATCTCGTAACTGACGAACAGCAGGCTGCCGACGATGAGATAAGGCCGCGGAAAGCTGCGCCATTTCGGCACGCCGAGCGCCACCAGCAAAAACACCGCGCTGACGCTGTAGATCATCGCCGCGCCGCCGATCGGCCCCAGCCCTTCGCTGACGCTGCGGATCAGGCCGACGACGCTGCTCCACAGCACGATGGCCAACAAACCGAGCAACGTGGCGCGGGTACGCAAGGGCAAAGCGGGCATAAGGCAGGTCCAATAGGTTATTTTTTATCAGTTTTTTCACTCTACTGCCGCACGCGCCAAAAAGAAAGGCGGGAAACTCCCGCCTGTGAATTTATTGCTGCGGTTGCCGCTCCAACTGCGGCGGCGGCTGACGAAAACGTCTGGTCAGCCAGGCCAAATAGCCGAAACCCAGCGTCGCCCAGATAAGCCCCATGGTCAGCGAGCTCTTCTCCAGGTTCAGCCACAGCACCCCCACCGTCAACGCCCCCACCAGCGGCAGGAACAGGAAGTTGAAGCGATCCTTCCAGCTTTTGTTGCGCCCTTCGCGAATAAAGAAGTGGCTGATCACCGACAGATTAACGAAGGTAAAGGCCACCAGCGCGCCAAAGTTGATCAGCGCCGTAGCGGTCACCAGATCGAACGACAGCGCCGACAACGCCACCAGCCCGACCATCAGTACGTTCAGCGCCGGCGTGCGCCATTTGGGGTGGATATAGCCGAAGAATTTCTCCGGGAACACGTTGTCACGCCCCATCACATACAGCAGGCGCGACACGCTGGCGTGCGACGCCAGGCCGGAGGCCAACGTGTTGATAAAGGTCACGCACAGGAAGATCGACTGGAACAGCTTGCCGCCGACGTACAGCGCGATCTCCGGCAACGCGGCGTCGGGTTGGTGAAAGCGTTGAATGGTCGGGAAAAACAGCTGGATAAAGAACGAAACGCTAATAAAGATCACCCCGCCGTACAGCGCAGTCAGGAAGATGGCGCGCGGAATAACCTTGGCGGCGTCGGGCGTCTCCTCGCACAGCGTGGTGACCGCGTCAAAACCGAGGAACGAGAAGCACAGGATAGTCGCGCCGGTAATGATCGGCAGCAGGTGGGCATTCTCGCTGAGGAACGGCCGCAGGCTCCACACCGTGCCCATCCCCTCGCCGTTGTGCAGGCCGCGCACCACCAGGTAGATAAATACCAGAATGATCGCCACCTGCGCCAGCACGAACAGGGTATTGAAGTTGGCCACCAGATTGACGCTTTTCAGGTTGATGGCGGTGATCAGGATGACGAAGCCCACCACCCACACCCAGGGCGGCACTTCCGGGAACAACGCGGTCAGGTAAATCTTCGCCAGCAGCGTATTGATCATCGGCAGGAACAGATAATCCAGCAGCGACGACCACCCCACCAGAAAACCGACGTGCGGGTTGATCGCCTTCTGCGCATAGGTGTAGGCGGAACCGGCGGTGGGAAACTGGCGCACCAGTTTGCCGTAGCTGATGGCGGTGAACAACACGCCGGCCAGCGCCAGCAAATAGGAGGTCGGCACATGGCCGTCGGTGAGGCCGGAGACAATGCCGAAGGTGTCGAACACTGTCATCGGGGTCAGATAGGCCAGGCCCATCATCACCACTTGCCACAGCTTGAGGGATTTGCGCAGCTGCGGTTTGCCCGCCGGGCCGCTGTCGATGGCTTTAATCGTCATGGCAGTTCCCCTTTTGGTCCTCTGCTGTCAACCGTGCAACGTCATTCAGAGAGGCCGCGGGGAAACTGCTGTTCAGGCGGCGGGAAAAACGATTTGGGGTCACTGTCGGGCGGCCGGCGACCGGCCCGTAGGCACTGCGGCACAGGCAAACGCCTGCGCATGGGGATGACTGAGTCATGGTTATTTCCTCGTCGGCGTCCTGTACGCCGTGATAGAAGAAATTCTTTACCGCAGCGCGCAGCCTCACCGGCCACAGGAGAGCCGATGAAATGCGCCGGACGCGCGCGGTAGTCGTTAGGTGAGCGGGATCAGGCGTTTTTCAGCATCCACTCGATTTCGGTTTCGGTGATCAGACGCTCGAACTGCACCAGCTCGTCGGTTTTGCAGGCCAGGTAGACATGGCTGAAGCGTTCGCCCAGCAATGCATTGAGCACCGGCTGATGTTCAAACTCGTACAGCGCGTCGCTCTGGCGGATTGGGAACGGTAGCCCGTCCTGCTCCAGCCCGTTGCCGGTCACCGGCCCAGGCAGCGGCAATGCGGTTTCCAGGCCGTAGACGATGCCGGCCAGAATGGTCGCCATCACCAGATAAGGGTTGGCGTCGGCGCCCGCCACGCGATACTCCACGCGGTGGTTGTCGCGATCGCCGCAGGGAATGCGCAGCGCCACGGTGCGGTTGTTATGCCCCCAGGAAGCCTGGGTCGGCACATACATGCCGGGCTGGAAACGGCGATAGGCGTTGACGTTCGGCGCCAGCAGCGCCATCGAGGACGGCATCAGGGCGATCATGCCCGCCAACGCCTGTTTCAGCAGCGCCGAATCTTCGCCGTCGTCGTCGGCGAACACATTGTCGCCTTGCGCATTCAGCATGCTGATGTGCACGTGCATGCCGCTGCCGGCGTGCTCTTCATACGGTTTGGCCATAAAGGTGGCTTGCATGTTGTGGTTCTCGGCCACCATGCGCACCAACCGTTTCAGCGCCAGCGCATGGTCGCAGGCCTGCAGCACATCATCGGTATGGTGCAGGTTGACTTCGAACTGCCCCGGCGACGCCTCCGCCACCGCGCCGTCCGCCGGAATGCCCTGCAAACGGGCCAGCTCGTCGATTTCGCTCAGCACATCGGCGAAATGGTTCAGGTTATCGACGGAGTACACCTGGCTTTGGGTGTTGCGCTCCTGGGTTCCCGGCGCGCAAGGCGGCTGCAGATAGCCCTCCGCATCACGTTGACGATCGATGAGATAGAACTCCAACTCTACCGCTACCACGGGGGAAAGCCCGCGCTGACGCAAACGCTGCCACACTCGGTTCAGCACATTGCGCGGTTCAACGTCAAAGGGAGTGCCATCTTCATCCAGCATGGTGAGCAGCACCTGCGCGATATATTGCGGGTCCGCCGCCGACGGCGTCAGCGTGCCCGGCACCGGCACGCACACGTGATCCGGCTCGCCCAACTCCTGCCCCAGCCCGGCCTCTTCTACGACGTTGCCGAGAATATCCATCGCAAATACCGACGCAGGGAAATAACAGCCCTTCTCCAGTTTGTTCAGGCCGCCGACCGGGATGCGTTTGCCGCGGAAGCTGCCGTTCAGATCGGTCAGCAGTACGTCGACATGTTGGGTTAACGGATAACGTTCCAGGTACTTCTTCACTTCGCGCTGGAACGCGCTACTTCGTCTCTCTTCACTGTGCTGAACAAAGTTTTCCACTTCTACGATGTTGGTCTGCATGGTTCACCCGCCGTTTGTGTTTTGCTGTCGTCGATGTTTATTGACCGTGTTGTTCAATATAATGCCCACAAATGAAACGTAGATGAAACAAATTTGTTTTGCAAGTGTTACTTTTGGTTTGAATATTGCCCGATCGACTGCTAGATTTATAGAATATTGAACGAAATCGGCGGTGGAGAAGCTTATCGTTCATAATTTCGAACGTACCAAGGGGATAGCATGGACAATATATTTAACAGACCAGTCATCGGCGTCGTCATGTGCAGGTATAGGTTAAACGGGCACCTCACACAGACCTTGCAAGAAAAGTACCTGAATGCCGTTATCACCGCCGGCGGCTTGCCGATCGCCCTGCCGCACGCGCTGGCGGAGCCGGAAATGCTGGCGGAACTGTTGCCGCGCCTCGACGGCATTTTGCTGCCGGGCAGCCCCAGTAATGTGCAGCCGCACCTTTATGGTGAAAACGGCGATGAGCCTGACGCCGATCCTGGCCGAGACGCGTTGAGCCTGGCGCTGCTCCGCCAGGCGTTCGACAGGCGCATTCCCCTTTTCGCCATTTGCCGCGGCATGCAGGAGATGGTGGTCGCCACCCAAGGCACCCTGCATCGCCGCCTGTACGAACTGCCCGAGCTGCTGGAGCATCGTGAAGATCACGACCTGCCGCTGGAACAGCAATACGCCCCCGCCCATGAAGTCATCGTTCAGGAAGGGGGGCTGCTTTCGCAACTGATACCGGATTGCAACAGATTCTGGGTGAACTCGCTGCACGGCCAGGGCGCCAAAACCCTGGGCGCGAGCGTTCGCATCGAGGCGCACGCCGCCGACGGACTGGTGGAGGCGATCAGCGTGCGCGATCAGCCCTTCGCGCTCGGCGTGCAGTGGCACCCGGAGTGGAACAGCGACGAGTACGCCCTGTCGCGCCTGTTGTTTGATGGTTTCATTACCGCCTGTCGGAACTATCAAAAGGAAAAACGCCCATGAGCGACGTCAGCTTGGCACCGGGAAAACGTCTGTCGCAGATCCGTCAACAATTGGGGTTGTCGCAGCGCCGGGTCGCCGAACTGTCTGGGTTAACCCACAGCGCCATCAGTACTATCGAGCAAGATAAGGTCAGCCCGGCCATCAGCACGCTGCAAAAGCTGCTGACGGTATACGGTCTGTCGCTGTCGGCGTTTTTCGCCGAGCCGGAAAAACCGGCAGAACCGCAGATCGTGATAGGCAGTGACGATCTGATCGAAATCGGCAGCCAGGGCGTTTCGATGAAGCTGATCCACAACGGCGATCCGAACCGCACGCTGGCAATGATGATCGAGACCTACGAACCGGGCACCACCACCGGCGAGCGCATCAAACACCAAGGGGAAGAGATCGGCACGCTGCTGGAGGGCGAAGTGGTGCTGCAGGTCAACGGCCAGAGCTATCACCTGCTGGCCGGGCAGAGCTACGCCATCAATACCGGCATTCCCCACAGCTTCAGCAACACGTCGGCGCGCATTTGCCGGATTATCAGCGCCCATACGCCGACGACATTCTGATCAACGGAGCCAGGCATGAACTTTCACCATTTGCAGTATTGGCAACAACGGGCGCAGGCCCTGAAGATTGAGCACCAGCTGTTTATCGACGGCCGCTACCAGCCGGCCGCCGCGGGGAAGCGTTTCGCCGTGGAAGATCCCGCCGGCCGCCGTGAGCTGGCGCAGGTCGCGCGCGGTGAAGCCGCCGACATCGATCGGGCGGTCAGCGCGGCGCGCGCCGCCTTTGAACGCGGCGACTGGGCGCAGGCCGCGCCGGCGCAACGCAAAGCCACGCTGCTGCGCTTCGCCGATCTGATGGAGCAGCATCACGAAGAGCTGGCGCTGCTGGAAACGCTGGACACCGGCAAACCGATTCGCCACAGCCTGCGCGACGACGTGCCGGGCGCTATCCGCTGCATCCGCTGGTACGCCGAAGCGATCGATAAGGTGTACGGCGAAATCGCCCCCACCGGCCGCGATGCGCTGGCGCTGATCGAGCGCGAACCGATCGGCGTGGTCGGCGCCATCGTGCCCTGGAACTTCCCGCTGCTGCTGGCCTGCTGGAAACTCGGCCCGGCGCTGGCCGCCGGCAACAGCGTGGTGCTCAAACCCTCCGAAAAATCGCCGCTGAGCGCCATCCTGCTCGGCAAACTGGCGCAACAGGCCGGGTTGCCGGACGGCGTGCTGAACGTGGTGCCCGGCTATGGCCACGACGCCGGCAAGGCGCTGGCGCTGCACCGCGACGTCGATGCCCTCACCTTTACCGGCTCCACCCTGGTGGCGAAACAGCTGATGATTTACGCCGGCGAATCGAACATGAAGCGCGTCTGGCTGGAGGCCGGCGGCAAGAGCGCCAACATCGTCTTTGCCGACTGCCCGGATCTGGATCAGGCCGCCCGCAGCGCCGCCGCCGGCATCTTCTATAATCAGGGGCAGGTGTGCATCGCCGGCACTCGCCTGCTGGTCGAAGCGAGCATTGAGCAAGCGTTCCTGCAGGCGCTGCGCAAACATGCGGCGGCCTTCATCCCCGGCGACCCGCTCGATCCCGCTACGGTGATGGGCACGCTGATCGACAGCGGCCACTGCGAGAAAGTGGCCGGCTATATCGAGCGGGGGCTGAGCCAGGGCGCCGCACTGTTCCTCGACGGGCGCGACCATCCACAGGGCGACCACGCCGGCTATCTGGGGCCGACCATCCTCACCCAGGTGGACAATGCCATGAACGTGGCGCGCGATGAAATCTTCGGCCCGGTGTTGGCGGTGACCGCCTTCGACGACGAGCAACAGGCGCTGCAGCTGGCCAACGACAGCGACTACGGCCTCGGCGCCGCGGTCTGGACCCGCGATCTGGCGCGGGCGCACCGCATGGCGCGCCAGCTGAAAGCCGGCACGGTGTTCGTCAACAACTACAATGACGGTGACATGACCGTGCCGTTCGGCGGCTATAAGCAGAGCGGCAACGGCCGCGACAAATCGCTGCACGCGCTGGACAAATTCACCGAATTGAAAACCACCTGGATCTCGCTGGAATAAGGGCTTCTCTCATGACTGAACACGTAAAAAGCTACTATGCGGCCACGGCCAACGCTCATCAGCCCTATCCGCAATTGAATGAATCTCTCGAGTGCGACGTCTGCGTGATCGGCGGCGGCTATACCGGCCTCTCCTCCGCGCTGTTCCTGGTGGAAGCCGGTTACGACGTGGTGGTGTTGGAAGCGGCGCGCATCGGTTTCGGCGCCAGCGGCCGCAACGGCGGCCAGTTGGTCAACTCTTACAGCCGCGACATTGATGTGATCGAGGAGCGCTACGGCGCGGAAAGCGCCCGCCTGCTCGGCAGCATGATGTTTGAAGGCGCGGAGATCATTCGCAGCCGCATCAGCCGCTACGCCATCGACTGCGACTACCGCCCCGGCGGCATCTTCGCCGCCCTGAACAACAAGCAGTTCCATGCGCTGATCGAGCAAAAGCGCAACTGGGAGCGCTACGGCAATACCCAGCTCGAGCTGCTCGATGCGGACCGGGTGCGCCAGGAGGTCGCCAGCGATCGCTATGTCGGCGCGCTGCTCGATCACAGCGGCGGCCACATCCATCCGCTCAATCTGGCGCTGGGCGAGGCCGAGGCGATTCGCCTGCAGGGCGGGCGCATCTTCGAGCAATCGGCGGTGACGAACATCCGCCACGGCGAACCGGCGCTCATCAGCACCGCCAACGGCCAGGTGAAGGCGCGCTTCGTCATCGTCGCCGGCAACGCCTACCTGGGCGACAAGCTGGAGCCGCGGCTGGCCAAACGCAGCATGCCGTGCGGCACTCAGGTGGTGACCACCGAACCGTTGGCGCCGGAGATCGCGCAGGCGCTGATCCCGCAGAATTACTGCGTGGAAGACTGTAACTACCTGCTGGATTACTACCGCATCACCGCCGATCATCGCCTGCTGTACGGCGGCGGCGTGGTGTACGGTGCGCGCGATCCGGACGACATCGACAACCTGATCCGGCCAAAGCTGCTGAAGACCTTCCCGCAGCTGAAAGGGGTGCGTATCGACTATCGTTGGACCGGCAACTTCCTGCTGACGCTGTCGCGCATGCCGCAGTTCGGTCGGCTGGAGAATAACGTGTACTACATGCAGGGCTACAGCGGCCACGGCGTGACCTGCACCCATCTGGCGGGCAAGCTGATCGCCGAGCTGATGCGCGGCGACGCCGAACGCTTCGACGCCTTCGCCAAACTGCCGCACCTGCCGTTCTTCGGCGGACGCAACCTGCAGATCCCGTTCACCGCCATCGGCGCGGCCTACTACACGCTGCGCGACCGCATCGGCGTCTAAAACAGCAGGCCCGGTCATCATGGCCGGGCCTGTGCGTTAACGCTTAGACGATCTTCGGTTGGCCGTCTGAGGCGGTCGCCCCGCCATCGACCGGAATATTGGCGCCATTGATAAAGCTGGCGTCGTCGCTGGCCAGAAACGCCATCACCGCCGCCACTTCTTCCGGCTCCGCCGCGCGCCCCAGCGCGATGCGCTCATTGAACTTATCGCGGATCTCCTGCGGCCAGCCGTTGGTCATGTTGGTTTTGACCAGGCTCGGGCAGACCGAGTTGATGCGCACGCCGTCACCGCCGTGATCGAGCGCCATGGCGCGCGTCAGGTTGACCACCGCGCCTTTCGCCGCGCAGTAATAAGCCGCGCCCCAGTCACCGCCCAGGCCGGACACCGACGCGGTATTGACGATGCAGCCCTTGGTCTTCAGCAGGTGCGGCAAGGCGAATTTGGAGCAGAACACCACGCCGTCGATATCGACCCCGGCGATGCGACGCCAGTCGTCGACGCTGGTTTCCAGCACGCTGCCCGCCACGTGCACGCCGGCATTGTTCAGCAGGACGTCGATGCGGCCCAGTTTTTCCACCACCTCGTTCATCATTTTTTCAACCGCGACGTGATCGGAAACGTCGATATGCACCGCCATCGCTCGGCCCTTCGGCAGCGAAGCGGCGACCTTGTCCACCGCATCCTTGGCCCAGTCGGCCAGCACCACGATCGCGCCCTCGGCGGAGAAACGCCGCGCCGCCGCTTCCCCCATGCCATTGCCCGCACCGGTGATAACCACGACTTTATTGTCAAAACGCATGAGACCTCCTCCATGTAAACGCATTTATATAAGTCATACAAATCTCATTGCTCCGAGGATAAGACTCAGGCTCCCTGAGAGCCAGTCAAAACGTGCGGTTTATTAACCAAAAGGAGGTATACGAATCATTTCAATGCGCTGAGTTAATCTTTATCGGATTTTGGCCAACATATTGATGGAGAAAATAAAATTCCAGGCAGTCACTATTTTCCTGGCAGATTATCAGCAAGCGGGATTATTGCGGATAGACGGTTATGGCCGCTCAGAGATAAGCGATGCGAATGAAAAAAGCAGCCGCCCGTCGGCGGCCGCGACTATTTTTTCTCGATGGGAACAACCAGCAGATCGACGTTCAACTCATTGATCGCCTGACGCGCCGAAGAAACCAGCCGGCTCCAGACATCGTGGTGATGGCCGAAGATCACCAGATCGAACCCTTTTTCCTTCGCCACCCGATTCAGCTCCTCCGTCAACGCGCCACGGCTGACGATCACCTCTTCCACCGGATAGGAAGACTGCCCTTTGATCGCATTGAGCATATTCTTCACCCGCTCCGAAAAGGTGCGATCGGTGTAGTTGTAATCGCCCACGCCCAGATCAACATAATAGCCGGCGCGGTGGATGTCGATATAGATCAGGGAAAGTTTGGCATTGAGCGCGGCGGCCAGTCTGGCGCCCTTGCCCAGCAGGAACTCGGCGTCTTCGCTGAGATCCGTGGCGACAACGATATGCCGGTAAGCCATGATGGCGGCCCTCCTCGTCAGATCCGTAAACAGGATGGCGCTCCTTGCCGCATGTTTCTTATGCATCTTAAGTTTAGCCCAGCGCCGGGCCGCTCGCCTGCCCCCTCGGCAAACGGTCGACGAGCGCCATCGCCTCGGTGCCCCAGGCATTCACCGGAATGTGCCGCATGCGTAACTCTTCCCGGCCGTCATCGGAGCGGCGGCGCGATCGGTCGGGTGGATTCTGTGCGGGATTCGTTATAAAACTAACGGTACTCTTGTTGTAACAGGCAATCTTCCATGATCGATATGTCCGCCGTACTCGCCGTTTTCACCGTGTATATTGTCGGCGTGGTGATCCCCGGCCCCAATTTCGTCGCTGTCGCTCACAAAGCCGTTTCAGCACGCCGGACAGAGGCGTTTGCCTTGGTGGCCGGCATCGTGCTGGTCAATCTGTTCTGGGCGAGCAGCGCCCTTCTTGGCATCGGCGTGGTTTTCGCCCTGTTCCCCTGGTTGGCTATGGCGATTAAAGTCGCCGGCGCTGGCTATTTAATGTGGTTCGGCTATCGGCTTATCGCCCAGGCGGCGCCCTCTTCCGGCACCCCAGCGGCCACCGGAAAAAGCGGTTTTCGCGCCGCCTTTCTACAGGGTATCGCCACCAACATCGCCAACCCCAAATCCATTGCGTTTTACGCCGCCGTCTTCTCATCAGCGGCGCCCGCCCATGTTTCTACACCGACTTTTCTCGCCATGCTGCTGGAAGTCGCGGTGATAGCCAGCTTGTGGTACGGGCTGGTGGCGCTGGTATTGTCGCACGCGCCTGTCGCCGGCGCCTACCGCCGCAGCAAGGCTTGGATCGATCGCGCCTGCGGCACCTTGATCATCGCACTGGGACTGCGGCAGTTACTCAGCCGATGATCGCGATCCCCAGCCGCTCCAGCAGTTGAGCGGCCTGGTGACTGTCCATTTTAACGCCCTGCAGATCGGTGGTGCGTAAATCCAACTCACCCAGTTCCGCGTTGCTCAGATCGCACTGGGTGACATCGGCGGCGCGCCAGTCGAAACCGGAGAATTCGCCGCCGGACAGATCGGAACCGCTGAAACTGGCGCCGAGCACCTGCGCCCCGTGCCAGCGGTTTTCCCACAGCTCGCATTTCTCCAGCACCACCTTGGCGAAGTTGGCATAGCTCAGGTTGCTTTTGGTGATATAGGCGCTGCAAAACCAGGTGCGGCTGGTGATCATGTTCATAAAGCTGGCGCCGCGAAAATCGGCGCCCTGCGCGCGGCATTCGCGGATCTCCACCCCCAGCGCGCTGGCATGGCGGAAGTCGGCCATCGACAAATCGCAGCTTCTGAAGCTGGCGTCTTTCAGGATCGCGCGGCTGAAATTGCCGCCCTGTCGGCTGTCGCGATCGTAAAACTGGCAGCCGATAAACTCGGTACCGGTCAGATCGGCGCCCGAAAAATCGCACAGCATAAAACTGCCGTTTTCAATTTTTTCGCCGGTAAAGCGGTTACGGTCAATCTTTTCACCCTTCAACATCAGACTCATCGCAGCGCACCTGTTTATTTATACAGTCAGTGCGCATTTAATCCTATTCCGGCCGGGTTGGCAACCGTCGCCGATCGGCGGCCATCCGCTGCGACCGGTTCGAACGCCACCTTGACGATACTGAACGTCTTGGTACTTTCCGCCTGAGCGACGTCAGCAAACAGCCGGGGGTAACGGGAGTTGACGACCCACACCTCGCCATCGCGCAGCGCGGCGCCGGTCGGCCCATCCAATCCCGGCGGCGCGGCGACCGCAGCGATACGCGCACTGGCCCAGCCGTCGGTCGAGGAGAGCAGCGTCACGTCACCGGACATGCTCCCCTTTTCACCCGGAAAAGACTGTACGATCACCAATTCATGGGCGTTTTTGAGCCGCAGCCCGTCCGGCCCTTTCAGCCGCTGCGGCAGCCTGATTTCACTTATCGCAAGCGTGGTATCCAGCGTCACCTTCCACAGCAGCCCGCGGGTGTAGTCCGCCGCAATCAGGAAGCCGTCCGGGTGATACACGACGCCATTGAGATAGGGCCGCGTGCCCTGCGCAGCGGCGGGTGCGTCGGCCGGCATCAAGCGCGCTGAGCGCACCAAAATCGACACCTGGCGCGTTGCCCGATCGATCTTGTAAATCTGCGGCTGGAAGCTGTCGGTGACGTAGATATTGCCCTGTGCGTCGAGCGTCAGATCGTTGGCCAGCGTCGGCCCATGGCTTAGCGATGAAAGGTCGTACGTCTGCTGCAGCACGCCGGTATCGAGATTGAACTCCAGCACCTGCGCCACGCGATTGCGCGTGCCGGCGGCAGAGTTGCGGGACACGCCCACGTCTTCGTTGCACACCAGCACCCGGTTGCGCTCGGCGTCCACCAGCATGCCGGAGGTGGTGATAAGCCCCGTGCCGGTGGAAAACCGCCGATAGCGGCCATCCGGGTAGACCAGGCCAAGCTGCCCGCCGCGCAGGGAGGAGATAAGGAACGCACCGGCGCGTGCATTCCAGGCAATGCCCTCAGGGTAGGCGCCGGCGGGGTCCGGTGAAAACTCGATGCGTTGCGTGGCCTGCGCCTGCATAACGCCGCAGAGCAACAGCGCAGCGCCGGCCAACTGGGTGACGCGTCGGCGGCACGGCAATAAGAAAGAAAAGAAGCTGAAGCGGAACATGAGCATGACCCTGATGAGGACTCGGATCGCTAGAGTAGGATCGCGCCGCTCATGGCACCAGCCGGGAAAAAGGCAATGCGCCACTAAAAAAATCGCAGTAATCGGCGCAAAAAAAAAACCGCCCGATACGGGCGGTTGACGTGACGGCGAACCGTTACTTCAGGGCTTCCTGAATGGCGTCGGCCATCGGACCGATGTGCTTCTCCGCCGCCTTCAGCTGGAAGTCCACGCCGTTGCCGTCGTTGGTATCCGACAGCGTGGCCTTGATCAGTTCCAGCGCCGCCTGCACTGCCACCAGCCGTTTGTGCTGTTCGTCCGTGACCGGTTCGGCGCCCATATTGGCCGGATAGTAATGTTCTAACATCGCGATCTCCTTTTGATGACGTTAAACCTTAACCTACCAGAAAACCGCGCATTTATTAAGGAAACCCCGCCCGGTGCGGCCGAATGGCGATAAATTGCACTATACTGGGCAAACCCGCCCTCCTGCCACAGGATCACCGCCATGTCATTCCAGGGAAGCTGCCACTGCGGCGCCGTCACCTTCACCGTCGACGCCGAACTGCCGACCGAAGCCCTCAGCTGCAACTGCTCGATCTGCCGCCGCAAGGGGCTGTTGCTGTCGTTCTTTCCCATCAGCGCGTTCACGCTCAGCAGCGGCCAAGACCGGCTCAGCACCTACACCTTCAATCAGCACAAGATCCGCCATCAGTTCTGCCGAGTCTGCGGAGCCCAGCCCTTTGCCTACGGCACCGCGCCGGACGGCGCCGCGATGTGTGCCGTCAATCTGCGCTGCGTGCCTGACGTCGCGCTCGATGCGTTACAGATCCACAGCTACGACGGGGCCAGCGTCTGAGCGAATCGCGCGCTCAGTCGAAGGCGACCCAGCCGGCGTCGGTTTCGGCGGATTGCACGCAGCGCGCCACCCACTTCACGCCCAGCGCGCCGGCCTGCACGTCCGGGTACCAGAAGTCGGCCAGGAAGGCCGCGTCGCGCCGATCGGTGGCGTCCATCGCCAGCGCGAAGCGGCGGTAGAGATTCGACCAGGCTTCAAACAGCCCCTCCGCATGGCCGCCGCCGATGCGATCGTCCGCCAGCGCCGACGCGGCGAGATACGGCATGCCGCGCTCCAGGATCCGCACCGGCTCGCCCTGCACTTCGAAGCGCAGCTGATTGGGTTGTTCATCCCACCACTCCAGGCTGGCCTTTTCACCGACAATGCGCACCTTTTGGCCGTGCATCGAACCGCAGTTGACCGCCGAAGCCCACACGGAGCCGATGGCGCCGTTGTGATACTCCATCAGCACATAGGCGTTGTCCTCCAACGGCGCGCGCGACGGCACAAAGCTTTGTCGGCTGCAGAGCAGCCGCCGGATCTTCAGCTGCGGCGCCATGGTTTCCGCCAGGAACAGCGTGTGGGTCGCCAGATCGCCCAGCACATAGCTGGGGCCGACAAAGCGCGGATCGACCCGCCAGCGAGTGCTGGGATTATCCTGCTCCACCGGCGCGGCGTGGAAGCCGTGAGCGAACTGCATATTCACCAGCCGAATTTCCCCCAGCCGGCCATCGGCAATCATCTGCCGCGCCTGCAAAATCATCTGGTGCCCGGCATAGCCGTAGGTCACGCCGATGACTTTGCGCTGCCGCTCGCACAGCGCCGCCAGCGCCTGTGCCTCTTCGTCGCTGAAACACAGCGGCTTCTCGCACACCACGTGCAATCCCGCCTCCAGCGCCGCCCGGCAAATGGCGTAATGGGTGTTGTTCGGCGTGGCGATCGAGACCGCTTCGATGCCGTCCGCCCGCGCGGCTTCGGCGCGGAACATCTCGGCATAATCCGCATAACAGCGCTCCGCCGCCACGCCCAGACTCCGGCCAAAATCACGCCCGCGTTCGGCGTCAATGTCGAACGCGCCGGCCAACAGAGTAAACGCGCCGTCGCGCAAGGCCGCCGAACGGTGGATGTAACCAATCTGGCTGGTGCCGCCGCCGCCGACCATGCCCCAGCGCAACGATCTCGCCAAAGGTTTGCTGCCGTTGATCATCGTGTTTCTCCTGATTAAAAGCCGAGGCCGCGCAAGTAGCGCAAGCTGGCGGTGACGTCCTGCAGGCTACCCTGCACATTGCGCGGATCGCGCTCCTGCTCGATAGTGATCCAGCCCCGGTATCCGCGCTCGGCCAACAGCGTACGCAGTTGCGGATAATCGATCGCCCCGCTGCCCAACGGGCACATGACGCCCTCGGCGCAGGCGGTGAAAAAATCGACGCCGCGCGCCAGCACCTCGCGGAACACCTGCGGATCGACGTCTTTGAAGTGCAGATAATCGAGGCGATCAAAGTGCTTGCTCAGCCAGGCAGCCGGGGCCAGCCCGGCGTAATACAGATGGCCGGTATCCAGGCACAATCCGGCGGTGTGATGCGGAATGTCCGCCGCCAACCGGTCGATTTCGTCGGCGAACTCGATACAGCCGCCGGCGTGCGGATGCACCACCGGCCGCACGCCGTATTCCCGCCAGGCCAGTTCGCTGATGCGCGTAATGTGCCCGATCATCCTCTGCCACTCCGCCTGCGACAAACGCGGTGCTAAATCTGAACGCCCGGCGAATCTGGCGCGTTGCGGATTGCCGAAATCGATAATCACCAGGAACGGCGGCGCGGCGCGATCGCCCTCGCTCGGCTCCGCCCTGGGCGCCCGCGAGAGGTTGCGGCAAATCCGATGCGTCAGATCCAGCAGGCGCTCAATGTTCGCCTCGCTGACCAGATCGTCAAAAATCGTGCCGGCCACCAGCGACAGGCGATGCTGCTCCAGCGCGGCGCACAGCGCCTCGCTCTGCGTCGGCAGATAGCCCCACGGCCCCAGCTCGATGCTGCGGTAGCCGGCCGCCGACGCTTCTTGCAGAACCGTGGCGTAGGGCGGCAAATGGGGGTTGTTCGGATCATCTACGCCCCAACTGCAGGGCGCATTGGCGATAGGCAAAGTCATGGCGACGGCTCCTTTTTTGCAGGGAATGCCGGCAGTATCAAACAAAAATTCCAAAACTATCAATAATGAAAATTTTATTTTTTGATAGAGATCGCGCTATTTTTGATAAATTATTTGATAGTTTTTTATCAAATTAAGGCAGCACCTGGTTGCGCGCTGCTCTCGGCAACCACCACTCATCGGCCGTCAGAGGTTTTCTTTGGTGATCACATCGAAGCGATTAATGATGTGCCGTAATCCCGGTTGTTCACCGGCGGCTAGTAACGTCTCGACGATCGTGGCGGCCAATTCGGGAATGCGGTGGCACAGCAGCAGATCCACCGTGCCGTCGAGCAGCGCCATTTCACCGCCCTGCACCGGGCCGTGGCACACCAGCGTGATGTCATGCTGCCGGCCGCTCTCTCGCAACGCCTGAATAATGCCCTCCACACCGCCGCTCGGCGCGTACAGCGCCGCCAGCTCCGGGTGGCTCGCCAGCAGTTCACGCGTGACCCGGCGCGCCGTTTCCGCGTCCTCATGGCTGCGCACCGGTTCCAGCACGCGCTGGCCGCTCATCTGCTCACGCAGATAAGAGCGGAAACCGATCTCGCAGGCCTCCTGACACGTAAAACGGTTGTCGCCGATGATCACGCCGACGTCGCCCTGCCGCCGGCACAGACGGTCCACCGCCCAACCGGCGGTGCGGCCCGCTTTTTGATTATCCAGACCGATGTAGCCGGCGCGGCTGGGCACCGATAAATCCGACAGCAGCGCGAAGACGTTGATGCCCGCCTGGGCGGCTTCTTCTACGGCATAGTGGATCAGGGGGTGATCCAGCGCCAGCACGCCGATCGCTTCCACCTGGCGGCTCAATTGGCTAATGGCGGCGGCGGTGTCGCCGATGGCATTGAGAGAGTGAAAGATAAACTGCGGCGGCTGACCCGGCTCATGATACGGCGCCGCTTGCGCCATCAGTTCATCAGCCAGTTGCGCATAGAAAGAGTGTTCGCGCCGCAGCAGGATGAACCCCATTCTCAGGCGGCGTTCCGGCCTGCCCAGCACCGCCGACAGGCAGTGGGACTTCTCCAACGCGAACCCCAACTTTTTCGCCGCCTCAATCACCCGGCGCTGGGTGACGGGCCGCACCGATGCGCGTTGGTTGATCACCCGATCGACGGTGGCGATGCCGACCCGCGCCTCTCTGGCGATGGCCGCCATGGTGGTTTTCTTGCCGCTCATGTTCATCTCCATCAACGATTTGATGGGAAAATATCATAGCCGTTGCCGCCCCTGATGTGATGCCGTTCGCGATTAACGGTAGACGGAGAACTTCTTGGTCAGCGGCTTAAGCTGCTCGGTGTCACCGTAGAGCGCCACCGCCACGAAATCCAGCTGCTCGTAAGGGGTATTGGCGGTGTCGGCGATCTGCTGCTCGGCGGAGTGCGACAGCATGGTGGTGGTGAAGAAGTTGGACAGCACGCCCTCCTCCTTGCATTTGAGGATCAGGTTGCTGAGCTGGCTGCTGTTTTTAGCCTGCAGGATCACGATCGGGTAGTGGCTCATATTGGCGCTGACGCCGTCGAGGCTGCTCGGATAGTGGTGAAACTCGCGCTGCTCGATCAGATCGGTGATGCCCGCCGTCAGATGGCAGGAGGCGTTAAACAGCGTGGCCGGTTCGTGATTGCGGTTGAGGATGATATAAAACTTTTTCTCGTTGTCGCTGTACATACTCTTCTCCTTGAATAGACAGCCAGTTTTACCCAACCGGCGCACGGTTTCAAGGCGCGATAAGGGGCCGCGTCCGGCCCCGTGATAGCACTGCCGGCTCAGACCGCGCCTTCGCCAGGCCCCAGCGGCTGGGCCACCTGATGCAGCACGGTGATGTTCTGCAAAATAGTGCCGCCGTCGATCGGTTTCATCTGGCCGTCGCGATCTTTATAGTGCGTCGGCTTGGCGCCGTGGAAGAACAGCCCGGCGTTGACCTGCACGCCCAGATAGCCCGCGCTGGCCGGCAGGCGCTGCACGTCGGTCCAGGGGTTAGAAACCGGCACATACTGGAAGCCTGCGCTGGTCTTGGCATACAGCGGGCGCAGCAGCGTGACAAAGGCCATCATCGGCGACAGCGCCTCTGTAAAGATCTGCACCGGCCGATCGACCGTCATCAAGAAACCCTGCGGCTGCTCCTCAACCGTGTCGAGGCTCAGGCTGCTGCTGATATCATCGCCCCGGCCGCCATAGCTCCATTCAATGGCCGGCGCCCGACTCTCGTTCATCATCTCTGACATACACTGCTCCTTATAAAGTGAATTCAACACGCCTGCTGCGTGCCGGAACAGTAAACCGCTGCAGGGGGGCGAGCGTCCACGCCGGGCGGCACGCTGGCACACCAAACAACGAGGCGCGCAAATTAAAGCTCGAAATGAATAATTTCCCCACGTGACAGCGCAGCATTTGAACGACTTCTGTCGTAGCGCAGACGCATAGTGAGGGCGTTACCGCCACTGGAGAGTGTTATGACTGCGATTAAACCGGACGCCATCGACCGCATTTCCCCCGCCGCCACGCCCTGGCTGGCCGTCATCAACGTGCTGTTCGCCGGCATCGCCGCGGCGCTGCACGTGGGCAAGGCCACCATCGCGCTGCCGGCGCTGCAGGCCGAGTTCGGCCGCTCGCTGGAGGCGCTCAGCTGGGTCATTTCGGCCTTTCCCTTCGTCGGAGTGTTCGGCGGCATCGCCGCCGGGCTGCTGGTGCGCCGCTGGGGCGACCGGCGCCTGCTGGCGCTCGGGCTGCTGATCATCAGCGCCGCCAGCTTCGCCGGCGCCACGCTGCACGACTTCAGCGGGCTGATCGTCAGCCGCTTTGTCGAAGGCCTCGGCTTCGTGATCGTGGTGGTTGCCTCGCCGGCGGTGCTGAACCGCATCGTCGCCCCGGCGCAGCGCAACCTGGTGTTCGGCATCTGGAGCACCTTCATGCCGGCGGGCATCGCCATTTCACTGTTTTTCGGCCCGCATCTGGCCGACTGGCAGCAGAGCTGGCAGGCCGGTGCGGCGTTGACGCTGCTGGCCGCCCTGCTGCTGCCGCTGACCACGTCCCGCCGCGTCGCCAAGGCGCACGTTCCGCCGTTGCCGCTGCGACAAGCGCTGGGCGCGATGCTGCGGGCGCGCCAGCCGCTGTTGCTGGCGCTGATGTTCACCGCTTACAACCTGCAGTTTTTCTCGGTAATGACCTTTTTGCCGATCTTTCTGATGCAGCGCATCGGCCTGTCGCTGGCGGCCGCCGGCGGCATCAGCGCGGCGGCGGTGGCGGCCAACATCATCGGCAACCTCTCCGCCGGCGTGCTGCTGTCGCGCGGGCTGCCCGCCAGAACGCTGCTCGCCGCCACCAGCCTGTTGATCGGGGTCTTCGGCGTCGGCATTTTCCTGCCGATGACGCCCAACGGCCTGCTGATCCCGCTGTGTTTCCTGTTCTGCGCCATCGCCGGCATACTGCCCGCCACCATTCTGGCCGCCACGCCGGCGGCGACGCCGGAACCGACGCTGCTGCCGCTGAGCCTCGGGCTGGTGATGCAGGGAAACTACCTCGGCCAGGTGATCGGCCCGGTCGCGCTGAGCGCCATCGTGGCCGCAGCCGGCTGGGCGGCCCCGGCGTGGCTGGTGCTGGCGGCGGCAGTGTCTGGAGCGGTATTGGCGCTGGCGGCTACGCTTGCGTCAGGAAATCGATGAATTTCCGCACCTTCAGCGGGACAAAGCGCGCATAGGGGTAAAGCAGGATGAAGGGACGCGAGGCGCCGGCGTAATCTTTCAATACCTCGACCAGCGCCCCGCTGCTCAACTCTTGTTCGACGGTAAAGCGATACACCTGCATCAGTCCGGCGCCGCTTTTCACCAGCGTCAGCGTGGCGAGGTAATCTTCCTGGCAAAGCCAGCGCCCGGCAGTTTCCACTTTGCTGTTTTCGCCCTGAACCTTAAACGTCCAGGCGGTTTTTCTGCCGGTGCTGGGCAACGCATACTGAATGCAATCGTGCCGGGCCAGATCCGCCGGCGTGAGCGGCGCAGGGTGGCGTTGCAAATAGCCCGGCGTCGCCACCACGATCAGTTCAGCCTCCTCCAGACGCCGCGCCGCCAGGCCGGAGTCGTTCAGCTCGCTGCCGCGAATGGCGACGTCGAATTTATCTTCGGAGAAATCGATATTCTGATTGCTGACGTGCAGATTCAGCTTGAGATCGGGATAGCGTTGCGCAAACTCGGGCAAACGCGGCAACAGCCTAAAATGCGCGTACAGCGTCGGCGCGCTGATGCTGAGCGTGCCCACCGGTTTGTCCCGTTCGCCGGAAATGCTCGCCTCGGCCTCCATCAGCTGGCTCAGCGCCCGGCGACATTCCAGGTAATAACGCTGGCCGGCATCCGTGACGCGCATCTGGCGTGTGGTGCGGATAAACAGCTTCGCCTGCAATCGCGTCTCCAGACGCGCGACCGAGCGGCTGACCGCCGCAGGGGTTATCCCGGCGGCATTGGCCGCTGCGGTGAAGCTGCCGGTTTCTACCGTCAGGCAAAACAGCTCGATGCTGCCCACCTGAACGTCGTCAAAATGGCGTTGCATGTCTCTCCCTGCCAATTCATTACATAAGGTATAAATTAAAGTTCTTTCCTCCTCATTTTTCAATCATCAGGTATGGATTACCGTTCACGTACGATCAATCCCTATCCTGTCGAGGAGAGAAAATGAGCAAAGTAAAAACGGTCATCGTCACGGGCGCATCGAGCGGCTTGGGCTTCGCCATCGCGCAAGCCTACCTGGCGCGCGGCTATCAGGTTGTCGCAAACGCCCGTTCGCTTGAACGGCTGCAGGCGGCGGCGGACAAACTCGGCCGCCCGGCCAATCTGCTGCTGGCGCCGGGAGACATTGCGCTGCCGGAAACCGCCGAGCGGTTGTTCAGCCTGGCGATACAGGCTTTTGGTCAGGTAGATATTCTCATCAATAACGCCGGCATATTTATCGCCAAGCCGATCGCCGACTATACGCCGGAGGAGGTCGACGCGATGGTGGCAACCAATCTGAAAGGCTTCTTCTACCCGGCGCAGGCCGCCGCCCGGCATATGCAGCAACGCGGCGCCGGCCACATCGTCGCCATCACCGCGTCGATCGCCATGCAGCCCAACAGCAAAGTGCCCGCCTTGCTGCCGGTGCTGATTAAAGGCGGCCTTAACCACGCCGTGCGCGAGCTGGCATTGGAGTTAGCGCCGCACAACGTGATGGTCAACGCCGTGGCGCCCGGCATCATCGCCACGCCGATGCATCAAAATGATGAACAGAGCCTGGCGCAGATGCGGCAACTGGCGCCAACCGGCCGCGTCGGCCAGCCGCAGGACATCGTCGATGCGGTGCTGTATCTGACCGACGCCAATTTCGTTACCGGCGCGGCGCTCGCGGTTGACGGCGGCGCCACCGCCGGCGTCTGGTGAAACCGGGGAGAAACGCCATGCCATACGTCAACATTAAAGTGACCGACGAAGGGGTCAGCGCCGCGCAAAAGCGCATGCTGATCGAGGGAGCCACTATGCTGCTGGAACGGGTGCTGAATAAGCCACGCCACACCACTTTCGTGGTGATTGACGAGGTAGCCACCGACAACTGGGGCGTCGGCGGAGAGAGCGTCACCGCCCTGCGCGCCAAAGAACGAGGCGAATGACGGGTGATTTATTCTGGGGATCCAGTGTCGTAGGGTACAGCCGCTAGTTATCGTTATCGGGTCTGCGTGGTGAGATCAATCACGCTCAGCGTGAAGGATAAGGCCAGTGATGGTCCAGACCCGATAATGACAAGGCGCCGGTCGCGGCAAGATAAACCAGCACGCCGGCGAAAGCGATCAGCAGCACCTTTTCGATAACGGCAAGTCGTTTGTGTTCAGTCATTTGCATACTCCTTCGCGGTATCGGGCGAACGGCCGCCCTCCTAAAAACTAGGAAAGCCTGGCGCAGGCGGCAAGCGCGGCTCACAAAATGAAACACAATCGATAAATTTTGTTAATTATTTAGCCCTCTTTATTTTCTCACGCCGCCGCCTGTTCACCGTGCGGCGCCCGCCTTGCCCTTAATAACCCTATGGAATACGCCACTAAAAATCCCCTACCGGTTAAGCAAAGGTGATGATAGTGTTGTTTTCATTCAGTTCATCTATGCTGAAAATTCATCTTTTGAGGGACGACTATGATGTCTAAAGGCATTTCCAAGGGATTCTTTATTCTGATCCTGTTCATCGTTACCGCCGCCTTTCTCGACGTGCTGGGGCCTTATTACTCCTCGGTGCTGTGGGCGGTTATTCTGGCGGTGATTTTCCATCCGGTGAAAAAGAAGTTGAAGCAGTACGTCGGCGAACGCAACGGCGTGGTGTCGCTGCTGACGGTGGCGCTGATTTGCCTGATCGTGTTCACGCCGTTGGCGATCATCGCCTCGTCGCTGGCGATGGAATTCAACGTGATCTACACCAAGCTGCAGACCAACAACAGCCAATTGCCGACCATGCTGGCGGACTTTATGCGCCACCTGCCCGGCTGGGCGCAGCGCTTCCTGGCGGAGCATAACCTCAACAGCGCCGCCGAGATCCAAAAGCAGCTTTCCGAGGTGGCGCTCAAGGGCGGGCAATATCTGGCGGGCAGCGTGTTCCTGATCGGCAAGGGCACCTTCAACTTCGTCGTCGGCTTCGGCGTGATGCTCTATCTGCTGTTCTTCCTGCTGAAAGACGGCCCCTATCTGGTGAACCTGGCGCTCGAAGCGCTGCCGCTCTCCCAGCACGTGAAACACCACCTGTTCGTCAAGTTCGCCGCCGTCTCCCGCGCCACCGTCAAGGGCACGGTGGTGGTCGCCGTGGTGCAAGGCGCGCTCGGCGGGCTGGCGTTTTACTTTACCGGCATCGACGGCAGCCTGCTGTGGGGCGCGCTGATGGCATTCCTGTCGATCATCCCGGCCGTGGGCTCCGCCATCATCTGGGTGCCGGCGGTGATCTACTTCTTCGCCACCGGCATGCTGTGGAAAGCCATTTTCCTGGTAGTGTTCTTCGTGGTGGTGATCGGCCTGGTGGACAACATCCTGCGCCCGCTTCTGGTGGGCAAAGACACCAAAATGCCGGACTACCTGATCCTGATCTCCACCCTGGGCGGCATGGAGATCTACGGCATCAACGGCTTCGTCATCGGCCCCTTGATCGCCGCGCTGTTCATCGCCTGCTGGAACATCCTGTCCGGCCGCGACAGCGAGGAGAACATCGAAGAGATCGACGAAGAATTTATCGAGGAAGGCAAAAACCATCCCGACGCGGTGGAGTAAACCTCCCGCAGCGAATCACGCAGGGGCCCGTTTGGGCCCCTTTTTTTGTCTGTGGTATCCTTGCCAGGCTCACAAGGAAGAACGGGTTTCGTTATGCTTATTTTCTACGCCACGCTGGCCATCGCCTTCACCCTGCTGTGCCTGCTGGCCTTTATCTTTTGTGCTTACCAGCTTTCGAAGCACGGCGACGTCAAATTTTTGGCCTCGCTTTCGGTGCTGATCTTCGCGCTGCTGGCCTTCTATGCCGCTTATGGCTACGTCAGCACCTGGCTGCAACAGCAGGCGGTCGATGTCCGACTGTATTAGCGCAGCGGGATAAAAAAGACCTGCTCCGGATCGCCGTCATCGAGATTGTCAATCTGGCCGCTGGCGACAAATCCGGCGTTCAGCAGCAGCCGCTGCATCGGCAGGTTGGAACGATTGGTGGAAGTGAACAGCTTCGGGTGTCGGCAATGGGACTTCAATGCCGTAATCAACGCCTGCCCGACGCCCCGGCGGCGATAGCGCTCGCCGACCATCAGCATCTCGATAAAACCGCAGCCGAAGAAGTGATAGTGCAGTACGCCATAGCCCATCACCACGTCCTGTTCCTCGGCAAGATAGCAATCCCCCTGCCCGCACCAGGCCCGGATCTGCGCCGCGCGCTGCGGTTCGTGTTCGGCGACGCTGTCGAGGGCGATCAGGGCTGCGACATCGGTTTCAGTGGCAAGACGAACAAACATGTTTATCCCTTCATTCTGATGGGGGGCGGCGACACCGCTTCAACGAAACGGCAACCGAAGCGGGATAATTTTTACATCCCCGCCGAATTTTGTAATCCTATTATAGAGTTACTAAAACACACGCCAAGGAAGGAAAGCTTTTCCCGATGAGCATACCGCAAATACCCGCCGCCCTGCTGTTTACCCTGCTGCTGGCGGGCTGCCAGTTCCACAAAACCGTGTTCCCGCCGCCGTATATCGGCACCCCGCAAGAGATCAGCACCTACGAAGTGAAAGGGCTGACGTTTGTCACCACCGTCACCTTCAGCGGCCTGTTCGCCGAAGATCTGGTGCGCGAATACGCACAGAAACATCACTATCGCTACTATGTGGTCACGATGCGCAGCAACGGTTTTAAAGACCGAAGTGAGCGCGATGATGTATCGGTAAGAGTACCGGCCTACAGCAGCAGGGCGTGCTGAAAACGAAGAGTCCCGGCACAAATTGGAATACGTGAGACCTCAGACAGACAGCAATGACACGGCGACAGTATTAGAAACCAGACCGAGACGATACATCGAGGTGAAGTACCCCAACGCAAAAGCCACTCCTCAAGAGTGGCTGCAGGGTGAATAGGTTCAGTCAATTTATGCCCATCACCTGGTTAGCCATCAGGCCTGTTTGGTGAGTCGGGTATAGTTTGCCTGCACTGTCGGCCCCCAAACACCGTCACGCTGCCGGACTTCACCCCCCACAATATCCTGGAACCCAACGCACTCGCCATGGACGCAAACAGCGGCGCTCAGAAGCTGACGCTCATTAACGCCATGGACTTGTAGATAGACGTCCGTCGGAAGCGGCTTTCCATTGGCGTCAATGGGGATTGCCAACATGCTTGCGCTATAGTTGCCAAACATCTCGTCGTCATTGAACTTGTAAAGCTCCACGTAGTTCTTCCAGACTTCAACGCCGTCGACTTTATAATGACATTGCTGTTCCGCTAAAGAGGCCCCCGCGTTGTCCTGCATCGCAATGGTGTCAAAGCTAAACTCAATCACTTGCTCGCTCATGGTATTACCCCTTTCAAATATCCATTTGGTCATCGGGCAACGACTCAATACTTGCCGATAACAATTCACTACTGACCGCTATCATTCAGCCGGCCAGTTTGACTATTTCGTTAGCATTACTCAGCGCCGATCAAAACAGTGATGCATTTTGGCGTTTGGCCACCATCATTTGTTTCACCGACCCCTTGAATAGAAACAGATTCATTAGCCTGAATGTATCCATTCCAGCTATTAGTTCCTGTATCTCCCATTGATGGGGCACCGGGAATAACAATGCCGGCAGCAGCGGCTTCCGCCACATTTACGCCATTAAAAATCACCTTGTGTTTAGCACGTGACTTCCCACCTTTAGCTACGGCTAAAAGCAATGGAACCGCAATGCGACGGCGGTAGGGAACCGGCGGAATGTTGAAAACATAGCCATTGTCCAAGAAGTGCGTTTCTGTAGCGTACATATTTAACCCCTTGTAATTTTTGATGTTATCGCATTCATCTCAGCGACACATAAACTCTACAGCAGAGTTGAAAATCGAGAAAACGATAGGGGTTGTAGCATGTCTGACACTACATCGCAGGCATAAGAAAGGTTAAAAACGAGGATCCCAAGACCCGTTCTCACTCCGCCACCAAATATACTGACTGTAACTGCTTCTCCCCCTAGCCACGCCTGCGATTTCCGCATACCTTACCTTTTGGCGACCAATTTCTTTGGTTCTGCCATACCGATCGCCGTTTTCCCTGCCTCGGGCAGCTATAATCCAAAAAGTGGAGTTTTTTGAAAACGATAAGGAGGGAGTATGTATAAAACTATCCTGGTTCCAGTCGATATTACCGAGCCGGAATTAACACAGCAGGTCATCCCGCATGTCAACGCGCTCGCCAGGCTCGAAGACTCCCACGTCCATTTCCTGGCGGTGATCCCGTCGCGCGCCACCTATGCCGCTTTCGGCTTTGCCGCCACGGCGGCGATAGAAACCAAAGACGAAATCATTGCGGTAGCAACCGAGGGGCTGGCAAAAGCGGCCAAAGAATTCAGCGTGCCTGAAGATAGAGTGACCACGCACGTTGCCGTCGGCGATCCCAAAGATCAGATCCTGGAGCTCGCCGATGCGCTCAACGCGGAGATTATCGTGATGGGTTCCAACCGCCCTTCTGCGATCACTTATCTCCTCGGCTCCAATGCCACCGCCGTCGTCCGCCACGCCAATTGCCCGGTGCTGGTGGTGCGTGAATCGGCTAACGCCACTCAGTGAACCTGTCCGACACCTCACACATATTTGAACCGTAAAAAAACGGGAGCCCTAAGGCTCCCGTTCTCATTTAACGCTTCAACACCATTACATGTGTTTTACGATAGCGTCGCCAAACTCTGAACATTTCAGCAGTTTAGCACCTTCCATCAGGCGTTCGAAGTCATAGGTCACGGTCTTGGCGGCGATGGCGCCTTCCATGCCTTTAACGATCAGGTCAGCCGCTTCGAACCAGCCCATGTGGCGCAACATCATCTCTGCAGACAGGATGATGGAGCCTGGGTTCACTTTGTCCTGGCCGGCGTACTTCGGCGCGGTGCCGTGAGTCGCTTCGAACAGGGCGCAGTCGGAGCCGATGTTGGCGCCCGGCGCGATGCCGATGCCGCCGACCTGGGCCGCCAGGGCGTCGGAGATGTAGTCGCCGTTCAGGTTCATACAGGCGATCACGTCGTATTCCGCCGGGCGCAGCAGGATCTGCTGCAGGAAGGCGTCGGCGATCACGTCTTTAACCACGATCTCTTTGCCGGTGTTCGGGTTCTTGATCTTCAGCCATGGGCCGCCGTCGATCAGCTCGCCGCCGAACTCTTCGCGCGCCAGCTCATAGCCCCAATCCTTGAAGGCACCTTCGGTGAACTTCATGATGTTGCCTTTGTGAACCAGGGTCACGGAGTCACGGTCGTTGGTGATGGCGTATTCGATCGCCGCACGCACCAGACGCTTGGTCCCTTCTTCGGAGCATGGCTTCACGCCGATACCGCACTGCTCCGGGAAGCGGATTTTCTTCACGCCCATTTCGTCGCGCAGGAATTTGATCACTTTGTCCGCTTCGGCGGAACCGGCTTTCCACTCGATGCCGGCGTAGATGTCTTCGGCGTTTTCGCGGAAGATCACCATGTCGGTCAGCTCAGGCTGTTTCACCGGGCTTGGGGTGCCCTGGTAGTAACGCACCGGGCGCAGGCACACGTACAGGTCCAGCTGCTGGCGCAGGGCCACGTTCAGAGAACGGATGCCGCCGCCGACCGGGGTGGTCAGAGGGCCTTTGATGGCGACGCGGTAGTCGCGGATCAGGTCCAGAGTTTCGTCCGGCAGCCACACGTCTTTACCGTAAACGTGGGTAGATTTTTCGCCGGTGTAGATTTCCATCCAGGAGATTTTACGTTCGCCGTGGTAAGCCTTTTTAACGGCCGCATCAACCACGTGGATCATGGCAGGAGTCACGTCAACGCCGATGCCGTCGCCTTCGATGAACGGAATGATCGGGTTATGAGGAACAACCAGTTTACCCTGGGCGTCAACCGTGATTTTTTTACCTTCTGCCGGAACAACTACTTTGCTTTCCATCAACCTCTCCTTCAAGCGCAATTTTGTTAATGCTTTGTAAGATGCGTGTAGATACTACTTGAATATTCGGTCCGCGCCAATCCGAAACGGATTCGGTTATAATGCGCTTATCATCCGTAATCTCAACCGTTATGAAAAAATTCTCTGTTAGAAATCACAACGTTAAACGATTCAGCAAGCCGAATGCCGCCAAACCCGCCGCGCAGAAGGGGCCGCGCCGCATTGTGTTATTCAACAAGCCCTTCGACGTGCTGCCGCAGTTCACCGATGAAGCCGGCCGCGCCACGCTGAAAGAGTACATCCCCTTCCCCGACGTTTACGCCGCCGGGCGCCTGGATCGCGACAGCGAGGGGCTGCTGGTGCTGACCAACGACGGCCAGCTGCAGGCGCAGCTCACCCAACCGGGCAAACGCACCGGCAAAATCTACTATGTGCAGGTCGAGGGCGCGCCGCAGGAGAGCGATTTGGCGCCGCTGCGCAGCGGCGTCACGCTGAAAGACGGCCCGACGCTGCCCGCCGGGGTGGAGTTGGTGGCCGAGCCGCAGTGGCTATGGCCGCGCAACCCGCCGATCCGCGAGCGTAAATCCATCCCCACCAGTTGGCTGAAAATCACCCTGTTCGAAGGGCGAAACCGCCAGGTGCGTCGCATGACGGCGCATATCGGGTTCCCTACCCTGCGCCTGATTCGCTACAGTATGGGTAATCTTTCGTTGGGTTCGCTGCAGCCTGGTGAATGGAAAACCATCGATTCCCTGTAGACCGGCAATTGAAGGAGGCGCCATGAAACACGTTCCGATCGCACTGCTGTTTACCGCCCTGGCGGCCCCGTTCGCCGCCCCTGCCGCCAGCTTCGACTGCGCCAAGGCGGCAGGCGGCGATGAGCGCGCCATCTGCGCCGACCGCACGCTGAACGATCTGGACGTGCAAATGGCCACCAAATATCAATTCCTGCGCGGCCTGTTCGCCATGGGCGCGCGCGGCGCGATGCAGGACAGCCAGCAAGCCTGGCTGACCAAGCGCCAGCGGTGCGGCGGTGACACCGCCTGCCTGCTGCAAAGTTACCGCACCCGCATCGCCGAGCTGGACGACATCTACCGGCGCATCGACAAACCGCTGTAAGGAGACCGCATGTTCAAACCGCACGTCACCGTCGCCTGCGTGGTGCACGCCGCCGGCAAATTTTTAATTGTCGAAGAAACCATCAACGGCAAAGCGCTGTGGAATCAGCCGGCCGGCCACCTGGAGGCCGACGAGACGCTGGTGCAGGCCGCCGAGCGCGAGCTGTGGGAGGAGACCGGCATCCGCGCCGCGCCGCAGGCGTTCCTGCGCCTGCACCAGTGGATCGCGCCGGATCGCACGCCGTTCCTGCGCTTCTGCTTCGTCATCGAGCTGGAACAGCCGCTGCCGACCGAGCCGCACGACAGCGACATCGATCGCTGCCTGTGGCTGAGCGCCGAAGAGATTTTGCAGGCGCCCAACCTGCGCTCCGCGCTGGTGGCGGAGAGCATTCGCAGCTATCAGCAGCCGGAGCGCTACCCGCTGTCGCTGGTCGGCAGCTTCGCCTGGCCGCATTAAGCGCGCCGGGCAGCACAAGATGAACAGTGCGCCGGCGCGGCCAACGTGGTAAAATCCTGCGCTTGTTTTTATCAGCACGGTTCGTGTTCAAGTTCGTGAGATCCCCATGTCAGACAACAGCCAGAAAAAAGTAATCGTCGGTATGTCCGGCGGCGTCGACTCTTCCGTTACCGCCTATCTGTTACAGCAACAGGGCTACCAGGTCGCTGGGCTGTTCATGAAGAACTGGGAAGAAGACGACGACGAAGAGTACTGCTCCGCCGCGACCGATCTGGCCGATGCGCAAGCGGTCTGCGACAAGCTGGGCATCGAACTGCACACGGTTAACTTTGCGGCGGAATACTGGGACAACGTGTTTGAGCTGTTCCTGGAAGAGTACAAGGCCGGCCGCACGCCGAACCCGGACATCCTGTGCAATAAAGAGATCAAATTCAAAGCCTTCCTGGAGTTCGCCGCCGAAGATCTGGGGGCCGATTTTATCGCCACCGGCCACTACGTGCGCCGCCAGGATGTGGACGGCAAGAGCCGCCTGCTGCGCGGCGTCGACGGCAACAAAGATCAGAGCTACTTCCTCTACACCCTGAGCCACGAGCAGGTGGCGCAGAGCCTGTTCCCGGTCGGCGAGCTGGAGAAGCCGGAGGTGCGCCGCATCGCCGAGCAACTGGAGCTGGTCACCGCCAAGAAGAAAGACTCTACCGGCATCTGCTTTATCGGCGAGCGCAAGTTCCGCGACTTCCTCGGCCGCTACCTGCCGGCGCAGCCGGGCCCGATCGTCAGCGTTGACGGCCAGACCGTCGGCGAACACCAGGGCCTGATGTATCACACCCTGGGCCAGCGCAAAGGGCTGGGTATCGGCGGCCTGAAAGACAGCAGCGAAGATCCGTGGTACGTGGTGGATAAAGACGTGGCCAACAACGTGCTGGTGGTCGCGCAGGGTCACGATCATCCGCGCCTGATGTCCGTAGGCCTTATCGCGCAGCAGCTGCACTGGGTGGATCGTCTGCCGCTGAGCGGCCCGTTCCGCTGCACGGTGAAGACCCGCTATCGCCAGCAGGATATCCCTTGCACCGTGACCCCGCTCGACGACGAACGCATCGAAGTGCGTTTCGACGAGCCGGTCTCCGCCGTCACCCCCGGTCAGTCGGCGGTATTCTACCAGGGCGAAATCTGCCTCGGCGGCGGCATCATCGAACAGCGTCTGGCGTAACTGCCAGGCAAAAGAAAAACGCTGCGGTTACCGCAGCGTTTTTTTATTCAGAATTCCACCTGCGCCCCCAGCTCGATCACCCGGTTCGGCGGGATTTCGAACAGGTCCGGCGCCCGCAGCGCGTTGCGCTGCAACAGCTGGAACACCTTGCCGCGCACGCGCAGATACCAGGGCCGTTTGCCCAGCACCAGCGTATCGCGCGACATGAAGAACGAGGTCTCGTTCATGGTGAAGCTCATCCCCTCCAGCCCGCAGCGGTAAAGAATGTCCGTCACGTTGGGCGTCTCGCGCCAGCCGTAGCTCGCCACCACCCGCCAGAAACTCGCCGACAGCTGTTCGATCGCCACCCGCTGCACGTTGTGCACGTACGGCATGTCGGTGGTGACGATGGTCAGCAATACCACGCGCTCGTGCAGCACCTTGTTATGCTTCAGGTTATGCAACAGCACCAGCGGCACCGCATGCGGCGTGCGCTCCATAAACACCGCGGTGCCCGGCACCCGCTTCGGCGGCGCCTTCTCCAGCGACTCGATCAGCGCGCTCAGCCCTTCCTGATTGTCGCGCAATCGGCGGATCAGGCGCGAACGCTCGGTCTTCCAGGTCAGCATGATCAGCAGAATGATTAGCCCGAGCGCCACCGGCAGCCAGCCGCCGGTCGCCAGCTTGATCAGGTTGGCGCCGAACAGCGGCACGTCGATGCACAGCATGACCAGCAGCATCAGCCCGCCCAGATAGCGCGGCCAGCCCCAGTTTTTCACCGCCACGATGCTCAGCAGAATCGACGACAGCAGCATGGTGCCGGTTACCACGATGCCGTAGGCCGAGGCCAGGTTGCTGGAGTGTTTGAAGCTGACGATCACGATCAGCACCGCCGCGAACAGCAGCCAGTTCACCACCGGAATGTAGATCTGCCCGGACTCCTGATCGGAGGTATAGATGATGCGCATCGGCGGCAGGTAACCCAGCCGCACCGCCTGCCGCGTCAGCGAGAACACGCCGGAGATAACCGCCTGCGAGGCGATCACCGTCGCCAGCGTAGCGATCACCAGCAGCGGGATCAGCGCCCAGGTCGGCGCCAGCAGGAAGAACGGGTTATTGATCGCCGCCGGGTTGGCCAGCAGCAGCGCCCCCTGGCCGAAGTAGTTCAACACCAGCGCCGGCGCCACCAGCGTAAACCACGCCAGACGGATCGGTTTTTTACCGAAGTGGCCCATATCGGCGTACAGCGCTTCAGCGCCGGTGACCGACAGCACCACCATGCCCAGCGCAAAGAACGACACGGCCTTGTATTCGAGGAAGAAATTCACCGCCCAGTAAGGGTTCAGCGCCCGCAGCACGCCGGGGTGATGCAAAATGCCGCCGAGGCCCAGCAGCGCCAGCGTCAGGAACCAGATAACCATCGCCGGGGCGAACAGTTTGCCGACGCTGCCGGTGCCGCGTTTTTGGATCGCGAACAATGCGGTCAGCACCAGCAGCGACAGCGGTACGATAAAGCTGTCCAGCTCGGGGGCGATAATCTGCAGCCCCTCGATGGCCGAGAGCACCGAAATGGCCGGGGTGATCACCCCATCGCCGTAAAAGAAGCTGCCGCCCACCAGCCCGATCAGCACCGCCGCCGGCACCCAGCGCGCATCCAGCTTGCGGATCGCCAGCGACATCAGCGTCAGAATGCCTCCCTCGCCGTCGTTGTCGGCGCGCATCACGAAACAAATGTATTTAATGGACACCACCAGCGTCAGCAGCCAGAAAATCAGCGATAAAAAGCCGTAAATCGAGGCCGGCGTCAGAGTGATGCCCTCCTCCGCCGTCAGGCATTCGCGCAGGGTATACAGCGGGCTGGTGCCGATATCGCCGTACACCACGCCGATGGCCGCCAGCGTCACCGCCGGCAGTGGCTGCTTGTTTTTTACGTGCATATAAAGGTCTTTATTTGAGGGTTCACGTTGGCAGTATAGATGCAGCCGCCGCACTTTATTTGCCGCAGCAACAATAAGTTCGCGCCGCCGCGCCGGCGATTTTCGTCGCCTATTTGCGCAGTTCTGCGCCGCACGGCGCCTCCGCCTCACCGCAGACGTATTAGACGCTGGGTTTACCCTCGATTTTGTGGCATGATCCGCGGCATTCGTTGTCATCGTTGTTACAGCCACGCCCGATCGTTACCGTTCGCGGCCGCCGCCGTTACCCCTGCGATACACACAACCTTATGCAGTAAGCCATGTACCGTTCACCGCGTTTACAGGAGTCATCGTGGCGAAGAATTATTATGACATCACGCTGGCCATGGCGGGCATCAGCCAGTCGGCGCGTTTGGTTCAGCAGTTGGCCCATGAAGGGCAATGCAACCGCGAAGCGTTTCAGACCTCGCTGAAAAGCCTGCTGCAAATGGATCCGCCCTCCACGCTGGCGGTGTTCGGCGGCGAAGAACGCAATTTGATGGTCGGCCTCGAAACCCTGATGGGCGTGCTGAATGCCAACAACAAAGGGCCGGGCGCGGAACTGACCCGCTACACCATCAGCCTGATGGTGCTGGAGCGCAAGCTCAACGCCAACAAACAGGCGATGAACACGCTCGGCGAACGCCTCGGCCAGCTCGAGCGCCAGCTGGCGCACTTCGATCTTGAGTCGGACACCATCATCAGCGCGCTGGCCGGCATTTACGTCGACGTGGTCAGCCCGCTCGGGCCGCGCATCCAGGTGACCGGCTCGCCGGCCATCCTGCAGAACCCGCAGGTGCAGGCCAAGGTTCGCGCCACGCTGCTGGCCGGCATTCGCGCCGCCGTGCTGTGGCAACAGGTCGGCGGCAGCCGCCTGCAGTTAATGTTTTCCCGTAATCGTCTGTTCAAGCAGGCGCAAAATATCGTTGCTCATTGTTAATCGATCCCAGGAGTTGCTACCGATGGAATTATCCTCACTGACCGCCGTTTCCCCCGTTGATGGACGCTACGGTGATAAAGTCAGCGCACTGCGCCCCATTTTCAGCGAATACGGTCTGCTGAAATTCCGCGTACAGGTTGAAGTACGTTGGCTGCAAAAACTGGCCGCCTGCGCAGAAATCAAGGAAGTTCCCGCTTTTGACGCCGACGCAAACGCTTTCCTCGACAAAATCGTCGCGGAATTCAATGAAGAAGACGCACAGCGCATCAAAACCATCGAGCGCACCACCAACCACGACGTGAAAGCGGTCGAGTATTTCCTGAAGGAAAAAGTGGCGGCGGTGCCTGCGCTGCACGCGGTGTCCGAGTTCATCCACTTCGCCTGCACCTCCGAAGACATCAACAACCTGTCGCACGCGCTGATGCTGCAAAGCGCCCGTCAGGACGTGGTGCTGCCTTACTGGCGCAAGATCATCGACGCGCTGAAAGGGCTGGCGCAGGAATACCGCGATATCCCGCTGCTGTCGCGCACCCACGGCCAGCCGGCGACCCCGTCAACCGTCGGTAAAGAGTTCGCCAACGTGGCTTACCGCATGGAGCGCCAGTACCGCCAACTGGAGCGCGTGGAGATCATGGGTAAAATCAACGGTGCGGTCGGCAACTACAACGCCCACATCGTCGCCTACCCGGAAGTGGACTGGCATCAGTTCAGCGAAGCGTTCGTCACCTCGCTCGGCATCACCTGGAACCCGTACACCACCCAGATCGAACCGCATGACTACATCGCCGAACTGTTCGACTGCGTAGCGCGTTTCAACACCATTCTGATCGACTTCGACCGCGACATCTGGGGCTACATCGCCCTGAACCACTTCAAGCAGAAGACCATCGCCGGCGAAATCGGTTCTTCCACCATGCCGCACAAGGTCAACCCGATCGACTTCGAAAACTCCGAAGGCAACCTGGGGCTGGCCAACGCCGTGCTGGGCCACCTGGCGGGCAAACTGCCGGTGTCCCGCTGGCAGCGCGACCTGACCGACTCCACCGTGCTGCGTAACCTGGGCGTGGGCCTGGGTTACGCGCTGATCGCCTATCAGGCCACCCTGAAGGGCATCAGCAAGCTGGAAGTCAACCAGGCGCACCTGCTGGACGAACTGGATCACAACTGGGAAGTGCTGGCCGAGCCGATCCAGACCGTGATGCGCCGCTACGGCATCGAAAAGCCTTACGAGAAGCTGAAAGAGCTGACCCGCGGCAAGCGCGTGGACGCCGCCGGCATGCAGGCGTTCATCGATGGCCTGGCGCTGCCGGAAGAAGAGAAAACCCGTCTGAAGGCGATGACCCCGGCCAACTATATCGGCCGCGCCACCACCATGGTCGACGAGCTGAAGTAAGCGCGTTAGACCCACAACGACAAGGCGGCCCACGGGCCGCCTTTTTGCTTATTATTCGCCGCGCAACACCTGCAGCCGGGCTATCTGCCGCCCCTGCGCATCGAAGTTGTCCGCACTCAGCCAACGCGCCAACGCCTGCCGCACCGCCGGCCAACGGTCAATGGTGATGGCGAACCAGTCGGTATCCCGGCTGCGCCCCTTGACGATCACCGCAAAGCGGAAGTTGCCCTCGTAACGGAAGCCGAAGCGCAGCGCGGCCTGGCGCGATGGAGCGTTATGGCTGTCGCACTTCCATTCACAGCGGCGATAGCCCAGCGTGTCGAAGGCATAACGCAGCAGCAGCGCGATGGCTTCGGTGGCGCTGGAGCGCTGTTTCATCAACGGTGACCAGCTGACGTGGCCGATCTCCAGCACGCCGTTGGCCTCGTCGATGCGCATCAGCGCCACCGTCCCCACCGGCGCGTCGCTGGCGGCGTCGAACACCGTCAGATTGACCAGCGTCGGGTTGGCCTGCAGCGTCTCCAGGTGCTGCAACATCGCCGCCGGCGTGTCGGGCCGTTCGATAGACAGATAGGTCCAGTCGCGGCCGTCCGGCGCCAGCTGGAAAGCGTCATACAGCGCGGCGTAATCCCGCTGCGGATCGAGCGGCGCCAGTGAACAGAAACGCCCGCCGAGCGTTGCGCCGCCCGGGCGGCGAGCCGGCTGCCAATCCGGCATCGGTTCGCCAATCGGCTGACCATAACGATTCATTGCCATACGCGCCTCCTGCGGTTAACGGGTATACACGATAAACGAGCTTCTTCTGCCGATTTTGTCGTACAGCGAACGCGCCGGCGCGTTGTACTCCTGGGTCATCCAATAGACCCGATCGCTGCCGCGCGCCTCCGCCAGCCGATACGCCTGTTCGAACAGTTTTTCCGACACTTTATGGCCGCGCGCCTGCGGCGACACATAAAGATCTTCGATATAACAATAGCCCACCGCGCTCCAGGTGGACGGATGGAATACCAGGTTCATCAGCCCCAGCAGCCGGCCGTCGGCATCCTCCGCCACCAGCCCGTACACCTGTTCATCCTGCCCCAAACGTTCGAAGGTGCGATCGGTCACCTGCGGCGCCACCTCGGCGCGGTAAAAGTCGAGATAGCCCTGCCACAACGCCAGCCATTGCGCTCTGTCGTCGCCATTGATTCTGCGGATGGTCACTTCACGATTTGATGGGTTCATAGCGCCTCACGGGGTTAAGATATTATTTCCATTAGGGAAATAACCGAATAGCGGCAGAATACACCGCGCAGCGACGGCGTAATACGGACCAATTCAAAACGCCGGGCAGACCAATTTTAACCGCCGTTTTCCCGCGGCAGCGCGTTGAACACCTGTGCCAGCGTGGCGATAAAACGCACGATCTCGTCCGGCGTGTAGGCCGAGAAACCGAGCACCAGCGCCCCGCGCTGCGGCGCACCGGTGTAAAAGTCCGCCAGGCCGTACAGCCGCATTCCCCGTTCGGCAGCGGCCGCCACCAGCCGTCGCTCCGTCGCCGCATCCGCCAACGGGCAAACCAGCTGCAGGCCGCCCTGCGGCAGCGGCGGGCGCGTCCAGGCCGCGAGATACCGGTGTACCGCGCCGTACAGCGCATCCAACCTTGCCTTGTACAGCGTGCGCATATTGCGCAGATGCTCGGCGTAGCCGCCCTCGTGCAGGCAGTGGAACAGCGTCATCTGCGCCAGCGCCGAGGTGTAGCCGTCCTGAAACTGCCTGGCGGCGACCAATGGCCGCACCAGCTGCGGCGGCGCAATCATGAAGCCGATGCGCAGCCCCGGAAACAGCGTCTTGCTGAAGGTGCCGATGTACAGCGTGCGCCCGCCGCTGTCCAGCCCCTGCAGCGCCGCCTTGGTTTGTCGATCGTAGTTGAACTCGGCGTCATAATCGTCTTCGATGATCCAGGCCCGCCGACGCTGGGCCCACTGCAACAGCGCCAGACGCCGCTCGAGGCTCAGCGAGTACCCCAGCGGGTAGTGATGGGACGGCGTGATGTAAACGCCCCGCCCGCCGCCCGAAGCCTGCATCAGTTGCCCGACGTCCAGCCCCTGCTCATCAATGCCGATCGGCCGCGCCTGCAGCCCCGCCGACTGCACCAGCTTTTTCGCCCCCTGGTAACCCGGCTCTTCGACGAATACCGCATCGCCGGGATCGAACAGCACCTGCGTGCACAGCGCCAGCGCCTGCTGAGAGCTGGTGACCACGATCACCTGCTCCGCCGTCGCCTTGACGCCCCGCTCCCGCTGCAAATAGTGCGCGATCTCCGCACGCAGCTCCGGCAAGCCCTGCGGATCGGCATACCCCAACAGCCGCTCGCCGTGCCGCCGCAGCGCCAGCTTTTCCCACTGCAGCCATGAATCGATGGGAAACGCCCGCAGATCCGCCAGCGAGGGCGTCAACGAGGCCTGGCGGCTGGTGTGCGGCGTATGGCTGACCGCCAGCAACGCCCGGCCGCGATCGCTTAACTCGCGTTCCGCCAGCCGCGCCTCCTGGCCTGCCTGCGTCGCCAGCAGTTCACGGCCGAGCAGCGTATCGCAGCGATAACGCACAAAGCTGCCGCGCCCCACCGTTCGGCTGATGAACCCCTCCGCCTCCAGCCGCGCGTAGGTCTGTTCCACCGTGTCACGCGCCACCGCCAGCCGGGCCGCCAACACGCGGCTCGGCGGCAGCTTCGCCCGCCACGGCAGTTCCCCGGCGGTGATGAGCCGCAACAGGGCCTGGTGCAGCGCCGAACGTCGGGTCAGCCCCTGCTGACGCTGCTGGGTGAAGGCTGCCAGGATTGCCGCGTCGTCCGCGTGTCGTGGGGTGTCACTCATGGGCAGTCTGTTTCTCCGAGCCTGGGGCGATTGCACACTACTCTACCTCATTTTCTCCCAGCGGCGGCGGCAGTTGCGCTGCCCGGCGAAATCCCCTTAAATAAGCCATCGCATTGCGGCTACAGGACTTCCGTCAGCTATGAGCAAGGAGATCAACCAGCGTCTGCTGGAAAAACTGCTGCAGGATCTGGCCAGCGCGGGCGCGATGCCGTTGTATCTGCGCTTTAACGCCTCGGTGCGCCAGGCTATCGAGCAAGGATTGCTGAGCGCGGGGGATTTCCTGCCCAGCGAGCGCCTGTTCACCGAACGGCTCGGCATCTCGCGCATCACGGTGCGCAAAGCACTGGCCTGCCTTGAGCAAGACGGCATCATTGGCCGTTCACGCGGCTACGGCACCTTCATCCAGCCGCAACGGCCCGCGCCGAAGCTGCGCTATTCCTTAGCGGACATCAAAGGGTTCTCGCGCGAGGCGGCGCAACAGGGGCGTCAGCCGGACACGCAATGGATCAGCCGCGAGCGGGTGCCGGCCAGCGCCGAACTGGCGGAAAGGCTCCAGCTGGCGGTTGGAGCGCCGATCTACCAACTCAAACGCATTCACTTTATCGATCGGCGGCCGATGTCGGTGGCGGTGTCCTACGTGGTGGCGGCGGCGATTGCCAACATCGACGAGATTGGCATCTCGCTCTACGACTACTTCCGGCGCAATAGCGTGGAGATGGGCTCGCTGCGCAGCCAGGTCAGCGCGGCGATGGCCGACGACGATATCCGCCAGGCGCTGCAGCTATCAGAACCGATGCCGCTGCTGATCGTGCGCCAGACGTTGTTCGACCACCGCAAGAAGCCTGTCGAATACAGCGAAAGCTTCTGCCGCAGCGACATGTACGAATTTACCAGCGAAAGCTGACCCGTTGCACCTTGCGGCGGCTCACGCCTCGCCCTGCCGGCGGCGGCGAAAACGCACGAACGCCTGGGCATACGCCTCAACGTCCAGCGGATTCACCCGTTTTAACTCCGCCAGCAATCCGGGTTCGATCGCTTCTGCACCGTGCAGCGCACCGCAGACAGCGGTGGCCATCGCGCCGATGGTGTCAGTATCGCCGCCCAGGTTGGCGCACAGCACCGCGCAACGGGTAGGATCGGTTTGCGCCAGCTGCACCATCGCCAGCGCCGCCGGCACCGACTCGATGGTGCTCACCCCGGCGCCGATCAGTTGATATATCCGCTCAGAGGTCTGCTCGGGATCGGCGGCCTCATCCACCACCTGAAACGCCAACTCGATGCGCGCCGCCAGCGAGGGGCTGAACGTCGTCTCCTGCCGGCGCTGGGCATACTCCGCCACGCCCGGCAGCGCCTGGCGAATCGAGGCCCAGTCCGCGCCCTCCACCGCTCGCGCGACGGCCCAGGCGATCGCCACCGCACCGGCGACGGCGATGTCGGATTTGTGCGTCGGGCTGGAGGCCAGCCACACCTGCTGGCAGAAATCCTCCAGCGGCGCGGACGGCAGCACGCAGCCCAAAGGCGAAATGCGCATCGCCGCGCCATTGGTGATGCCGTTGTTTTCCAACTCGGCGATCGGCGTGCCCGCCTTCTGCTCGCTCAACGCCAGTTTGGAACTGGGGCCGAGAATATTCTTGTTGAAGGCGTCAAAACTGTCCACCCAGCGGATCACGTTGCGGGCGATCAGTTCCGGCACCACCTCGCCTTCCGCTTCCCGCAACGCATCGGCCAGCGCTAACGCCATCGCGGTATCGTCGGTATATTGCCCGGCCTTGAAGTAACAGGCGGCGGTGTTCTCTGCCGGCCCATCGAGAAAGCCGTCTATCCAGCCGAAATGGCGCTTAACCCGCTCGCGCGGCCACAGCTCGGAAGGCATGCCGAGCGCGTCGCCCAGCATCTGTCCGTAAAGTGCGCCCGCTATGCGTTCTGCCTGGGTTAATTGCTTCATCCGTCGCTCCTGAGAAAATGTACCGTTGCCTCAATAATACCTTATTAGTACCTTTAAAGCTTATCAAGCGCCCCGGCTCACACTTCCCTTTCGCGGGCAATGCCTGGGGCGTTTAAGTTGCGTTTAATGTTGCCCCGCCGCTGTTTATCCGACGTTTATCAGAGCTTGTCGATAATGTCGGCGAACAAATTGATAACGCTTATTTTAATACATTGCTTCGGCTCTCTTGCTAGCCGGGCGGGTTATACCTACCATAGCCTCAGCACTTTTTGTCAAAATGGTTCAGGTGGCCGCGTTATTCCCTGACACGCCGCAGAGCGTGTTCCCTTTTATCGCGTGGGTGACAGGACGTTCACCCGCATAGTCACAGGAGTTCGCCATGCGAGTACTGGTTGTTGAAGATAATGGTTTGCTGCGTCACCACCTTTCCGTTCAGATGCGCGAGATGGGCCATCAGGTCGACGCGGCCGAAGACGCCAAGGAAGCCGATTATTTCCTGCAGGAACACGCGCCGGATATCGCCATCGTCGATCTCGGCCTGCCGGGTGAAGACGGCCTGAGCCTGATCCGCCGCTGGCGCGCCCATCAGACCAAGCTGCCGATCCTGGTGCTGACCGCCCGCGAAAGCTGGCAGGACAAAGTGGCGGTGCTGGAAGCCGGCGCCGACGACTATGTCACCAAGCCGTTCCACCTGGAAGAAGTGATCGCCCGCATGCAGGCGCTGATGCGCCGCAACAGCGGCCTGGCTTCGCAAGTGATCGTGCTGCCGCCGTTCCAGATCGATCTGTCGCGCCGCGAACTGAGCGTCAACGATCAACAGATCAAGCTGACCGCCTTTGAATACACCATCATCGAGACCCTGATCCGCAACGCCGGCAAGGTGGTGAGCAAGGATTCGTTGATGCTGCAGCTCTACCCGGACGCCGAACTGCGTGAAAGCCACACCATCGACGTGCTGATGGGCCGCTTGCGCAAGAAAGTGCAGGCGGAATACCCGCATGAAGTGATCACCACGGTACGTGGCCAGGGCTATCGTTTTGACGCGAAGTGAACATGATGTTCAACAAGAATAAAAAACCGTTTTCGCTGCGTGCCCGCTTCCTGATGGCGACCGCCGGGGTGATCCTGGCGCTGTCGCTCTCTTACGGTTTGGTGGCGGTCGTCGGCTATATCGTCAGCTTCGACAAAACCGCCTTCCGTTTGCTGCGCGGCGAGAGCAACCTGTTCTTCAGCCTGGCGCAGTGGAAAGACAACAAGCTCACCATCGCCATTCCCCCCGATCTCGATCTCAACTTCCCGACGCTGGTATTTATCTACGACGATAAAGGCAACCTGCTGTGGAGCCAGCGCAAGGTGCCGGAGCTCGAGAAGCTGATCAACAAGGAATGGCTGGAGGAGTCCGGCTTCTACGAAATCGACACCGACACCCGCGTCAGTAGCGAAGTGCTGGGGGACAACCCCAAAGCGCAGGATCAGCTGAAGAATTACGACGATACCGATCAGAACGCGCTGACCCACTCGGTGGCGGTCAACACCTATGCCGCCACGCCTCGCCTGCCGGCGCTGACCATCGTGGTGGTCGACAGCATTCCGCAGGAGCTGCAGCGCTCCGACGTGGTGTGGGAGTGGTTCAGCTACGTGCTGTTGGCCAACCTGCTGCTGGTGGTGCCGCTGCTGTGGCTGGCGGCCTACTGGAGCCTGCGGCCGATCAAGGCGCTGGTCAATCAGGTGGGCGAGCTGGAGAACGGCGAGCGCGATCAGCTCGACGAAAATCCACCCAGCGAGCTGCGCGGGCTGGTGCGCAATCTGAACATTCTGGTGCGCAACGAGCGCCAGCGCTACACCAAATATCGCACCACCCTGTCGGATCTGACCCACAGCCTGAAAACGCCGCTGGCGGTGCTGCAAAGCACCCTGCGCTCGCTGCGCAGCGGCAAGCAAACCACCATCGAAGAAGCCGAGCCGATCATGCTGGATCAGATCGGGCGCATCTCGCAGCAGATCGGTTACTACCTGCACCGGGCCAGCATCAACTCCGGCCAGACGGTGTTGACGCGCGAGATCCACTCGGTGCCGGCGCTGCTCGACAGCCTGGTGGTGGCGCTGAACAAGGTTTACCAGCGCAAAGGGGTGGCGATCACGCTGGACATCTCGCCGGAAGTGACCTTTATGGGCGAGAAGAACGATTTTATGGAAGTGATGGGCAACGTGTTGGAAAACGCCTGCAAATACTGCCTGGAGTTCGTGGAGATCACCTCGCTGCACTCCGAGAAAAACCTCACCATCGTTATCGACGACGACGGCCCGGGCATCCCGGAAAGCAAGCGCCAGCTGATTTTCCAGCGCGGCCAGCGGGTGGATACCCTGCGCCCCGGCCAGGGCCTTGGCCTGTCGGTGGCGGCGGAGATCATCGAGCAATACGACGGCGAAATCGTCATCAGCGACAGCCCGCTCGGCGGCGCGCGCATGCAGGTCACCTTCGCCCGCCAGCACGACACCCACCACAACGAGTAAATTATGCAGCTGCGGCCCCGATCCACGGGGCCAAACTTCCGTTATAATCGCACTCAGGCTCACTCCCCTATCCTGGAATAGAACATGGATTATCAATTAGATCTGGACTGGAACGATTTTTTGCAACGTTATTGGCAAAAGCGTCCGGTGATTCTGAAGCGCGGCTTCAAAAACTTTATCGATCCGATCTCCCCGGATGAGCTGGCCGGGCTGGCGATGGAAAACGAAGTGGACAGCCGTCTGGTCAGCCACCAGGACGGCCGTTGGCAGGTTGCGCACGGCCCCTTCGAGAGCTTCGACCACCTGAGCGAAAACAACTGGTCGCTGCTGGTGCAGGCAGTGGACCACTGGCATGAGCCTTCCGCCGCGCTGATGCGCCCGTTCCGCCAACTGCCGGACTGGCGGATGGATGACCTGATGATCTCCTTCTCGGTGCCGGGCGGCGGCGTCGGCCCGCACCTCGATCAGTACGACGTGTTCATCATTCAGGGCACTGGCCGCCGCCGCTGGCGCGTCGGGGAAAAAACGCCGCTGAAACAGCACTGCCCGCACCCGGATCTGCTGCAGGTCGAACCGTTCGACGCCATCATCGACGAAGAGATGGAGCCGGGCGACATTCTCTACATTCCGCCGGGCTTCCCGCATGAAGGCTACGCGCTGGAAAACGCGCTCAACTACTCGGTGGGCTTCCGCGCGCCGAACGGCCGCGAGCTGGTGAGCGGCTTCGCCGATTACGTGCTGGCGCGCGAGCTCGGCAGCAAACGCTACGGCGATCCGGACGTTAAACTGCGCGAACACCCGGCGGAGATCCTGCCGCAGGAAGTGGACGCCTTACGGCAGATGATGCTGGATCTGGTGCAACAGCCGGAACACTTCCAGCACTGGTTCGGCGAGTTTATCTCCCAGTCGCGCCACGAGCTGGATCTGGCGCCGCCGGAGCCGCCGTATCAGGCCGGGGAAATCTACGAACTGCTGCAACAGGGTGAAGCGCTGCAGCGCCTGGGCGGATTGCGCGTGCTGCGCATCGGCGATCGCTGCTTCGTCAACGGTGAACTGATCGACACCGACCAGCTGCAGGCCGCAGACGCCCTGTGCCAGCACTTCAGCGTCGATGCCACTTTGCTCGGCGACGCGGTGGACGATCCGTCGTTCCTGGCGCTGCTGACCGCGCTGGTCAACAGCGGCTATTGGTATTTTAACGACTGATTGCGAGTACGCGAACAAGCCACCCTATCGGGTGGCTTTTTTTTATGCTTGCCGCGCCTGCGCGCGAAAACCGGCCAGCGCTTCATTCGCCATGCCCGCCTGCTCCGCCGCCGCGCAAATCTGCCGCCAGGTATTGACGTCTATCGGTATGCCCTGCTCCAGCCGCGCCGCGCGGTTGGCCTCTTCCCATTCTCCCGGCACCGCGATCGGCTGTTCGCCGCTCGGCGGCGACGCCTTCACCCAGCCGATAAACGCTTCGGCCTCGGCCTGCATTTGCGGGGCGTCGAAGGCCTGAGGATCGAGGATCAGGGTCGTCATGCAGTTGAAGATGGCGTCGCTCTCGGCTTTCAGCGTGGCGTCGTGGGTGGTGCGGCCGCCGGAGAGCGCGCCGCCGAGGATCTCGCACATCGCCGCCAGCGCATAGCCTTTGTGCAAGCCGAACGGCAGCAGCGAACCGAACGGCGCTTCATGCATCACCTTCGGTTCGGCAGTTGGCTGCCCGTGTTCGTCGATCAGATAGCCCGGCGCCACCGACAAGCCTTTGTTATAAGCCACCCGGGTCTTGCCGAAGGCGATGCCGCTGGTGGCGAAATCCAACAGCAGCGGCGTGCGGCCCGGCCGCGGGAAAATGGCGCAGAACGGGTTGGTGCCGAAGCGGCGATCGCTGCCGCCGAACGGCGCCACCATCGGATCGCCTACCACGTTGACGAAGTGAATCGAGATAAAACCGGCGCGGGCGCACTGTTCAGCCCAATGGCCGATGCGGCCGATATGGTGCGCGTTGTGCAGCGCCACCGCCGCCAGGCCCAGCTTGCCGGCGCGTTCAATGCCCAGCGCCATCGCTTCGCTGGCCACCACCTGGCCGAAGCCGCGCGCGCCGTCGAGCGTCAGCACCGCGCCGGCGTCGCGCACCACCTCGGCATGCTGATTGAGCTGCAATTGCCCCTGCGCCAACGACGCCATGTAGCTGGGGATCATGCCGACGCCGTGCGAGTCGTGCCCGGCCAGATTGGCCTGCACCAGATGCTCGGCCACCAGCTCGGCTTCACGCGCCGTGCTGCCGGCCTGGCGCCAAATCGCCTGAACGAACTGCGCCAAATGCGGGCTGGCGATGCGATATTCGGTGCTCATCATGCGGTCCTTATGCGTGGGGAATAGGCTTCAACACTATGAGCAACGCCTTGTTGCGGCAAGCGATTATGATAATCGCAAGCGTCCCGTTTTAACTATGGTATCCGCACGTTAGCCCAGGCGACGAAAAGAGCGGGCGCCGCTACTTTAGCCACCCGGCACAAGGCTCAGGTTATGGCGCCCCCACCAGCCAAAAAAGAAAACCCCCAACAAAATTTCGTTTGCTGGGGGTTAAAGATGCACTAATCAGACCATAACTATGGCTATTCGATACCGTATTTTTTCTCGGTTACAAATTTCGGCTCTTTCCAGTTGGGGCCTTTTTTAACAAGCATTTTGTCACCCCATTCAATAACGCCATTCTGACGTAACTGTTCGAACACCCGTCTGAATTCACCATTCCCAATTACTGTAAAATTATGGCGACTAAAGAATCGATCCATTTGGGGATAACCAAACCCATCCTCATTTCTCACCAAAAAGGCAATGACGTCAGAAATTTTTTCTTCTTTTGCCAAGCGTTCTAAATCAATCATTTTAGCATCCTCAACTCTTGTTGTTCAGCAGCGTCTAAAGCCTCCTGCGTATAGAGCAAAGTCTCGCTGTTGCCTAATTGATAATCTTCCAACGTCGCAGTATGCGTATTATTCCACACTTCCCCTTGATTATCTGGCACCGATCCATCTCTAATACCCAAATTGCGATAACGCTCCAATTCCCTGATCTCATGTGTATAAAATCGCCTGTCAGTATCGGTGGGAGGCAGTTCTCCCTTCAAGATTTTTTCCAGGCGGCCGATCATCACTTTGTTAGCGTCTGACTCTGTAAAACGCCCAGTATGCAGCTTCACCTTATCCACGCCGGCACGGTCGATGCTGGCCCCTTTCCAATCCAGATTCTGGATGGGGCCCCCAGCTTTATTGGTGTTGTATTCACGACCGCTGTATTTGCCCCTGGCGTTGGTTTCACCATAGGGCTTGTTCACCATCACATAGATGGCCTCTACACCAATCTCCGTCGCATCCGGCTGCCACAGGATAAAGTCTTGCAGATCCTGCACCACATCCGCCGGGAAGGTGGTGACCACGATGCTGTCCGCCTGCCTGATGCCGGTGCCGGTATGCACTGGCGATTTAGGCCCCGGTGAGCCGTTGCCGGTATGCGCCGGCGCGGCTGGCCCGGTCGGCACCGGGTTGATCAGTATCGTTCTGGCCGGTGCGCCTGCCACCGCCGGCAGCGTGATTTTGTCCAGCCCCGTCAGCTCATCGCGAACGGGTCTGAATACCGGCACACTCGGCGATACGCCGCCACCCCCCGTCCTGACAAAGTTGACGCTCTGTCTCCCGTCGTCGTCGGTGGTGATAAACCCGCGCACCGGCAAATCGACCGAGGTCATGCCGGGCTGGATGGTCGCCCGGCCCGCTGCCGCCAGGCTCGCCTGGAGGGCAAACAAATTGACATCCCGCCCGGGTACCCGGTCGCTCCCTGCACCGACCTCCGACGGGTAGAAACCAAGGGCAAAAGTCCCCAGCACCGATCCGGCGGCGACCACAGTGCCGGCGCGTATACTGCCAATTTCGTAGGCTGCCCGCCACGACGCGCTCGCTGCCCAGCCGGCCAGTTCGCTCGTGGTCGTCATCACGCCTTGCCCGATTACCGACGTCTGCAGCATCGCGGGCGCACGGTTGAGCACCATGGCACCTGCTGCCGCCAACGCCGCATTGGCCGCTTTTAGCTTTTCCGGCGTATACGCCGGAGCGTCCATAATACCCGCTTTGGCGAACAACGCTTTTCTGGCTGCTTCTACCTTGCGTGCATCTTCCGCCTTTCGGGCTTCCTCGGCTTTGCGAGCCTCCTCAGCTTTACGAGCTTCTTCGGCTCTGCGAGCCTCTTCCGCCTTTCGGGCCTCCTCAGCTTTACGGGCCTCTTCGGCCACTTCTCGTTCTACCTGCTTAAATTGTTGATAGGCTGAGGTTAAAGAAGGCACTTCGACATTACGTTGTCGATACCCTGTGCGATCGCTCCCTTTGCCGCCGCCGCTGATCTCATACTGCTCCGTAATTTCTGTCATCACCCTATTATTATCAAGCCAGAAACCCGGTGGGATTGTTCCATTAAGCACCTCGGAATAGGTGGCTAATGACGCCTTATCCTCTGCGGCAGAATTACTGCCATTATGGTTTCCATTAGGAACACCTTGATAATTTCCGATTCCATGTCCGGTATCTATATTCCCTGAGAACCCGACTCCACCTTGATTAGGGAACCCCATGCCTAGTACGTTTTTAACCTGTGAAACGGATGCGATAGCGTTGCTAACGGCAGCTTCCTCCGAGCTTCTAATTCCATCAACACTCACTTGTACTCTGCCGGTATAATCAACACCACTAAGGTAAACCTTTGCGTAAGGCGCCACCGCACGCACTTTTTTTTGTAACTCTTTCAGCACATTATTAAAGTTGACGTCACTTAAAATGGCGTTCATCTGTCGCTGCATGGCTGCCGCCTGGGTGTTCCCACTGCTGCTACTGTCTCTGCCGCCATTACCGTTCGAGCCGCCTGGCGTCGAACCATCAGGTCGAGCATTGAGATTATCGCCGCTGCCGCCCATATAATCTCCAGCGGTAGGACCATGGCCATTCAGTTCCTGTGGCATATTATTTTCTCCTGGATATTACTATTCCATCAGATGCACTGAAGGCGATTTATTCCCTTTCGGAAAAGCATCAACACACAGAAATATTTCTGCGTCGCTGGACTCTCAATTTTATTTCCGGCTCACAGAGATTGAATAAATCGCCGTTTCATTATTGTTATTGGTCGAGAATTTTGCCTTCCAACGCCGCCAACCGCGATTCCAGCGTTTCTCGGGCCGCTCGTTCTTCCTTAAGCGCCTCAACCAACAGCGCTACCACGCCGTTGATATTGATGCCCCGCGCATCCTTCAGCACGCTGCCGTCATTAAGTTTTAATTCGGTTTGGGTGACCGACTGCGGCAATACGCTCTCCACTTCCTGAGCGATCACCCCGGCCTCCGGTACGCCCTGTTTGAGGTAGGTGTAGCCGCCGATATTGGCCAGCTTGTCCAATGCGCCGGCAATCTGGGTGATGTCCGTTTTCATGCGGGCGTCGGAGCTGCTGTGCCAGGCGCCGTTGGCAAAAGCGTTACCGTCGTTATGGAAAGCAAACCAGCCATCTGCCCCGGTGTTAGCAACGCGGAATACAAGCTTATGGTGGGAACCAAGGATTTCATGGTGGTATACGCTAACATATCTGTCCTGGTGGCCTTGCAGGTGCAACCCATTAGTGACACGCCCAGTGTTGTTATCAACGCTTTTGTTTCCCTGTGCTGAAATCCATCCATCGGGATTGCGTTTGATCAGTTGCCCCACCGAAAGCTCAGCGTTAGCTCTGACCTGGAGTTCATTCCAGTTTCCCTGCCAGTCACGATAAGAGATCACACCCAAATTATCCTTGCCAGGAATAACACGAGTCCCCATTACAATGGATGAGGTGACTCCGCCACCGGTGAAATCACTTTTGACAGACGCAGAGTTATAGACTTGCCCATTGATGAGGGAGGCCGGGCCGGTGGTCACCGCGGAAATACCGGCATTGTGTGAAACCGTTGCTCCGCCTGAGATATCAACACCATTAAGCAACGCAACCCTGCCGGAAGAGAGGTTAAATCCGAAAGGACGTAATGTGCTCCACTGCCCGCTCTGAGCCTGTCCTTCAAGCGTGGCCAGCATATAAAAGTTTTGGCCGTCGTTACGCAGCATCACGCCGGTATTGCCATTTGCCAGCCGAAAACCATTGGCCGATTTGGAGACGATTTCACCGTCGCTGACCACGCGCTGGCGCAGCGTAGACAGCGATTTCAGTTCGGTAATATCGTCGTTAACGCCGTTAATCACCTGAGCATTTTTCTTTTCTTCTGCCATGATTGTTACCCTCTTACGTCCTGTTTGATGGCGGTTAACAGCGCTCATTCCCCCAGCATCCCCTGGCGACTGGGCTCACCACACCGAAGCTGTAAAACCGGTTAAGCACACAGCAACGCTGTACGTATAACCAGCACTTTATCTCGAAGGATAATAGGATTCCCTCACCGCGGGTTGTGTGGTGAACGAAACAACCATGAGACTGGGAACCGTAAAGAGAACAGAAGAAGATAACGGCGGGCGCGCTGAGCCCCGCCGGGCGGATCAGAAAAGGGAATGCGGGCCGGCCAAGCCGGCCGGGGAACGAAGGTGTTTACCGCGCCCGCTCGGCGGCCAGCGCCGCGATGCGCATGATCACCGCCACCGCTTGCTCCATGCCTTCCAGCGTCACGAACTCGTGCTTGCCGTGGTAGTTGTAGCCGCCGGTGAACAGGTTCGGGCACGGCAGGCCGCGGAACGACAGCTGCGCGCCGTCGGTGCCGCCGCGGATCGGCTTCATCACCGGTTCGATGTCGCAATCGCGCATCGCCTGCTGCGCCAGCGCGATCACGTGCGGGTGCTCCGCCACCTGTTCGCGCATGTTGTAATAGCTGTCTTCGATGCTCACTTCGATATAGCAATCGCGCGGCAGACCTTTGCCGACCTCGCGAGCGATGTCCACCATCTTGCGCTTGCGCGCCTCGAACCCTTCGCGCTCGAAGTCGCGCAGAATGTAGTGCATTTCGGCGCGCTCCACGCTGCCCTTGATGCTGCTGAGATGATAAAAGCCCTGGTAGCCTTCGGTGGTCTCCGGCGCTTCGTCCGCCGGCAGCGCCTGATGAATGCGGGTCGCCAGCGACAGCGCGTTGACCATCACTCCCTTGGCGCTGCCGGGGTGTACGCTGTTGCCGAGGATTTTGATCGTCACCGAGGCGGCGTTGAAGTTTTCGCACTCCAGCTCGCCGACGCCGCCGCCGTCCACCGTGTAGGCCCATTCCGCATTGAAGGCCGCCACGTCGAACAGCTGCGCCCCCTTGCCCACCTCCTCGTCCGGAGTGAAGGCCACGCGGATGTCGCCGTGCGGGATCTTGCGCGCGCGCAGGCGCACCATGGCGGTGAGGATCTCGGCGATGCCCGCCTTGTCGTCGGCGCCCAGCAGCGTTTTGCCGTCGGTGGTGATCAGCGTCTGCCCCAGCATTTGGTGCAGGATCGGGAACATCACCGGCGACAGCACTTCATCACCGATGCCGAGCGCAATGTCGCCGCCGCGATAGTTCTCGACGATCTGCGGATTGACGTGTTTACCGCTGAAATCCGGCGAAGTATCCAGATGGGCGATGAAACCGACCGCCGGCACCGGCCAGGCGACGTTACCCGGCCAGGTGCCCATCACGCAGCCGTGTTCGCTGAGCGACACCCGCTCGAAGCCGAGCGCGATCATTTCCTGCTGCAATGCACGCGCCAGCTTCAACTGCCCGTCGGTGCTCGGCACATGCTTTACGTTCGCTTTGGACTGGGTGTCGAAAGAGACGTAGTTGAAAAAGCGGTCAAGTAATTTGTCCATGGTAGCGGCCCCTCAGAATATCGCGTTTCATTATGCGGAACCGATCAGGATCAAATATTGCGTCAGGTCATTTTTAACCAGAATTCGCCAATATCATTAATCTTTGTGATGATTTCTGAGGGGAATAATGCTGTCATCACAGGGTCATTTGTCGCTATCATAATGAAAAACGCGGCATCTGGGCCGGATCGGCTTTCAATTCCGGCATTCAGCGTCTATCATGCGCGCTCGAAAAATTTCCATTGGCGTAACTGGTTTGAGCTTCATTTGATCAGCGGGCATTCCCGCAAGCTCCGGCAGTCTTTTCCAGTTACGGTTCTATCTGCATTAGCCCACGGGATAGAGTAATACGATAAATGACTGAGACATCCTCTCCGACTCCCCTTGTTGAACTGCATGCCCTGAGCAAAGCGTTCGATGGCAAAACCATCATTGCCGATCTGGATCTGACGATTAACCACGGCGAATTCCTCACCATTCTCGGCCCCTCCGGCTGTGGCAAAACCACGGTGCTGCGCCTGATCGCCGGTCTGGAAGACGCCGATGTGGGCCGCATCGTGCTCGACGGCCAGGACATCACCGCCATTCCGGCCGAACATCGCCACGTCAACACCGTGTTTCAAAGCTACGCTCTGTTTCCGCACATGTCGGTGTTCGACAACGTCGCCTTCGGCCTGCGCATGCAAAAGGTGCCGGCGGCGGAACTGACGCCGCGCGTCGAAGAGGCGCTGCGCATGGTGCAGCTGGACGACTTTGCCAAGCGGCGGCCGGGCCAGCTCTCCGGCGGCCAACAGCAGCGCGTGGCCATCGCCCGCGCGGTGGTCAACAAGCCGAAGGTGCTGCTGCTGGACGAATCGCTGTCGGCGCTGGACTACAAGCTGCGCAAGCAGATGCAGAACGAACTGAAAGCGCTGCAGCGCAAACTGGGCATCACCTTCGTGTTCGTCACCCACGATCAGGAAGAGGCGCTGACCATGTCGGATCGCATCGTGGTGATGCGCGAAGGCCGCATTGAGCAGGACGGCACGCCGCGTGAGATCTACGAAGAGCCGAAGAACCTGTTCGTCGCCAGCTTCATCGGCGAGATCAACATCTTCGACGCGGTGGTCCTGCAACGCCTCGATCCGCAGCGGGTGCGCGCCAACGTGGAAGGCCGCGAGTGCGACATCTACGCCGATCTGCCGGTAGAGCCGGGCCAAAAGCTGAAGGTGCTGCTGCGTCCGGAGGATCTGCGGGTGGAAGAAGTGAACGACAGCGCGCAGCACGACGGGCTGATCGGCTACGTGCGCGAGCGCAACTACAAAGGCATGACGCTGGAATCGGTGGTCGAGCTGGAGAGCGGCAAAACGGTGATGGTCAGCGAGTTCTTCAACGAAGACGATCCGGACGTCGATCACTCGCTCAATCAGAAGATGGCGGTAACCTGGGTTGAAAGCTGGGAGGTGGTGCTGGCCGATGAAGAAATCGCGTAAAGTCTTCCAGAATGTGGTGATCGTCGGCGTCGTCGCCTGGCTGTTGCTGTTCGTGTTCATGCCGAACCTGATGATCATCGGCGCCAGCTTCCTGACCCGCGACGACGCCAACCTGGTGCAGATGGTGTTCACGCTGGACAACTACCGGCGCTTGTTCGATCCGTTGTACGCCCAGGTGCTGCTGCACTCGCTGAACATGGCGCTGATCGCCACCCTGTGCTGCCTGGCGATCGGCTATCCGTTCGCCTTTATCCTGGCGCGGTTGCCGCAGAAGGTGCGGCCGCTGCTGCTGTTTCTGCTGATCGTGCCCTTCTGGACCAACTCGCTGATCCGCATCTACGGCCTGAAGCTGTTTCTCAGCACCCGCGGCTATCTCAACGACGCGCTGCTGTGGATCGGCGTCATCGACAAGCCGCTGCGCATCATGTACACCTCGGAAGCGGTCGTCCTCGGCCTGGTGTATATCCTGTTGCCGTTTATGGTGATGCCGCTCTACTCCAGCATCGAAAAGCTCGATAAGTCCTGCCTGGAGGCGGCGCGCGACCTCGGCGCCAGCAAGCTGCAAACCTTTATCCGCATCATCGTGCCGCTGACCATGCCGGGCATTATCGCCGGCTGCCTGCTGGTGGTGCTGCCGGCGATGGGGCTGTTTTTCGTCGCCGATCTGATGGGCGGCGCCAAAAACCTGCTGATCGGCAACGTGATTAAAAGCCAGTTCCTCAATATCCGCGACTGGCCGTTCGGCGCGGCCACCAGCATCTGCCTGACGCTGGTGATGGGGCTGTTGCTGCTGGTTTATTACCGGGCCGCACGCCTGCTGAACAAGAAGGAGGATCTGGCATGATCGGACGTCTGCTGCGCGGCGGCTTTATGACGCTGGTATACGCCTATCTGTATATCCCGATCGTCATCCTGATCGTCAACTCCTTCAACGCCTCGCGCTTCGGCATCAATTGGCAAGGGTTTACCACCAAGTGGTACAGCACCCTGCTGAATAACGACAGCCTGCTGCAGGCCGCGGGCCACTCGCTGACCATGGCGGTGCTCTCCGCCACCTTCGCCACGCTGATCGGCTCGCTGACCGCGGTGGCGCTGTACCGCTACCGCTTCCGCGGCAAACCGTTTGTCGGCGGCATGCTGTTCGTGGTGATGATGTCGCCGGACATCGTGATGGCCATCTCGCTGCTGGTGCTGTTCATGCTGCTGGGCATTTCGCTCGGCTTCTGGTCGTTGCTGTTCTCGCACATCACCTTCTGCCTGCCGTTCGTGGTGGTGACCGTCTACGCGCGCCTGAAAGGCTTCGACGTGAAGATGCTGGAAGCCGCGCGCGATCTCGGCGCAAGCGAGTTCACCATCCTGCGCAAAGTCATCCTGCCGCTGGCGATGCCGGCGGTGGCGGCCGGTTGGCTGCTGAGCTTCACCCTGTCGATGGACGACGTGGTGGTCTCCTCCTTCGTCACCGGGCCGAGCTACGAGATTTTGCCGCTGAAGATCTACTCGATGGTGAAAGTCGGCGTCTCGCCGGAGGTCAACGCGCTGGCCACCATTTTGCTGCTGCTGTCGCTGGTGCTGGTGATCGCCAGCCAGTGGGTGATGCGCGATCGCTCGCCCAAGGCCGAGTAACCCTTCCCGCCGGGCGCTGCGGCGCCCGGTTGTGATCCCCTTCACAACCGGCACCGGTTGTCACTCCCTGACCATCGGTGCCTATTTCCGCCCCGCCGATTGCAGCGGCGAAAACTTCCCCCTATAACTGAACTCAGGCAAGGTGCCTTATTTTTTCTCGCTTCCAGGGAGTTTATTCAGCAACGTCGTCATCCATTAAAATATAAAAAGGAACTGCCATGAAAGGTATTATCGATAATATCTTAAGCAAGCTGCAGCTTTTCTCCAAAGCCATGATGGGGCCGATATTTTTCCTGCCGGTAATCGGTCTGATCCTGGCGCTCAGTTCTATTCTCACCAATGCCACATTAATCAATGAACATTCCGCCGTCTTTTCTATCGGTAAAATGATCGGCGATACCTTCTGGCCATTATTCGGCAACCTCGGGCTGATTTTCTGCATCGGCATTACCTACGGCCTGGCCAAAGACAAGAAAAGCGAAGCGGCGCTGGTCGCCGTGATGTGCTTTATCATGTTCCTCGGCGCCAATTCTTCTTATCTGCAATTCAGCGGCCACGTCGCGGCCAAGATCAACGGCGAATATTACGGCACCGGGCAGACGGAGTTGCTGGGTTTTACCGTGGTGGATATGGGCATTTTCCTTGGTCTTATCCTCGGCGTCACCATCGCCTGGGTGCATAACCGCCTGTGCAACGTCGAACTCAACGGCGTGTTCTCGGTCTACGGCGGCGCCAAGCTGGTGCTGATTGCCATGACGCCGATCATCATGCTGTACGCCGTCGCCTTCAGCTACCTGTGGCCGGCGATCTCACAGGGCCTGATCGCGCTGACCGGCTTTATGAAAAGCGCCGGCTCGCTCGGGGTATTCGTCTACGGCTTCTTTGAGAAATTCCTGATCCCCACCGGGCTGCACCACTTTATCTGGTCGCCGTTCCAGCTTACCAGCATCGGCGGTTCGATCGTGCAGGACGGCCAGACCGTCTCCGGCTCGCAGGCGATTTTCCTGGCCTATATGCGCGACCCGAGCATCTCGCCGCTGATGAACGAAGCGCTGCGCTTCTCGCAGCAAGGGATGGTGACCATCTTCGGCCTGTCGGGCGCGGCATTGGCTTTCTATCACACCGCCAAGCCGGAAAAGAAAATGCTGGCCAAGGCGATTCTAATCCCGGCCATCACCACCTCGATCCTGGTCGGCATCACCGAGCCGATAGAGTTCACCTTCCTGTTTATCTCTCCGCTGCTGTGGGTGATCCACGCCGTGTTGACCGCGCTGTCGCAGGTGGTCTGCAACCTGTTCCAGGTGCGCCCCTGGGGCGCCAGCGGGCTGGTCGAGTTCCTGGCCTATAACCTGCCGCTGCCGGTTTCCCTCACCCGCTGGCCGCTGTACGTGGTCATCGGCCTGGTGCAGTTTGCGGTGTATTACCTGGTGTTCAAAACGCTGGTGCTGAAGCTCAATCTGAAGACGCCGGGTCGTGAAGATGATCAGGACGTCAGACTCTATTCCAAACAGGATTACCGGAACCGCAAAAATACCCCGGGCGAGCCGAGCGGCATCATTATTCGCGCGCTGGGAGGCAAGGAAAACATTATTTCCGTCGATAACTGTTTTACCCGACTGCGGGTGGAATTAAAGGATATGACGCGGGTGGATGAAGCCGCGTTAAAAAGCACCGGCGCCAAAGGCGTAGTGAAGAATCGCCGTGAAGTGCAGGTAATTTACGGCGTCACGGTCGGCAAGGTCAAAAATCAGGTAGAAAAATATTTAGCGACACTCTAACGCTTTATTAATGGGAGATATCGAATGAAATTAACCGTTCTCGGCGGCGGCGGCGTGCGTTCCCCGTTCCTCGCCAAATCCATCGCCTATAACGCCCATCGCATCGGCATTACCGAAGTGGTGTTTATGGATACCGATGAGCGCCATCTGGCGATCTACGGCGCCCTCGCGCAGGGCGTATTCCAGCGCATTCGCGGCGACATTGCTTTCAGCCTCAGCAGCGATCCGCGCCAGGCGCTGCAAGGCGCCGACTACATCATCACCACCCTGCGCATCGGCGGCGAGGAAGGCCGCATCCATGACGAGCGCATCGCACTCAATCACCAGTTGCTCGGGCAAGAAACCACCGGCGCCGGCGGCTTCGCCATGGCGATGCGTTCGATTCCGGCGATCCTCGACTATTGCCGCCTGATCGAACAGGTTTCCTCACCGGACGCGGTCCTGTTCAACTTCACCAATCCTTCCGGCATGGTGACCGAGGCGATCATCAAATCCGGCTTCCAGCGCCGGGTCTATGGCATCTGCGACGCCCCCAGCGAGTTTATCCGCGAACTGGCCGAGCTGCTGGGCTGCCGCGAAGACCAACTGAGCGTCGACTGCTTCGGCCTCAACCATCTTTCCTGGTTCCGCAATGCGCGCGTCAACGGCGAACCGGTCACGGAACGGTTGCTGGCGGATCCGCGCCTGTATCGTGATACCTGCATGAAATACTTCTCGCCAGAGTTGGTGGCGCTGTCGGACAATTTGATGCTCAACGAGTATCTCTATTATTACTACTATCGTGAGCAGGCGATCGCCGCCATCGTCGCGGGCGGCGAGACCCGCGGCGAACAAATCGCGGCGATCAACCGCCAAATGCTGTCAGAGTTAGGCGAGCTGGACATCCCCCACCAGTTGGAACACGCCTTCTCTGTCTATTTCAGCCATTATCTGCAGCGCGAAAACTCCTACATGCAGCGCGAGTCCAACCAGGGCAAGGTGAAAACGCGCGAGATGCTGACGCTGCAACAGTTTATCGAGCAGCCGGACAGCGGCGGCTATGCCGGGGTGGCGATCGACATTCTGGAGGCGGTCAACAGCGGCCGGCAAAAACGCGTGGTGGTGTCGATGCAAAACCGCGACACGCTCGATTTTCTGCACCCGGATGACGTGATCGAAATCAGCTGCGAATTGAGCAGCGCCGGCATTCAGCCGGTCAAAATGCGCGATATTCCCGACACCCAGAAAAACCTGATTTCGCAGGTGAAAGAGTACGAACGGCTGGCGGTGGCGGCGATCCTGACCGGCAACCGCCAACTGGCCATCAAAGCGCTGATGGTGCACCCGCTGGTCAACTCCTACTCGCTGGCGAAAACGCTGGTGGAGGAGTACCTGCAGGCCCACCGCGCGTATGCCGGGCACTGGCGCTAAACGACGCGGCCGTCAGCGGCCGCGTCGTTCAAACCAGGCGGTGATCACATTCTCGAATCCCAACAGACAGTGGCCGAAAAACGGGTTGGGATAGTAGATATCGTGATCGTATTTTTGCCGGTCCTCAAACAGAAAGGTCATGTCGGCCTGCTGCGCCAGCGGGCTGTCGCCGTCGCCGCAGAAGGCCGCCAGCAGAATGCGGTTACGTTTCACCGCTTCGCCCCAGCTCAGCGCCGAGCCGCTGTTGCCCGACTTTGAAATCACGATCACCATGTCGAAGCGAAAGCGCGTCTCACGGTCAAGAATGTCGAAATCCGGCCACAGCGACAGATAACTGTCTACACCCAGCGTCATAAACTTGTTGTACATATATTGAGCCACCAGCTGCGAAAAACCGCTACCGTGGATCAGGATCTTGCCGTTGTCGAGCAGATCGAGAAACTGCGCCTGCTGGGCCGGCGGTGCCGCCGACGTAGCGCGTTCCGCCTGGTAGGCCGGCGCCATCGTCAGGTTGAACTTGATGAAATAGACCAGTTCGAGATAGCCGCGAAAGCCCAGCTTTTTAGCCAGCCGCACCAGCGTCGAGGGGGAACTGTAGCAGCGCGCGGACACCGCACGGATGCCGTCGTCGATGCAGGCGTCTGGGTTGTCGAGAATGCAGTGCAAAATCGTCAGATCCGTCTTGCTGAGCTCAGTCTGGCTGAAGACCTGTTTGAAATTCATCGCTGCCCTCGTTTATTCGCCAAAATTATTGTTTCGCACGCGCTTCACCGCCTGTCCAGCGCGAGACACACAAATTGTGATGCGCTTTAAGGCGCTGAACCCCTTGATTTGCCAGTGGGATAACCGCCTTTACCCACCCCGCCCCGGCCCCTATAATGGCCCCTTTCTGGGGTATGGCGCGGCCGAAAACGGCAGCCCATACGGGTTCGGCTCACTACTGCTGAAGGATACGCTGCATGAAAAAGTGGTCACATCTGCTCGCAGCCGGGATGATGGCGCTGAGTTTCTGCTCTGCAAACGCCTCTGACGGCAAAACGCTGTATTTCTATAACTGGACTGAATACGTCCCGCCGGGGCTGCTGGAGCAGTTCACCAAAGAAACCGGCATCAAGGTGATCTATTCCACCTATGAATCCAACGAAAGCATGTACGCCAAGCTGAAGACCTACAAAGACGGCGCGTACGATCTGGTGGTGCCTTCCACCTACTTCATCGCCAAGATGAGCAAGGAAGGCATGCTGCAAAAAATCGACAAGAGCAAGCTCAGCCACTTCAAGGATCTCGATCCCACCCTGCTGAACAAGCCGTTCGATCCCAACAACGACTACTCCATTCCTTACATCTGGGGTGCCACCGCCATCGGCGTCAACAGCGACGCGCAGGATCCGTCCACCGTCACCTCCTGGGCCGATCTGTGGCAACCGCAGTACAAAGGCCGCCTGCTGCTGACCGACGACGCGCGTGAAGTGTTCCAGATGGCGCTACTCAAGCTGGGCTATTCCGGCAACACCACTGACCCGAAAGAGATCGAAGCCGCCTACCACGAACTGCAGAAATTGATGCCGAACGTGCTGGCCTTCAACTCCGACAACCCGGGCAACCCGTTTATGGAAGGGGAAGTCAACGTCGGCATGGTGTGGAACGGTTCGGCCTTTGTGGCGCGCCAGGCCGGCACGCCGCTGGAGATCGTCTGGCCGAAGGAAGGCGGGATCTTCTGGATGGACAGCCTGGCCATTCCGGCCAACGCGCGCAACGTCGAAGGGGCGCTGAAACTGATCGACTTCCTGCTGCGGCCGGAAATCGCGGTGCAGGTGGCGGAGACCATCGGTTACCCGACGCCGAACCTGGCGGCGAAGAAGCTGCTGTCGCCGGAGATTGCCAACGACAAGTCTCTCTACCCGGATAAGGCGGTGATTGAGCACGGCGAGTGGCAAAACGACGTCGGCGACGCCAGCACGCTGTACGAAAGCTACTTCCAAAAGTTGAAAGCCGGGCGCTGATCGTCAAAGCAACGTGATTAACTTCGCTATCCACCATAAGGTGGATAGCGAAGTTGCCTGGATCTATTACATTATTCAATAAGGCACGACCCTGTAATAATACGGCAATGTTAATGCATTGGATAAATCTTGTAATTATGCATGGATAGCGGTATATTGACTAGATCATTACATTTTTTTTATTTATTATGAGGTGGTGGATGCGTATCGGAATTGCGAGCAATGGATACCCTGAAAAGCGGTGCATTACTGGGAATAAAAGCAACGACTTCCTCAACTTCGATAAAAAGAATCTATTCAAATACATTAATTTTCTGAACGGTAAACTGTTAAAAAAAGCGCCGTCATTCCTTTTTAAACCGCTTGCAGAAAAGTCCTCTGATAATGTTGATGTATTTCACTTTTTCAATCATGTCGGGCTAATAAATAAAAAGTGGGTTGCAACCTTTGAAACGGCTATCCCAAGAGTTCCGGGAATCATGGACACCCATAGAAAACCGGATGGGGAAAATGGCTATGTTCAGAACAAAAAGATCGCAACGTTGCTGTCAGCCATCGCTGACAATAATTGCCTCGGTATTTTAGCATTATCGCAATCCGCTTATAATATTCAAATGGCTGTGCTTGAAGCATACCCCGCCCTTGCCGATTCAGTTAAAAGCAAGATGCGCATCGTTCATCCGCCTCAGCAACTGCTGGTATCATCGATAGCCGACAAGCCGGCCGGCTCAGACAAGGTCAAGCTCATCTTTGTCGGCCGGGACTTCTACCGTAAAGGCGGCGCTGAAATCGTCCTTGCCGTCAGCGAGCTGATTGAGAGCGGAGATATTTTGGCTGACGACATTGATGTGACCTTGATCGGCGATCTGAGCAAAAGAGACAATTATGTTCATGGAGAATTCAAGGATGACCTGCCATTCTATGAGCGCATTGAGTCACTCGTAAAAGATTTATCCTGCATTTCCCATTTTGCATCAGTTCCTAATGAGCAAGTGATGCAAAAATTCATTACCAGCCAGATTGGGTTGTTGCCAACATGGGGTGACACTTATGGTTATTCTGTATTGGAAATGCAGGCCTGCGGATGCCCGGTGATGACAACCAGCGTTCGTGCGCTGACAGAAATAAACCCCGCGGAATCAGGCTGGATGATCGACGTGCCATGCAATAAATTCAAAGAGATTGTCATCAGTAGTTTCAATGACAAAGAGAAAGTTCGCAGTGCCATTGTGGCCGGGCTGAAGAAAAATATATCCAGCGCCGTTGCCGATAAAGCAGAAATTATCGTCAAAGCGCAAGCATCAATCGAGAGAATAAAAAGCGCGCATGCTCCCGACGCTTATTTCAAGTTGATCGACGCTATCTACAAAAGTAAATAGGAAATTTCTTTTTATTATTATTATTATCGCATCAAACGCCGAATGCGTTAATGTCGACGAAAAAAGCAGATCCGAACAACTCGCATCTGCTTTTTTCATTCCCAAACACCGTTATGGCCTGTCGGCTCGCGCCACCTTGCCCACCAGGAACTTGTGCACAAAACGCGGCACCACTTCGCTGGCCAGACCGTAGTGTTTCTCGTCGAACTGGCTCTCTACCTGGCTCGGTTCCAGGTTCAGCTCCATCGCGTAAGCGCCGCCCAGCCGCGCCTCATGCACGAAGCCGGCCGCCGGATAGACATGGCCGGAGGTGCCGATGGCGACGAAGAAATCGGCCTTGCTCAGCGCCTGGTAGATGTCGTCCATGCCCAGCGGCATCTCGCCGAACCACACCACGTGCGGCCGCAGCGGCGCCGGGAACTGGCAGCAATGGCAACGATCGTCAACGCTGAGATCGCCGGGCCATTCGAACACCTGCCCCGACTGGGTGCAGCGCACCTTCAGCAACTCGCCGTGCATGTGCAGCACCCGCTTGCTGCCGGCGCGCTCATGCAGGTTATCGATGTTTTGCGTGACCAACAGGAAGTTGTCCCCCAGCCACTCTTCCAGATCCGCCAGCGCGCGGTGCGCGGCGTTCGGGGCAATGTCCTCCGTCTGCAGCTGGCGGCGGCGTTCGTTGTAAAACGCCTGCACCAGCGCCGGATCGCGCTGAAAACCTTCCGGCGTGGCGACGTCCTCCACCCGGTGCTCTTCCCACAGCCCATCCGCGGCGCGGAAGGTGCGAATACCCGACTCGGCCGAAATGCCGGCCCCGGTCAACACCACCACAAACGGCTTTTTCAGCTCGGCCGCCGCCATGGTGTCACGGTGAAAAATGCGTGAACGAAAGCGCTGATGCAGCACATGCTTACTCTTGCGAAACTGACACAGCCGATGGCGAGTGTGCATTAACTCTCTCCTTACTTTTCCCTGTTTACCCTTCTTACTGGACGTTGAGGTGTGGTGGGCTGCATACATTCACGCCCGGCCTCAACGCCCATTACGTTGGGCGCGCCAAATTGAGGAACGCCGCGCCGCGCACGCCGCCGGCGTCGCCATAGCGCGCCCTCTCGATGCGCGGCAGCCGGGCCACCCGCAACAGGTGCGCCGGCAGCCGCTGCGGCAACGCCTGGTAAATGGCGTCGAAATTCGACAGCCCGCCGCCGATCACCACCAGGTGCGGATCCAGCACCGTCAGCAGGTTACCCAGGCAGATCGCCAGCACGTCCATAAAGCGATCGACGTGAGCCACCGCCTGCGGCTCGCACGCCTGATAATGCGCAATGATCTCGGTGGCAGGCAAGCGCCGGCCATAGAAATGGGCGTACATCCATTCGAAACCGCGGCCCGATATGTAATTTTCAATGCAACCGTGATGGCCGCACCCGCAGGCAACGCGAGGCACATCACGCCCCAGCACCTCGAGCGCGTCCACCGGCAGGCGCAAATGGCCGAACTCGCCGGCGATATAGTTGCGCCCAGGCACCGTCTTGCCATCGACGATCAGGCCGCCGCCCACGCCGGTGCCGAGGATGATGCCCAGCACCGTCGGGTAGCGGCGGAACTCGTCGTCCCAGGCTTCCGACAGCGCAAAACAGTTGGCGTCGTTGTCGACGCGCACCTCGCGCCCGATCAGCGCCGCCAGATCGCGCGGCAGCGGCCGCCCCATCGCCGCCGGCACGTTGGCGGTAAACAGCGTGCCATCATCATCGTTGGGCAGGCCCGGTATGCCGATGCCGACGCTGCCGCGCCGGCCGCAAAACGCATCCGCCTCAAGGGTCAGATCGCACAGCGTGGCCAGCAGCTGCCGGTAATCTTCACGCGGCGTCGGCACCCGTTTTTGCCAAATGCGCTGCAGGTTGCCGTCGAACACCCCCAGCTCAATCTTGGTGCCGCCCATATCGAAACCGTAGTACATAACCCATCCCCAGGCTAAAAAAACGGGGCGGCATCGCTGCCTCCCCGTTGGTGTTATTGTCCGCTCAGCACCCGCGCCGGATCGATGCGGCTGGCGCGCCTCGCCGGATACCAACTGGCCAACAGGCTCAGCACGATGGCGGTAGCCAGTACGATCAGCACGTCCAGCCAGTGCAGCTCGGAAGGCAGGAAGTCAATGAAGTAGATATCGCCCGACAGGAAGGAATGGCCGACCAGCTTCTCGATGCCGCGGATAATGTTGGTCAGCTGCAGCGAAGCGATCACCCCGATCACCACGCCGCTCAGGCTGCCCAGCAGCCCGGCCAAGAGTCCGTACCAGATGAAGATGGCGCGGATAAAGCCGTCTTTGGCGCCCAGGGTGCGCAGCACCGCGATGTCGGCGCTTTTGTCTTTCACCGCCATCACCAGCGTGGAGACGATGTTGAAGCAGGCCACGCCGATCACCAGCACCATCGCCAGATACATGATGGCGCGGATCATCTGGATGTCGCGGTACATGTAGCCGTACTTGCCGATCCAGCTTTTGATGTAGATATAAGAATTGGTCACTTCGCCGGCGTCGCGCACCAGTTTGTTGGCGGCGAATACGTCGTTCACCTTGATGGCGATACCCGTGACGCTGTCACCCATGTCGAGATACTGCTGCGCGTCGGCCAGCGGCACCAACGCCAGGCTGTGATCGAGCTGGCCGCTGAGCTGCAAAATGCCGGTCACGTGCAGGCGAATGCGCTTCGGCTGCAGCAGCTTCATCTCCGGGTCGCTGTTGGGGATCATCACCGTCACATAGGCGCCCTGCTTGACGCCCAGCGCGTCGGCCACGCCCTTGCCGAGGATCACCTGCTGCTCGCCGGGCTTGAAGTTGGCCCAGGCGTCGCCCTGCACATACTGCGGCAGCGCGCTCAGCCGGCTCTCCTGCTGCGGATCCACGCCTTTGACTTCCACCGCGCGCAGCTGCGCGCCGTTTTCCATCAGGCCGGTAAAGTTAATGTACGGCGCGGCGGCCAAGATACCCGGCACCTTTTCCACCCGCTGCAGAATCGACGGCCAGCCGCTGAACGGCTGATTGACCGGCTCAAGCTCGCCGTGCGGCACCACCGCCAGAATGCGGTTCTTCAGCTCGCGCTCAAAGCCGTTCATCGCGCTCAGCCCGACGATCAGCACCGCCACCCCCAGCGCAATGCCGATGGTGGAGATGACCGAGATCAGCGACACCATGCCGCCGCGTTTACGGCCGCGGCTGAAACGCAGGGCCGTCAGGAAGGACAGTGAGGCTCCCGCCATTACTCGGCCCCCATCAGGGTCAGCTGCGCCTGCAGGTGGCCGTCGGCCATTTCCAGCTGGCGGCTCAGGCGCTTGGCCAGCTGCAGATCGTGCGTCACCACCAGGAAAGCGGTGCCCTGGCGCACGTTCAGCTCGCCCAGCAGATCGAAGATGCTGTCCGCGGTGCGTTTATCCAGGTTACCGGTCGGTTCGTCCGCCAGCACCAACGCCGGGTTGTTGACCAACGCGCGCGCGATCGCCACGCGCTGACGTTCGCCGCCGGAGAGCTCGGACGGGCGGTGCTTGCTGCGTTTTTCCAGCCCGACCGCCGCCAGCATCTCCCGCGCCTTCTCCTGCGCCTGCGCCGGCTTGGCGCCGCCGATCAAGAGCGGCATGGCGGCGTTTTCCAGCGCGGTGAAGTCCGGCAACAGATGGTGGAACTGGTAGATGAAGCCCAGCTGGCGGTTGCGCAGCTCGGCCTTGGCCGCCGAAGACATGGCGTTCAGCGATTCGCCCTTGAAGATCACCTCGCCGGAGGTCGGCGAGTCCAGTCCGCCCAGCAAGTGCAACAGGGTGCTCTTGCCGGAACCCGAGCTGCCGACGATCGCCATCATCTCGCCCTGCTGCATGGCAAAGCTGACATTGCGCAGCACGTCGGTGTGCAGATTGCCTTCCTGATAGGTCTTGCACAGGTTGTCACACTGCAGCAAAAGATGGTTACTCATAACGTAAAGCCTCAGCGGGTTGTACGGCGGCAGCGCGCCATGAAGGATAAAGCGTGGACAACAGAGAAACCGCCATCGCCACCACGGCGATGATCGTCACCTGCAGCGGATCGACCGCCACCGGCAGCGAAGCGCCGTCGATCAAGGCGCCGAGGATCGGCATCAGATTGTTCAGATTGGTAGCCAGCAGCACGCCGAGCAGCGTGCCGAGCAGCGAACCGATGATGCCGGCGCTGGCGCCCTGCACCATAAATACCGACATGATCTGGCGGCGGGTCAGCCCCTGAGTCTGCAGAATGGCGACTTCGCCCTGCTTCTCCATCACCAGCAGGCCGAGCGAGGTGATGATGTTAAACGCCGCCACCGCCACGATCAGGCTGAGCAGCAGCCCCATCATGTTCTTCTCCATGCGCACCGCCTGGAACAGCTCGCCCTTGCGATCGCGCCAGTCTTTCCAGACGGTGCCCGCCGGCAGCGCCTGTTGGCTGAGGGTATCGACCGTCAGCGGCTGTTGCAGGAACAGGCGCCAGCCGGTGATGTTGCCGGCCGGGTAACGCATCAGGCGCGAAGCGTCCTGTTGGTTGACCAGCAGCTGATAGCCGTCCACCTCGCTGTTGGCGTGGAAGGTGCCGATGAGGGTGAACAAACGCTGGCTGGGAATGCGGCCCATTGGCGTGAACTGGCTGGCGCTCGGCACCATCACGCGCAGCGAATCGCCGCGCTTGACGCCAAGTTGCCCCGCCAGCTGTTCGCCGATGATGATGTTGTATTGGCCCGGCTGCAGCTGCTGTTGCTTGACGTTGACCAGATATGGGGTCAGCGGATCGGCCTCGTCGGGATTGACGCCGAGCATCACCCCGACCGCCACGCTGCGGGCGCTTTGCAGCACCACGTCACCGGTGGTCAGCGGCGCGACGCGCGTGACGCCCTGCAGCTTCTGCACCTCGGAGGCCGGCAGCTGCTGCGGGTTGACCGATCCTTGCGGACTGGTGACCAACGCCTGCGGCATCAGGCCGAGAATGTTGTTTTCCAGATCCTTTTCGAATCCGTTCATCACCGACAGCACGGTGACCAACGCCATCACCCCCAGCGTAATGCCGATGGTGGAAAGCCAGGAAACAAACCGCCCGAAGCGGTCTGAGGCTCGCCCGCGCATGTAGCGCAGGCCAATGAATAACGCGACAGGTTGATACATGAAATCCGTTTGATAGCCGTGGCTTAAGCAAAGTGATCATGGATAATAAAGGCTCTCCCTCGTTTAGGGAACACCCGACGGCCTTTTATTGCGTGGCGCAGACGAGAGCGGTGGCGGCAGATTAGCGCAAGATTTACCCGTCGCTGCAAAAAATCGACGGCGTTAACCGGTTAAATAACCGGCAAAAAAGCGATGGACAGCGCTTTTTGCTGTGTCAGTTTGCCGGCCGCTGGGCTACTATAAACAGCATAAAAGCGCTGGGTTATCCGTGCCGGGACGCCCTCTAACACATTGATTAAAGATACCTGAATGAGCACTTCCGATAGCCGTAACCGTTCTTCATCCCCTCGTTATTCTCTGCCCGATCGCGCGGGCGATCTGCGCCAGCTGGGGCAACTGACCGGCGCGGCCTGCGCCGTGGAGTGCGCCGAGATCGTCGAGCGCCACCCTGGCCCGGTGATGCTGATCGCGCCGGATATGCAAAACGCCCTGCGGCTGCGCGACGAGATCCAGCAGTTCACCGATCAGATGGTGACCACGCTGTCCGACTGGGAAACCCTGCCGTACGACAGCTTCTCGCCGCATCAGGAAATCATCTCGGATCGTTTGTCGAGCCTGTATCACCTGCCGACCATGGCGCGCGGCGTGATCATTCTGCCGGTCAACACCCTGATGCAGCGCGTCTGCCCGCACGAATTCCTGCACGGCCACGCGCTGGTGATGAAAAAAGGCCAGCGCCTGTCGCGCGATAAGCTGCGCGCGCAGCTGGAACAGGCCGGTTACCGCAGCGTCGATCAGGTGATGGAGCACGGCGAATTCGCCACCCGCGGCGCATTGCTCGATCTTTACCCGATGGGCAGCGATGAGCCTTACCGCATCGACTTCTTCGATGACGAAATCGACAGCCTGCGCATCTTCGACGTCGATACCCAGCGCACGCTGAGCGAAGTCGAGGCCATCAATCTGTTGCCGGCCCACGAGTTCCCCACCGACAAGAACGCCATCGAGCTGTTCCGCAGCCAGTGGCGCGAGCAGTTTGAGGTGCGTCGCGACGCCGAGCACATCTATCAGCAGGTCAGCAAAAGCGCCTGGCCCGCCGGTATCGAATACTGGCAGCCGCTGTTCTTCAGCCAGCCGCTGCCGTCGCTGTTCAGCTACCTGCCGGCCAATACGCTGATCGTCAATACCGGCGATCTGGAGGGTGCCGCCGAGCGCTTCTGGCAGGACGTCAACCAGCGTTACGAAAGCCGCCGCGTCGATCCGATGCGCCCGCTGCTGGCGCCGGATACGCTGTGGCTGCGCGTTGACGCGCTGTTCGGCGAGCTGAAAGCCTGGCCGCGCATCGCGCTGAAAACCGATGAGCTGCCGGCCAAGGCCGGCAATACCAATCTGGATTACCATGCCCTGCCCGATCTGGCGGTGCAGGCGCAGCATAAATCCCCGCTGGATAATCTGCGGCGCTTTATCGAAGGCTTCGACGGCAGCGTGATTTTCTCCGTCGAGAGCGAGGGGCGGCGTGAAACGCTGCAGGATCTGCTCGGCCGCATCAAGCTGGCGCCGGCGCTGATCCAGCGTCTCGATCAGGCGGAAACCGCGGGCCGTTACATGATGGTCGGCGCCGCCGAACACGGTTTCCTCGACGGCCTGCGCCAGCGTGCACTGATCTGCGAAAGCAATCTGCTCGGCGAGCGCGTCAGCCGCCGCCGGCAGGACAACCGGCGCACCATCAACACCGATACCCTGATCCGCAACCTGGCGGAGCTGCATCCCGGCCAGCCGGTGGTGCATCTGGAGCACGGCGTTGGCCGCTATGTCGGCCTGACCACGCTGGAAGCCGGCGGCATCAAGGCTGAATACCTGATCCTCTCCTACGCCGGTGAGGACAAGCTGTACGTGCCGGTCTCATCGCTGCACCTGATCAGCCGTTACGCCGGCGGCGCGGATGAAAACGCCCCGCTGCACAAGCTGGGCGGCGACGCCTGGACACGCGCGCGGCAAAAAGCGGCCGAACGGGTGCGCGACGTGGCGGCGGAGCTGCTGGATATTTACGCCCAGCGCGCCGCCAAGGCCGGTTTCGCCTTCAAGCATAACCGCGAACAATACCAACTGTTCTGCCAGACCTTCCCATTCGAAACCACGCCGGACCAGGAACAGGCGATCAATGCGGTGCTGAGCGACATGTGCCAGCCGCTGGCGATGGACCGCCTGGTGTGCGGCGACGTCGGCTTCGGCAAAACCGAAGTGGCGATGCGCGCCGCCTTCCTGGCGGTGGAAAACGGCAAGCAGGTGGCGGTGCTGGTGCCGACCACCCTGCTGGCGCAGCAGCACTTCGACAACTTCCGCGATCGCTTCGCCACCTGGCCGATCCGCATCGAGATGATGTCGCGCTTCCGCAGCGCCAAAGAGCAGCAGCAGGTGCTGGACGACGCGGCCGAAGGCAAAGTGGACATCATCATCGGCACGCACAAACTGCTGCAGAGCGATCTGCGCTGGAAGGATTTGGGGCTGCTAATCGTCGATGAAGAGCACCGCTTTGGCGTGCGCCACAAGGAGCGCATCAAAGCGATGCGCGCCGACGTCGATATCCTGACGCTGACCGCCACGCCGATCCCGCGTACGCTGAACATGGCGATGAGCGGCATGCGCGATCTGTCGATCATCGCCACTCCGCCGGCGCGCCGCTTGGCGGTGAAGACCTTCGTGCGCGAATACGACAGTCTGGTGGTGCGCGAGGCGATCCTGCGCGAAGTGCTGCGCGGCGGCCAGGTTTACTACCTCTACAACGACGTGGAAAACATCGAGAAAGCGGCGCAACGCCTGGCTGAGCTAGTGCCGGAGGCGCGCATCGCCATCGGTCACGGTCAGATGCGCGAACGCGATCTGGAACGGGTGATGAACGATTTCCACCACCAGCGCTTCAACGTGCTGGTGTGCACGACCATCATCGAAACCGGCATCGATATCCCCAGCGCCAACACCATCATCATCGAGCGGGCCGATCGCTTCGGCCTGGCGCAGCTGCACCAACTGCGCGGCCGCGTCGGGCGTTCGCACCATCAGGCTTACGCCTATCTGTTGACGCCAAACCCGAAAGCCATGGGCACCGACGCCCATAAACGGCTAGAGGCCATCGCGTCGCTGGAAGATCTCGGCGCCGGTTTCGCGCTGGCGACCCACGATCTGGAGATCCGCGGCGCCGGCGAGCTGCTGGGCGAAGACCAGAGCGGCCAGATGACCACCGTCGGCTTCTCGCTCTATATGGAATTGCTGGAAAGCGCCGTCGATGCGTTGAAAAACGGCCGCGAACCGTCGCTGGAAGATCTCACCAGCAGCCAGACCGAGGTAGAGTTGCGCATGCCGGCGCTGCTGCCGGAAGATTTCATTCCCGACGTCAATACCCGCCTGTCGCTGTATAAGCGCATCGCCAGCGCGAAGAACGACGGTGAGCTTGACGAGCTGAAGGTCGAGCTGATCGATCGCTTCGGCCAGTTGCCGGATGCGGCGCGCAACCTGTTGCAGTGCGCGGCGCTGCGCCTGCATGCGCAGAAGCTGGGGATCAAACGCATCGAGAGCAACGAGCGCGGCGGCTTTATCGAGTTCGGCGACAATAACCGCGTCGATCCCGGCTATCTGATCGGTCTGCTGCAGGGCAATCCGCAGGTTTACCGCCTGGACGGCCCGAGCAAGCTGAAGTTCACGCTCGATCTGGCCGATCGTCAGAAGCGCCTGACGTTCACCGAAGAGTTGCTGAACGCCTTCCGCGAACACACGCTGGCGGCCTGAGGCAACGCCCCCGTCGCTACGTCGGGGGCGGCCATTTATACCCGGCGTCTTTCAAACCGCAGCGTTGTTACCTGCACGTTCTTACCCCAGTCACTTACCTGAGTAAGCTCCAGGGGATGCGATCGCTGGGCGCCTGGCTGCAATTTGCAATCCATAGGGTATACACAGTCTATTAATAGAGTAGCAGTTCTATCTTATCGCCAAGCCGTCTATCTCACGACGCCCGCTTCAGGCTACTCTGTGCGTTGTGTTATCGGGGGAGAACCGCATGAATATCGACGATGAACTGCAAGCGCTCAGCGAACAGGAAGCGACGCTGGCCTTTACCCATTTTGACGCCGCCACCGCCTGGGAACTGGGCGCGGCGCTGAAAACCGCCGCCGAGCGGCGCGGCCTGAGCATCGCCATCGAGATCCAACTTGCCGGGCAGACGCTGTTTTATTACGCCATGCCGGGGGCAACGCCGGACATTGCCGACTGGGTGCGGCGCAAGCGCAATCTGGTGAACCATTTTCACAAAAGCTCTTACGCCATCGGCCTGCGCCTGCAGCAACGGCAAACGTCGCTGGAGGAGCGTTACGGGCTGAGCGTGCGTGACTATTCGGTGCACGGCGGCGCCTTCCCGCTCACCCTGACCGGCCTCGGCTGCGTCGGCAGCATCAGCATTTCCGGCGCGCCGCAGAAGGAAGATCACCAGCTGCTGGTGAGCACTTTAGCCCACTTTCTCGGCTTATCCCTGCCCACTCTGTAATAACCGTTAAAACCTTGACTATCACTTTTCTTGTCAGCCGCAGAATCTGCGGCTGAATTCTCTATTATCGAAATTTAGCGCCGAACAAAAGGGCGACTCTCTGATTTCCTGCGCCAAATTGATACAGGTCTGGTAATCCGCTGAACAAAAGGCGTATGGTATCTGTCACGTGACAAGACGGACCTCATCGGGCCCGCCATTCCTTTCACTTTTGAAGATTTGGTACGCACCGTAGATGAAAACGCATGAAATAAACAAAATTCGCCCCTTCAGCGCGCTGATAGACGCCTGCTGGCGGGAACCTTATAACCTGGCGCGGTTGCTGAAAGACGCTATCGCCGGGGTGACGGTCGGTATTATCGCCATTCCGCTGGCGATGGCGTTGGCGATCGCCAGCGGCGTGCCGCCGCAGTATGGTCTGTATACCGCCGCCATCGCCGGCATCGTCATCGCCCTCAGCGGCGGTTCGCGCTACAGCGTCTCCGGCCCCACCGCCGCCTTCGTGGTGATCCTCTATCCGGTCTCGCAGCAGTTCGGCCTGGCCGGTCTGCTGGTCGCCACGCTGATCTCCGGGGTATTTCTGCTGCTGATGGGGCTCGCACGCTTTGGCAGGCTGATCGAGTACATTCCGCTGCCGGTCACGCTCGGCTTTACCTCCGGCATCGCCATCACCATCGCCACCATGCAGATCAAGGACTTCTTCGGCCTGCAGCTGACGCACACGCCGGAAAATTACGTCGGCAAGCTGTACGCCCTGCTGCAGGCGCTGCCGACGCTGGATCTCGGCGATACCCTGATCGGTGCCGTGACGCTGCTGATTTTGATCTTCTGGCCCAAGCTCGGCCTGCGGGTGCCCGGCCACCTGCCGGCGCTGCTGGCGGGCACTGCGCTGATGGGGCTGCTGACGCTGTTTGACCACCCGGTGGCAACCATCGGCTCCCGCTTCAGCTACCTGCTGGCCGATGGCAGCAGCGGCCAGGGCATTCCGCCGATCCTGCCACAGCTGCTGCTGCCTTGGGATCTGCCGGGCGGCGGCGGGCAGCCGTTCACCCTGAGTTGGCAAACCGTTTCCGCGCTGCTACCGGCGGCGTTTTCGATGGCGATGCTCGGCGCGATTGAGTCGCTGCTGTGCGCAGTGGTGCTCGACGGCATGACCGGCAAGAAGCATAACTCGAACAGCGAATTAATCGGCCAGGGTGCGGGCAACATCATCGCGCCGTTCTTCGGCGGCATCACCGCGACCGCTGCGATTGCCCGATCGGCCGCCAACGTGCGCGCCGGCGCCACCTCGCCGGTGTCCGCCATCATCCACGCACTGCTGGTGCTGTTGGCGCTGCTGGTTCTGGCGCCGTGGCTCTCTTATCTGCCGCTGGCGGCGATGGCGGCGCTGCTGTTGATGGTCGCCTGGAACATGAGCGAGGCGCACAAAGTGATTTACCTGCTGCGCCGAGCGCCGAAGGACGACATTCTGGTGCTGCTGCTGTGCATGTCGCTGACGGTGCTGTTCGACATGGTGATCGCCATTACCGTGGGCATCGTGTTGGCGTCGCTGCTGTTTATGCGCCGCATCGCCCGCATGACGCGGCTGAGCGAGCTGAGCGCCGACGATGGCCGCCTGGTGCTGCGAGTGAATGGCCCGCTGTTCTTCGCCGCCGCCGAGCGTATCTTTAGCGAACTGCTGGCGCGCAGCGAGGATTACCGGACGATCGTGCTGCAGTGGGATGCGGTGCCGGTGCTCGACGCCGGCGGCCTGAGCGCCCTGCGGCGCTTTATCGACGTGCTGCCGGCGGATAAAAAGCTGGTGATCACCGACGTGCCGTTCCAGCCGCTGAAAACCCTGGCGCGCGCGCGGGTGCAGCCGATCGAGGGCCGCTTGCAGTTCTACCCGACGCTGCCGGAAGCGCTGGCGGCCACCGGCGCCTAAACGTAAAAAAGCCCGACGCGTCGGGCTTTTTTTTGGCGATGAGCGCTTAGTTGCTGGTATCCAGCTCCGGGAAGCTCTTCACCAGGTCGTCGATGGCTTTCATCTGCGCCAGGAACGGTTCCAGCTTGTCCAACGGCAGCGCGGACGGTCCGTCGCACTTGGCGTTGTTCGGATCCGGGTGCGCCTCGAGGAACAGCCCTGCCAGGCCAACCGCCATGCCGGCACGCGCCAGCTCGGCCACCTGAGCGCGACGGCCGCCGGACGCGGCGCCGAACGGATCGCGGGTCTGCAGCGCGTGGGTCACGTCGAAGATCACCGGATGGCCGCCGGTCACGTTCTTCATCACGTTGATGCCCAGCATGTCGACCACCAGGTTGTCATAGCCAAAGTTGCTGCCGCGATCGCACAGGATCACCTGGTCGTTGCCGCCCTCTTTGAACTTGTCGACGATGTTGCCCATCTGCCCCGGGCTGACGAACTGCGGCTTCTTGACGTTGATCACCGCGCCGGTTTTCGCCATCGCTTCCACCAGATCGGTCTGACGCGCCAGGAAGGCCGGCAGCTGGATCACGTCAACCACTTCAGAAACCGGCTGCGCCTGTGCCGCTTCGTGCACGTCGGTGATGATTTTCACGCCGAAGGTTTTTTTCAGCTCTTCGAAGATCTTCATCCCTTCTTCCAGGCCCGGACCGCGGTACGAGTGAATGGAAGAACGGTTGGCCTTGTCGAAAGAGGCTTTGAATACGTAAGGAATGCCCAGTTTTTGCGTCACGGTGACGTAGTGCTCGCAGATGCTCATCGCCAGATCGCGCGATTCCAGCACGTTCATACCGCCAAACAGCACAAACGGCAGGTCGTTTGCTACGTCGATGTCGCCAATGCTAACCACTTTCTGTTTCATGCTTTCGCCTTTGTTAAGGTTGTAACCGTCGCCTTGCAAACTGCACGGAGTCATTAAATTAATGCAGCGTCACCTGTTTCGGCTCAATCGAATGGATCTGCACTTTGATCACTTCGCTGACCGGGTCTTCAGGGCACTGCTCGACAAAATAGTTGAGATCGGAAATCGCGATATGGTTGCACTCCAGCTGGGCGTAAATCAGCCCGCGGTCGCGGATCTCGTACGGATCTTCCGGATCGAAGCACAACACCGTTTCACTGGTGCGCAGCGCCATTTCCAGCTGCTTTTCTTCCATCAGAGCGGCCTTCAGCGTATCCAGCATCTTGCGCACCACCATGATGTTCTCGGATTCGTCGAGATCGTCGTCTTCCAGCTCGGCACCCAAGCCCAGGTTGCCCTTAATCCACACTTCCAGCTGGTGTTCGCTCAGGGTTTCGCCGTTCAGCGGGTTGATCAGCCACAGCTCTTCATCCAGCCAATCGGCGCGCAGGATCAGCTGAGTGGGGAAAATCACCGGCAGCAGCGGCAGATCCAGCGCGTTGGCGATGTGCAGGAAGATGGTGCCGAGCGAAACCGGCGTGCCCTGCCGCCCCTCCAGCACCTTGTCCAGCCAGATGGCGTCCGACAGGCGGTACACGCCGCTGGCGCCGCCGAATCCCCAGGTCTTGTAGAACAGTTCAATGAGCGCATCCAGTTGCTGCTCCTGAGTGATATCGGCCGGCACCACCGCGCGCGCTTCGTCCACCAGCTGTTGCAGCTTGCGCTCCACGTCGGCAGCCGGGAAATCGCGCCGCACCGACTGCGACACCAGGATCACCCCTTCGCTCAGCGGCGAGGTGTTAAATTCAAAATCAGCAATGCTACTCATAGGTATCCCATCAGAAACGGTATTTTCGTCGTGGCAAGTTTAATTATCAGGTACAGGCAGCCCAACGCCAGCACGAACGCCACGGTTCGCAGCCGCTGACTTTTGGTCTTCTTGCCCAATGCGACGTAGCCAAGCAGGATATAGATAATAACGCCAAACAGCTTCTCGGTCAGCCATGAGTCCATACCCAGCAGCGGATAAAACCCGAACGTCGCCACCAGCGCGATGCCGCTGACGAACAGCAGCGTGTCATTCAGGTGCGGCGCTATCTTGACCCAGCGGCGCCCCATGATCGGCGAACGGCGCCACTGCCAAAAGAAACGCAGCACAAACAAGGTAATACTGATGGCGACCGTCAGCAAATGGAAATGTTTCAACGCGGTGTATGCAGTCATGATGCTCCCTTAAATGGCCCGGGCGTCGTTATTATGAGGGCGCTTATCCCGGCCATTGGCCGAGCGTCACGCGGTCGTTGTCGCCGTAATCACGGTGGGTGGCGACAGCGGAAAATCCGGCGGCCTGCAGCAGCGCGCGCACGCTCTCACCCTGCTGCCAGCCATGTTCCAACAGCAGCCAGCCCTGCGGCTGCAGATAGTGCGGCGCCTGGCGCACGATGGCGGCCAGATCCGCCAACCCGTGCTCGGCGGCGACCAGCGCACTGCCCGGCTCGAAGCGCACGTCGCCCTGCGACAAATGCGGATCGGCGGCATCGATATAGGGCGGATTGCTGGCGATCAGCGCGAAACGTTGCCCCGCGACGGGCGCAAACCAGCTGCCCTGTAAAAATCGGACGTTGTCGATCTTCAGCTTGTGCGCATTGTGCTGCGCCAGCGCAACCGCCTCCGGCTGCACATCGACGCCGATAGCCGAACAATCCGGGCGCTCGCTGGCCAGCGCCAGCGCGATGGCGCCGGTGCCGGTGCCGAGATCGAGGAAGTGGCAGGGTTGCGGCGGCAGGCGCGCCAGCGCCAGTTCCACCAGGCATTCGGTATCCGGGCGCGGGATCAGCGTCGCGGGCGAGACCGACAGCGGCAGCGACCAAAACTCGCGCTCGCCCACCAGATAGGCCACCGGCTCACCGCGTTCGCGGCGCGCCAGCAGCGTCTCCAGCTGCTGTTGCTGCGGCGGCGTCAGCAGGGTTTCCCCGAACGCCATCAGGAAGGTTCTGGCCTTGCCGGTCACGAAACCCAACAGGATTTCCGCGTCACGCCGGGCGCTGTCGCTGTGGGTCAAACGCGCGGCGGCGGCTTTCAGCCAGTGTTGATAATCCATCACTCTTGCTCGGCGGACAGCGCAGCCAGCTGATCGGCCTGATACTCCTGCACGATCGGCTGGATCAGCATGTCCAGTTTGCCTTCCATCACTTCATCCAGACGGTAGAGCGTCAGGTTGATGCGGTGGTCGGTCACCCGCCCCTGCGGGAAGTTGTAGGTGCGGTTGCGATCGGAACGATCGCCGCTGCCCAGCAGGTTGCGGCGAGTGGACGCCTCGGCTTGCTGGCGCTTGGCCATCTCGGCGGCGCGAATGCGCGCGCCCAGCACCGACATCGCCTTGGCTTTGTTTTTGTGCTGTGAACGTTCGTCCTGGCACTCCACCACGATGCCGGTCGGCAGGTGGGTAATGCGGATCGCCGAATCGGTGGTGTTAACGTGCTGACCGCCGGCGCCGGAGGAACGGAAGGTGTCGATTTTCAGATCGCCCGGGTTGATGTCCGGCAGCTCGGCTTCCGGCACTTCCGGCATCACCGCCACGGTGCAGGCGGAGGTGTGGATGCGCCCCTGGGATTCGGTTTCCGGCACGCGCTGCACGCGGTGGCCGCCGGATTCAAACTTCAGTTGGCCGTACACGCCGTCGCCGGAAACTTTGGCGATCACTTCTTTGAAGCCGCCGTGTTCGCCTTCGTTGGCGCTCATCACCTCGACGCGCCAGCGGCGGCCTTCGGCGTAACGGCTGTACATGCGGAACAGATCGCCGGCGAAGATCGCCGCCTCATCGCCGCCGGTGCCGGCGCGCACTTCAAGGAAGCAGCTGCGCTCATCATCCGGATCTTTCGGCAGCAGCAACACCTGCAGCTGCTGTTCCAGCTCTTCGCTGCTCGCCCGCGCCTGTTTCAGCTCTTCCTGCGCCATCTCGCGCATCTCCGGATCGTCCAGCATCATTTCCGCCGTTTCCAGATCCTCCTGCACCTGACGCCATTCCAGGAAGCAGCGGCTGACGTCGGTCAGCTGCGCGTATTCTCGCGACAGCGCGCGGAACCGGTCTTGATCGGCGATGACGCCGGCATCGCCGAGCAGCGCCTGCACTTCTTCATGGCGCTCTTGTAACGCTTCCAGTTTGGCAACAATAGAAGGCTTCATGCGTGGTAATAAACCCTGTTAATAGAGAAAACTAATGCTGATCCAGCCCGAGGCTGTCGCGTAATAACTGCAACCGCTCCACGTCGCCGTCGCCGGCGGCCTGCTGGAGGGATTTGGTGGGGGCATGAATAAGACGGTTGGTCAGTTTATGGGCCAGCTCGTGAATAACCTGCTCCACGTTGGCGCCCTGCGCGATGGCGGCCAGCGCTTTGGCCTCCATTTCTGCGCGGATCTGGTCGGCCTGCGAGCGGTAGTCGCGGATGGTTTCCACCGCGCCCTGCGAACGCAGCCAGGCCATGAAGTTGGTGCTTTCCTGCTGTACGATCGACTCCGCCTGCACCGCCGCCGCTTTGCGCTGCGCCAGGTTGCTTTGAATGATGGCGTGCAGATCGTCCACGCTGTACAGATAGGCGTTGGCCAGTTTGCCGACCTCCGGCTCAATATCGCGCGGTACGGCGATATCCACCAGCAGCATCGGCTGGTTGCGGCGCGCTTTCAGCGCCCGCTCCACCATCCCCTTGCCGATGATCGGCAGCGGGCTGGCGGTGGAACTGATAATGATGTCGGCGTCCGCCAGGCGTTCGTCGATCTCCGGCAGAGTGATCACTTCCGCGCCGACTTCCTCCGCCAGCAATTGCGCGCGCTCGCGGGTGCGGTTAGCGATGATCATATGCCGCACTTTGTGTTCGCGCAGGTGGCGCGCCACCAGCTCGATGGTTTCACCGGCGCCCACCAGCAAGACGTTGAGATCGGCCAGCGATTCGAAGATCTGCCGCGCCAGCGTACAGGCGGCGAAAGCCACGGAGACCGCGCTGGCGCCGATTTCGGTTTCGGTGCGCACGCGCTTGGCGACGGAGAAGGATTTCTGGAACAGGCGCTCCAGCTCGCCGGACAGCGACTGGCCGCGTTGGGATTCTGCGAAGGCCTTTTTCACCTGGCCGAGGATTTGCGGTTCGCCCAGCACCAGCGAATCCAACCCGCTGGCCACCCGCATCAGATGGCTGACCGCGTCATTGCCTTGATGCCAGTAGAGGCTTTTCTTCACCTCTTCCGGACGCAGATTGTGGTAGGCGCACAGCCAGGCGACCAGCTGTTCGTGCATGTGCTCCTGCTGCTCCACGCTGAGGTACAGCTCGGTGCGGTTGCAGGTGGACAACACGACGCCGCCCTGCACCAACGGTTGTTGGAGCAAGCTGGTCAGCGCCTCATCGATGGACTCTGGCGAGAAGGTCACCCTTTCACGCAGAGAAACCGGAGCGGTTTTGTGATTTATACCTAACGCCAGCAGGGTCATTGCTTCGAGTAATACTTCTGTTGGTACGGGTTCTCGTTGAACGGCATTCTACTTGATGCGCGGGATCAATAAAAGTAACAACCGCATCTTCCGTTCAATCGCTGTCATAGACGACATCAATTAATGAATAAGTAATAAATACAGCGGGATAAATAGTCAAAGGGTAGGCAGATGGTTTAAATTTTAGCGCAGTTTGCGAAGACGCGCACGCTATTCGGCGCACATAACGGCGGCGTTTGCGCAACTCTGCACCGCTTATCGGGAGCGCCTCCCCCGCCTTCAGGCGATTGTGTTACGCTTAATGGCAACCCCGACGCGCGCGCCGCGTTGGCACTACGCCGATAAACGCGGCAAGATTCAACGCGATGCAGCAAAAAATTGACGCGCCGCCGCCACCCCGTTAGCGTGAGCGCTGAATCCGGGTTTCGTCGCGCATGCCCGCAAGGACAAAAGGACAAGAAAAAGTTATGCCAATACGCAAAGTTAGTTTGCTCCGTCTGATCCCGCTGGCCAGCCTGGTGCTGGCCGCCTGTACCACCACCAAGCCAACCGGCCCGGCCACCAGCCCGACCTCACCGCAGTGGCGCGCCCATGAGCAGGCGGTGCAGCAGCTTAGCACCTATCAGACCCGCGGCTCCTTCGCCTACTTGTCTGATCAGAAAAAAGTCTATGCCCGCTTCTTCTGGCAGCAGTTTTCGCCGGAGCGCTACCGCCTGCTGCTGACTAACCCGCTGGGCAGCACGGAAATGGATCTCAACGTACAGAAAAACGTGGTGCAGCTGACCGACAACCAGGGCAAACGCTACGTCAGCGACAACCCGGAAGAGATGATCCGCAAGCTGACCGGGATGGCGATCCCGCTGAACAACCTGCGCCAGTGGATGGTCGGCCTGCCGGGCGAAGCCAGCGATTTTGCGCTGGATGACCAATATCGCCTGAGCAAACTGACCTACCAACAAGGCGGTCAAACCTGGAAGGTGGATTACCAGAGCTACAGCACCGAGGTGCAGCCGACGCTGCCGAACCGTCTGGAGCTGCAGCAGGGCGACCAACGCATCAAACTGAAAATGGATAACTGGACGCTCAAATGATCCGCCAGTGGCCCTCCCCCGCGAAGCTCAACCTGTTTCTGTACATCACCGGCCGTCGTGAAGACGGCTATCACCTGCTGCAGACGCTGTTCCAGTTTTTGGACTACGGCGACACCCTGACCATTGACCCGCGCCAGGACGATCGCATTAACCTGCTGACGCCGGTCGACGGCGTGCCGGACGAGCAGAACCTGATCGTGCGCGCCGCCCGCCTGCTGCAGCGCTATTGTGATGAACAGGGTCTGCAGACCGCACCGCGCGGCGCCGACATCAGCATCGACAAGCGCCTGCCGATGGGCGGAGGTTTGGGCGGCGGCTCCTCCAACGCCGCCACCGTGCTGGTGGCGCTGAACGAACTGTGGCGCTGCGGCCTTGACGACGACCAACTGGCAGAGCTGGGACTCAGCCTTGGCGCCGACGTGCCGGTGTTCGTGCGCGGCCACGCCGCCTTCGCCGAAGGCATCGGCGAGCGCCTGCAGCCGGCCGAGCCGCAGGAAAAATGGTATCTGGTGGCGCATCCTGGCGTCGGTATCCCGACACCGCTTATCTTCGGCGACCCCGAATTGCAAAGAGACACCCCGGTTCGCTCCTTAAGTGAGCTGTTGCAGGCGCCGTACGCAAATGATTGCGAACCGATCGCAAGAAAACGTTTTCGCGAGGTTGAACAGCTTCTTTCATGGCTGTTAGAATACGCCCCGTCACGCCTGACTGGCACAGGTGCTTGTGTGTTTGCTGAATTCGACACAGAAATCGCCGCCCGTCAGGTGTTAAATCAAGCCCCGGAGTGGTTGTGTGGTTTTGTAGCGCGCGGCGTTAACGTCTCCCCACTACATCGCATTCGTTCCGGGCGGTTTGAGTCGTAGCTCAACGTTTCGCTGCGCAGGGTCATGCACACCTGGCCCTGTTATCCCTGCGCTGCCTGCGGTCTCAATTTTAGTTTTACATACCCGTATGTATATTGCGCCGGCGTCGCCGACTGCCCCTTGGCGATGTCGTATGACAATATCTTCTCTGGACGCAAGCCTGAGGTTCTTCTCGTGCCTGATATGAAGCTTTTTGCTGGTAACGCCACCCCGGAACTAGCACAACGTATTGCCAACCGTTTGTACACCAGCCTTGGTGACGCCGCTGTAGGTCGTTTTAGCGACGGCGAAGTGAGCGTGCAAATCAACGAAAATGTACGCGGCGGTGATATTTTCATCATCCAGTCCACCTGTGCCCCGACCAACGACAACCTGATGGAACTGGTTGTGATGGTCGACGCCCTGCGTCGCGCCTCCGCAGGTCGTATTACCGCCGTTATCCCTTACTTCGGCTATGCCCGCCAGGATCGCCGCGTGCGTTCCGCGCGTGTGCCAATCACCGCCAAGGTGGTTGCCGATTTCCTCTCCAGCGTAGGGGTTGACCGCGTTCTGACGGTGGATCTGCATGCTGAGCAGATTCAAGGCTTCTTCGACGTACCGGTAGACAACGTGTTCGGCAGCCCGATCCTGCTGGAAGACATGCTGCAGCAGAACCTGGAAAACCCGATCGTGGTTTCCCCGGACATCGGCGGCGTCGTGCGCGCCCGCGCCATCGCCAAACTGCTGAACGACACCGACATGGCCATCATCGACAAACGCCGCCCGCGCGCGAACGTTTCTCAGGTGATGCACATCATCGGTGACGTGGCAGGCCGCGACTGCGTGCTGGTCGACGACATGATCGACACCGGCGGCACCTTGTGTAAAGCGGCTGAAGCGTTGAAAGAACGCGGTGCCAAGCGCGTATTCGCCTACGCGACGCACCCGATCTTCTCCGGCAACGCCGTGGACAACATCAAGAACTCGGTGATTGATGAAGTGATCGTCTGCGACACCATTCCGCTGTCGCCGGAAATCAAGGCACTGAAAAACGTTCGCACTCTGACCCTGTCCGGCATGCTGGCTGAAGCCATCCGCCGCATCAGCAACGAAGAGTCGATCTCTGCGATGTTCGAGCATTAATTCGTCGTCTTTCCGGTGCGGCGCCCACTGCGCCGGAAAGATAGCGCGCCCGACAGCAGAAAAAGAAAAACCCGTTGGTGCGCGAGCAACAACGGGTTTTCTACTTGTAGTCCGACATGACCTCAAACCTTAATGCACGGCAGATGTTCCCTTGCCCCGCTCTTGCTTCCCTTCTGCTTTTTTAATCAATGCGACGAACGATGTTGATCGTTGCGGCACCGTTTATCAAAGTGTTTTACCCACCAGTAACGATCCGCCACCTGTTCGCGGCCGCCGATACGCGCGCCCACCAGCCACAACAGCGCGCCGACGAAGATGCTCATGATGGCGCCGTGGGCGAAAAATTGCGGCAGATTGAACTGGGATACTTCAGCAATAATTGAGTATCCGACGCCGCCGATCATCACGACCAGCCCCAGCCCCATAAAAAAGTTGCCCACTCTGTCCGCGCTTCTACGTTTCATATGCCACCTCCATGATTGCCATGTGCCAACCGGGATAACGCTGCAACTTGTTAACCCACTTTGATAAGTTAAGTATAGTCCCTGTTGCGGCAAGGGGATTGCGGAGGCGATCACAAATGGTAAAGAATTATTGACACTTCTTAACACGGCGCTGAAAATTAGCGGACAAATTGAATTATTCAGCTAATGAATCATTCGTCTTTCTTACCCAGGGCGACGGCAGAGATCGGGTTTTGTCATTCATCGCCCCGACAGGTAGACTAAGGCCCTTTCCATTACCCTGATCATAGCGAATCTCCCAGTGAGCAGTATTAAATTGATAGTCGGCCTGGCCAACCCGGGCGCGGAATACGCCCAGACACGCCACAACGCCGGCGCCTGGTACGTCGATCTGCTGGCCCAGCGCCACAATCAGCAGTTAAAAGAAGAGAGCAAGTTCTTCGGCTACACCGCCCGTTTGAACCTGGCGGGCAACGACGTGCGCCTGCTGGTGCCGACCACCTTTATGAACCTGAGTGGCAAAGCAGTGCTGGCGATGGCCAATTTCTACCGCATCGAACCCAGCGAGATCCTGGTGGCGCACGACGAGCTGGATCTGCCGCCCGGCGTGGCCAAAATCAAGCTCGGCGGTGGCAACGGTGGCCACAACGGCCTGAAAGACATCCAAAACAAGTTCGGCAACAACCCGAACTTCTATCGCCTGCGCATCGGTATCGGCCATCCGGGCGACAAGAACAAGGTGGTGGGCTTCGTGCTCGGCAAGCCGCCGGCCAGCGAACAGAAGATGATTGACGAAGCGATCGACGAGTCGCTGCGCTGCACCGAAATGCTGATGAAGGACGGGCTGGAAAAAACCGTTCAGCGCCTGCACAGCTTCAAGGCGCAGGCCTGAACCTTGCCGCAGCGGGCGCCCGGCCCGCTGCCTGCTTTTAGCCGCGCGGGTTGAAGGTTTCCTCGCCCACGCGGCGCTCATCGGCGGTGAACCCCTCTTCCGCCACGTAATACTGCGGATCGTCCAGCTCATGGCTGCAGAACGGCCCGGCGCGTTTGAGCAAGCGCACGCAGTCAGCGCTCAGGTGGCGCAGACGAATGCTTTTCCCCGCCGCCAGATAACGCGCCGTCAGCTTATCGATCGCCTCCACGCCGCTGGAATCCATCACCCGGGTGCCGGCAAAATCCAGCACCACATTCTGCGCATCGCTCTGCGGATCGAACAGCTCGGCGAAAGCCGCGGCGGAGCCGAAGAACAGCGGGCCATCCAGTTGATACACCGCCACGTCGCCCGTCACCTGCCGCTGGCGCACGCGGATGCGCGCCTGCTGCCAGGCGAACACCAGCGCCGAGATAATCACCCCGCTGATCACCGCCACCGCCAGATCGGTAAAGATGGTGATCAGCGTGACGACGATCATTACCAGCGCGTCGGCTTTCGGCATGCGGCGCAAGCGGCGCAGCGAGCTCCACTCGAAGGTGTTGTAACACACCACCAGCATCACCCCGGCCAGCGCCGCCACCGGCAGCAGGCCGATATAGCGCGACAGGCTGACCACGAACAGAATCAGCAGGATGGCGCCCACCGTGCCGGAGATGCGCCCGCGCCCGCCCGAGGTGAAGTTGATGATCGACTGGCCGATCATCGCGCAGCCGGCGAAGCAGCCGAACAGGCCGCATACCGCGTTACCGGCGCCCTGCGCGATACTCTCGCGATTGCCGTTGCCCTTCTTGCCGCCCATTTCATCCAGCACCGTCATGGTCAGCAGCGATTCAATCAAACCGACCAGGGCGATCACCACCGCATAGGGCAGCACCACCCGCACCATCTCCAGGGTAAACGGCGCCGTCGGCAGACTAAAGTGCGGCAGCGCGCCGGAAATGTCCGCCAGATCGCCCACCCGCAGCGTGTGCAGGTTGAGGCCGATGGCCAACGCCGAGACCACCAGCAGCGCCGCCAGCGAAGACGGAATGGCCTTGGTCAGGCGCGGGAACAGCACCACCACCGCAATCGCCAGCGCCACCAGGCCGTACATCAGCGGCCCCTGCCCGGCGATCATCTTCAGCTGCGCCAGCATGATGACGATCGCCAGGCCGTTGACGAAGCCGTGGATCGCCGGCAGCGGCACCAGACGAATGAACTTGCCCAGCCGGAAGGCGCCGATCAGGATTTGAATCGCCCCAGCAAACAGCGTGGCCCACAGCACGTAACCCATGCCGTACTGCGCCGCCAGGCTCATCAGCACCACCACAATGGAGCCGGCGGCGCCGGAAACCATGCCCGGTTTGCCGCCGAACAGCGCCGTGACCAGGCCGATAATAAACGCGGTATGCAAGCCGACAATCGGCGAAAGACCGGCGACCAGCGAAAAGCCGACCGCCTCGGGGATCATCGAAACCGCCACCACAAAGCCCGCCAGGACTTCATTTTTAACGTCCGCGATCCTGACGTTACTCAGGTTAAACATGCATTATTCACTTATGACAGATGACATCATCTCCCCGCGTAGCGGGTATGGGGAGCCGCAAGGGGCGGCAGAGTGCAGGCGGGCACAGCTCAGGGTGGCGTAGGCAAGAAATACATCCGGCGCGTTTCCTGTCGGTTAATCGGAATGGCCAGTATGGGTAAATGTGATGCAAATCTCAAATAAAAACCGGCCGTCCGCGCTGCGTTCGCCCCGGCCAAGCAAGTCTGATCGAGATAAACGCCCATTACGTGTATAATGGCGGCATTATTTTGCCCTTTATGCAGTCGATTAAACCTAACCGGCTGATAGTTAAGATATTTAAGGTGATTACAACATGGGATTCAAATGCGGTATCGTCGGCCTGCCTAACGTAGGCAAATCCACCCTGTTCAACGCGTTGACCAAAGCGGGCATTGAAGCAGCCAACTTCCCGTTCTGCACCATTGAACCGAACACCGGTGTGGTGCCGATGCCCGATCCGCGTCTGGATAAGCTGGCCGAGATCGTCAAGCCGCAGCGCATTCTGCCGACCACCATGGAATTCGTCGACATCGCCGGCCTGGTGAAAGGCGCGTCCAAAGGTGAAGGCCTGGGCAACCAGTTCCTGACCAACATCCGCGAAACCGAAGCCATCGGCCACGTAGTGCGCTGCTTCGAGAACGACAACATCATCCACGTCAACAACAAGGTCGATCCTGCCGAAGACATCGACGTGATCAACACCGAGCTGGCGCTGTCTGACCTGGACACCTGCGAGCGCGCCATCCACCGTGTGCAGAAGAAAGCCAAAGGCGGCGACAAAGACGCTAAAGCCGAGCTCGCAGCGCTGGAGAAATGCCTGCCGCACCTGGAAAACGCCGGCATGCTGCGCGCGCTGGATCTGACCGCGGAAGACAAGGCGGCGATCAAATACCTGAGCTTCCTGACGCTGAAGCCGACCATGTACATCGCCAACGTCAACGAAGACGGCTTCGAGAACAACCCGTACCTGGACACCGTGCGTAAAATCGCCGACGCCGAAGGCTCCGTAGTGGTCGCCGTGTGCGCCGCCGTGGAATCCGACATCGCCGAGCTGGAAGACGAAGAGCGCGACGAGTTCATGGCCGAGCTGGGCCTGGAAGAGCCGGGTCTGAACCGCGTGATCCGCGCAGGTTATGAACTGCTGAACCTGCAAACCTACTTCACCGCCGGCGTGAAAGAAGTGCGTGCCTGGACCATCCCGGTAGGCGCCACTGCCCCGCAGGCGGCCGGCAAGATCCACACCGACTTCGAGAAAGGCTTTATCCGCGCCCAAACCATCTCCTATGACGACTTCATCACCTACAAGGGTGAGCAAGGCGCCAAAGAAGCCGGCAAAATGCGTTCCGAAGGTAAAGACTACATCGTCAAAGACGGCGACGTGATGAACTTCTTGTTCAACGTCTAACCCCTTCCCCGCAGCGTTTCTCTCCGCGGCCGGAAACGGAAAAATCCACGCTTCGGCGTGGATTTTTTATTCTCGGGAAGGAACCCGCCAGCGCTTGAAGCAGTGCGGCATCGCCCCAGCAGAAACCCTTATTTATTTAACCGCGGGAAAAGTGCAAGAGCATTATTCCGGTTGAAACTTACTTTCTGCGCATCCGTCAGGTTTGTTTCGGCGTCGAGAATATGATTAAACTTAGCGGCGACGGACTCCGGTGCATAAGGATAATCGCTGCCGAACAGAATATTGTTATGATTCGCAAACGTCAGTAGGCTGGAAAATGCATTCGGGCCGGAAGACAATGCGGTATCAAAATAAAAACGCTTAAATTTATCGTTCAATTCCTGAGCTGACGGCCCATTTGGATTAAGCGATTCCGCCAGCAATGTAAAGCGCAGAACGGCATAAGGCAGGAATCCGCCAGCATGCGAAAGAATAATTTTCACGTTAGGATAATTGTCCATAATGCCGTTCAACACCATATGGACGGCATTGCGGGCAGTATCAAACGGATAATCAACCAAGGGACCCGGAACGCCATCCAGCAAATCCATGATGGGATGACCAGGGTGAATGAAAACAACGGCAGAGCGTTGATTTAGTGCAGCCCAAAGCGGAGCCCACTTTTTATCCCCTAAATAAACCCCTTCATAGTTGGTTAATAACACCACGCCATCGGCTTTCAGCACATCCAGCGCATACTCCACTTCCAGCACCGCCCCCTCAACGTCCGGCAACGGCACTGTCGCGAAGTTACCAAACCGCGTAGGGTATTTCGCCACCAGATCCGCCGTATACTCATTGACTTTTCTGGCCATATCGCGGCGCGCCTGGCCTTCCCAGCCAACCACGCTCGGCGCGGTTAACGACAGGACGCTGGTCGCTATTTGCTGTTTGTCCATATAGCCCAGATGGTCGTCCGCCGTCCATTTGGGCAGAGACCAACCGGATGGATCGCCGCCGTGGCTGGGCAGCGCGCTGCCCCAAAAAGGTGGGACCAGGTGAGTATGAACATCGATTCTGGCTAATGAATTCATTTAACGCCTCCACTATGCATATATTCGGTCTTTGAAATAGATAGCAACATGCTGAGTGTTGTTGACTAACCCGCATTCCAGAAATAATCTACACTTTAACGTGAGTTCTATTAGAGGGTATTTTCATGGTCGCTATATATCCAATTCATTTTTTTGAACAACTGATGCAGGAATCTAATCCATGAATTTTCGCCATATCCAGGCATTCTTGGCTCTCGTTGAAGAAAAACATTTCGGCAAGGCGGCTAAGCGAATTCATGTTACACAGTCGGCTTTCAGCATGCAGATAAAAGCGCTGGAAGAAGAAATTGGTGCACCACTTTTTATTCGCACCAACCGCAATGTCGAACTTACCGAAGTAGGAGAGATATTTTTAAAAAATGCACCGGATATTTATGAAAAAATAAAAAGCGCGCTTGACGAAACCAAAGCAGCAGCGAAAGGTGAGAATGGCAATGTGCGCATCGGATTTGTCGGCAATGCCGTCGCGGCGGGATTAGTCACCGCCGATATTCATCGATTTAAAGCAGAGCATCCCGGCGTTAACTTCCGCGCCAAAGAGATGTCTTACTGGAAACAAATCGATGAGATCGTCAACGGAAATATCGACGTCAGCTACTGCCCCAATCTGGATCTCAAAATCCCACCGGGGCTCGGCCTTATACCCATTAAAAAGTTTGACTGGGTCGTCGTGATTCAGGAAGACTCCGATCTGGCGAAAAAAGAGACCTTGAAAAAAGAAGACCTCTCGGGACGAGACTTTATCATCTACTCGGAAAACAGCGGAGACGATGGCCAGCTTCGTATCCTGAAAGCCATTCTTGAAGAAGACGTCCAGGTTTCCTATCGGCTGGACAGCACACTAAGCGTGCTCGCCATGGTGGCTTCTGGCCTGGGCATCGCTATCGTTCCTTCTACACTATCCTCAATCAAGCTGCCTAACATTACCTACAGAGCGATCCCCGGTGTCGATAACGTGACTGAGTTTTTTTTCATCTATCGTGAGAATGAAAAATCCGCCATCGTTAATGCCTTCATATCAGATGTAAAAAGTAGTCTATGACTTTCGTCGATTTCTCCTCCCCCCACGCTTAATCTCGCCCCTCTTTGAACGCGAAGATCAAAACCGACACTCATAGCTGCCTTTAAGCATTAGGCATTCCGAAGACGCCGCTACCCCTCCCACGCCGAAGGCCGGTTCTCCTTGCGCCACCTCTCCCCGGCCGCCGTTCCCGGCGCCGGCGGTTTCAATCCGTCTATCGTCCACAGCGGGAACGGCGTTTCGTCCACGTGCAGCTCCCAGCGCAGCCCGCGTGCGGCGATGTAGGGTTGCAGGATGCGGGTGCAGGCCGCCAGAAATTGCTGCTGCTCCGCGTCGTTGTCCATGGCGCGCGCGATATGGTCGATGGTCACGCGCACGAAGTCATCGGCCGGTTCGCCGCCGAGATACGCCGATCCTGGCGGCAGCGCGTGGAAAAAGACGTTGACGTAGAAACGCGGCAAAAAGTCCTGATACAGGGCGGTGACTTTCTGCGCGATCGCGCGTTTATCGGCGGCGCTGAAGGCCGGTTCGGGGTGGTAGATCTGCCACAGTGGCATCGCGTTGTCTCCTAGGTTTTCCGGCCGGCGTTCAGGCCATCAGCCGTTGTTAAACGAAAACTCCAATAATAAGAGTAATAACTCCAATTATTGAAGTTATCAAGCCGAGGCGATAACATTCTCGGCAATCAGGTGGCAAGCGGAGGTAAGGCAACGTGAAAGCAAAAGGGTTTGAAGGCATGACGTGCTCGGTGGCGCACGTGCTGTCGGCACTGGGCGATCGCTGGGGCGCGATTCTCATGCGCGATCTATTGCTGGGGCTCTCGCGCTATGACGATTTGCGCCAATCGACCGGCATCACCAACAATACGCTGACCGATCGCCTCAAGGCCCTGGAAAGCCACGGCCTTATCGAAAAGCGGCAATACCAGACGCGTCCCGATCGCTACGAGTATCTGCCGACGGAGAAGGGAAAAGATCTCGGGCTGCTGGTGATGGCGATGATTCAGATTGGCGACAAATGGAATCTGTCCGAGCTGGCCGGGCCGCCGCTGCGCGTAGTTGACCGCGTGACCGGCCACCCCGCCACCCTGCGCGTGGTAGATGCCGTGACCGGCGAATCTCTGCCGCCGCAAAGCCTGGCGCTGGCCGCCGGGCCCGGCGCCGATGAGATCACGCGATGGCGGCTGGCCGTAGGCCAGGCCCGTTAACGGCGCGCTACAGCAGCGCAATCATCTTCAGCAGTTCCACCCGATTGCGGATGCCGAACTTCTTGCCGGCATTGTTGAGGTGCGAATAAACAGTTTTCGGGTGCAAATTCAGCCGCCGCGCAGTCTGGCGGATATCTTCCGTACGGGCGGTTTCACACAACACCGCCGCCTCGCCAGGCGTGATCGCCGCCGCCCGCCGGCTCACCACGCGCCGTTCGCCCGTCTCTTCACGGCGGACTAGCGCCGCGCAGGTTTCCCGCACCACCCGCAGCGCTTCCCGTTTGTGCAAAATCGCATCCGGCTGCGCCGCCGCGATAAATGCCAGGATCAGCGGCGAAGTCTTATCGACGAAGAACAGTATCCGGACGCCTTCATATTCAGCACGTGAGGCGTGAATAAATCGCAAATACGCTTCGAACCGGTAAATTTCATGGGGAAAATCCATGATAATTAAATCAGGCGCAGGGCTTATATTTTTAATAATATTAATATTGGGCGAGGATAAGGTTATCACTCCTTCTCCCAATAATGTTTTCATCCCCAAACGGCATAGCGGCGAACCGTCGATATAAATCACTCTCACTTTAATTCTCCTTATCAGCGTGAAAGTATGCTTCCACACCTCAGGCGGCTTGTCGCTGCTCTTTTTTGGGGTAATTCGCCTGCAAAGCACACCGATATAAAACAACTTGATAACATGTTTTTCAAATAATCACGCAACAGCCAGAACTTTGATTAACACGCAAAAAAGGCATGAATGTTTCAAATTATTTCATAAACAAAAACCGACGATCCAATAAAAACGCAACACAATGATATAGATCTATTTTCCATTTTGTATGATATAAGAAAAAATGAAAATAAATGTAACAACCCGCACCACCAACTTATTACCATGCGGAAAACACCTATAGGGAAAATTCTTAGTTTGTTAGGATGAAAATCCATGTTTGCCGACGCGTTTAAAAAACAATTGCGCAACATGATTAATCAACAAACGCACGTCAGTAATTTATTACTGTCAGGAAAGCTTTTCTCTAAAGTTAATTAAAGGGTATTTCACATGAATGTTAAATTAGTCGCATTATCCATGCTGGCTCTCTCCGGCGCCTGTGCGGCCGCCTCGTCCAATACCGTGCAATTCAAAGGCGAAGTCAGCACGCAAACCTGTTCGGTGAATATTAACGGCAACCAATCCAACCCGGTCGTGTTGCTGCCGACCGTCGCCGCCAGCAAACTCGCCACCAAAGGCGCCACCGCCGGCGACACCACCTTTACCGTTAACGTCACGGGTTGTGCGGCGGCGACCAGCGATACGGCGATCAAAACCGTGTTGGCGGGCAACAACCCGACCACCAACGGCAATCTGGGCAACGCGGGCGATGCGGCCAAAGTGTCCATTCAACTGCTGGACAGCGACGCCACCACGCCGCTGTCGTTCGCCAGCGGTTCGACCGTCACCACGTCGGCGATGACGCTGGCGAAAGACGCCACCTCCACCTCGCAGAACCTGGTGGCCCGCTACTACGCGGAAGACACCGGCGTGGCGGCCGGTTCGGTGATCGCCACCGCCCAGTTCGCCATTAGCTACAAATAAGCCGGCGTCAGGCGCCATACCTGTTGATGCCAGCGCCGTTCCTTAGCGGACGGCGCTGAATGACTCGCTTCTTTATCGGTTCACGTTTATGCCGCAGATATCCCGTTCCGCCCGCCGATGGGCCGCCCTGTCGCTTTGCCTGATGAGTTTTGCCGCCACCCACGCCTTGGCCAGCGTAACGCTGCTCGGCAACCGCGTGATCTACCCCGCCGAGGCGCGGGAGAAAACGCTGCAGTTCACCAACGATGACGGCGCCCCGGCGCTGATGCAGATCTGGCTCGACATCAACAACCCGCAGTCCACGCCGGAAAATGCCGATGCGCCCTTTGTCGCCTCACCGCAAATCTTCCGCATGGATCCGCACAGCGGGCAAATGGTGCGGCTGTCGTTCGTCGGCCAGCCGCTGGCGCGCGATCGCGAATCGCTGTTCTACCTCAACTTCCTGCAGGTCCCCGCCGTGCGTCAGACGGACAGCGACAAGAACAAACTGCTGCTGGTGGTCACCAACCGGCTGAAAGTGTTCTATCGCCCGGCCGGGCTGGCCGGCGACGCCAACCACGTCATCGATCGCCTTAGCCTGCGTCAGGTCGGCAACGCGCTGCGCGTCGACAACCCGACCGGCTACTACGCCAACGTCAGCCAGGCGGTAATTCTGAGCGGTGCGAAGCGCAGCGCCATTCCGCAGGCGGATCTGATCCCGCCGTTTTCACAGGCCAATTGGCCGGTGAACGGGGAAGTGCGGCAGGTCGCGCTGCGCGTCATCAATGACTACGGGGTGGAAACCACACGCACCCTGAACGTCGCGCGCTGAAACCAGACAGGGAGGTTTTCATGTTCGATGTCCGCAAGGCGACGCCGTTGCCCGCACGCTGGTGCTGCGCGCTGCTGGCGTTGCCGTTGGGCTGCGCCGCCGCCGACGGCTACACCTTCGATCCCGCGCTGCTGCGCGGCAGCGTGCTGAGCAACAGCGCCCTGAGCCAGTTCAACCAGCAGGACGCCGTCGCCCCCGGCAGCTATCAGATCGATCTGTACCTCAACGGCCAGTTTCTCGAGCGCGATCAAATTCGCTTCGTGCGCGCAGGCCAGCAGGTGCTGCCCTGTTTCGATCGGCCGCAGCTGACGCGCTTCGGGCTGAAGAATCCGCCGGCGGCCGAGGCGGAATGCCTGCTGCCCGGCCGGGATCTGAAGGACATCATGGTGAACGCCGATATCTCGCGGCTGCGGCTGGATCTCAGCATTCCGCAGGCGCTGTTGAACGGCCGGCCGCGCGGCAGCGTCAATCCCGCCAGCCTGGACAGCGGCGAATCAATGGCCTTCGTCAATTACAACCTCAACCAGTACCACGTCAGCTACCGGCAGGGGCAAACCCGCGATCTCGATTCGACCTACGCCAACCTGAACGGCGGATTCAACCTCGGGCTCTGGCGCTACCGCCAGCAGTCCAGCTACCGCTACGATCGGGAGTTCGGCGGTCACCTGGACACCAGCCGCCGCTACGTGCAGCGCGCAATCCTGCCCTGGCGCAGCGAAATGCTGTTGGGCGAAGGCTTTACCGACGGGCACTTCTTCTCCGGCCTGGGCTTTCGCGGCATTCAGCTCAGCTCGGACGATCGCATGCTGCCGGATTCACAGCGCGGCTATGCGCCGGTGGTGCACGGCGTGGCGAAAAGCAACGCGCGCGTGACGGTGCTGCAGGGTAAAAGCACGCTGTACGAAACCACCGTGGCGCCGGGGCCGTTCGCCATCAACGATCTGTACGCCACCAACTACGCCGGCGATCTGACCGTGGTGGTGACCGAAGCCGACGGCAGCGTCAGCACCTTCACCGTGCCGTTCGCCGCGGTGCCGGAATCCATTCGCCCCGGCCAGTCGCGCTACTCCGCCATCGTCGGCCGTTCCCGCTACGTCGGCGACAACGATCTGTTCAGCGAAGTGACCTGGCAGCACGGCCTGACCAACGCCCTGACCTTCAACCTCGGCAATCAGCTGGCGGACGGCTACCAGGCGATGATGTTGGGCGGCGTGTACAGCAGCTGGCTGGGCGCCTTCGGCATGGATACCACCTATTCCCACGCCAGCCTGCCGGACGGCGGCGCCTCCGGCTGGATGCTGCACCTCTCTTACAGCCGAACCTTCAGCCCGACAGACACCACGCTATCCATCGCCGGCTACCGCTACTCTACCGAAGGCTTTCGCGATCTCAGCGACGTGCTCGGCGTGCGGCGCGCCGCCGTTACCGGCCAAAACTGGCAGTCCGACTCCTACCGCCAGCGTTCGCGTTTCGAGGTGGCCGTCAATCAGGGCATGGGCGCGTTCGGCAGCCTGACGATGTCCGGCTCGACTCAGGACTACCGCGATCAGCGCGGCCGCGACAATCAGCTCCAGCTGGGCTGGGGGAAAACCTTCGGCAACGGTGTGGCGCTTAACCTTTCCGTCACCCGCACCCGCAGCCTGGGCTACAGCAACGGCGACTACCGCGGCTACGGGCCGCTGGATAACGTCTACAGCGCGCCGCTGGCGCAGAACGCGCAGACCGTCACCGCCCTGTCGCTGAGCTTCCCGCTCGGGCGTTCATCATCCGCCCCCAGCGTCTCGCTGCTGGCCAACCACAGCCAGGGTCAGGGCGGCAACTATCAGGCTGCGCTGTCGGGCAGCGTCGGCGACGAACAGCCGGTCAGTTACGGCCTGAACTTCACCACCGACGACGATCGCCAACAAAGCGTCTGGGGCGGCAACCTGCAAACCCGCCTGCCTTACGCCAACGTCACCGGCTCGTTCTCCACCGCGCGCCAGTACCGACAAGGCTCCCTGTCGCTGCAGGGCGCGGTGGTGGCGCACCGCGGCGGCGTGACATTAGGGCCGTATGTCGGCGACACCTTCGCCCTGATCGAAGCGCCCGGCGCCAGCGGCGCACGGGTGATGGACGGCCAGGGCGCGCGCGTCGATCGCTTCGGCTATGCGCTGGCTCCGTCGCTGGTGCCCTATCACTACAACACCGTCGCGCTGAACCCCGAGGGCATGAACGACAAAGCGGAACTGGAAGACGGCCAGCGGCGCGTGGCTCCTTATGCCGGTGCCACGGTGCGCCTGCGCTTCAACACCGTGCGCGGCCAGGCGCTGCTGATCACCGCACAGCGGCCCGATAACGCACCGATCCCGATGGGCGCCAACGTCCTTGACGCGGCAGGCAACAGCGTGGGCATGGTCGGCCAGGCCAACCAGGTGTACCTACGCAGCGATCGGAGCGCCGGCGAACTGACGCTGAACTGGGGCGACGCGCCCGGCCAGCAGTGCACGCTGCATTATCGCCTGCCCGCCGCGGAAGACAGCCCGATTCAGCGGCTCAGCTCCCCATGCCGCTAGCCCGTTTAACTGATCTCAGGAGAGACGATGAAACACATTTCTTATCTGGTCGCCGCCCCGGCGCTGTTCGCCCTGTCGCTGTTCGGCGCGCCCGCGGCGCTGGCGCAATGCACGCGTGTCGCCCCCTGGATCGACTCCGGCTGCGATCCTTGCGGGGTAGGCACGGCGCTGGGCCGGGTCAACCTGACCAGCACCTATCTGCAGCCCGTCGGCACGCCGCTCGGCACCAGCGTGTTCGATCTGACCTCCGGCACCCGCTATCCCGACCCAAACAAGGTGCTGTATGAATGCGATGCCGGCGATGTCGGGCAAATTTATGAAGTCTTCGCCACCAACGGCGACGATCGCGTCGGCGGCTATTTCGATCTGGGCGCCAGGGACGGCAACCCCAACTATTACGCCACCTACTTCCCCTACGTCGGCATCCGTTTGACCCACCTGGATTCCGGCAAGGTTTTTACCCGTTACTGGCAGTCGGCGCCGATTACCCGCTACGCCACCGTCGGCAACAAAATCCAGATCCGGGTGAAAGACTTCAGCGCCATCCGCGCCGATCTGATCCGCATCAGCTCGCTGCCGGGCGCGGGCGCCAGCAACTACTGCGGCTACAGCGCCGGCAACCCGCTGGTGGGCATGGCGTCGACCACCGGCAATTCGAACTATACCTGCACGCAGCCGAACGGCTATGTCACCTTTCAGGGGCCCGGCATCGCTTCGGATCCTATCGGCAGCGATTCCGCCACCAACTACGCCACCTGGGGCACCGGGCGCTGGAACGCGATGGGCATGGGCACCGCACCGATCTCCTCATTGACCTATACCGCCACCTGCGTGGCGCGCAACGTCACGCCGCTGGTGATCCTGCCGACCATTTCCGTCAGCCAGTTGACCGCCGGGCAAACCTCACAGGCGCAGTTCACCATCAATATCGAATGCGACAACGCCGCCGTATCCGGCGTCAGCAGCAACAATACCGCCCTCGGCCTGCAGGTACCGTATGAAAGCTATGTCGCGGCGCAGCAGCTCGGGCTGGTCAGCGCCAACGGCGGCGTGAGCTACCTGCTCTCCAGCGGCTACGGCACCGACAGCAGCGTCGCCACCGGCGTGGGTATCGCGCTCGCCAACGCCGGCAACGGCGCGCCGATGAACTTTGTCGGCTGGACGCGTTGCAGCGCCGGGCAATGCCCGCAGGGCAGCGACGCCGGCTGGTACCCGGTGCTCAACGGCGCCAGCGGCGGCGGCAGCACCGCAGCGGGGTTTACCCACTACACCACCCAGCTCACCGCCACGCTCGCCCGGTTGCCTGGCCAAACCGTCACCGCCGGCAAGGTGGACGCCAGGGCCTACGTTTGGGTTAAGGTTCAATGATGAGAAAGAAATATCTGACGATGGGATGCGCCCTGCTGCTGGTGCTGGCTTCCATCGGCGCGCAGGCAGGCATCATCGCCTCCGCCACGCGGGTGATCTTTCATGAGGGCGAGACGGAAAAAACCCTGATGCTGCTCAACACCAACGGCTACCCGATCGTGGCGCAAACCTGGGTCGATAACGGCGACGTCAACGCCGCCCCCGAACTGTCCCGCGCACCGTTTGTCACCCTGCCCAGCGTTTTCGCCCTGCCGCCTTCTGCGCTGAAAGGGCTGCGCATCCTGTTTGCCGGCGCTAACCTGCCCGTCGACCGGGAGTCGGTATTCTGGCTCAACCTGTATGAGATCCCGCCTAACCCGCCGACCACGCCGCCGCTGGCGTCGCGCGTGACGCTGGCGATGAACACCCAGATGAAGATCTTCTACCGGCCCAGAGCGCTGCAGGGGAAAGCCGAGAACGCGGCCGAGGCCGTTTCGTTCACGCTGCAAAAATCGCCGGACGGTTATCTGCTGCGCTGTCAAAACCGATCGGCGTTTTATCTCTCGTTCGCGCGCATCGCCGTGCACGCCGACAGGCGCGATTACCCGGTGCGGCAAGAAAGCGACATGATGACCGCGCCGTTCAGCATACGGGATTATCACCTCGACGGCGTTGCAGCGCCGACACTCCCTTCTCAGGTCACCGTTCAGGCCACTCTCATCAACGACCAGGGCCAACAGATCGTCAAGCCATACACAGCAAACCCATAACGATAAAAAGCAGCACATTTTTTAAGTACAGGAAATAGGGAAAATGAGTCTAAGCAGATTCCAGCTACAGTTTCACCTGGAGAAACAGGCCAACATCATCAGGCAGTCACCGGCGTTCCACGCCGCCATCGTCAAACACGGGGAATTATTGAGGGAGACCTACAAGAAGCATCCGCTGTTTTACAAAATCATTTTCAGGAACAGCCGGTTCATCATCTGCTCCACCATCCTGTCCATTTATTACCACCAGCACGCCGCCGCGCTGAAAGACATCAAAGCCTTTTTCAAAGGGAAGAATATGATCAGCGAGAATTCCCTGGATTCCTTTCTGTTCTTTTTACGGGTCGGGCGCCGGCTGGAGGTCAAACCCTGCGAACATGACAAACGCCAGTTACGCTATAAGCCTACGCCGCACGCGCTGGCGGAAACCCAGGCGCTGATCGCCTCAATGGCGCGCCCTTACCAGGCGCTGGCGCCACAGATGCCCATCGCGGCGCTGCTGGCGGCGCCCGACTTTCTGTCCACCTTTTTCGCCGCCTACGGGCAACTGATGCTCAAGGAGGTCTACCTGATCGACCTGGTGCCGCAATCCGCGCTGTTTATCAGCAAAGATGCCGGCCACATGGTGCTGTTGATGTTGTTTATCGAAAGCATCCGACAGGACTCCCCCTTTCTGCTGCTCTCCTCGGCGAAAATCGCCAAGTCCTGCTCCGTCTCACGCGCGCACGTGAACCGCATTCTGCAGGCGGCGGAAAAATCCGGCCTGCTGACCACCACCAATAATGTGGTGATCGAACTCAACAGTTCGTTCTTCATCATGGCGGAGCACTATTTTAGTCTCTATTTCGCGATGGTCGAATTCGGACTTGAACGGGTTTGGCAAACGCTACAATCCGCCACGCACTCCTGAGCCCTTTAGCGCGCCCGCAGCACCCGATCGATCAGCCCCCAGGCCGCCGCTTCGTCGGCGGTCATAAAGCGATCGCGATCCAACACCCGCTCCACCTCTTCATAACTTAGGCCGCAATGTTGGGCATACAACCGAATCACCGTGTCTTTGGTGCGCTTCATCTCTTCGGCGTGGATCAAGATGTCGGAGGCCTGCCCCTGAAAGCCGCCCAGCGGCTGGTGCACGTGCAGGCTGGCATTAGGCAGCGCCATGCGGTGCCCCGATTCGCCGGCCATCAGCAGGAACGAGCCCATCGAGCGCGCGGTGCCCATGCACAGCGTATGCACCGGGGCGCGGATATACTGCATGGTGTCGTAAATCGCCAACCCGCTGGTGATCACTCCGCCCGGCGAGTTGATATAAAGATGGATGGGTTTTTCCGGGTTTTCCGCCTCCAGAAACAGCAGCTGGGCGCACAGCATTTCGGCCACGTCGTCGTTGACTTCGCCGTTAAGGAACACGATCCGATCGCGCAGCAGACGCGAATAAATATCAAAGGAACGTTCTCCCCGGCTGGTCTGTTCCACCACCATCGGGACGAGCATCATCTTCTCACGCATCGGTGAACTCCTGGGTTGGCAACAAAGGGAAATGTGTTTAACGCGTCAGGCGGCGCGCATCACCGTCGGCGGGCCATCGTTGGCGGCATCGAGCTGGTGGATAATCCGCAGCAGGCTGCCGCCGCCGGCGTCCGGCACGATCTGCAGGGTGACGACGCTTTCGAGAAACGGCGGTTGGTCGTCGCGCAAGCGATAGCTCACCGCCTCGCCCGGCGTGGCGGCCAGCGGCTCGGCCTGCGCCAGATCCCCCGTCGGCAGCCACTGCTCACGCAATTCGGGAACACTGAGCGCCCGCCACACTTTTTCCGGCGGCGCCTCGAGCGAATATTCCAACACCAGCCGGTCGCGCGGCGGCCGCTCAGCCTGTTTGTTCATTGATCCATGTCCTTCAGCAAAGTTTGCAGCGCGTCGATGCGCGCCGGCCAGTAGGCGCGGTACTTCGCCAGCCACTGGGCGATCTGCGCCAGCCCTTCCGGGTCGACCTGGTAATTGACACAGCGCCCCTGCCTCGTCTCGCGTACCAGTCCGGCGTTACGCAGCACCGCCAGGTGTTGCGACATCGCCGACTGGCTGATGGGCAGCCCTTCGCGCAACGCACTGGCGTTCATGCTGGCGACAGCGAGTTTGTCGAAGATGCTGCGGCGGGTCGGATCGGCCAACGCCTTGAAGATGTCATTTTCGTTCATACAAACACATTAGTATTCACTTATGTATTATGCAAACGCAGAGGCAGATTTTTTTCGCAAGGCGAGACTCCGCGCCGGGGCGCGGAGTCGAGAGGTGAGCAATTACAGCGGTTTATTGCATGCGGGCGTGGTCAGCGCCGGTTGACCGGCAGGCGCCCCCTCCTGCGCTTCCAGCGCGAGACGCGCCAGCGGCATGTCTTCGTGGTAGCGCGCCTCGGCATTCAGAGTCTTTGAGTAGCGGTTGTACTTCCACCAGGCGTAGCCGAGGAACACCACCAGCCCGCCGACGTTATAGAACACGATGGTCATGATGCTGGCGCCGGTCGGGAACGTCGAGGCGAAGAAGCCGACGGTGAAGATGGCGATCAGCACGCTGACGATGGCGATGCCCTGCAGGCGCGAGCCCATTTTGAAATCGCGCGCCACCCGATCGTACTTCAGACGCAGATTCAGGTAGGCCAGCATGATGAACAGCGGCGGCAGCATCGAGGCGGCGGCGGTCATGTTGATCAGCGTGTTCATCAAATCCTGCACGCTGCTGGAGCCCAGCGTCGGGATCAGCATCAGCGGGATAACGATGAAGAACTGGATCCAGGCGGCGCGCGTCGGCACACCGTGCCGGTTCAGGCGGATGGTTTTCTCGCCGAAAATGCCCTTCGGGATCTCGGTGAAGAAAATTTTCACCGGCGCCGCCGTCCACATCAGCAGCGAACCGAACATGGCGGTGAAGGAAACGATGCCGACAAAGCGGTTCATCAGCACCGTCGGCAGGCCAAAGTGCGCCGACAAGCCTTCGAACACCTGTACCGTACCGCCGGTAAAATGCAGGTCGGTGCGGTGCACGAATACGTTAATCAGCAGCGATGACACCGAATACAGCACGCCGATGAACAGCCCGGAAACGATGATCACCTTCACGAAGGCGCGGCTGCCGCCTTTCACATCGTTCACGTACACCGCCACGGATTCCGCCCCGCCCGCCGCCTGGAAGATCCAGGCGGTAATGCCGAGGAACGCCCAGTTGAAGTTCGGCGTCATCGCCTGCACGTTGATCGGATCGGCCGGCTCGATGCCGCCCAGCACCGCCGCGCCCGCCAGGATGATGTAGGAAAACGTCAGCAGCAGCATCAGCGACGAAGTGACGGAGGTCATCGGCCCCAGCAGTTTCGCGCCGCTGTTGGAGATGTAGGTCGAGAAGGCGAACAGGAAGATGCTGATGATCGCCGTGGTCAGCGGCGTAAACACATAGTCATAGCCCAAGAACGCGTAAGAAGCGTAGGCGATGACGCGCGGCAGCAGCGCGGTGAAGAAAAACAGATTCACGAACCAGTAGGTGTAGGCGGTGATAAACGCCCAGCGCCCGCCGAGCGCGCTTTTGACCCAGGCATAGACGCCGGCCTCGGAGTTGCGGTTGAGCGAGACGAACTCGGCGATGATCAGGCAAAAGGGAATGAAGTAAATGATCGTCGCCACCAGGAATACCGGCGACGAGGCGATGCCGAGCTGAATATTGTTGTTGATCACGTTGTTGAAACTGAACACTGCCGCAAACGTCATCGACAGCAGGCCAAACTTGCCGATGGTGTTTCTGTTCGACGCAGCCATAGAGATTCTCCGAATGGTGTAGGGGACTTCGGTTTGTTGTTATCGATCGGCGGTCGCGCTATTTGTTGATGAAATAGCTGTCTTCCACCGTCACTTTTAAAATGACTTTTTTTACCTTGCCGCTTTCTTTGAAGCGGTAAGCCTGGTGGTTTTCGAAGATCACCACGTTGCCTTTGCCAACCCGGCGCTTCTCGCCTTCGCCGCTGAAAAACTCGCGGTCGGTTTCGTCCTGATAGGGCGCCACCGTCGTCAGCGCCCGTTTGTCGGCGACTTCGACGATCTCGTCTCCCTCGAGGTAGTAGTGCACGTCGAAGTAGCGGCGGTTGCCTTCCAGCCAGCCGTGCTGCCGGCCGGCACCGACGCTCAGCCGATAGGTCAGCGAGTCGCCGATCGAATGGCACACGTTCGGGCTGATGCGATCGACATTGGCGATCGCCTCCATGCAGCGCAGCCATTTCTTGCCGCTGTGATAAATGCGCTGAAACTCCGTCAGGGATTCGAGAATGATCATGCGTTTTCCTCCGCAGACTGCGGGTGATGAGGGGCCGGCGCGAAGTCATAACCGGCGAGCGTGGCGCCGTCCGTTTGCAGGCCGTCGAACGGCACCAGCGTGAAGCCGTAACTGAATGGCGCCAGATAGACCCGGTGGGTATCCAGCACCTCGGAGCCCCAGGAGTTGGAGCCGAGACCGAGCACCTGATCGTCCAGGTTCAGCGTCAGGCAATCGTCAGGCTCCAGCTCGCTGATGTGCTGGGCCTGATGCAGCATCTCGGCGCTGTACGGCCACAGGCTGAAGTTGATTGGCCGCCGCGGCTGGATGAAGATCCCCTTGCCCGCCGCGTCCTGCAGGCTCAGCCAGCGCACGTCCTGCCGGTTGCCGTTGTCCTGCGGGAACGGATAGTGTTCGAACAGCGCATCAGCTCGCTGCCGGTAGTGGCCGATGAGGTTGGCCCGGCAGCTGTCGCGGTAGTTCTCGCCCGGCCCGCGGCCGTAGTACTCCACCTGTTCGAAGCGGCGGCTGATGCCGAAATCGAGACCGATTTTCGGGATCACCTGCCGGAAATCGCCGTAAGGCTCGCCGGCCAGATCCAGGCTGACACAGCCCTGCGGAGAAATGCGCCAGCGATAGGTGCAGCGCATGCCGAAGTCGAACACCGGCGGCGCGATCAGGCTGTGCACCTCGATCAGCAGGCCCTCCCCCTGCCAGTGTCGGCTGAGGCGGCGGAAATGCTGTTGCATGATGGGGAAGTGATACGGCAGCCAAATCCCCTCATATTCCTGTTTATGGTTATCGATCACCGGTTTGAAGAAGGTGATGCGCGGCGCGCGCCCCACAATTTCTTCATCGTCTACCCGCCACGACAGCAGTTCGCCGCTCAGCAGCGAGAACGCCAGCTGGAACCGGCCGCCGCTGACGATCAGCTGATGATTTTCCTCGCGGCATTGCAGCGCCGGCGCATCGGCCAACGGTGGAGCCGGTAGCCGCGTCGCCGCCTGGCGCAGATGCTGGTAATGCCCCAGCAGTTGGCCGCTCTCGCTGTAGCGGGTGGCGCTGTCTTTATGCACCGCCACGTCGATCAGCGTTTCCCCCTGCCCCAGCGCCAGCACCGGCAGGTGCATGTCTTCACTCTCGCCCGGCTGCAGATGCGGCAGCTTGAATTCGTAACTCGCCACCTGGCGGCCGTCGGTCTTGACGCTGACCTTCAGCGTGATGTCCGCCAGCGAGCTGAACCAGTAGCGGTTTTTCACCCGCAGCACGTCGCCTGCGCCTTCTTCCGCCGTCACTTCCACCGGGCACAGCACCTGCTGATATTCACGCAGGCCGGGGCCGGGGCGCTGGTCCGGGTAGATCAGGCCGTCCATGCAGAAGTTGTAGTTGTTCGGGTAGTCGCCGTAATCGCCGCCGTACTGGTAGCGCTCGCGCCCCTGCTCGTCGTGGCTCAGCAGACCGTGATCGCACCATTCCCAGATATAGTGCCCCTGCAAACTGGCGTGACGGTTGAACACCGACTGGTATTCGAACAGCCCGCCGGGGCCGTTGCCCATGGCATGGGCGTATTCACACAGAATGCGCGGTTTGGGGTGCGGGTATTCACCGAAGGCGTTCATCATCGCCACGCGGGAATACATGGTGCTGATCACGTCGGTCACTTCGGCGTCGCGATCTTCTTCGTAGTGGATGAGGCGGGTCGGATCGAGCGCCTTGCAGCGCCGGGCCATGGCGCGAATGTTGCACCCGTAGCCGGACTCGTTGCCGAGCGACCAGATGATGATCGACGGGTGGTTTTTCTGCGCCGCCACGTGGCGCTCGATGCGCTCGACGTAAGCCTGCTCCCAGCGCGGATCGTCGGTAATGCGGCTCAGATCGCCAACGTTGGCAAAGCCGTGGCTCTCCAGATCGGTCTCCGCCATCACAAACAGGCCATAGAGATCGCACAGCTCGTAAAAACGCGGATCGTTGGGATAATGGGCGGTGCGCACCGAGTTGATGTTGTGCTGTTTCATCAGCACGATGTCGCGCTCCATCCGCGCCATATCGACGGCGCGCCCTTTTCGGTGATCGTGATCGTGGCGGTTGACGCCGTGCAGTTTGAGGTAACGCCCGTTGACGTACATCAGCCCGTCGCGCACCGCGATCTCGCGGAAGCCCACCCGCTGCGGCACCACGCCCAGCAGGTTGCCGGCGCCGTCATACAGGCTCAGCAACAGCTGATACAGATAGGGATTTTCCGCATTCCACTGCTGCGGGCGGCTGACCGGCAGCTCGAAACGGCAGATCAGCGCCCGCTCGATGCGCAGATCGTCGCGCCACTGCTCCGCCACGCAGCGATCGCCGTCGAACAGCTGCGCCTGCAGGCGGCAGCCTTCGGCGGCCGGCGATCCGAGATGGCGCAGCTCGGCGTCGATCGCCAACTGCGCGTCGCAATAGCGCTCATCGAAGGTGGTGACCAGCGTCAGGTCGTGAAGGTGAGTGGCGCTCTGGCCGATCAGATAAACGTCGCGGAAGATGCCGGCCATCCACCACATGTCCTGATCTTCGATGTAGGTGGAATCGGCCCACTGCATCACTCGCACCGACAGCAGGTTCTCGCCCTGCCGCACATAGGGGCTGATGTCGAACTCGGCGCACAGTCGGCTGCCCTTGCTGAAGCCGACATAGCCGCCGTTGACGTACACCTCGAAGTAGGTTTCCACGCCGTCGAATTTGATCAGCACTTGCTGGTCCCGCCAACCGGCGTCGAGCGTAAAGTGGCGCTGATAGGCGCCGGTGGGGTTGTTGGTCGGCACGTAAGGCACGTCGATCGGGAACGGGAAGCCCTCGTCGGTATACTGCAGGTGGCCGTGCCCTTCCAACTGCCACATGCCCGGCACCGCCATATCGCCCCAGTCGCTCATCGGCTCACGGTAAAACGCCGCCGGCACCTGCGCCGGGTGCTCGAAGAACCGAAAGCGCCAGCGGCCGCTCAGCAGCTGGAAACGCCGGCTGGCGTTGCGATCGAAGCTCAGCGCCTGCTCGGCGTCCGCGTAGCTGAAGAAGCTCGCGCGCGGTGCCAACCGGTGCTCCGACTGTTTTTCAATGTTTTCCCAATTATTCACGTCACGTCTCCCAACACCTGTGCAATGCGGAAACGATAGTAAATATTTAGTAAAAATTACAGCCGATATTTACCAAATGACGACAGGATCACAATAAATCTCAAATGCCTTTTTTTATCATGACGTTAATTTTGAGCGCCAACGCCCCCCGCCGAGGCGGGGGGCGGTCAGGCGACGGTGGTGTCACGCAGCTGCAGCGAGCTGGGAACGAAGATCGACAGCGGGACGGCGCGCTCATCGCGCAGCCGCTCCGCCAGCAGGTTGACGGCCTGTGCGCCCATGGTTTCCGAAGGGATGCGCACCGTGGACAAGGCGGGGAAAATAAAGCGGGCGGTGGGAATGTCGTTGACGCTGATTAACGCGATCTGCCCCGGCACCTGAATGCCGTGTTCATGCAGCGCGCGCAGCACGCCGATGGCGATCGAATCGGTCGCCACCAGCAGCGCCGGCGGATAGCCATTCTTGCTCTGCAACATCGCTTTGGCGCACTGGTAGCCCGACTGGCTGCTGAAATCGCCGTGGTAAATATCCTGCGGCCGCACCACGTTTTGCTGCCGGCCATACTCGACGAACGCCTGCTCGCGCTGGTCGATGCCGGCCGGATGGTCGCGCCCGCCGATAAAGCCGATGCGCTGATAGCCACGGCCGATGAAGTAATCGATCACCTTGCGGCTGATCTTGTACAGGTCGACATTGACGCAGTCGAAACGCTCATCGTCCACCACGCCGTCGATAAACACCACCGGCGTTTCCTGCTGCCTGAGCTGCTCATACAGCGCGGGCTGTGGCCGGCCGATCACCAGCAGGCCGTCGGCCGCCGGCAGCGCCTTGTCGCCGGTAAAGTCGTAACCGGCGCTCAGCATCACGCCCAGTTTTTCGCACTGCGTTTCGATGCCGTAGCGCATCGCCAGGTAATAGGGATCGTTGATCTCCACACCCTGCGTATAGGTGAACAGCGCGGCGAATTGCAGGCGTTGCCCACTTTGCCGTTTGGAAGGCGCAATCTTGTATTCGAGGCGCTCCGCCGCTTCCAGGATCTTCTGGCGGGTTTGCGCCTTCACGCTCAGGGTGGGGTCGTCATTCAACACGCGCGAAACGGTGGCGACGGACACATTAGCGGCTTCAGCAATTTCCTTCAGTGTGGCCATAGAGTCCCAATGCACAGACGAAAAACGGTAGCTTAATCGGATAGCGGCGCAACGTACAGTGCCGCCCGCCCCTCTCTTCCCAGACCGGGCCGGCGCTCGCTCATACAAACCGCTGCCGGGCGCCTGCAGCGAAAGATACCCATTTCACCCGTTGTGATCAAGTTAACGATTTACTGATTAAAGCGTATTTTTTACTAAATATTTTACTAATATACCTGCCGTTTACCGCCCGCGACCGGGCGGACTTTATCTCTTCTCCCAAGGAGCCGGGAGCGACCTTGCGTGAGCCGCCGTTCGACTGACGCGCCGATCCATCCAACACCAGGCACATGCCCCATGACATCAATAAATCATCACGCCCTGTTGCCCTTGTTACTGATACTCAGCGCGCCGGTCTGGGCGGCGCAGGACCCCGTTACCCCGGCGGAGCGCAATCAGCTGCCGCCGCCGCCGTTGCCCGAAACCGCCGCGACCGCCCTGCGCTTTTACGGCGAGCTCGGCATCGGCGGCAGCGTCTATTTGAACGGCGAACATCAACATAAATACAGCGACGGCACCTACATCGAAGGCGGCCTCGAGATCAAACAGGGCCATTGGTTCGGCCTGATTTACGGCGAGGGCTGGACCGTGCAGGCCGACAGCCAGGGCCACGCCTGGACGCCCGGACACGGCTGGGGCGGCTTCGAGGGGGGCCTGAACCGTTTCTACGGCGGTTACCGTACCGATGACGGCACCGAGATGATGCTCAGCGTACGCAACGACTCGTCGCTCGACGATCTGCAATGGTGGGGCGACTTCACGCCGGAGTACGGCTACGTGATCCCCAACACCCGCGATCTCAGCTACGCCGCCAAGCTGCAAAACCTGACCGGGCGCTTTCGCTACAGCGTGACGGCGGCGCCGGAAAGCCGCATCAACGAGAGCAAGGCGCTGCTGCACTTCGGCAAATACGACCGCTACTCCGACAAATACACCTACCGGGCGATGATCAACGGCTACACCCAGTACGATCTGCAAGACGGTCTGACGCTGCTGAACGGCCTGGAGGTGACCGACGGCCTGGGGCAGCTGTTTCTGCTGGGGCTGCGCGGCAAACACCTGGCCGGCCGCGTCTGGCACCACACCGGCAAAGGCGACAGCGGCGGCCATCCCGGCAGCGAATCGGGCCTGATGCTCAGTGCGATGACGGAAACCGCCAAAGGGCTGTACCTCTCCACCGCCTACAGCTACGCCCGCCACCGGTTTGATAACGCGGCGGATACCGCCACCTCCTACGCCCAGTTCGGCGTCTGGTACGAATATGCCGGCGGTAAGCTGGCCACCGCGCTGGACAGCAAATTCTTTATGCGCAATGACAGCACCGGCGCCAGCAACTCGGTGTTTCTGATGCAATATTTCTATTGGTAACCGTTGAGGCCCCTACGATGAACATGACTCCCCTGACGCCGCTGGCCACCGCCCTCACCCTCGCGCTGACGCTGGCGGGCTGCGCGCCGAAAACGCCCACCGCCCCACAGGCCGAACGCTACCCAAACGTTATCGATCGCCACGGCGCGCCGCATTTTATGCTCGACTACGACTTCGACGATCATCAACGCTTCAACCCGTTCTTCGATCTCGGCGCCTGGCATGGCCACCTGTTGCCGAGCGGCCCGGAAGGCATGGGCGGTTTCCCCGGCCCGGCGCTGCTGACCGAAGAATACATCAACTTTATGGCCAACAATTTCGATCGGCTCAGCGTATATCGCAACGGCAAGCCGGTGTCTTTCACCATGACGGCCTACAGCCTGCCCGGCGCCCTGGTGCAGCGGCTCAGCGCGCCGGGAGTTACCGTCAACCTGACGCTGCGCTTCGCCAGTGCGCGCACCTCGCTGCTGGAGACGCAAATTATCACCGATGCGCCGCTGGAGCTGGTGTGGGATGGCGAATTGCTGGAGCGCTACGCGGCCAAAGAGCAAAAACCGCAGCCGCCGGCGACCCTCGAACAGGCGTTTCCGGACTACACGCGCCGCATTGTGCCGACGGCGGACGGCCTGCGCGTCACCTTCGGCAAGGTGCGTGCGCCGTCGCAGCTGATGACCTCCGGCCAGTCCGAGTATCAGATCCATAAATCGCTGCCGCAGCGCACCACGGTCGACGGCCACCGCTTCCGCGCCACGGCGCGCATCGCCGGCACCACCACGCTGTACACCACCTATTCGCACCTGCTCACCGCCGACGAGGCGCAGCGCGAACAGCGCGCTATCGCCGACATCCTCGCTCACCCGCAGCGCTATATGGCCGCATCGGCCCAGCGTTGGGAACGCTATCTCGCCGCCGGGCTCCGCAACCCGCACGCCACGGCGGAACAAACGCGTGTGGCGGTCAAAGCGATAGAAACGCTGAACGGCAACTGGCGCGGCGCCGCCGGGGCGATGAAGTTCGACTCGGTCACCCCGTCGGTCACCGGGCGCTGGTTCTCCGGCAACCAGACCTGGCCGTGGGACACCTGGAAACAGGCCTACGCCATGGCGCACTTCAACCCGGACGTGGCCAAGGACAACATTCGCGCGGTGTTCGCCTACCAGATCCGGCCGGGCGACGCTTTGCGGCCGTGGGACGCCGGTTTCCTGCCCGACCTTATCGCCTACAACCCCAGCCCGGAGCGCGGCGGCGACGGCGGCAACTGGAACGAACGCAACACCAAGCCGAGCCTGGCGGCCTGGGCGGTGATGGAGGTCTATCGCGTCACCGGCGATAAGGGCTGGCTGGCGGAGATGTACCCGAAGCTGGTGGCTTACCATGACTGGTGGCTGCGCAACCGCGATCACAACGGCAACGGCGTGCCGGAGTACGGCGCCACCCGCGACAAAGCGCACAATACGCCCGACGGGCGCATGCTGTTTACCGTCAAACGCGGGCAACGCGAGCAAACGCTGGCCGGCCTCGACAACTACGATCGCATCGTGCGCGAGGGGCATTACGACAGCATCGCGATCCCGGCGCAGACCGCCGCCTCCTGGGAGTCGGGCCGTGACGATGCGGCGGTATTCGGCTTTATCGATCCGGATCAATTGGCGCGCTACGTGGCGCAGGGCGGCAAACGCGAAGACTGGCAGGTGAAATTCGCCGAAAACCGCGCGCCGGACGGCACGCTGCTCGGCTACTCGCTGCTGCAGGAGTCGGTGGATCAGGCCAGCTATATGTACAGCGACAACCGCTACCTGGCGGAGATGGCCGATATTCTGGGCCGCGGCGCGGAAGCCGCCGCCTTCCGCGCCAAAGCCGACCGGCTGGCGGCCTACATCAACACCTGCATGTTCGATAAACAGAGCGGTTTCTTCTACGACATCCGCATCGAAAGCCGGCCGTTGGCCAACGGCTGCGCCGGCAAACCGATCGTCGAACGCGGCAAAGGGCCGGAAGGCTGGTCGCCGCTGTTCAACGGCGCCGCCAGCCAGCCGCACGCCGATGCGGTGGTCAGGGTGATGAAGGATCCGCGCGAGTTCAATACCTACGTGCCGCTCGGCACCGCGGCGCTGACCAACCCGGCGTTCGGCGCGGACATCTACTGGCGCGGCCGCGTGTGGGTCGATCAGTTGTATTTCGGCCTCAAGGGCATGGAACGCTACGGCTATCGCGACGACGCGGTAGCGATGGCGCAGGCCTTCTTCCGCCACGCCGACGGCCTGGTCGCCGACGGGCCGATCCGCGAGAACTACAACCCGCTCACCGGCAAACAGCAAGGCGCGCCGAACTTCTCCTGGAGCGCGGCGCATCTGTACATGTTGTATAACGACTTCTTCACGCAATAAGCCGCGGCGGCCACCGCCATCGTTGCCCGGCGGTGGCCCGCGTTTATGATCGGATCGGGATCACCAGCACGTCGATATTCAGCTGGTTGATGGCGTTGCGGGTAGAAGAAAACAGGTTGCTCCACAGATCGTGGTGATGGCCGAACACCAGAAGATCGATGTTCTTGTCCACGACCGCCGTGCGCAGTTCGTCAACGAAGCCGCCGCGCCCGATAATCACTTCCGCGATCGGATAATTGACGTTTTGCGTGGTGGGTTCCAGCTCTTTGCGGATCTTCTCTTCGAACGGCACGCCGTCATAACTGCGCTCCGAAAAGCCGATCGCCGCGTGGTAGGTGTCGTAGTGGACGTCCACATAGATCAGCGAGAGTTTGGCCTGCAGCGCCTCCGCCAGCAACGCCCCTTTTTCGACCAGCCGTTTGCCGTCATCGCTCAGATCGGTGGCGATGACAATATGGTGGTAACACATAGCGCCTCCTGTCATGGACTCGGTTGAGCCGAGGCTCCGATATCACGCTGGGGTCATATCGTTATGATTAATTTTAGTTCAGAAATGGCGCTCGTGGCGGGAGGTGATGCAGTGGGAAAGCCCCGTCGCCGGGGCTGAAGGCAAAAAATTATTTCTCGCGCTGCGCCTCAAACCAGACGTTGCACAGCGACAGGATCAGCGTGTTGGCATCTTTCACCAGCACGTTATCGCCGGGCACCCCATCGGTGCCCTGATCGGTGATGCCTTTGATGGCGGTATCCGCGTGCTGAATGGCCACGCGCTCGACCGACGGCGTGCTGATGCCCAGCATCGGGAAATCGATGTAGGAGCTGCTGCCGGCATTGTCCTCGACAAACTCCTGCGCTTCTACGGTGCTGACGGTGGCCCCTTCGCTTTTCAGCGCCGTGCCGTTCCAGCTGAACGCATCCGCTTTGTAGCTGATTTTGCCGCCGATCAGGCTCTGTGCCTGCTGTTGATCCCAGCAGCCGGTGGTCTGGGTCGGCACGATCTTGCTGACGCGCCAGTTGCCCAGCAGCTGTTTGGGGATCGGCCCGGTATCGCTTTCCGCCGCCCGAACCTGAGTCGCCGAGACGCAGGCCAACACCACCAGCGGCAGCAGCGCCTTGCTCCAAGTGTTCAATCGCATTGTCTTTTCCTTCGTTTCAGTACCCAGTCTGCCCTCGCGGGCCAACGGCTATCATAATAAGCCCGCCGATTCGCCGTCAAAACAATCCGCTCCGCACCGGGCCGCGGCCGCTCATAGCTAATCGCTATGAGTCATAGTGAATCAGTATTTTGTTTTAGCCCAGCGATTACCTACAGTCACTGCCACTATTCTGCCAGCCAAAATTAGCAGGCAATGTTGACAAGGACCCTGGGAAAATGACATTTACGCTGAAAAACCTCACCCTGGCGCTGGCCGCCGCCGGCACGCTGCTGCTGACCGCCTGCGGCCCAACCGCACAGGACGATCACCACATCAAGGTCGGCATCAGCGCCGGCATCGATCAGTCGCTGTGGGCGGTGGTACAAAAGGTCGCCAAGCAGAAATATGATCTGGACGTGGAGGTGGTGACCTTCAACGACTACGTGCTGCCGAACGAAGCGCTGAACAACGGCGATCTGGACGTCAACGCCTTCCAGCACAAACCGTATCTGGACAAGCAGATGCAGGAGCGCGGCTACAAGCTGGCGGCGGTGGGCAACACCTTCGTCTACCCAATCGCCGGCTATTCGAAGAAGATAACCGCACTCAGCCAGCTGCCGGACGGCGCGCAGGTGGCGGTGCCGAACGATCCGACCAACCTGGGCCGCTCGCTGTTGCTGTTGCAAAAACAGGGGCTGATTACCCTGAAAGACGGCGTCGGCCTGCTGCCGACCGCGCTGGACATCGTCAGCAACCCGAAAAAGCTGAAGATCGTCGAGATTGAAGCACCGCAGCTGCCGCGCGCGCTGGACGACCAACAGGTGACGCTGGCGATCATCAACACCAACTATTCCAGCCAGATTGGCCTGTCGCCGGCCAAGGACGGGCTGTTTGTCGAAGACAAAAACTCGCCGTACGTCAACATCTTCGCCAGCCGCATCGACAACAAAGACAGCGAGAAAGTGAAGGATCTGGTCAAGGCCTATCAGACCGACGAAGTGGCGGCCAGCGCCGCCGAAATCTACAAGGGCGACGCCGTCAAAGGCTGGTGACTCTCTCCCGTATGCCCGTGGCGCCAGGCCACGGGCCATGCCAACCTCAGCCGCGCTGAATGGACACGCCGCCGTCCACCAGCATCGCGGTGCCGGTGACAAATGAGGAAGCGTCAGACGCCAAATACAGCGCCGCCTGCGCGATCTCCTCCGGCATCGCCAGCCGCTTCAGCGCGTGCAGGTCGGCCACCTGCGCCAAGGCTTCCGGGGTATTGCTCATCTGCCGCCCCATCGCCGTATCGGTGCCTCCCGGCAGCAGCGCGTTCACCCGAATGCCGCGCCCGCCAAACTCCACCGCCAGCGCCTGCGTCAGGCCGATCAGCCCCGATTTGCCGGCCGCATAGGCCGCCGTGCCGGGAAACGCCGCGGTGTGGCCGACGAACGTGGAGGTGAAGATCACCGAGCCCGCGCCGCGCGCCAGCATGGCGGGAATTTGATGCCTGGCGCCGTAATAGGCGCTGGACAGGTTAGTTTCCAGCACCTCGCGCCATTCTGACGCGCTGAGCGCCAGCGACGGCCCCAGCGGCCCCAACGTGCCGGCGTTGTTGAAGGCGATATCCAGGCCGCCGAATTCGTCGACCGCCGTCGCCGTCAGCCGTTCGGCGAAGGCTTCATCGCGCACGTCACCCGCCACCGCCAATGCCCGGCCGCCCTCGCGCCGAATGTCCTCCACCAGCTCGGCCAACAGCGGCGCGCGCCGGGCGCCCAACACCAGCGCCGCCCCCTGCCGGGCGAACAGCAGCGCCGCCGCTTTGCCGATCCCTGAACTGGCGCCGCCGATCACCGCCACCTTGCCGTTTAATGCGTTCATCGCTCATCCTCACGCTGTTTAAAGATCCTCAGTGTGAGGCAAGGTTCGACGCCGCGCTGGCCGCAAGCGGACATGCAATTGGCGCAATAAAAAAGGCGCTGCAAGCAGCGCCCCGGCAACGCGGATCCGACGGCGAACTCACGGTTTGGCCGCGTATTTCTCCTGATTGGCCGGCGTCACCAGCTCGAACGGGATCCAGTAATACGGCTCAAGCTTTTCACCGTTGATCATGCGCTGCGCCACCTCGACCGAGGCCTTGCCCTGGCCGATCGCGTCCTGGAACACCGTGACCTGCATCTTGCCGGAGGCCAGCGCCTTGAGGCCGTCCGGCGTGGCGTCGATGCCGCCGATCAGCACTTTCTTGTCCGCCTTGCCCGCCTGCTGCAGCGCCATGATCGCGCCGATCGCCATCTCGTCGTTGTTGGCGGCGACGATGTCGATCGCTTCGCCGTTGGTCAGCCAGTTCATCATCAGATCCATGCCTTCACTGCGTGAATAGTTGGCGCTCTGCTTCTGCACCACCTTCATGTTCGGGTATTTGGCCACCACCTGCTCCACGTCTTTGGTGCGCTGCAGCGTGCCGGCGTCGGTCAGGTTGCCGATCATCACCGCCACGTTGCCCTGATAGTTGGCCAGCCGCGCCAATTCCTCCATTTGCAGCGTGCCGGACTCCCGCTCGTCGGAGCCGACGAACACCACGCCCTGAGGCAGTTTGGCGTCGCCCGGCGTGCGGTTCACGTACACCAGCGGCACGCCGGCGGCCTGCACCATTTTGGTCATTACCGGCGTGCTGGCCGAGTTGACCGGATCGACGATAATCGCGTCCACCCCGGCGCTGATAAAGCTTTGCACCTGGTCGGTCTGGCGGCCGACGTCGCCGCGCGCGTCCTCGAACTGCACGGTAATGCCGCGCGCCTTGGCCTCCTTGTCGATCGCCTGGCGGATAATGGTGAGGAAGTTCTGGTCGAAATAGGCCATCGATACGCCGATGGTTTGCGCCCATGCCGGGGTGGACGCACACAGCGCCACCGCCAGCCACAGCCCTTTCAGGTAATTCATGATGTGCCCCCCGGTAAAAAAACACCGCCGGCCAACCCTGGCGCCGGCGGCAATTCACGGCAATCAGTGTTTCTTGCGGTTGCGACGCATGTCGATCGACACGGCGGCGACGATAATCACGCCTTTGATGATGTCCTGAATGTAAGAATCGACGCCGATAAAGGTGAAGCCGCTTTTGATAAGGCCGAGGATCACCGCGCCGATCAGCGTGCCGGTGATGCGCCCGACGCCGCCCATCAGGCTGCTGCCGCCGATCACCGCCGCAGCGATGGCGTCCAGCTCGTACGACATCCCCATGCTCGACTGGCCGCTGCTGACGCGCGCCGCCAGCACCACGCCCGCCAGTCCCGCCAACCCGCCGGCGATGGTGTAAACCGTCACCAGATATTTGTTGACGTTGATGCCGGACACCCGCGCCGAGGTCATGTTGCCGCCGATGGCGTAGATGTATTTGCCGTAGCGGGTGTGTTTGAGCGCGATATGGAAGATCACCGCAATCACCAGGAAGATGATCACCGGCATCGCGCCCTGGCCGATTGACGTGAAGCCGTCCGACAGGAAGCTGACCGGGTTACCCTTGGTGTAGTACTGCGCCAGACCGCGCGCCGATACCATCATCCCCAGCGTGGCGATGAACGGCGGAATGCCGGTACGGGTGATCAGGAAGCCGTTGATAAAGCCGCAGACAATGCCCACCCCAATCCCCGCGCCGATCGGGATCGCCGCCGGCAGATCGAGCAGCCCCGGGTACATCGGCGAAATGCTGTCCGAGGTCTGCGCCAGGCTGGCCGCCACCACCGCAGTCAGCGCAATCAGCGAACCGGAGGAGAGATCGATGCCGGTGGTGATGATCACCTGGGTGACGCCCACCGCGATGATGCCGATGATCGCCACCTGCAGCACGATCAGCAGCAGGCGGTTCGGGTTAAGCAGGAACGACTGATCGCGCATGTACCAGCCGAGGATTTCGAAGACCAGCGCGATGCCGAGCATCACGATGAAGATGCCGGTATCCTTCGGCATTTTGCCGCTCAGCCCGGAGAACAGCGTTCCCTTGCTCGTTGAATCGGCGGAGAGCGGCTTCTCAATCTTTACGTTACTCATGATGTTCACCCTTCGTTATTCTGAGGCCAGCGCCAGGATCTTTTCCTGATCCGCGTCGTCTTTGTCCAAAATGCCGGTGATGCGGCCGCCGTGCATCACCATCACCCGGTCGCTCATGCCGAGGATCTCCGGCAGCTCGGAGGAGACCAGAATGATGGCGACGCCGCGGTTGGCCAGCTCGCTGATCAGGCGGTAGATTTCCGCTTTGGCTCCCACGTCGATGCCGCGCGTCGGTTCGTCGAGGATCAGGATTTTCGGCTGCGCCAGCAGCCAGCGCGCAATCAGCACCTTCTGTTGGTTGCCGCCGCTGAGGTTATTGATGATCTGATCCATGGTCGGCGTTTTGATGTTGAGCTTTTTGATCTGATCCATGCAGTCTTTGGCCATCTGCACGTGGCTGACGAAACCGTTCTTGCCGATGTATTCCGACAGGTTGACGATGCTCATGTTCTCGACCACCGACAGCACCAAAAACAGGCCGGATTTTTTGCGGTCTTCGGTGAGGAACGCCAACCCGCTCTCGATCGCCTTCGCCGGGGAATCGACCTTCACCGCCTGGCCCTCGATAAAGATCTCGCCGCCTTCCGCCGGGTGCATGCCGAACAGGCTTTCCATCACTTCGCTGCGCCCGGCGCCCACCAGCCCGGCGACGCCGAGGATCTCGCCGCGTTTGACGCTGAACGACACGTCGTGGAACCAGCCGCTGCGGCGCAGCCCCGCCACCCGCAGCACTTCCTCGCCGATATTGTTGTTGAATTTGGGGAACATCTGCGTCAGTTCACGCCCCACCATCATGGTGATCAGCGACTGTTTGGTCAGATTTTCGGTCTTGTCGCAGGCGATGAAAGTGCCGTCGCGGAAAATGCTCACTTCGTCGGTGATGGCGAAGATCTCGTCCATCTTGTGGCTGATATAGATGATGCCTTTGCCCTGCTCGCGCAGTTCGCGGATGATGGCGAACAGGTGCACCACTTCACCTTCGGTCAGCGCCGAGGTCGGTTCGTCCATGATCAATACGTCGGCGTTGTAGGACACCGCCTTGGCGATCTCCACCATCTGCTGGTTGGCGATGCTCAGTTCGCCCACCAGCGTGTCCGGCTGCAGTTTGATGTTCAGCCGCGCCAGCAGCTCGCGGGTGTTCTCGTTCAACTGCTCGTGGTTGACGAACCCCAACCGCGCCGGCTCGCGCCCCAGCCAGATGTTTTCCGCTACCGTCATATAAGGCACCAGGTTCAGCTCCTGGTGGATCATGGAAATGCCCGAATGCAGCGCCTGCAGCGTGTCGCTGAAGGTGACCGGCCGGCCTTTGATTTTTATCGAGCCTTCATCCGGGTGGTAGATGCCGATCAGGCATTTCATCAGCGTCGATTTGCCTGCGCCGTTTTCCCCCATCAGCGCGTGCACGCTGCCGGGTTTGATTTTAATCGAGACCTTATCCAGCGCTTTGACGCCGGGGAACTGCTTGCTGATGCCTTCGGCCTCAAGAACATAAGGGTACATACCGCTTACCTCCGCACTGACCCACGTTTTCCGCCGCGCTCGCCCCACACCGGCGCCCGCGGCGGGCTTCAAGGCTTATTTCTTGTTTTTATCGGCGAATTGCTGGTAATTGGCCTGGGTGATCAGCTGGTAAGGGATCAGCACGTTGCTCTCCACTTTCTCGCCTTTCACCAGTTGAACGGCGGTCTGCACCGCACCCTCGCCCTGGCCTTTGGCGTCCTGGAACACGCTCAGCGCCAGATCGCCTTTTCTGATGAATTCCAGCGCATCGGGCGTGCCATCCACGCCGGCCACCCGCACGCCGGACTTTTTAGCCTGCTTGAGCGCCAGGATGGCGCCGATGGCCATTTCGTCGTTGTTGGAAGCGATAGCGTCGATCTGCTGGCCGGTCAGCACCCAGTCAGTGGTGATATCCACCGCATCTTTACGCGTCCACTTGGCGGTTTGCTTATCGACAATCTTGATACCGGGATAGTTGGCCGCCACCTCTTCCACGCCGCGGGTGCGGTCACGGGTCGATTCATTCGACAGTTCCCCCATCAGGATCATCACGTTGCCCTTGCCGTTCATCAGCTTGGCCAACGCTTCCATCTGCAGTTTGCCGGCCAGCTTGGAATCGGAGCCGACGTAGGCCATGCCGGCCGGGAGCGTCACTTCCGGCTTGCGGTTGACGAACACCAGCGGGATCTTGGCGTTCTCGGCCAGTTTGATCATCGGCTTGACGCCCTGGGTATCCACCGGGTTGAGGATGATGGCGTCGACGCCCTGGCTGACGAAGTTTTCGATTTGTTGAATTTGCTGCGCGATGTCGCCCTTGGCGTCTTCGAACTGGCCGCTGACGTTGCCGTCGGCCTTCATTTTGCTTTGCATCGACTGGCGCAGAATGGTGAGGAAGTTGTCATCGAAGTAAGCCATGGAAACGCCGATCTTGATGTCTTTCGCCAACACGCTGGCCGGCAGCATGCACATCAGTACCGAGGCGGCGATCAATTTCTTCAGCTTCATGTTCGTTACCCTTTAATCGTTAGAATGAAGAGGTCTGTTGGTTGACAGCTAATGAAAAATATTTTTTACATTCAAACAACAATACGGTCGGTGTTATCCCTTTGATACGGCGAAATTACCGCGTTATTGCCGTATTAAGGCCGTGAACAAAATGGTGATCGATATCTCAAAATAGATTAAAAACAATCAATTGAAATAAACCCCTGGTGGAGCAAGCCGCGTCTTCGCTGCTTTTTTAAATGTTTATTTCATAATTTAGACTATTGAAACTTTTTAACCCAAACAAGCGAAACATGCGTTTTGGAATGGCTTATTAACAAAAACATGACATGGATCTAACAAATGAAATGAAAGCCGCCCGCGAGCGTTCCCCTTTCGTGCGCCGGCAAAAACTGCGAGCGGGCGCGCAGTTTGCGGTTTCCGCGTTTCCCGACCATCCTTACTCGGCAATAATGGACATATCCCTATCTCAGGAGGACCTGACATGCAGCTCAGCAGTAAGGTGCGGATGAACCGCCTGTTCAACAACGGCAAGTGCCTGGATGTGGCGATCGATCACGGCATCGCCAACGAACCGGATTTTTTAATCGGGCTGGAAGATATCGAACGGGTGATGGGCAACCTGATCGCCGCGCGCCCCGACGCGATTCAGGTCAACTACGGGCAGGCGGATCTGCTGCAGCGCGCGCCGCAGCGCGAAAAACCGGCGCTGGTGATGCGCACCGACGTCGGCAACGCCTATAACGCCGCACGCCACCGCGAAATGTGGGCGGTGCTGCACAACCCGGAAGCGCCGATCCTGGCCGCGCTGCAAATGGACGCCGCCGCGGTGGTGGTCAACCTCTATATGATCCCGGATGAACCCGGCATTTTCCGCCAGTGCGTAGAAAACATCGGCCGCCTGCGCCACGCCTGCGATCGCTACGCCATGCCGCTGATGATCGAACCGCTGGTGATGGCCCCGGCCGGCCAGGGCGCCGCCTACGGATCGCTGGGTGACGTGGAGAAGATCGTGCCGCTGGTGCGACTGGCGCGCGAGCTGGGCGCCGACATCATCAAGGCCGATCCGACCGATCGGGTGGAAGATTTCCACCGCGTGGTGGAAGCGGCGCGCTGCCCGACGCTGGTGCGCGGCGGCGGCAAAGGAGAGCTGGGCCCGGTGCTGGAGAAATCCGCCGCGCTGATGGCCCAGGGCGCCTCCGGCATGGTCTATGGCCGCAACGTCTATCAACACAGCAACCCGTCGCAGGTGGTGCGCGCCCTGATGGCGATCATCCATCAGGGCGCCAGCGGCCAACAGGCGCTGGAGATCTACCACCAGCAGTAACCCGCTTTTGTAACTAAAATAACCCCTCCGCACCCCGGCAGCGTGCTATAACCTGCTGCCGGTAACTGCAGCTTGCCGCATTCCTCGCTAGAATACGCCGTGATATCGCCATTCGGAGAACCGCCATGCCAAAACAACGGGTGCCGCTCAAGCTGAGCACCTCCATCACGCTGATGGTGTCCGCCATCATCGCTTCGGTGCTGCTGGTGGTGTTCGCGCTGTTTTTCGTGCAGATGAGCCGCGAGGGGCAAGATCAGCTGCAGCAAAAAGCCATCGCCGTCGCCAACACGCTGGCGCTCTCCAACACCGTGATCGACGGCCTGCAGCGGCGCGATCACAGCGGCGCCATTCAGCGCTTCGCCGAGCAGGTGCGCCATCAAAACGAGCTGCTGTTCGTGGTGGTGGTGGATATGCAGGGCATCCGCTATTCGCACCCTAAACCCTGGCTGATCGGCAAGCATTTTATCGGCGACGATCTGGCGCCCGCGCTGCAAGGCAACGTCAACAGCGCCATCAACCGCGGCACGCTGGCTCCGGCGCTGCGGGTGTTCGTGCCGGTGTATGACGATCAGAAAAAACAAATCGGCGTGGTGGCGCTCGGCATCGCGCTGGACACCGTGCAGCGGGTGGTGGCGGAAAGCCGATGGATCATCTATTGGACCATCGCCTTCGCCGCCCTGGTCGGCAGCCTGGGCACCTTTTTCCTGGTCTCTGCGCTCAAACGCATCATGCTGGGTTTTGAGCCTCACGAAATCTCCAACCTGTTCGAACAGCGCAATGCCATGCTGCAATCGATTAAAGAAGGCGTGATCGCGGTCGATAATGAATCCCGCATCACCATCGTCAATGACGAAGCCAAGCGCCTGCTGCGCCAGAGCGGGCCGGTGGAAAACCTGCTGCTGGAAGCCGCCAGCAAACATTGGCCGGCGCAGCTGCATCTGGCGGAGGTGCTGGCCAGCGGCGAACCGCTGCGCGATCGGCAGATCAGCTTCAACGGCAGCGAACTGCTGACCAATACCGTGCCGGTGATCGTCAACGGCCAGGTGACCGGCGCCATCGCCACCTTCCGCGACAAGACCGAGATCAGCCGCCTGCTGCAGCGGCTGAGCGGCATGGCGCACTACGCCGACGCCCTGCGGGTGCAGTCGCACGAATTTATGAACAAGCTGCATGTGATACTCGGCATGCTGCATATGAAGGCCTATCAGCAGTTGGAAAACTACATCATCAACACCGCCAGCAACTACCAGGAAGAGATCGGCGCGCTGCTGCGCAAGATCCATTCGCCGGAGGTAGCGGGCTTCTTCATCGGCAAGATCAGCCGCGCCCACGAGGCCGGCATCGAACTGACCATCGAGGAAACCAGCCTGCTGCCGGAAACCGACGATGCGGAAACCACCCACGTGCTGATCAGCGTGCTCGGCAACCTGATCGAAAACGCCATCGACGCCATCGACGGCGTTGAGGGCCACGAGATCGGCCTGAGCTTCCATCATCACGACGATCAATTACACTGTATCGTCAGCGACGACGGCCCCGGCATCGATCCGGCGATCGGCGCGCGCATCTTCGAACACGGATTTTCCACCAAGGGAACGGGACGCGGCATCGGCCTGGCGCTGATCCGCAGCCATCTGGAGAAACTGGGCGGCAGCATCGATTTCGAATCCGAACCGGGCGAGCTGACCCAATTTTTCGTGCACCTTCCCTATCAGGCCAAGAGCAGAGCCCATGATTAACGTACTGATTGTCGACGACGACCCGATGGTGGCGGAGCTGAACAAATACTACCTGAGCCAGGTCGGCGGTTTTCACTGCCAGGCGACGGTCGCGACCCTGAGCCAGGCGCGCGCCCTGCTGGCCGACGCCAGCGTCAGCATCGATCTGGTGTTGCTGGATATCTACATGCAGCAGGAGAATGGGCTGGATCTGCTGCCCGGCCTGCGCGAACTCGGCGAAAAGACCGATGTGATCATCATCTCCTCCGCCAGCGACGTGAACACGGTGCAAAAAGCGCTGCACTACGGCGTGGTGGATTATCTGATCAAGCCGTTCCAGTTCAGCCGCTTCAAGGAGGCGCTGAGCCACTACCGGCAGCAGTCACAGCTCTTGGCGCAACGCGAGTTTTCGCAGGCCGACGTCGACAGCCTGTTGCGCCGCCAGCCCGGCGGCCAGGAGAGCAAAAAGCTGCCGAAGGGCCTGACCAGCATCACCCTGAGCACGGTGTGCGAGTGGATCGAACAGCAGCACGACAGCGAATTCTCTACCGACAATCTGGCCAACGCCATTGGCATTTCGCGGGTGTCCTGCCGCAAGTACCTCATCTATCTGGCGGAGAGCGGCATCCTCGGCACCCGTATTCTGTACGGCGCCACCGGCCGGCCGGTCTATCTGTATCAGCTGAAACCGGACGCGATCGCCATGCTGAAAGAGCATTGCCGCCCGGCCTAAACGACGTCGGGCGCAGAAAGCGCCCGGACGTTAAAGGTTAGAAGTTGTGCATGTAACACTTAGCCTCGGGATGAGGATCTTTCGAGTGTCTGCGCAGGCAGCGCTGCTTTTTCTGCTGCTGTTCCAGGTTCCGCTGCTGCCGCTCGGCGGTCTCTGCGGCTTCGCGCTGCTGTTCGCGTGCAATCGCCTGCTCGTTGGCCAGCGTCAGGTTATCGACATTCCACACCTTGTGGCGCAATGCGTCGCGCTTTTTCTGGTACTCCTCGGTGACCTTACTGTCCTTCGGCGCCGCCGCATGGTATTCCAGATCCACCCGCGCCTGCGCGAAGCTGGAACAACACAAGGCCACGCCGGCCAACACGATCCTTTTCATCAATGACTCCTTTTACATTACATCGCTAGACTCTGCGTACACGCCGGCTCAGCAACCGTTCGGCGATGCCGTCGGCTTTTCCTCTGAACGGGAGACGCGCTGCCCGCCGGTAACGGGCGCTTTGCCGGGCTCGATAGCGCACTCCGCCAACCGCGCCAGCTCTTCCGCATCGCGCTCTGTCGGCGGCGCTTCCTCGCTCATTTCCTGACGCAGATCCTGCGCCAGCGCTTTCAGGCGCTTTTGAAACAGCACCGGCGACACTCCTTCGCACGGCCTGTCGTAGCGCGCTGCGCCGGCGCTTTGGCTTAGCGGCGGCAACAGCAAGAGAAAGATCGCGGCCATGTTCTTCGTCATGGGCAACTCCTTTGATTACGCCGAAATAAACCGGCGGTTCCCTATAAGGAAAACGAATTGTCTGCTAACGCAATGAATGGTCAAGCCACGGCAGAATAACGCAGGAAAGGTAAACCCTCCGGCAATATCGGCAGAATGCGCGCATTAATTTGGCTGAATATATTTAGCGGTTTAACGATCGAATATTTTCGCCCCATCTAACGTGCCGCCAATACCGATATTACCTTCATGCAATACCGACGAGGCAGACTCACCCGCCATGATGCGTTGCCGCTGTTCCCGCGTGGCCGGCTGAGGCTGAGACCAGTCCGGGGACGTCGACGTTGGCTGGATCGCGCTGCAGCCGCTCAACAAAAACAACGATACCGTGGCACAATAACGCCATGTCATAGCTTTCTCCTTAAAGGAAATAAAATACCCGCAGCCGGCGGCAAGGGTAAATAAAAAATGACTTTCTTTAGTTTAATAACCGCCGTTATTTCACCATCCGACTGCCGATGTTAACCACCCGGTTCCTCTGTTAACCCGAAATAAACATTTTCGCTTAGCCACCCGATAATTCGCAGGCAATAAAAAAGGCCGGGCTAACCCGACCTTGTTTGACCGCTCGACGCGCTTAGACCAGCTCGATCACATCGAAATTGGCTTCGCCGCTCAGATCGGCGTCGTAGTCAACGCCCTGCAGACCGAAGCCGAACAGGCGCAGGAATTCCGCCTTGTAGCCCTGGTAATCGGTCAGTTCGTTGATGTTGTTGTCGTTCAGCTGCTGCCAGATTTCACGACAGGTTTCCTGCACTTCGTCGCGCAGTTCCCAGTCATCCAGACGCAGACGGTGCTTCTCGTCGGTGTCCGGCGCCACGCCGCTGTACAGCTTGGTGGCGAACAGACGCTGGATCTGCTCGATGCAGCCTTCGTGAATGCCCTGCTCCTTCATGATTTTGAACACGATGGAGATATACAGCGGCATCACCGGAATGGCGGAGGAAGCCTGAGTCACTACCGACTTGAGCACCGCAACGTAAGCCGCGCCGCCTTTGGCCTGCAGCTTCTGGTTGATGGCGTGCGCCGCGCGATCCAGATCTTCTTTCGCCTTGCCCAGCGTACCGTGCCAGTAAATTGGCCAGGTCAGATCGGTACCGATGTAGGAGTAAGCGACCGACTGCGCGTTATCCGCCAGCACGCCCGCTTCGTCCAGCGCGTCCATCCACAGCTGCCAGTCCTGGCCGCCCATCACCTTCACGGTGTCGGCGATTTCTTGCTCGTTGGCCGGCTCAACCACGGCTTCAACCAGCACGTCTTTGTTGGTGTCCAGCGCGACGGATTTGTATGGCTCGCCGATCGGCTTCAGTGCGGAACGCACCACTTCGCCGGTTTCCGGCATCTTACGCACCGGCGAAGCCAGCGAGTAAACCACCAGGTCAACCTGACCCAGGTCTTTTTTGATCAGATCGATCACGGTCTGACGGCACTCGTTGGAGAATGCGTCGCCGTTGATGCTTTTCGCGTACAGGCCTTCTTCTTTAGCTGCCTTGTCGAAACCGGCGGAGTTGTACCAACCGGCGGAACCGGTTTTGCCTTCGCTGCCAGGCTTCTCGAAAAATACGCCGATGGTGGCCGCACCGCTGCCGAAAGCGGCATTGATGCGCGAGGCCAGACCGTAACCGGTGGATGCACCAATGACCAGCACCTTTTTAGGCCCGTTTTTCAGTTCGCCGCGTGACTTAACGTAGGCGATTTGCTCACGGACGTTGGCTTCACAGCCTGCCGGGTGAGCGGTGGTGCAGATAAAACCACGAATTTTAGGTTTGATAATCATAGTAATTTTTTCTTGGTAGCTAAAAACCGAAGGACAATATACCTGATTTTCTCGATATACTTAAGAAAGTGCGAAAACAAGCGCAGTGAACAGACCAGTCGGAAAGCCCACCGCCGAGACATGTCATGATGGCAAAGGGATAATCATGGCAGGCCGGGTTGAGATAACCCGGCCCGTCGAGAGTCACGCCTTGTTCTTTTCCAGCTGCTCAATCAGCGTGTAACGCAGCGATGAGGCGTCGGCCGGTACGTTCTCCACCGGGGTGACGCGCACTTTCAATCGATACTGATAGCCCGGTTCGAAGGTGAAGCCCTCGATGCCGGTATAGAACAACTCCCACGGCTGCTGCGCGGAGCGGCGCACCTGCATGCACTTCATCGGGCCGACGCCCACGCAGTCCACCAGCGCGCTGTTCACCAGCAACACTTCCGTTTGGCCGCCTTTCTCGTTTGCGGGCTGATTCATCGAGGTTCCCTCCTGGCTGCAGCCGGCCAGCGCGGCCAACGCAACAAATAACAACGCTTTAATTTTCAATGTACTGCACCAATAGTCATCCAGGGGCGCCATGCTAACAAATTAACCGACCCAAGAGAACAGATAGCGCTACGGTTCCACACGCCCTAAATATCATTCCTCTGTGCTCTATCAGTCTGGAAAATATCGCAAAATAAACCCCCTGTTCTTATCCGAACCGGTAATTACCCCCGCTATTTTTTCTGTTAAAAACAGCTGGCTTGCGCAAGCTTTACTGAATCTAACTGAATCGATAAAGAGGGAATTTTATGCAAGAGATCGATGCCAAACACTTTCACCTGATCGCCGGCGCCGGTAACTTTGGCGACAACCGCAGCAGCAATGGCCGCGTCAACAACAACGGCGGCAACAAGAACGGAGGCGGGTCATCCAATCAGGGATTCTACGGCAAGCACACCTCGCCGGATTGCGTTAACGGCGTGATCACCGGCTCTCTGGGCGGCCTTGGCGGCCTGGCGGTGGGCGCGCTCAACGGCGGCTGCTTCAAGGAAGGCAGCAAAGGCGCCGGCAACGTCGGCATGGGGAAAGGCGGCAACAAAAACAGCGGCAGCAGCTGCAATAACAATAGCAGTAAAGGCGGCAATACCTGTTCGCGCTAAGCGGTTTTAATTAATCAAAGCTCCGACAGAGCCTCTCCGTTCGGTCGGTGCTTTCCGTATTTTTGGTGATAACCATGTTTAAACTGTTTCGTACCTTATGCCTGCTGCTCGGCTTCTGGATCGCCACCCTGCTGCTCAGCGGCGCGGGGGTCTCCTTTACCCACGGCTACGCCGCGCCTAAAAATCTGTCGCATTTCGTCGTCTCGCTGGTGGTGGTTGGCGCCATCCTGCTGTGGACCCATAAATTGCTGCGGTTCTTTTTTGCCGAGAAATTTGAGAAGAAACCGCGTTAAGCCGTGTTCTCGTTGGGGGCGCCGCCCGCAACGATAAAACCGGCATCGCGAATCGCCGCCTTAACCTGCCTGGCGTCCATCACGGCCGTTTTCACATAGCCAAAAAAGGCCACCCGTGCGCCGGGCAAACGGATTGGCGTCGCCAGTTGGGCCATAAGCTCACGATTGCGCTGCGCCATCAGCTCGGCGCGCGCCTGCCAAAACGCGGCCGGTTCGGAGGGGGCTTCAGTGGCGGTTTCGAACCGAGACGCCAACTCGCTTAGCGCCTCCCACTCCGCCAACAGGGCGGCAACCACTTCAGGGTTAGCCACCAGCCCCCAGTCAGAGGGTAAGGCCCCCTCACGCCACGCATTGAGATAGCCGGGCAACATCATCTTTAATTGACTCAGTTGCTCGTTCACTGCGGGTTACCTTTTATAGCGCCTGATGCCGGGATATTTCCCATAATGACACTCTCGTTAAACCGTTGATTGAAGCAATGGCCGAAGCTTATCAACGCCATAAATGACGTAATGACTTTTGGTGCGGCTAAATTAGCGATAGGTGCGGGTGGTGTGTGGAGCCGGAGATCGGGCTGAGGTGTTACGACTGGAAAGAGAAACCAGAATTTTATTGGCGTCTTAAGTGGAATTTTCTTATAAATCAATCACACAAAAAAAGACCGAATACGATTCCTTTATACGCAAATAATAACAATAACGATTAAAAACAACCACTTAACAAGAAAAAACTTTTCACAACCCCTGCTATACCTTACATTTCCTTTCTTTAATTTCAGTCGTTTACCAAAGTTCTCGGATCGGTTCGGGAGAATTTCGGCCATGATCACAGTGTCAATGACCGGACATCAAAGCTGATAGGTGCTAGCATGATGTTTTGGGCGGAATGTGCCACCAGATAACGAGAAAATCATGAAGATCGGATACCTGTTCCCCGTCGCCATCATCGTGGCGGCTGTAGTGCTCCTAGCTTGGTTCATCATCGGCGGATATGCAATGCCTGGGAAGTGATGATAGGTCTGGTAAGAGGCCGCAGAGCTGCGGCCATAGTTCAATTTTGATGTGCTTTACAAGTGATAGGTGCTGCCCCAGCCGATGCTCAACCTAACTGAACACTACGAGGCCGGCGACGGGGCAGCAAACGTTATATAGGACCAAATAACGGGGGTTTCAAGTGGCAAGATTAAATTATGAAATAATTGAAAACGAAATCCTTAAGGCATTTGAAAAGCACGCTGAAACCATGCGTGATAAATTTGGCAAAGGTTTTCCAATTCGACTCAACACCCGACAAATTGGCTTGCTGCTAAATAGGGAATTCTCATCTTCACAAATTAGAGCAGCATGCTCAAGATTAGTTGATAAAGGCTCACTCATTAGCGATCCAGAGCACAGCACCCCAACCTTAAAATCTTGGAGATACGTTGGCTGGGACGCTAAATTTAGCAACCATCTATAGCCGCCGGGGCCCGTCCCGACATCAAGTTAAATTGAGATGGCAACCCCCTTCATTCTAACCTGTGCTTCAAGATATTTTCGGTTCAACCCCTCGAGAGAGAGTGCTTCGTTGTAGATTGCAAACTCATACGTTTTTACGTTCGAGCTTTGCCCGCCGGCAAGACTTCCGATCAGCAATGGTGACGTAGAGCTAACATACGGTGATGGGAAAAATGCACCCGTAGCAGAGAAATCCAACCTGCCAGGTTGCTTAATTACGACAGAAAGCAATGGCGTGGATGCGCTCACGGACACAGCATAAAACAGTGGCTTCGTCATGTCAGGAAGGTCATCCAGAATGGAGATTTTAGACGCTGCACGCGTCGCTAATTTACCAGCCCCAGTCAAATAAATAGCCGCCCCTGACTCTGGCGAGGACATGAAATTACCTGCAATTACCATTGCAGCACTCGTGGCCTGACTCATATCGATAACACCTGAAAATGAAAACTCCCCACTTTCTATATATGAAGTAAGCAAGTTATTACTCCCGCCAGTTTTCGCAACCAAAGCATTATCAGTAAGCGAGTAACCGCCTTGTGCAGTTAACACCTGCGATTGAGAGTTGGCAGATACGAGCGATCCGCTAGTGAAGTTCCAGAATGCCAGCGCCTCTGGGTCGTAAGGTAGAAATAAATCAATGTCGCTCGGGTTTATCTTACCGACTGTTGGCGGGACATTTGCCTGAATCCTAATAAACATGTTGCTCATTATATTACCTCGCTAATAGCGTTTAATTTAAAATGCGGACAAAGGTAAAACATTGGCTTGACCACCCCATCAATAATGCATGTATCTGAACATGAGTCCCTCAAGTTTCCGCTAGCTCCGTTTGATATGTTCAAAGAAGGAGCCAAATTTTCAAACGCATAACTCACTTGGGTAACACCTGTTATATTAGAATCAAGTGTAATAACTACAGAGTCCCCATCAGAAACCTCAACCGAGGTTATTGTTTTCCCTGAAACAGCAAAACCGAAATCTTTGGTGCTAGCCAAATTTGCAGTATCGAGAACGAGCGGCGACACTGGGACATAGAATCTAACCGTGACTTTATTGCCTAAATAAGTCGCTCCTTTCGGCATAATAGTTAGCGGCTTCCTCCCGTCAATTACCGCTTGCTTATATGCTCGCCCGTAATAAGCCCCAATCCACTTATAACCAGCGGCCATCAGATGAAGTCCGTCGGAGTAATGCGGGAATGCATAGGTTGGCGCAACAAAATAAAAGAAATCGCTAGTCTGGCATGCTTCCAACAGTGCTAGCGGAACAGCATCGTTTAGTTTTACACGAGAACTATGCTGATACGTCAGAAACATTACCGGACTACCCTGCCCAGTTATTGCCTGAGCGTCCTCGGTAACGTCTTTTTGCAGTTTCTCCAGTGCGGCCAGATGCGCCGCTTTTGTGTAGCTGGAATTAATGCTATCAGTCTCCCCTTGTAGCCACGCTATCGCATGTAGCGCGATGTCATTATTTAAATTCGCTGCCCCGCGCAGGTGGGCCATGAATTGCGAGTTATACCAAGCGGAGCCTTTCGCTAGCTGGGAAATCGTATAACCTCCGTGCCCTGCTGTGCTCGAAAATATGACATGATCAGCAGGATTAACGCCGCTCTCCCTATACATCGATAGGCTGGCGTAATTAGCTGCACCCGAGCAAACAGTTTCACCAACACTCGCCTGTTCATCTGGCGTCGGTGTTTTTGAATCCTCTACTAACGGTTTGACCCCAGAAAAATCACCACCATTGCCACGAACACCGCTTGAAAACGTTATATTATTGTATGGTTGAGTTAGTGATAAAACAGATTGAGCAAACACGCCAGTTGATAGCGACTGACCATATGCCAGCAAAAAGTTAATTTTCGCGTCTGCGGTTTTAAAAGGAAGTCTGTTTTGATCTAATGTGGCACTTTCAGGGAACAAGCCAACCAGTTCATTTTTTTTCGTGTCGTAACCTAAAGCAATGCCATTGTTATTGCCTCCGATAATCGGAACAATATCACCCGCACCACGATAAAGAGACATTCCAACACCGGATAGTTTTGCCTTTAATACCGCTTCGCTTTGAACATCAACACCAACAATCGCCCCTTTGTTATCATCATAACCAAGAGCAATATTATTATTTTTGTCAGCAAGCAATGGATATACCCCACTCCCTTTAAACATAGCGGTATTCGCAAGTGATTTTGCGGATTGTTCTTGGAAATTGTAAATTGAGTTGATTAATTCTAGAAAACTAATTCTAGTGGCTAATATATCCCCTGTAGGGGTTGCCAATCCGTTAACGTTCTCATAGCGCTCTGTCCATATATCCCCACCTACAAGTCCCCAGACGGGGAAATATTGCCGGGTTTCTGTTCCTTCATCTATTGCTGCCTGAGCTGCGGCGGCACTGGGATATGCATTAGATCCTGATTGTGCGATCTCCGCATCTGCTTTTGCTGATTGTGCTGATTCCGCCGCGCTAATTTCTGATGCCTTCGCATTTTCGGCATTTTCAGCAGAGGATAATTCCGACTGCTCAGCATGGGCAGCGGAGCCAGCGGCATTTACTGCGCTATTCTGTGCAGCCTGTGCATAGGCATCACCAGAAGAAGCCCCGGCAGTGCGGCGCTGTCCAAGAGACACAGAAACCCCTACCACGTCAGTGACCGGCAAACCATTATTTGACATGATTTAATTCTCTAATAAATGAGGTTAATACCCTACAGCCATCCAATATGCAGATAGCTCGTTAGTATTCATCCAGGTGGTGAATCCGCTATTTGTTACGTTCTGCGCAATAATATTGTCAGTCGAGCCACCCGACGAGGTCACGTCTCGTAGCGTCAACTGAATTGATAGCACTGCATTGGGGAATGGTTTGCTGAATGAAACCGGATTTGAATTAGCGGAGCGATTGACAACCCCGCCCTGAGTTATCTTTCCGCTTGAATCTTGCGACCACCAGCTGGCACCGTCAACATGAAGCTCATCGGGCTTATTATCGGGGCTATAGACTCGAACGCCGCCTTCTGAGAAATGACCGCCACCTAAATCAATATTGACGTTACCATCGGCACCGAGCACAAACCCCTTTCCAGACTTAACAGATCGAAAGACGAAATCACCGAGGTTATTCATTTGCAAATAACCGAGAATGTTACCGGCGGAATCATGGAAATAATAGCTCGCATTTGACGCTATAAAATTGCCATTCTTTACCGTAATGTTCCCGTTAGACGTCAGAAATCCATTCAGTTCCCCACCGGTTTTAGGGTATGCCTTTATATCATCGGGGCCGAGAGTGATATCGCCGCTAAGCTCCTTTTCGTTTACTTTGGTCGTTTTTAAAACATACCGATCGTCAGCCTCTGAGTTTGTCAGATATTGAAAAATCGCTTTTTCCAGTGAGAGCTTTAATTTATTCAGGTCACCATCATCAAGAACGTCGTCACCTGATTGCTCTCCAATAAAATTGCCGAGCACAGCAGCCATCACAGAAGACTGGCGCCACACTTTATTAAGCTGTTCGCTTCTCGCAATGCCGGTATTAAACCCAGCGCCAACAGCGGGCAGTGCCTCATAATCCGCTTGCGAAATCACGTTTGAAAATTCGCCGATTGCAAACGGCTTAAAATCATTCTTCGCCATTTATCCCTCCACTACTTCGTAATTGACGGTGATCCCCATCGGTTTTATCGAGAGATAACCTTGCCTAATAATTTCTTTGGTAATTGCCGGTATGGCCTCACCGCGGGCGGTGATCGTCATGCTCATATCGAGGTTGTCGGTAAACGAGATTGCGATCCCGCCGTCCGGGTAAATTGCCGCCAGCACCGCCGGCAACGTTTCTACCGTCCCGTCCCAGTTGTTGGCGCCAATTTTTGCGCGCAGCACAGTGCGGTAGGTGTCGTCGTCCAGGTCGATGTAGGCGTCGCCGGAGTCGTAGCGCCCCCTCCATGAGCCCAGGTCAAACCCCAGCTCCGGATCATCGAACGAAAAATAATGGTTCACTGCCGGCGCGCGTATGCGCCGCCCGCGCCCCACCCACAGGCCGATAACATCGAGCTGAGCGCCAATGGCATTGTCGAGGTCAAAGGCCGGCACGATGCCGCGAGTGCTGTCCTGTTGGCGCGAGAACGCCTCGGTAACTGCATTGGCGGTGGCGAAGTATTTGGGGAATTGGCAGTGATACGCGGGTATTAATGCGGTGTATTTGTTGGTCATCATGCCACCGTGATAATTGCGATATTCTCCGGCGAACAGGTCGCAGACTCGTTAAACAGGATCGGAATATTGACCTCACTCATCACGACCGCATCTTTGCCGATGCTCACCGTCATCAGGTCGTAGGTTTTCCCGCTGGCGGTGTTGCCGAGGTTGGCCGGCACATAGAGCCGCGAGAAATAGACTGTGTCGCCGATGTACAGCGTGTTTATGTAGTCGGCCACCGCCGCTTTAATATCCTCGCCAATGTCGCTGGTGTAACCTGGGAGCACTTTTATCTTGATGGCGGCGTAAATCGGGACTTTGGTTGGCCGGAAAAAATGGATGGGTTTGTCAACGCCGTAGGCGTCCTTGACGATCACCGTCGTCGTGCCGAACGTCGGGGCGCCTGGCGATTTTTTTATCGCGATAATCCGGGCGATTTCTTCAGCGTCGCCGCCATCAACAACCATCGAAACCGCATGCGCCGGCACGCCGTTGATGTCGGTTTCCGAAGTGTCGTTGTCGTAGCCCTTATAGCGCGTCACGCCGGTGATATTGGCAATGGCGCCTATCAGCCCCTCCATGACAGTTCGGGACGGTAGCGCGACGCTGAGCGCCTGCCGCTGGCGCAGTTCGGCGTCATTTTCCACCGGTTTGCCGGCGGTGGCCGCTTCAGGGTTCGTGACGGATTGCCAGCCGCGCGTCGGTGTAGCGATTTGCGAAACATCGCCGGGCAGCGCGGTGATGGCGCCCGCCTTCTGTGCCGTCGCGGTTACCACCGCCTGGCCGTGAATATCGAGCTCCACCTCTGCCGGTAAATCCCACAAGTTCCCGGCGCTGTCGCGCACCGATGCATTACGGATAACCGTCCCGACCTGACCGACCAGACGCACGTCCACCGTGGAATTTGACGGAGCTTTGCGGCTGATGCCGTTGATTTTGACGTTACTCGCCAACCCCGCGCCGGTGCCGGTCGCCGGGCTAAACGCATTCCAGGTGGCGATCGCCGCATTGTTTCCGCCGTGCATCGCGTAGGCGATCAGCGACAATAGCACGCCGTCTTTGCTGTCCGGCTCGATGTAGATGTCATCGCCATAGATGCCGCGAAAAATCGTCTGCCAGCCGGTGAGGATGGTCTGGAATTCAGGCGCGCTCATCCCTGCCGCCGTTATTTTTGGCAGCATCGAATCGATAATGTCTTCATACATAGGTTGTTACCGAGGTTTGGCCGAAGGCGGTGTTTAACGTGGCGGTGATCAGGAGGTCGCGCGTATCGACATCGCGCTGACTCTGGTACTCGACGATCTCGGTCACGTTCGGCGTGCCGAGGATGCGCTCGCGGATCACGATGTCATAGAGGCCCGACGTGTATTTGCCGAGTATCTGCGTCCAGTCGGTGCCGGCGGTGGTATCGAGGAACCACTCGCCCTTTCGCAGCTGCAGGCGGCTGATCACCGCCATGCCCACAGCCTCGGGCGTGTTAATGAAGAAATCACCCTCGCCGCGCCCGAAACTGTAATCGCCGTTCTTGTCTTCTTTCCGGTATCTCACTGCGGGCCTCCCGTCTGGCCGCCGCCAGTTTCTACACCACCGTGCTTGTGCGTCTGCAGGCTGATGCCCCCGGCGTTGACGTCGTTCGTCACGTTGACCGGCCCCAGCATTGTCGCCGTGCCGCCACCGTCACCCATGCCCTGCGACAGGTTGCCGTTAATCGTCACGTTGCCGTTGAGTACGATCTCGGGGGAGTTGATCTCCGTGCCGCCCTGCGCGCTGGCGGTCAGCTTGCCTGGCGTGGTGACGTTAACGGCATGGCTGCCTGGGTCGAGTTCGATAAATGCGGTGCCATCGTCGGTGCGCAGCTGCGCGGCGCTGGTGCTGATACCGCTGATTTTCTGGGCCTGAGACTGCGGACCGACAATAGCGAAAGCATCAGACAGATGGTGCATTCGTTCGGCGGCCGACTCCTGCACGCCGCCGTTTTGCCACCAGAAATCGATGCTACGGTCGGCAAACACAAGAAGGCACTCATCACCCGCCTTGACCGGAAACGTGAGCGTAACGCCCCCGCCACGCGGGAACATAACCGGCACATCTACCAGCAGCGGCAGGCTGGCAGAATTTCCGCCGCCGGCGCTTTCTGGCTCGTAACCTTTCATGGCCGGCAGGACAACGCAGGTAACCGTATCCGCATCGAAGGATTGAATGATGCCGGGGATCGATACGCGCATTCCCGCGTTGATGGCGTCGATCAGCGCCTGGTCGGCCTGCTGCTTATCGCCGATTTGAGATGTGAGGGATACGGGCATGAATTTTTCCCATAAAAAAACCCGCCGAAGCGGGTTGTTTTAAGATGGTTTATTACGCGAGAAGCTTTTGTATAGCTTTAGCGCTAGCGATTGCAGTGGCTTTTTCTGATTCATTAACCGTGAGGTGAAGCCTGTAATCTGCCTTTGTTCTCAATTTTTTGGTCAAACTCAGCAGGCCCGCTATTTCGGATTGGTTTTCTTTACTCAATCCACCACACAATGTGTCGCAAAGACCTTTCTCGAAGGCACTAATCAAACGAGCATGCACTCCACCACTAACCGCAGGAAGAGATATTTTTGCACTCTCAGCCTTCTGATTGGCATGAAGATAACCAGAGTAGTAAGCACGGCTTACCGAGTTTCTTATTGCCATTTCTTCTGTTGCAGATTTAGGCTCGGCGGCGAAAAGAAGGAAGTCGTTCGGTGTCACTGACATTATTCGCCATCCTTTCTAATATAGCCTAAAAAAACAGCTCCGACACTCCAGTCATTTAAACCGTTATTGGCTCTTTCCGTCACCAGCTCAACATTCATAGCTGCACATGACTCGGCACTCGCGTTATTAACATACAATTCAAAAAGAAGCTCAGGCTCACCATCATCATCGGTTAAATCCACGAGCCTATTGGTTGTTTCTAGTTTCTGCTCCAATGATAATTTTTCATACATAAGAACAGAGATGTTTTTTATAATCTCGTTCTTCTTATATTGATCAGAAATTGATGCAAACTCAAAACTTCTTTGCATACTCACCTTCTGCTCTTCTTCAATTAAATCATCGTAAGTTTTCGTCTTAATGAGAAATTTATGCATATCAAGAAAATACTGATAGTCAGCCACTGCAGATGCATAAAAATATGCATCATGTGCTATTAACGGACTATGAGTTGCTTCAACTGCTCGCTTAGCAACCTTTAAAGCGCCGACTGCGCCACAACGCCAAAACATACCAAGAGTATAATGTCGCCATGTAACTATATCACTTGGCATAAAGCTAAGTGACTTCTCAGCATTCTCAATTCCTTTCTCGACGTCACCCAATGTAAAATGATAAAGAGAGTTAGCTGTCAACCATAACCCTTTATCTTTAACTTCACTGATTTGCTTTTTTATTCTCTCTTTAACAAATACAGTGATCTCATCCTCAAAGCATAGATAAGGCCTGAGGGTCTTAACAACACGATTGACGGTCTGAATGTCTTTTGATCTTTGCGTTTTGGGTTGCATAGTAAATTTCAATACACATACTCACATGCCAAAGATAGTAACATCCCATTCCCTATGCATCCATCACTTAACTTTCTCGCAATCATAGGTAGCATACTGGCGCGGCGCGTCCATGCTGGCCTGAAGCAATTGGGCATTTAAAAAGGCTTTACCATCACGCTTGATGAACTCCAGCCCAAGCCATTTTCCAGGCTGGTTGGTAGCCACTCGCCACTCCATTTTAACATTTTCGACACCTTTACCTGGGCCTATTCGCCTAATTTTTTGCGACTCTGGTTTCGCGCCATTGATGCGAGACCAGCCATCATCCGGAGAGAGATCAATCGTGAACGGACCGCAAACGGTTTTATAGTCTACACCGAGTTTTTCTGCGCGGGTGGATGCATTGCCCCTGTCAAAATCAACTTTGGCTACCCTGTTCATCTCTTGGTATATGGCATCTTTCTGCAAAGAAAATTCGTTTAGTTTTTCAACAAAATGTGCTTGAGAAACTTCACTCAACCCCATCGCCTTTCTATCTATAACGTAATCGCCATAAATCCTGGAAACAACAGATGACGATGAAACTTGCTTTGAAAGGTCATGAGCAAAATTTAAATAATTCAGTTTTGAAGTATCCCTCACATCTATTGCTCTGACGCCATCATGTCCATATTCGTGATAGGCCGCATAAAATACCGGAATGATTCCCGGGTTTTTATTGATGGATTTTATCAACCCATTTGGAGAGCATTCCTCTCCACTCCAATTTATCAATGAGTTGCCTCCATTCTTCCATGTGTTGCAATCATCAGAGGCTAAAATTTTTAGCTGAGCCCATCCTGGGCGTTTTTTATACATGGCATCTGTGTCGGAACTGGCGCCAAGGGAGGTACAGCCAGAGAGAACAACGTAACATGACAGTGAAACAATGGCTCGGGAGCACCATTTATTTTTTCTCACTTAACTCCCTCCAGAGCGAGATAGGGTTGATTGACTTATCAAATCTGCCGAGCCGCGCGCGAAGCACATCAGATCCATGTACCACGCCTGGCCCCGTGTGTCGCCAGTATAGTCGATCGCTTTCACGATATACACGCCGTCCGTCGCAATGCTGGCGGGCTGCTGCAGGGAACCGGCGACAACTCGATTTCCGTTCTGGTCGGTTTCGCTGATGCGGCCACCGGATTGGGCGATCTCACTGTCGGATAGTGCTGTTCGATAAACTGATGCCTGGTCGAGTTGGATCAGGCCATTAATGCGAATATTCGGGTTGATGAGGCAGCGCACATTAACGCCGGCGCCCATCGTCTGCTGAGGCATGCCGATCAGCCCTGTTTCGCTGTTCAGCACGATAGCCTCGTGAATGTATTTGTTCTCGTTGACCATCTGCAGCTTGCCGTCGATCAGCTGCCAGGTGGCCTTACACATGCCGGCAACTGAGTCCATGACATCGCGCGCGGATTGGAACAGCGCCAGCCCGCGAGGAAAAACCGTATCGGGAAAAGTTCCAGTGATCCCCTGGGTGATACCGTAGGCGTTGAAGCTTTTCAGGGCGGCATTGTACACGTCAGACACGGTATAACCGGCGGCCAGAGTGGTGTTCACCGTCGCATAGAGAAACGCCTCATGATCGCCCACGGCCTGAATCAGCACCCAGGAATCGGTCGGGTTGTCTTTGCCGGTGATCGTGAAGCGCAGATCTCCCTCAAAAATCAGGCCAAAGTTCTGGCCGTCCCGCTGGCCGGATTTCGCCGGGTCTACCGGCCGCGCTACGCCGACCTGACTGGCGTCTGCGTCTGGGGCTATCCCATCATAGCCGGCAATCATGCGGATTTTAGAAAACTCGCTGCCCAGAATCCGGTTTTGGGTATCCGGCGAAAGGTTGTAAATTTTGATGTTGGCGACGCGCGGCCACCGCGTATCGGCCCACTCAATGCGGAAAGTGACTTTAAAATCTGACAGGCTGATGCCGCTGCCCTGCTGGTCCAGCAGCTGCAGCTCAAAATGCCGCATCCAGTTCTGACTCATGCCCTACTCCTGCACAAAATAAAGATGGCTGCCGATCCCGAGGTTGGTTTTCGTCGGTAGCTCTGGTTCGTTGTTGTCGACCATGACGATCAGCGCACCGGTAAACCCCAGGTGCGCATGCTGCGCCAGCAGGTTGGCGCCAGGCACCAGCGGCACACTATTCACCAGCGCGCCGCCGGCGCTGTCCATGAGGTCGAGCAACCAGCCAGCCTCATCGCGCCAGGTCAGCCGCATAGTCATCTGCTGGCCGCCCAGAGCGATCCCGAATTGCTGATTGTCCGGCGTCAGCGGAATTTCCTGAATGTTCACCCGAAACCTCCCAGCACTCCCAGCGCGCCGCGCTGCGCCTGGGAGAGCAAACTTTCGTTGACCGGCTTGGCCGATTTAGTGCCAGAGTTCTGCACCGCCGACGTGCTGACGCCGTCGGCCATGTTGGCTTTGTCCGCAACCGAAACGCTCTGCGTGCGGGAAATGATGACGTTGCGCAGCGTCAGGACACACATCAGCACGTTTTCGCTGGTGCGATCGGTCGTGACATCCAGTGAGCGGATCAGCATGTTCTGGTACTGCCGCTTGCCGGTGGTGACGTCGAACGGCAAGCGGCTTTCCTGCAGCGCGAGCAACTGCTTATAAACTTCCCGCGGGCCGCTGCTGAGCGTCCGGCCGCTGTTGATGTCGATAAACTGGGTTGTGTCGACGCCATCCAGCAGCGAGCCGCCGCCGGCGAAACCCAGCTCCATCGCCACCTCCGGCGGCCGCTTGTAGGCGTGGTCGCTGACCGGTGCGCCGTCTTCGATCGGATGCTCGGTGATCTCCAGCGTGTCGCTGTGTTTTTCCGAGATTGCCACGCTCGGGATGATGCCGCCGATCTTCCGGGTCTGCTGCGAAAACAGGACGGAGAGAATATCCATTATTGCGGCCTCGCATAGAGTTGCTGGGTCAGGCGGGAGTTCACGCCAGTTTGACGATCGGCGACTTCCATCCCTGCGCGCGTGGGATCGTTAACGCCGTGGATATTGATCACCGTCTGCTGATTCAGGCTATTCCCGCCGGCGCCTGGCATGTTGCTGAGCACTCTCGGTATGTAGTTGCGCGTCTCCGCCGGCATCAGCCCCATGCCGTGCTTCTGAACGTTGCCGATCCCCCAGTTATAGGACGCCAGCGTTTTTTCCAGATCGCCGCCATTCATGCGCAGCAGCATACCCAGATAGCGAGCAGCGGCCGCCGCTGATTTGGACGGGTCGAAAACGTCATCGCCACGTAGCCCCATGTCCCGGGCGGTGCCAGGCATGAACTGGAACAAGCCTTTCGCGCCGGCACCGGAAACAGCAAACTGATTGCCGCCAGATTCGGTTAGCGCAACGCTGCGCAGCAGGCCCGCCGGCAGGTTGTACATTGCCTCGAGCTGCGTCAGTTTGGGCTGCAGCCAGCCCAACAGCGCCGCCCCTGCTTTTGTCGCCTGCGGCCGGCGCACCGACTGGCCATATTGCGTAGATTCACCGCGGCGCCACGGAAGCAGTTTTCGTCCCCATTCGTCGACCGTGTCACTGCCCGGGAGCTGGTTCAGGAAATTGGCGACGGGGTTGTCGGTCAGCCAGGAATATTTCCCCTCGAGCGGTTTAACGACAGCCTCTTCGACCGCAAGCAAGCCGCCGATCACGCCGACTTTGCCCAGGCCGCCCATCGCTTTTGACAGGCCACCGACGCTTTTAGTCACGGAGCCGATCGCGCTGACCATTTTCGCAGCCCAGGTAACAGCCACGAAACCGGCCAGAATCTCCAGCGCAGTTTTCCAGCCGCCGACGGCGTCTTTCAGTTCGAGCAGCTTGTCGCGCAGCCAGATCATCGCGTTCTTGGCCTGGGTGATAGCCGGCTCCCACTTCGCCCAATCGATGAGGCTTTTGCCGCCCTCTTTCCAGGTGCGGTAATCGTCCCACAGCAGGCCGATACCTACGATAAGCGCAGTGATCATCCCAATCGGCGACATCAGGAAAGCGCTATTCAACAGCCGCCAGGCAACCAGCAGCGCGCCGAAAATCCCGATCAGTTTGCGCGATTCGGTATCGAGGCTTTTCCACCAGGTGATCACCTGATCAATAGCCTGATAGCCACGGTAAAGCATCCGCCCGAAAACCTCGGCTAACCAGAGAACGCCTCGAACGGTTTTGGTGATGAATCCCTCTATCTTCGGGAAATTGTCCATGATGCGCCGGCGCAGCGTATCCAGTGAGCCACTCAGGCCGCCGGCCAAATCTGAGCCGATTTTGTCTTTTGCCATGCCAAGCAACGCGGTCAGGCTGCGCATGGAGGTCATGAATTTATTGGACTGCTGCGCCGCGCGGTCGGCGTTCAGGCCGGTGGCTTTCAGCATGCTCTGGTAATCAGCAGTAAAACCGTTAATGCCGCGGCGCATGGCGAGGAGCGTGTTTTCGTCGATCCCCAGCATCTGCGCATACTGATTCGCTCGGTAATACGGCATGCTGCGCAGCTTATCGCCGACACCGGTAAAAATGGCGGCGGCATCGCGCATCTGACCGTTCGCACCGCGCGTCTGCACGCCCAGGCGGTTCAGGAAACCTTCGGCGCCCGGGTTGTTACGGATGAATCTCGCGAGACTCTCCAGCGAGCCCTGTGCAGCGGCCGCGTCTGCGCCCATCTGCGAGGCGGCATATCCCAACGCGCGAATGCCCGCCACTGAGGCGCCGGTGCGCTGCGATGCAAAATAGACTTTATCCAGGCCATTGGCGATCTGCGTGGTAAAACCGACGATTGTCAGCGCAGCCCCTTCTACTGCCGCCCCCATTTTGAGCACGTTCGCCGTGACGCCGGCGACAACAGCAGAGAATTTTCGCTCGCCGGTGGAGTCGATTTCGAAGCCCAGAGAAATCAAAAAATCCTTGATGGTTTCAGCGTTCATTGATCCTCTCTCCACCTGGCGATCCGGGCTTCGTTATCCGCTTTCATGTCCAGGTAATCATTCATCAGCGCGACGTCGAACAAATCGAGGCGCCCATCCTTGAGCGCCTCAAAGCTGCACATGCCGGCATCCACCGGGCGTAACAGGTAATCCTCGCCGCCCGGCAGGACGTCCAGCGTCAGGCCGGCGGCTGGTCTTTCGTCTCGCTGTCGGGGAGTGCGGGCAAAAAATTTCCCAACGAGTCCCCGACCACGCGCGCAACGATCTGCAGCATGTCCATCATGTCGATGTCATCGAACATCAGTTGACCGCTGGTAAAGATCGACGTGTAGACGGTGCCATTCTGGCGTGACACCACAGCTAGGCAGGGATGAATAATCGCGTTGCTGTCATCGTCGCTGATGTCTGCCAGCGTTTGGGCGATCACCGGTAGCGCCACTTTGAGCGCATCCTCAATCGACACCTGTCCGGTTTTCAGCTGGCGCAACACCTTAATTTCCCCCAGCAGGCCGGACAGCAGCGGCAGCAGCTTCCGGGAAACTTTCAACTGCTCGAAAACATTCAGTTTGGCCGCGCGGTATTTTTGGCCCTTAATTTCAAATTCCATGCATTACCCCTTAAAACGTGCCGAGCAGCTGGTCGATCTTGATGCAGTCGAACACCCAGGCGACGGTGTTACCGTCTTTGGCGTTCTGCCAATCCGGCAATTTCTTGAACGCGACGCCGCGCGCCGTGGTCACGTCGTTGCTGGATTTGTTGCGGATCACGATGACGTTGTTGCCCCAGGTCGCAGATGACAGCGACTGCGCGTTATACATCACCGACAACTTGGCGTTCGTCGGGCTGGTTTTGAGTAGGTTGACGGTGATCGTGCCCGATTTATCGGCGTGCAGGCTGTGCATCCCCTCGCCATCGGCGCCGGTCACCATCGTGTTTTTGTCGCCGCCCATTGCAACGACGATCCCCTCGTCGGAAGTCGCAGCACCGTTACCGAGGTCAATCGAACCGCTCACGCCGGTGATATTGGCTGACACATCCAAAAAGCTATAAGTAGGCATTCCCCGGCTCCTTAGCGGTTAACGTTGATGATGACGTCGCCGAAGTGCACGGCGCCGGCCAGTTTGATCGCCACCTGCATCACCGGGGCTTTGCGGGCTTCACGTTCCGCTTGTGCCTGCTGTGCAATCGGCGGGGAGTAGACGTAATACCCCTTTGTCAGCGTGTCGCCGGTATTCAGCGCGCCGAAACCGTCGCCCCCCCACACGCCAGGCGCAATCAGACCGTTTTCAGCGCCCTGTGCCAGCGAAGCTTCGACGTTGGTCAGCAGATCGGTAATACCCTCATCGGTCTGAGGAACCTTTGTCGAGCTGGTATAGAGGCGGTTGTAGTAGTTGGTCTGAACGTAGTTCTGTAGCCAGTCCAGGCCGTGGCGCTCGTCGAAGAAATCAGCGTTACACATCACCCCCTCTTGCAGGATTGCCGTGTCGTTGTCGTAGTTGACGAACACGTTGCAGTTTTTCGCCTGCAGGGTCAGCGCCTGGGTTTGCGTCAGCGTTTCCGCGACGATCCCCGGCTCTTGCTTAAATTTGATGGTGATCGTGGTGCGCCAGCCGGCGAAATTGACCGTAAAGGCACGGCCCAGAATCGACACCGCGGCGTAAGGGCTCTGGCTGGAATACTGCACGCAGGTTGTACCGAACGCCGCGGCTTTCAGCCGGCTGGCAATGTCGGTGTTGTTGTCCGCACCGAGCACGGCGGTATTTTGCGTGGTGTGGGCGTAAATGCGGGAAACATCATCGGATTGGATCAGGCCGGCAACTGCGAGCACATCATCATCAGAAATCGTTTCGGCGATATACAGGCCATACCATTTCGACGACAGATCGATAAATTTCGCGACGCATTCAGTGATGGTTTCCGCCGGCTGCCGGGCGATAGTTTTTGCGCCAGTGCCCTCAAGAATGCCCATCAGGATGGAGATGTCAGTGCCCGTGGCGTTTGGTGTCGCATAGCCAACGGCGGACGTCTCACCGGTGGTTTTCGACGTCACCACAAAGCGCGCGTTGTTCGCATCCCAGACGACAGTCGCCGTGGTCAACTTTTCCGCCACACGAGCGGCGACGCCGTTCAGATTGGTTTCTGCCGACAGGTCCACGCCGGAAACCGTTTTAACCGTGCCGTCGACGCTGATTTTCATCGCGCCATCGGTCACGGTTGTGAAATTGGTCATCGCCTGCTGCGCAGTGGTCAGGATTGCCCCGCGCAGCGCGGCGGCGGTGTCTTCTTTCACCCAGCGGCCAACGTACAGATCAATCGGCTGCGGACGCTGCCAGTAATACACCTGAGCGGCCAGCGCCTCCCGTGCCTGGGTGCCGAAATCAGACTGCACGCCAGCAATGCCGGAATAAGCGCGCATCCGTTCACTGGCATCGATCACCGGTGAAGCGCCGATAATCAGCAACGAACCAAAGTTTCGAGCCTGCGCCGCGCGCAAGGCCATATTAATCGAGACGCCGACGACGTTTCGAACAGGTAACCCCTGCTGTGCCATAAATTATTCTCCGAAGAATTTTACCGTTGCCTCTGCGATCGGCTTGATGCCGTACTCGCGGACAACCTTGCGGCGCAGGCGGACGGTAATGTCATACCGGCGCACCCACTGGTTGTTGATGAGTTCAGGGAAAGGGATGATGTCGCCAATGCTGCCGAGCGACAGTCCGACGGCGATCAGTTGATCGTTGTTTTGTGACAGGGTCAGACCATCACGAAAAATTGACGCTATGTGCTGGCTATGCGGGCCATAGAACGACGCCAGGCACTCGGTCACCTCGTGGCGCCATAACTCCGCGCTGTCGTCGTTCTGCCGCGTAAACGCTGGATTATCATCACCGATAAAGCCGGAGATCCCCACGGCGCACCAGTCCACATCAGGCGGCATCAATGGTGGCTGTGTCGATGTCCAGCGTGGTCGCACGTTGCCCGGCGGCAGCCCGGTTATACCGAGCACCCAACGATTTAGCGCACGCTCGAGCGCCTCATCGTAATCAGGACCGGGTGAAATTGGCGTCAGGTAACCTGCCTGCGTGCTGGTGTTATTGCTCAACGGGGATCCCTCCATCGAACGGCAACAGCTCACAATGCGCCTGAACGAATCCCGCGCCGTAGGCTGTGTAATGGTCGACAAAGGTCACACGGTAATCACGGTTCTGATAGGTCACGATGTCCGCATCACGCGCCGTCTGCCCGGCGGTGAGCCGCTCAGTGGTCACAATCAGGATTGCACCGGTGACCACCTGCCCCGCGATCATGCGCCGCGCTTCGAGCGACCGATCGACGGTAACCACTCCGGCAAACGGCATTTTTACCGGGGCGTTGATGGCGAAGCCGTCATCGTCGACGGTCTGCTGGTTGCGGGTGACAATCAGGGAGGTGTCGCAAAAATCGGGATCGAAAAGCACGTCTGTAACGTCAAGAGTTGGCATTTTTATCCCTCACGATGTAGGTCATCGCGCGCCGGTATTGCCCTTCATCGATCAGGGGGCGAGCGTTGGCATTGTCCGGCGCGTTGCCGGCAGCCCGGCTCTGCAATTCTTTAGCCGCACCTTTGCGCCCGCGGCGCGCCCGGGCTTTTAGCGTTGCTGGCGACAGCGGCGTAAAATCGGCGCTGGTCATGTAGCTTTTAACCGCCTGGCTCGCGATCGTGCCGGCCGACTCCAGCGCCGCAGTAGCAGCGCCGGCGCGACCATCAAACACCGCTTGCGCCGCGGCCTTCATTTTCGCGGTGGTTTCGGCATGCACCGATTTCACTCCGGGCTGAAGATGCGGGCGCGCCGGGATGTTCTGCGCCGGCGATCCGTATTCGTTGATGTAGCCGATCTGTGCGTTGCCTATCCCGGGCTTTTCGCCATCCTCCGGCTGTCGTTCTGATGCCGATTCAGGGATCCCGACCAAGACGTCGCGGCGCGCGATTTCATTCAACGCAGAAAAAACGGCCTGCGACCGATCGGCCCGTACCTTCAACCCGCTTTTCATAGCTGCCGCCCTCCCATCCCAAACATCTGGATCAACTGCCAGAATTCGGCGCCATAGCGGGTGTTGTTCCAGAAGCCCGCATCCGGGTTCATCGTGGCGCTGCTGTCATAGCTCACGCTGACTTTGTCGACCGATTTCGACGACACAACGCCGCTATTCGCCCCGCCACCACCACCGATCGCCGCCGCCCGGTTATCCGCCGCCTGGAGCGCCATGTAATGCGCGACAAAAAGCTCGGCCAGGTACGGGAATACCTCGCCGAAATTGTTTTCATCGAGCAGTTGATCAGCCAGATTTAAGCGGAATTGAATTTGAGCGTTGGGAAAGGTGACGGCGTTGCCGAACTGCGGGAAATCTTCGCGGAATTTATCGACGGTCGGCAGATGGTTATTTTTTGCCACCTTTCGCGCCCTCAGTCAGCGCCGCCGCCAGCTGCTTCTGCAGGTCGGCGATCGTGTCATCGCATTTGCCGATAGTGGCGACGTGCTCGGCGATGAGCTGATCGCGTTCGTCACGTTCCGTCGTCAGGTCGGCTACTTTGCTTTTTTCTTCCGCCAGTTGCTTCTGCAGGTCGGCGATCTCCGCCAGTACCTCCGCCGGCGCGCCGGCACTGTCACTTTTGCCGCCGTCGATAACTTCCGCATGCTCCAGGGTGAACCAGTTCTCGGCTACCTCTGGCGCCACCGAGTGCAGGCCAGCGGAGAATTTTTCCACCTCATAATTCGGGTGCGTGAAAGTGAACGGAGTATGAACGCGGATTTTTACCAGTGATTGCTTCATGTGCTTTTCCTATAAGCCCCTTGCGGGGCTGTATTTAGATACCGTCGACGTATGCCAGGGTTTCGCGATATGGAGACTCCACCGCGCCCAGACGGCCGTAGTAGGTGGTGAGCTGGTACAGCCCGCGATACTGGATCGGGACGTTCTGCAGCGGAACCATTGGGAAACGCACGAACTTTTTGCTGTTGGTGTAGGCCACCATGCGATCCTTGCCGCCCGCACCGGCGCCTTTCAGCCATTTCACCGCGCGAATGTTCAGCGGAACGCCGTTCTGGTGGTAGGCGATGGTGTTGTTCTGCAGGTAGGTCAGCAGCGACTGGTTGCCGGCGGACGAAACGATGATGCTCGACAGCAGCGCGAATTGCTCAGGCGGTAGCAACAGATCACGCGGAACGATCGTATAGCCAGAGTTGGCCCAGGCGGCCGACAGTACGGAGTTGATCGATTGACGAATTTCGTCAGCGGTTGAGACCGTCCAGACTTTCGGGGCATTGGTAGTCAATACGCCGTTGTAGTTCACCAGGCCTTTTACGCCGATCAGCGAATCGCCGCGGTAAACCTGTTCGTCGGTGTCCATGTTCCACTTCAACTGCATGCCTTCGAATTTCTGGGCATCAACCGGGCGGCCGACCTGCTGCGCGGCAGCCAGCTCAACAACAGTCCAGCCAAGTTCCATCCCCCACAGGGTCAGCGGGAAACCGGTTTTGTTGATGTCGAGGTTAACGGTCGCGATCTCGGTAGAGTTCTTGCCGATCCAGTTTTTGCCGTTCGGGTTTGGCGTGCCGGAGGCCGCAAGCTCGGTGTTGGTAAAGCTGGAAATGTCGTCAGCGATCGACACGTCCTCGCGCAGCTCAATATCACGGCTCCACGTATAGCCCACCAGCGGCATATTCAGTTCTTGGTCGAGCCGTTCCAGCTCGCCGATCAGAAATGCGCCGGTGCTGTCTACGGTCGCCTGGTCATAGGTATGAAGTGACATAATCAGCGATTTCCTTAAATGTTGTATTCGATTTCGACGTTGCCAGCGGCATCACCGGGGCCGGTGAAAAATGCGGTCGGCAGAACGACGGTTTCATCAGCCACGGCTGCGGCCACTGGCGCGCCAAGCGGGCTCGTCGCGCTCGGGTTGGCGATGCGGATATTCACCGGCGCGCGCGGTGCGATGCCGGACGCGTCAACGCCGACATTCACGGTCATGTAGCCGCGGCGCAGGCGGTCGCCGGTGAGGTTTTTATCGGTGCCCACTTGGCGGACCAGATCAGGCGTCGAGGTGGTTGGGTACGGGCGAATGTAGAAGCCTAGGATCACGCCGACGGCGTCGCCGGCTTCCAGCGGCACGAAATAGCCGCCTACGTCTTTACCCGCCAGGCCGTAAGCGCCGAACGCTTTGGCGTTATTCAGCGCGACAGGCTCTGCAGTGAGGTGATGAGGGCGTGAAACAGCCCCGGCGATGCCCGCAGGCATCCGGTACGTGTAAGCAGTCATCGGCTTTTACCTTATTTTTTCCAGTATTCGGCGAAGGCTTTATTCAGCGCTGCCGGTGAGTTGCGGTTTTGATGGTCGAAGGTGCGCAGTTGGGCTGCGGGCTGGTTGGCGCGTTTGGCGATTTCACTGGCCGCAGTAAATGCGGCATCCAGCGACGCTTTCGGCATGGATTTAAAATCTGGCTTGTCGCCGACCAACGGGACAAGGATCTGTGCGCCTTTTTGCGTGCGGAATGCAGCATCAAGCACTTCGCGTTTAAAGGTCGCCAGCTTTCCACCCTCAGGCAGTTTGATCCCCGGAACCAGCAATTCACCCCTGGCGATCACCGCCTGCTGATAGCCGGCGTCGGTGGTCGCCTTTTTCTTTTCCTCTTCGTCGTCGTCGCCGGGTTCGCCGTCGTTCGTGCCGCCGCCTTCCAATTTATCCAGGCGCGCGAGAATGGCTTGCGCCCAGGCTGGCACGTCCTCCTCACCATCTTTAGTGATACCCGGGCCGCCGCCCATCTCCGGATCCTTATCCGGGAGTGGGTATTGCGGGCTGATGTTGATGTTGATGGCCTTCGGCAAATCGCCCCCACCCTCGCCATCATCGGTGGTGAGTTCGGCCGGCGCATTACTCATGGCCTCTTCGATCGCCGCGTTGTCTTTGGTTTTCAGCGCGCGGCGCAGCGAATCAAACCACGTTTTTTTAGTTGCCATTGTTCTGCTATCTCCAATTGAACAGCGGATTCCCGCGCGGCCGGCAGGAACCAGCGCGACATGATTGCCGACAATGTCGTATTGCTCGGCTTTTCCCGGGGCCGTCTGCCGATATTCGGCGTCATACCCGCAGGAGATTTGATCCACGCCCTGATAAATCGCCTGGATGGCCTCGCTGCTTTTCACAACGAGATCCGCCAGCAATAAATCCGACTGTTCGCCGGTGCCGCGGCGGATATTGGTCGCGTGGCCGTGGGCGTTCTCCCGCCAGTTCGACGGGTTGACCATTTGCTCAGGGTGTAAAACGGTGAACGTCATCCCCTCGAATGAGGCGATCGTCTCCGGGCGGAAAACTTCTTCGGGTGAGCGATAAACGGAAATTTCGCCATCGCTGTCAGGTTCGATCTCGTCGAGCTCTGAGGCGTTGTAGACCTGCCAGCCAACCCGCGCGATCGGTACGGCTTCGCACAATAGGGAGCAGTCGGCTAACTCGTAACGGGTGTTACCGAGCCGGGTATTAAAGAAATATTTCATGGGTTATTTTTCCGGGATGACAACTTCGCAGTAACAGCGGCAGTTAGGCAGTGCACCGGCGTGGCCGGTCATGCCGTCAAGCGTCGGCGGGTCACCCCAGCGGACGAATTTGCCTTCCATTTTGGCGTGAGAGTGCCTGACGTCGCCGTCGTGTGCCGTTCGCCAGATGTAACCCTCGGAGCCAATAGCGGTCGCCCGGGCTTGCGTCAGCGCCTGCGTAGCGCGGCCTATTTCCGTCCTGGCGATCAGCTTCGCGCGTGACCAGGCAACATCGCCGCTTCGGAAAATTTCAGCGGCAAAATCTTTGCTGCGCTCGCCACTGATCATCGCCTCAATGGCTCGGGCGTGGATCCCGCTCACCCGGTCAGCAGCATGCAGCGGCAGCGATTTCATCAGCTTGATGTTTTCCTCAACGATATTGCGCGCCACCTGGCCAACTGAGGTGCTCTCCATCTGAAAACGCAGCCCGGCAGAAATTTCCTGCGAGATCTGGCGCCACTGTGTCGCCTCTCGGCGCGCGACGGCATCAAACATTTTCAGGGCAACGGATTCCGCCCAGGGGGCGATCAGTTCGGAGTAACGGGTCAGGCGGGTGTTGATGAGGATGACGGAATTATCTGAACCATCGTAAGAAGTCGAGACGATGTCCCCGACCACCTGCGCTATCTTTCGTAGCTGCGTTGCGTACTGGCGCTGTAGCCCCTTCGGCGTCTGGGTCGAGATCGTTGCCCTCGAACGCCGGCGGGTCGATGTCCTGCGCATTTTCGATGTCCTCGTCGGTGATGGTTGAACCCACGCCCGTGATCCGTGACGATTCCTTCAACTGCTGCGCGCCGGCTTTTAGCGTCATCAGCCCGGAGTCGACGGCTTTCGTCACCGCTTCAACCGTGTTCACGGCCACGCTTGCGCGATCGGGTTCACTCATCTGCCACAGCGGATTAAATTCGAAAGCGAAATCGTCGGGCAGTGGCCGGCTGAACAGCGACATGTGCAGCACCTGCATGACTTTATGCAGCGGGCGGCGCAGCCGGCGCTCCTGCTGTGTGCTGACGTTGTCGTAGTAGTTGGAGAGGTCGGTTTCACCGGTCGAGAATCCGGCCGGTGACTGGCCGAACAGGCGCACCAGTGGAATTCCTACCGCGCCGGCGACCTGCTGGCCGAACTGCGCCAGAACGTCGGACAGGCCGGCGAACGTGTAGCTGTGGGTCGCGAATTCGTCCTCCGCATCCATGACCGTCATCCCTTCGATGCTTTGGTACTGACGGATCATGTCCATGTGGGCCATTAACCCTTTGTAGGCCGCGGTGTTCTGCCCCATGCCAAGCACTGAGCGCAGACCTTTTATCGAATAGGTTCGCAGGTGCGCCTTGTAGACCAGCTGCGCGGCGCCTGTGGTGGCGCTATCGAATGCCATCAGACGATCGAAGATTCTCTCAACCACCGATTGCCCCCAATCGTTCTCGGTCAGCATCTGCTGGTAAGGCAACGTGACGCCATCGAAACGAATGATGCGGCTGTAGTGGATTTTCCACGGGGGGATCCCGGTTGCCGTCGTCACCACCTGATAAAATTTTGGCGTCCCGAAATCAGGCCCCATGTCGGTGACGCGCTCTTGCGTGGTCGGGGTAACCATCCAACGATCGAGAACCATCACGCCGCGGAACGCACCCGGGCCGACAGTTTCCACACGCAACGGCGAGCTCATGTCCTGCCCGTCGATCATGATGACGCCGATCGCGCCGCCATAGAGTCGGCCCCACTTAATCGTGTCGTTCAGGCGATCCCAGAGCGCCAATTCCTCCCAGGCGTTATCCAGCTTGGATTTATCTTCAGGCTTCAAACCGCCGGTGATCGTGATGCCCTTGCGGGTCATGTCATCAGCGACGGCATCCACGGCCACGCCCACCAGCCAGGAGCTGCGATAGGCGTTCTCGATCTGCAGGCGGTTGCGGCTGGTCCAGTTCGGCTGATATGTGCCGTCGCTGCTCATATTGGGCGTGCGAAGCCCCAGGCGCGCCGTGAAGTTCTGGTAACTGTCCCGGAACCACGCGCGCACCCCGTCTTTTTTTTGGCTCATGCGTCTTGTCTACCCAATTGCGCCCAGGTGCCGAGGCCGTCGGAGCTGGTGATATAACCGTCCAGCGAGTAGCGCACCGCATCCCAGCAGTGGTTGTGTTTGTCGAGGACGATCGGTAACACCTCACCCGTGAGGCGGTCTGTTTTGTAGGAATAAAGCCGGGCCTCGTCGATCATGTGCTTGCAGCGCTCATGGATGACGATTTCTTCGAAGCCGCGGAGGTAGGTGATCCCGTCCTCAACGCTGCCGGCCCATTTCGTGGCGCCGTCGATGTTGAAGCCTTGCCGCGCCATGTAGCTGATCGTTTCGGGGCGGCTGCAGTCGCCATGTATCGGCCACTTGCGAGCCTCGGGGATCGAATCGTAAAACTGCGGCATTTCGTCCAGCTCAACGCCGACGCCGTAGGCCTCGTATTCGATGTAGAGTTTTCGCCCAATGATGAAGCAGCGGATCAGCGTGGAAGGGTCCTGCGAGAAGCCGAAGTCGGCGCCATAGAAAAGCCGGTCGGCCTGCAGATAGAGATCGTCAGGAAATGCCTCGACGCGATATTTCCCGGAGAAAATAACCGCCTCGCTGAGCGCCTTCGGCAGCCCTAACCAGATATGCTCGTAAGCTTCATAGTCAACGCGTTTGCAATACTCCATTTCCTGCCGGAGCACGTCCGGGAAAAACGCGTTATCGGGATAATTGACCTGGCGAATGATGACGCCGCCGTCCGGTGGATCGACCTCGTGGCGCTTCATCAAGGTGTAGGTCGGGTCGGTGGCTTCCTGCGGGTTGTACGAAACCCAGACCTCGGAATTATTGGCACGCACCGTCGGGCCGAGAACGTCCCAGCTATCCTGCGAAACGGTCTGCGCTTCCTCCACCCAACAAATTTTGATGCCAAACATCGATTTTATGGATTGCAGGTTGGTGCGCAACCCTTTGAACGTGAAGCGGGTGCCGTTGCGCCCGGTGATCTCGTTATTTTTTACGGTGTAGAAATGGTTGAGGCCCAGGGCATAAATTTCGGCCTCCAGCAGCGCCAGCACGGAATCACTGATTGAGTTCTGGAATTCGCGGGCGCAGAGAATGATCATCGGATCGATAGCACCGAGGATAACCAGCGCGCGCGCAATCTCTACCGATTTACCACCACCGCGGCCGCCGTAGGTCCAGCGCCAGCGCACGGAGCCGATCGGGGCGTCGTACAGGACATCTGTCGCCCAGTCACTGCTGAATGCGTACAGAACGCCGTCAATTATGACTGGGCCGTCGGCTTTCCCTCGCGCAGCTTTTCCATGTGAGCAGCCCACACGTCCGCCGGACAGTTCGCCGGGGTCACGATGCAAACTTTGCCGTAGCTCAGGCCAGCCAGATCGACATTCACCTCAGTTTTATTCGTGCTCATGTCGATGCCGGTCAGCTGCGCGGCGTTCTTCACGTTCGGCGCAACCTGACCAAATTTTTTATTCTGCAGCGCCAGTTGCGCAGATTTATACGACAGCTCCGCCAGGTGGCCGGCGTTGAAGGAAACCAACAGCGCAGCGTTATTGCGCAGTTCCTGCACGCGGGCTTTTACGTCCGGCCTGCTCATCAGGATTGAGGCCTGCGATTCAGCATTTGTCGGCGCGTAGCCTGCGCAAATCGCGGCCTCTTTCTGCGGCATGCCTTGCGCAATGTTCTGCGCAAATTGTTCATGCTGTGGTTTTAAAAGGCTTGGGCTTTCTTTGCCCTTCCCCTCCTCATCACCGCCAGCAGCTGAAACGCCGGGCGTAACGGGCGCGGGATTTTCTGGAATTTGCGCATCTTGCGCACTGCGCATTTTTTTCTGCGCTTTTTTCTCTTTCCCTTGCGCAGGTATTTTTATATGCCGGCGTGCGGTGGCGTAGTTGTAGCCGTTAGCCTCACACCATTCTTTCGGGGAGATTTTGGTTTTGGCGTATTCGGCGAGGAACAGCTTTTGAATGGCTCCCCAATCCTGTTTTGCCATAACGTTCTCCGTGAATAAAAAAAGCCACGGGCAACCATGATCTGAGTGATCGGTGGGTGTCGCCTGTGGCTTTGCTTGCGCATTACGCAGCACCTGGATAGATGCTCTGTGATGGGCAATAAAAAACCGCCCGGAGGCGGTTTATTTATTTCTTTTCTATCGCGCTTTGAATTGCATCTGCAAGGTCACTGATTTCACTAGCGACAGCCTTCAAATCAGCTGCCACTTTTGATTGAGTTCCGGCTCCGACTGAACCCACAGAGGCTTTTGCGATCTCTAATGCAGCTTGAACCGCTAATACCCGTTCACGATCTTCAGCTGTCTTGATTGTGTAACCTTCTAACATAGCAATCTCCTTTTGGAATACCTACCACGGCGGCAAGTAACAATATGTAAATGGGGATCACTATGAAAATAACAAGGCATCGCTTAATACCGTCTCTCCGGCTGTCACACCGTTTCTTCTACCACGGCTGATGTTTCCGCTATGACCGTCCCCTAGCTCGCGGGGTATTAACCGTTTTTGATTTCTCCCGCCCGCTCGCCGTGAGGAGCCCGGGTCGTGGCTAAGGTAGGAGAACGGCGACGGTTCGGCGCTTTGGGTGCATTACTCTTTTTTGCGGCGCAGCAGCTGGCGCACGAAGATGATCACCAGCATCAGGCCGAATACCGTTCCCCAGTTAATCGGCACGATGGACACCCAGCCGGCGGACGATGCCAACAGATTCCACGCGGCCAGCATGCCCCAGGAGAACAACAGGCCCAGGCCGATCACAATGGCAATGGCGCCGCCGCCCACCAGCAGGACAGCCAGCACGTCAGTATCATTTTTTTTCACTCGTCTTCTCCAGTAAGCCGGCCCGCCAGGCATTCAGCGTGGCAATTCTGCCGGCACAAATTTTCAGTGAGGTTTGTAGTGCCAGCGCATAGCTGACGGCGTCGCCCCATGTGTCGCCGGCCATTTCTGGCTGCTCACATAGAGTGAATGCCGATTCAGGGGGAAAGAGGATTAACGGAGCCGGGGGTTGTGCCGTTGGCCGGGCGCAAGAGCTCAAGCACAGCGGCAGGCAAAGGCCGACCAGCGCAGGGATCGTTTTTAATCGCTTCACGGTATTTCCTTTGGGCGGCGTCGTGCTGCTGGCGCAGCTGCTGCTCACGTTGTTGCTGCACCGCCATCAGCGCGCGATTTTGCGCATCTTGCGTCTGCAGCGTGGCTATCAGCCCGGCCTGTTGTGCCAGCGTCTTCTGCTGTTCTGCAGCCTGTTGGCGTGCCAACTGCAACCGGTGCGACAACAGCGAGCTGTAACCGCCAAGGCAGATAGCCACCAGCAACAGAAGCACCAGACTCCCGCCGGCGATCTTGCTCATCCAGCCGTTCATGATTGGCCCCAGGTGCAGACGGTGTTTTCGACTTCACGCCGGGTGATCAGCCCTTTCCACTCTTTGCCGCCTGCATACCTCCAGCGCTTCAGTTCGCCGCACGCGCCGGCCGGGTCGCCGGCATTCAATTTTTTCAGCATCGTGGAGCCGATAAACGCATACGGGCCAACGTTGTACGAGAACGAGTAAATAGCGGCGCGCTGGGTTTCTGTGGTTTTCACCTTGATCGCAGGATCGACAATCCGTGCGACTTTCTGCAGGTCAGATTTCAACAGCGCATCGCATTCTGCGTCGCTGTATCGCTTGCCGAGGATAATATCGGCGCCGGTATGTCCATCGCAGACCGTCAGAACGCCGACAACGTCGCGATAGGCCACATACCGCCGCCCCTCTAACCCATCGTGGCCGCCGAGCATTGCAGTGGCGATCGCAATCGCCCCGCCGCCGGTTATGGCAGCGACGATTTTATTTCTCAAATGTGAGTTCATGGCTTCACTCGCTCATCGCTTTATAGGCTGCTTTTGCACGCTCTTTGTCATAACCGACGGCTGTGAGTTTGTTGACCAATTTGCGTTTGTAATACCAGTTCACCCCCGCCGTAAAAACGGCAACGAGGATCCCCACTAATACAGCCCAATCTTGCAATGTCATAGCGCCAGCTGCGGCCAACAGTGAAGCAACCCAGTACGAGAGCTGGGAGCTGTATTTGTCCATCTTCATACCTCCCCCTTCCGGGGATCTGTCCCGGTACCGGGTGATAGGAATGGTTTAGCCTCCCGCCGAAGTCACTCAAGGTCAGGATATGTTTGCGGTGTGGTTGACTGATTTAGCAAGGAGGCTAAAACGAAAAGCCCCAGCAATTAGGCTGATGCTTGGTAGGGTGTCGTGGCGGCCGGTGCTTATCTTCGGCTTGTCTCGGAGGACTGCAATTCACCACAACGAAAAGAGTACTATTGTTATGCCAATCGCCCGTTAAAGGACTCAAGCACTCTTTCCGTTGCGCTCCGATTAGTGCAGCATCCCATCGAGGGAGGTACTCACATAATCCGGGGGGGATTAGATAACGACTATCAAGTGAGTACCTCCGTCTGATGAGTAGCATTCATCAGAAACATGACAACATTATCATTCTATTCAATCACATACTTGTGCTTATGAACACCCGTAAGATTGACTAAAAACATACTGGAATTACGTTATCTACTCGGTATAACGCCGAATTACAGAATTTTCTTACTTTTTGGGAAATCGGCTTGCCCGCTTAAAAGCATTGTTGTAGTGTCGCCAAAAGACGACACACACAGCACCTCATCGTCTACACAAAAATCATGTAGCAATCATCCTTTCAACCCGCCGCTGTGCGGGTTTTTTTCTGAGGTTTGTCCTAAAAGGACGCATTACTTCCACGTAAAACTTGCCCCCACTTCGGAATAGTCCTAAGTTGAAATTGTCATATAGAGTTAGCAATCGCTATATCGACCTTGTAACACTTGAAACACCAAATGGCTTCTCTAGCCCGCACACGCGGGCATCTTAACCAGATTAGCCCTGCGATTAGAAGAAACACCGAACCGACAGAGTTCGCAGTAATACCAATACATTAATCGGGGATAATGATATGAAAAAAGACTTAGCAGCAGCAGTCGCCATTGGCAGCGTCATCTTGTTCGCCTTACTGGTTGGTTCACCGTCGGTCATGCTTTCGTTGATGCCATAGATGAGGCTCCGGGCGGGGTCTTTTTGTTTCGCATATCCATAGGAATCAGCCACCAGCCGTAAACGCTGCCGGTAAGAGGAGGTGCCGTGTGTCGTCCGTTGGCTGGGGCTGGAATGCAAAAAGCCCATATTTAAGGGGCTTATGTAAATAACTAGTTTTTAAAAAGCTTGGTTAATATTGTCCGATTAAAACCGTAATGCTTGGCAATGCATAGCCACCATTAGAACCTTCACTAACCGTCTGAATTGAGACGGACTGATTAGGTTCGATGTATGTGTTCCACGAGTTACAAGCTGTTGCTGGCATTGAGCCACCGTTGATGGGAAGCGCGCCTTCCGCTTTCGCTTCGGTTACCCAAGAACCATTAAATACCAACATATGCTTCGCTTTCGATTTACCGCCTGGCGCGATAGCCATCAGAAGCGGCACGCAGACATGGCGACGATATGAGACAGCTGGAATATGGAAGGTGTAACCGTTGTCCAAATAGTGAGTTTCAGCAGCTTGTATTAGTATATCTCCTTGAAAAGTAGTTGAAATCGCCATCAATTTGGCGATATCTAGACTTTACATGGAGGCTCTAACTCTGGGTAATCATTGGGGTTGTGACAGCCTTGGAACAACATTGCCAATTCCGGCGCTACTGCCGAATTGCAAAAAATCCCGCCGAGGCGAGGTTTTTGATTGGGTAAGCTACGTGACTACGTAACCACACTTAACACATTACAACAGTTTTTGCGTACGCGTTACTTTTTTTGTATGCTCTTGTCTATCCATTTGAGCACACTAAAAGAATAATTATCAGGTTAATTATTATGGCCGAAAAGAATTATAAGGTTGAGTTTTTCCAGTTATCGTTAACACCAAATAGAGAAATCGATAGTTTCGAAACACTCTTTGACCTCTTAGAAAATGATGATGATACTCAAACCGCCTTGAATCAAGGTGGATATACGAGGGAGATCTGGGGATTAAGAAATAAAAGAAATCCTCGTGCAATTTATGGTCAATTCAGGAAGTTCAGAACTACAGACATACCAGAGATAGGGAAAGTTGGTGGGCAATCTCAAGAGATAGAGTTAGATGATAACGAAGGATTGATAGAAAGAAACTTTTTTGCCTACTATGTCGAAAATGATATCGTTGCTTGGCACAAAAACAGCCACTCTAGTAGTATTAATCAGTTCGCAGGATTTCTTAGCGCTATTGCCGACTGCAAAATATCGGCCGACCCAATATTACAAGCTGATGCAATCGGGCGGTTGATGAGTGGGGATGTGACATTGAAAAAAATTGAGTTCACACTCCCTAGGCCAACCAATCCAGACTTATACCCTGCAGATAACTACGGTCGCGGCATGATCGACCTTATGAATGGGGTTGATGCTGACAGTTTAAAGGTAACAATGGGTGTAGACCTGCGTCGCGCTGATACCGAAGGGAAAATGAGCAATCGCTTAAAAGATACACTTCGAGCCTTGGTTCAGTCTGGAGCGACAACTGCAAGGGCTTATGTTTTTGATGAAGGTATTGAACATCCTATAGATCTTATAGCTGATCGCGTATTCTCCATACAACAAATTGAAACTAATGCTCATTTCCCGCCGGCCATAACCATGTATAATCTGCTCGATACGGCGAAGGCTGAATGCCAGGAGGGAATAGATGACTACTTTGGTGAGATGGGGCGCGCTCTCGATTAGGTCAATTGTAAGTGCCATTGCTGTGTACTTTTTTTGGAGATTTGATGCTCAAATAAAACCAGAAACTGCGATAAGTGCATCAGGAGTAATTGTGGGGTTGGCTGGCACACTTCTAGGTTTCCTGATTACCTCTATTTCACTTTTGACTGCACTTATAGATAAAAAGCTAATCGCCAATATGATTAAAACAGGCCATTATGGCAGATTAATATCCGACACTGTGTTAACCTGTTTGTTTTTAATAATTGTAATTGTTATAAGTATCGTAACCTTACTATCTCATGGGAAGTTGGTATTTTGCTTCTTCTCAAGTGCATTGTTTTTCACATGTTTGAGTTTTCTGTACTTGATAGAGGCCGGGCGACGTTTTTCAGTAATACTTATCGGATTGCGATAACCCTTACCATTCCATGCGGCTTGGTAAGGGTTGATTAATTCAGCTAATCAATACAATATGTCCCACTCCAACATAGCTAGGCACCCTCCGATAAACCCTTCAGCTGTCTGCATTTCCTTCCTGATAGTTCCATCTGAGCACTTACGCTTCCTGGCAATCTTGCGTAAAGATATTCCATAAACATGGTGCGCAATCACCACGTCGTGCTCTTCAGGCTTATACCTCTTCAGCCTAGCCACACATCCATCGATTACCAACCCATCATCATCGCAGCAGGACAGCTTACCATTGGACGGATGAGGTAATAGCCCCTTGAAGCCTGCGGCGATTGGCGAATAGTCAATGCCACTACTTTCTCGCGCCCACACTCCCCAACGAGAAAGAATTTCGTACATATCCAATTTCATAGTTTTCCTTCCTTTCTCAAAACTTCCTGCGTACGAAGAACACCTTCGGCGTGCATCAGTCGGGCGTCGTTCGCATCGACAATTCGCGTGCGCCGGTCTATTTCGTCGTGGCATGCACTGCACGCCCACGCGGCCTGCGTGTCATCTGGCTTTATTGCCGTGCCGCAGGTGCCGGCCAGCCGGTAATGTGCGGCGACGGTTGTTTCTGGGTTTCGGTTACAGATGCCGGGGATCCTGATTTGGCAATCACGGCCGCGGGCCTCGTCTGTCAGTTTGCTCATGCTGCATAATCCATAAGCTGAGCCGCGGCGTTCTCTGCCTCGGCGATGGTTGGGAAGGATTTGTTTAAGATGAAGGTCCACAACACGTTAAGCGCTGCCTGGTACAGGTCGTTAAATTCGAGGTCGTCCATTTTTGCGAATGAGATCGATCGCGGCTCGCGCAGAGTCGAACCGTCGGGGAGTTCAAAAAGATCATAATGCCCCGCTTCGACGGTTACCCATCGGCGGAAAGCGTGGAAGGATTTTGCAATCGTCAGCCGTTCGGCGCGCTTCTCGGCCACCAGCTGCAGGTATTCGTCCGCCAGCGCATAGAACACGCCAGCATCGTCAACATGGCGCGCCAGGCGATTGATATACCCGCGGAGAAATTGGCGCTCAAACGTTGATACTGCGCCGCCAGTCGGGGTCCAGTATTCAAAACCGAGATTTAGGAGTGAGAAAAATTTGCGGTGCAGTCCGGGATTTCGGGCGCGCTTAAACTCGCCAGTGACAACCGCCCCCAGCTTGAGTTTGTTCGTGACGAAATCGACCGTGTCGGGCGTTGCCGGCACGAGGATCCCGCCTTGGGATTTGTAAAACGAATACTGCGCCATTTTCGTCTCCGTGGTGGCGCAGCAGGTGATCAGCTGTTCAGGCTGATGATAGGATTATATCACTTTCTCCGGACGTCGTAGCCCATACGTCGGAGCAGCACAATCATGAGCTCAGTATCGGCGACGATCTGGCTCTCCTTCAGCGGTAAAACCGCAGTTATCGCCCCGTGGGTCATGTAAACCAGCGCCCGACCATTCTCGGGCAAAATATGAGCAACATCTTGTTTTACATCCATTATATTTTTCTCCGACATTCTCGGATTCACTTCGTTTTTTAATTATTACACCAAAATACTGTATATATAAACAGTAATTTGTGCAGTATGCAGCAAAACAAAAACCCGCCGGAGCGGGTTTGAGAATTAGTCGTAATTGCGGCGATCCGGGTGATCGCCATCATCGTCAGCGAAGCAAACACCGACAATGGCCCAGAAGCACAAGCCAACTACGCCGGCGCCAATGGCGAACAGAAACGCAAAGAATAGCCACCAGATCACCGCTCCGCCCCCCTATCGTTGTCACGCAGACGAGCAGCGGAAATTATCCCATCAACTGGCAAACACTCATACTGCCCGGGCAGGGACTGCTCCCGAATATCTTCGAGGCAGTTGGAACGATCGGGATATACCCACCCCTGCGGAACGTAATCGCACGGCTGGTAGGTGTAGCAAACGAGCAGGAATAAACCGAACATCAGCAAGCCCTCCCACGTACGCCAGCCAGCGCCTGATCAAACATTTTGTGCATGTGGCAAAACCTCAGCTCTACTGGGTTGAAGTGCCACAGCGTTTTGTCCGGTCTGGTTTTCTTCCCTGCTGGCCGGAAATTAACTTCACCCAGTTCGTAGAAACGCTCATTCACGCCTATCAGGTGATAGCGCGCCTTGTTTCCCTGCCCGGTTCGGATCATGTTCACGTTTGGCGACCGGAGCATCGATTTCAGCCGAATGCAGATCTGCGATCGTGTCATGCTATTCCCTGGGTGTTTTTCATGCGTTAGGGCGCTGATCTCTGCAGTGGAGAGATTTTTGCCCTGGATAAGTTCGACAAACTGCCGTGTTGTAATTCTGGTCATTGGTCATGCCTCGGTTATTTCACGTTGTTGTTACCCATGCTGGCGCGGATCCGTGCCAGCATTTCCATGCCCTTTCGCTGATAGCGACCGTCCGTGTCAGCGACTTGTGCATCGCCCGGCGGCCGGTTCTCCAGCGCTTTCGTTTTTCTCACTGGTGGGATGGAGAAGCCCATTTCCACCTGCTTTGCCCACTTCACCAGCAGCCGGCCGGCCAGTGCAGCGAGTTCGTTGTGTCCCAGTTTGCGCTCTACGCCGGCGCGGCGGAGCTCCGGGCAAATCTGGAACAGCACCGGGTGGCGCCAGTCGAAACTATCTGCGCCGTCGAAACGCCAAGATTCGTTGCGCCAGCGGCGGTATTCAGTCATGACGTCGTCCGCCGACAGGCCGAACGGGTTGGCCGTGCACTCGCCGACGATCGCAGTAAATTCCGCAAGGTCAGGCGGCCAATGGTTACCGGCGCTGCAGCGCTCCATGCACCGGCGCGCGGCGTAGGCCAATTGGTCATCTGAGAATTTCGAAATCGTCTGGCCCCAGATCGTGGATGGTGCCACCCCGTTCTTGGTCACCCAGCGGTTGGCGTAGATCCCCGCCATCGTCTCCCAGAGGAGCCAAGCCCTGTCGCTCCCGTTCTGCGTTTCGTGCGGCCCTGACCTGCTGCTGAGCGGTTGCGGCTGCTGCGGTGTATCTGGTCGCATTTGAACCTCCTGCATGCTGCTTTCGTTTGGCCGCCGCCTGGCGCTCGTAGAGCACACTATCGGCGAATTTCTGCTCCCACTGCGTCTGGTTAAATACCCTGCCCTCGGCTTTCCAGTACGCCTGGAAGCTCGCCAGCTCCTGCGGGGTATATCCCGGCGCCGGGCCGTCGATAATTCGGCCCCACAACGCCGCCAGTCGCTGGAAATCAACCGTCGGAGCCCAGCTGGTGCTCATCGGAAATTTTCCGCATGGGTTCTCGTCGTCTTGGTCTTCCCAGGGTGTCGGCCCTGTTCCCTGTCCATCTGGTGAAATTTCGCCCGCTCCCGATAGAGAGAGGGGTTTATCTTTTAGATCTTCTTCTTCCTCTACTTCTGGTAACGCTTTTTGATACGCATCTGTAACGCTCGCAGCGTTACTAATTGCGTTACCTTTTGCGTTACTCCCGCGTTTCACTTTCCTGGAATTTGCAACGCGATTGTTTGTAAGTGCTCGTTTTTTCGATGAATTCCCGTTATGCCTTTCAAAGTTCGGAAAAACCAACGTCTCCCCATCGAGCGCCAGCCAGCCAACGCTGATCAGCGCATCTGCAAAACCGGAAACGAAAGTGATCCGATCAACTGCATTTTTTGTAACGCTCGCAGCGTTACACTTTGCGTTACCGTCAATGGTCTGTTGATCGGCCCACGCCCATAATCTGACCAACTTGCCTAACACGGCGTCCGGGTCCAGATTCAGGATTTCCGACAGCTGGAACACCTCCGGTTTATCCGGGGTTATCACTTCAACCTTGATCCAACTTGCCGCCATATGTGCCTCAACTTTCTGTAATCTGTAACGCCGACAGCGTTACGGTTTGCGTTTCTAAAAGGTCAGTTTCGCGCCGTCGCGCGTGTTCCCTGCGGCGCTGGCTTCCCTTTCAAACGCTGGCAGTGCTTTGCAAAACTTCGCGCCCAGACCAACAGGTCGGGCAGTTTCATGTTCGGATTGTGGCGCTGGTGCTGTACGGCAGCCGCCGCCGACGTCGTGGCGACCGCCTCGTCGAACCGTGCCTCACGCAGCTGCGCGGTGATCTGCTTCTGCAGGAAATCGTCGTGATTAATGGTCATTGGTCATGCCTCGGTTAATGCAGTGCGCTGTAAGCTCGCCGCAGCTCGTAGAAGCTGCGCTCTGCCTCGTCGCACTCTCTTTCAAAATCTGCCGGTGATGCGTGCAGCAGCGCGGCGGCGATCGCCTCCTGGTGTTCCTTCAGCGCGCGGATTGCCAGGTATTCGATGCTGTTCCCCGCCACCAACCGGGCGCGCAGCACTGCCGGCAGCGCAGCAAGGATCGCCGGCTGCAGCTCCTGGATTTTCTGGCGGGCGCCAGCACTATCGCTGTCGAGCCAGCGAAAGATCTGCTGTTTGTTGTTGTGCCATGCAGCATCATCAACGCTGCCGTCGGCGCGTTCGATCTGCGCCAGCTGCGGCGCCTGCATTTCCAACTTGAAGTAAGCGCGGGTGATTTCCGCCGCGACCGTGCGCTGAGTGGCCTCCGTGGCCCATCCGCGCAGAGCGTCGCGGATCTGCTCGTGTTTGATTTCCATAAATCATGTCCTTAGGCTGCAGGCTTGGTATCCTGCTGTTCTGGCGGTAAACCGTCCGTTGGGTTGGGATATTTATCTGGTCGCAATTCGTGCGGCGTAACTCGCCACTCAAGAGCAACACACGCTGGGATAACCTCCTCTGCCGGAACTCGATGCTTAAACCAGCCACTAATAGTTTGTGGCTTTTTGCCAAGCCGCCGGCCTAGCTCTGATTGGTTCATGATCTCCAGCAACTTCAGCTGTAACTGCTTTTCCATAACGTTTCCTCAGTTAATAAACACGAAAAGAATTACAGATTAAAACTTAAATTACAAGGTATATTTGCAATGAGGGTTACAGAAAATTTCTGTAGAATCATTGTCTACAGTTATTGAGGTGCCCCATGATTTTTGTTATGCGTCTTCAACAGGTTCTTGATGAACTTGGGTTAAATCAGTCTGAGCTAGGCCGCAGATTGGGTGTAAAGCCTCAGTCAGTACAGGGCTGGCTAAAAGGCGTAATGCCACGCATGGATAAGCTCGAAGCACTGTCTGAGATAACTGGACGTCCGGTTTACTGGTTTTTCCTCTCCCCAGAAGATGAAGAAGGCCTTGGAAGTCCGGCAAAGGAAAAGCAACTGTCTGATAAACAGAAAGAATTGATAGATTTATTTGACCAACTTCCAACTCAAGAGCAGGACAATATGATCGCGGCTTTTTCTGCACGCCTGAAAGAACTTGATTCATTTGTTCAACAATATCTGCAGCGGAGAAAAAACCTGCACTCTGAGTAAATCGATGTTCAAATATCAGCAAAGAGAAGCCAGCTATGTCTTCAGATACTACTGAGGTAATGTTTAAAAAGATCACCCCGCAAATTCTCGCTAACTATTTAAAAGAAAAGAGAGTTTCTGACGTTTGCCCGGCCTGCGGAAGTACTGACAGAACAACACCATTGATGCATGTTGAATATCGAGGCTCAACGATTTTAACGTCCAAGGCCCATGATTATGTCGCTATTTATCAATCCCCTAGCCTAGTTGACAAAAGAATGCCGGGCATTTCCAGCTTTGCTGTTGTGTGTGGAAACTGTGGGCATACATCATTCTTTAACGCCTGGAAACTGTTGAACTGGTTCAGAGAGAATTACCCTGCGGAGAGCAACGATGAAAACTAATGATGAAAATGTTGTTCAGTTTGCTAGACTGCCAAAGTCAGACGGCACAGGTGGAGGCGGGGATATGCTTGAACAAAGGGTAAAGCAACTTGAGATTTCTCTTGCTGAAATCAAAACAGACATTGCGGTTATGAAGTCCAATTATGCGACCAAAGAAGATATTGCTTCCGTTCGCATCGAAGTTCACCAATCCATTTCGACCCAGACCAAATGGCTTGCCGCAACGATGATCGGTATCGCCGGTATCTCAATGGCTGTTGCCAAACTGATTTTCTAACCTCTCCCCCCCTTCCAAACCGGCTATAAGCCGGTTTTTTTACGCCTATCGATCCTCACATTGCCTCATGGGTTTAAATTTTTATTGTAATTTTGATTGACCAATTACGATTTAATTTGTAATCTCTATTCCATCAAGCAGCAGCGAACAGGCAGGAAGCCCACGAAGTAGCCGCCCGGGGCGCACGAAGACCGGGATGATTCGCTAACGCAGCAGGTGAAAAACGTTCTGACAGCTGGAAAGACAGCACCGAGGCATGACCAACAGACCACACAGCAGAGGGCAATACGATGGGCGAAACAACACGTTTACAGGATGTTCGTAAAAGACTTGAAGAAGCGGCCAAAAACTTGGTTCATGCAAAACATCACGCTGAGTGCATCGAAACCCTTGATGATGCACAAGATCGGTATGAAGAGGCACTGACGGCAATTACTGCAGAAGACATGCTTCTTCTGATTGGAAAGTAAACCTGTTGCGCCCTAAGGGGCGCACCGAGGCAATCATGAGCAACAGAGGTTTCTGGTTTTTGATTGTTGTCGGCGCCTGCCTCGTTTTTTGGGCCAGCGTCATCACTACCGCAGCACTGATTTAGGGAGGCGTGACCATGACCAAGATCGTCCCAAACAGCGGTAAGGCCGTCAGCCTCCGCAACTCGCGCACCGGCGCGCCGTGGGTAGCATCGTTCGATTACATCCGCGGCCGCTACCGGTTCGAACCGGTCGGCAATCTACGGGCCATCAAGCGCCCTTTTGAATCCCTGCGGATCCCGCCGGAATTCGAGCCAGCCGGCACGCACTAAAGCACCACCTGAAACAGCAGTAAAAAATGCCCGAATTAATGGGCAGGACCAAACACGGCATGACCAAAGTCAGAACGGGGTGTTCTGACATAACCACAGAGGAACAAATGATGTCTAAGTCACTGAATGAAGTAGAAAAGCAGGTTCACGTTGCCGAAGTTGTTCACCACGGCGAAAAACTGACTATTCCTGTCGGTATGGGCGTTCAGGATGCGATCGATTTGCTGGAGCGCCGCCGTGATTACCTGAGCGAGAAAGTGATCATCCGCCGCGAATTTAACGTGTTCCCGTGGGACGGCGCAAACGCATTGGCACAGGCATTAACCAACCGTTTCGGCTGGGCAGCGGCCGAGTCAACTCCGGGCTTTTTTGGTAGCCAACCGCCAGCGATGATCAACATTGAAGTCGGGCCGAACCAAACCAAAGAAATTCCGTGGGGACGTTTCAGCCTGCCTGGCATCGATGGTTTCGTTCAGACTGATTCCGATCGCAAAGACGGCCGCATCTGCTTTGTGACAGCTGCAAAAATTCAGCGTAAGGACGAAAGCGTCATCAAAGAGCTGTTTGACGATATCGCCAACATCCTGAAACGTGGCTCCATCTATGCCGGTAAAGCCATCAAAATTCGCTTCCGCGATGACGACGGCGACCTGATCGAAATGCCAGAACCGAAGTTCTTGGACACGTCGTCCATTAGCCGCGACATGCTGGTTTATTCCCGTGAAGTGACCGAAGCGATCGAAACCAACCTCTTCACGCCGATCGAGCGCATTACCGACTGCATCGCGAACGACATTCCGGTAAAACGCGGCGTGCTGCTGGGTGGGCCATACGGCACCGGTAAAACGATGGCTGCGACCGTAGCTTCGCGTTTGGCAACCGACAACGGCGTCACCTATCTGTACGTGCCGCGCTCTGATGAGCTGGCTGACGCGATTGAGTTCGCCAAGCAGTATCAGGAAACGGCCTGTGTGATTTTCTGCGAAGACATTGACCGTGCTGTCAGCGGCGAGCGTTCCGTCGCTATGGATGACATTTTGAACATCCTCGACGGCATCGACACAAAGGCCAACAACATCATAACCGTGTTGACCACGAACCACCTGGAGAACATCAACCCTGCGATGCTCCGCCCGGGCCGACTGGACGCCATCATTAACGTGACACCGCCGGACGCCGAGGCCGTTGAGCGCCTGATCCGCCTGTATGGCAAAGACACCATTTCGGCCGATGCAGATCTCCGCCCTGCTGCCGACCTGCTGGCCGGCACCATCCCTGCAGTGATCGCCGAAGTAGTGAAGCGCGCGAAGCTGGTGCAGCTCCAGCTGCAGCAGCCGGGAACCAAAGTCGAGAACGTGTCCGGTACTGCCGTTCTGCGTGCAGCCGAAACCATGCAGAGCCAGATTAAGCTGCTGGCGGAGCAATCCAAACCGAAGGCCAAAGAGCCAACCTTCAATGAGGTGATGGGTCATGCCCTGTCTCATGCATTGAACGGCACCAAGGAGCAGTTGGGCACAATGAGCAAGCGCGTCGAAGAACTGCACGACCGCGTTGTGAATTAATCAGCCACACCAGGGAACGGCCATATTCTGGCGCCGGAAACGTAACCGGCAACCCATTTAATTAACCTTATGAGGCATGACCATGAAATCATATTCAGTAAGCATCCATGTAAAAAGAATTCATGATGATATTTTTTCCATGACGACTGGCGGGGAAAATATGGGGTATTTGGTTATCAATGAGAAAAATGAAGACACACCAGTTTCTGTAGTTAAGCCTAATGGCGAAACTCTTGGTGAGTTTTGCTGTCAAGAGCACGCTACTAATGCTGCGTTAAAGTCTCATTTAAATCTCGGTGATAATTGCATCATGATCGATAACGATAATCCAATGGGGATGTTAGCAAAATTATTCCTTGCTTCAATTTTTAGTAACGCAACCAGACATTAATTGCTGTGTGTAGTCTTCCCCGCCATCGCTGGCGGGGCTTTTTGAAGTGTATTAACAAATGCATTTCACAAAGCCAATCAACTGGAGAAATAACATGTTTGGAATGTTCAAAAAGAAAGCCCGCAAAGCAGTTGTTGAAGTAAAAAAAATGGAAAACCGCGACGCAGTCGAGGCCACTGTCTGGGGAGCGTATTCCATCGCATATGCCGACGGCACCTGCGACGCTAAAGAGATCGCCGTACTGGAAAAAACCATCAGTGCACTCCCGGCCTTTGCGCCGTTTGCCGGTGAGATTGCCCAGATGAGCAGCAACATTCGCGCACGCTATGAGGCCTCGCCACGCAGCGCTAACGCGCAAGCTATGCGTGAACTGGCCGATGTTGCCGGCACGGCGGATGCCGTTGATGTGCTGTGCTTGTGCCTGGATATTGCTGATCAAGACGGGATCGGTGAAGAAGAAGAAGCGGCGCTGAAAAAGATCGCTCAAGCCCTGCAGTTGCCACTGGATCAATATGTCTGATGGACAAGCTGCGGTGGCTTGCAGTTATCGTCCTGTTATTTTTGGTTGTTGCCGTCGATTTTACCAGTCGAATTATGTCGATGTTGGCTGACGGTGTTTTAGTAATCGGCATTGTCGTCTTGATTTGGCCGATTATCTCCCAGAAGAAAACAGGTAATTAAATCAGGCCGGGAAACCGGCCGTATTGAAATGCGCCCGGCGTTTCCTCCACCGGGTGGCGGGCGTCAACTCGCAGGGCGTATTTCAATATCACCAAAGAGAGGGTTTATATAATGCAAACTTTCAACACTGAATTAGCAATTGAGGCTCAGAGCAAATATTGCAATGACAACCGCCTTCCGAATTTCTCGCCAATTGATGGGATTTGTTACCGTTGCAACAAAGATGTTTATGTTCCTGTTGAGAATAAACACGGCGACTTTGTTTCAGGAATTTCCGTAGAAAAGGCAGCGAGCACCCACATTATTGATTGTCCGCACTGCCGAATGAGTTATTGCGATTAAAAGTAAAAAGGCCCGCACAAGGCGGGCCAGTCTACCGGCTTAACGTCCCGGTGACGGGCTGCCAGGGGACCAACCCTAACAGCCGAGGCATGACCAATGACCACATCGAGGATGCAGCACCGATCGGCCTGCATTCTACCTAAAACTCAGGAGAATTGCACAATGCAAAACGTCTACGCCTATCACTTAAAGGCAAAGCAAAAGTCAGGGAAACCCTCGCTTTTCATCTGGTTTGAAGCAAAGAACGATGCGCGGGCAAAACGTGACCTCGAAAACCACATCGAGGACGCCGAGCTGGATCAATCCGCTTACTTCAAGCCGGTGCGCACCAATTACCCCGTTGTTGACGATCTGCCGCCAGAAGCGGCGTTCTGTGATACCTGGTGCCTGCGCTACAAGCTGGACGATAACCTGTCGTGGCAGGTCATCCCTGCGACTGAGCGCGAACAAGTGCAGGAGCAGCACAAACCTGCAAGTGATGCTGGTGCGGCAGAAACCAGCAGCAGCCAAAAGCCACAGGTAGACCAGACGACCAATGACGGCGGGGAGCTAGCCCACGGCCAAGAGCCGCGCGCTTACTTCGCAAAAATGAGCGCTGACACACGGGCTGTCGCCGTCATCCTGCACGGCTTCGAGGTGATCGACACTGTGCTGACAAAACCCCAGATGACCAATGTAATCAACACCGCATTGAGCGGCGAATCCGCTTATATTGCCGATATGCTGCAGGCTCTTCGCCTGCCTGCCGTTTCCTGCATGGATCCTGAGCGTTTCGCGGCTTTCGTTGCCGGGGTCGCGCGTCGCTATGAAGAAACCGATCCTGAATCGACTTTCATCAACATTCGCAAGTACGTTGAGCAGTTGCTGAAACCGGCCCCGGAGCCGGAAGCAGAAACGACGAAAACCGTACATAAGCGCGGCTATACCCAAACGCATGACGCCCTTGACCGTGAGATCGCCTGCGCGCTGTGGGTCGGTGATGTCGACTGCCAAAATATCGCCGGTGAGATCGATCGCTGGGCGCAGAAAAAAATAAAAAACGATGACGAAGACTTTAAGCGTTGGTCAATGGCGCTGCGCGCTGCCCCGAACATCCTAAAATACAGCCGTGAGACAATTTTCGGCGTGATCCGCAATGTTCCATCGTCTGATATGTACCACTTCCCTGCCACACTCCGCGGCTGGATTGAGAAATATTTGTCTGAGCATGGCGTCTATGAATTTGGTGCGGCGCCGGATGCCGTGCAGTTGGCTGCAGAGCCAGAGCCAGAGCCAGAGCCAGAGCCAGAGCCAGAGCCAGAGCCAGAGCCAGAGCCAGAGCCAGAGCCAGAGCTTGTCAGTTTAGGCGGTGGCCGCTTCGATGTCTCCAGTCTTTTCGAAGCCTCCCCGCTGGCTACAGTGCAGGTTGATAGCGAGCCGAGCAAAGATGCCGAGCAGCTACCAGAGCAGACATACAATGACGCCTCAAACGACGGTGAAAAAGCGAAAGTAGCGCAGCCGCAAGAAAGTGAGCCTGCAGCAGATTGCGCGCAGGCGTATTTCGAGCCAGGCCGTTACGCTGATATTTCAAACACAGCCTATCACGCTGCGAACGGCATCAGCAGCACACAGGTGAAGGACGCGCGAATCAGCCTGATGTATTACCACGGGCGCCACGTCATCAAAACGATCGGCCGGGAACGCAGCGACGCGCTGACGTTCGGCTCGCTGGTGCACACGCTGGCGCTTGAGCCAGAGAATCTGGAGCGAGATTTCAACGTAGAGCCGATTATCCCGGACGGCGCCTTCACGAATACCGCTTCAATGCGCGCATTTATTGAACAGCACAACGATACGCTGCCGAAAATGGCGGATACGGACACTCTGCGCACCGTCATTGATGAACACAACGCGAAGCTGCCAACACCTTACGCGCTGGGCGGTAATGCGGACGAAATAGGCCGAATTTACTCCCTGCTGCCGCCGGAATTCCAGACCATTCCTGACGGCCAGAAATTCACCGCTACAGCCATGAAAGCCTGCATCAAAGAGTACAACAGCACGCTGCCTGAACCGCTTAAGGTCAGCGGTGGCCGCGAAGCGCTACTCGAGCAGTTGGCAATCATCGATCCTGAGTTTGCGGCTCGTGAAGTTGCGATCCCGGCTCCGCTGTCGGTCAGCGGGAACAAAGAAGACATGGCGGCGCGCATCAAAACGATTCTGCCAACAGCCATCTTTGCCGACGAACTGCTCGATGCCTGGAAAAACTCTGATGACGGCCGTCAGCAGGTAACCCAGCAGCAAATGCAACACGCCAAAGCCATTCAGCGTGCGCTGTTTACCCATCCTTCAGCGGGTCCGCTACTGCAGCATGAGCAGCGTGCGGTTGAAGCAAGTTATTTCGGCTTTGATGAGGAAACCGGCCTAGAGGTCCGCGTCCGCCCTGACCTTGAGATCGATCTTAACAGCGTGCGCGTAGGTGTGGATTTGAAATCAGTCAGCATGGGCCGCGTAAAGCAAGACGCGCTGCGCGCCAAGCTGCACCGGGAAATTATCGATCGGGACTACCACCTCAGCGCCGCCATGTATAGCGACATCGCCGCCTTTGACCAGTTCTTCTGGATTTTCGTCAACAAAGACGAGGGCTATCACTGGGTAGCTATCGTCGAGGCTTCTCCTGACCTGCTTGAGCTTGGCCGGCTTGAGTACAAAAAGGCGCTGCGAGACATCAAAAACGCATTCGACACCGACACCTGGCCGGCACCGATCACCGAAGAGATCGTCGACGACTTAAACGACTATGACCAGCGCCGCATGGAAGCGCTGCGCGTTGCGTAAGGGGCAAAAACATTATGAGCAATATCAGCATTCCTGAAGAAAAAACGGCGTCGGTCACTGACTCAAACATCGCGCTGTTCAACCCGCAATACCTGACCGCTATCAACCAATTTGCGCAGGTCATGGCGAGCGGTACAGCGACGATCCCCGCCCATCTGCGAGGGAACCCGGCCGACTGCATGGCGATCGCCATGCAGGCCGCCCAGTGGCAAATGAACCCCTTCGCGGTGGCTCAGAAAACTTTCATCGTGAGCGGCGTTCTCGGGTACGAGGCGCAACTGGTTAATGCGGTGATTTCCACCCGCGGGCCGCTGGTCGACCGCATCAACTATGACTGGTTCGGTCCGTGGGAAAAGGTGATCGGCAAATTTGATATTCGCAAAGGGGATAAAGGGGAGTATCGCATTCCTGGCTGGCGCCTGGCTGATGAAGAAGGGATCGGGATCCGCGTCTGGGCAACGCTGAGGGGGGAGGATAAACCACGGGAGTTAGTGCTCATGCTGGCGCAGGCCCGCACCCGCAACTCTACGCTTTGGGCTGATGATCCGCGCCAACAACTGGCCTATCTGGCAGTGAAGCGCTGGGCGCGCCTGTACTGCCCGGAAGTGATTCTCGGTGTCTACACGATCGACGAGTTGGAAAAGACGGAAGAACGCGAAATTAACCCGCAGCGCGGCGCCTCGCGCGTCAGTGTGAGCCAGCTTGCGGACGGACCTGTCGCCGCACCTGTACAGCAGAGCGCCCCGCCTGTCGATACGGATGATATTGCCGGCGGCATTCGGACAGCTATCGATCAGGCAGAAACAACAGACCAAGCCTCAAATATCCGCGCACAGGTTGAAGAGTTACGTCAAAAGCTGGGGATCGCCGCTTACACCGAGCTGAAAAACAAAGTGATTAAGCGCCACCGGCAGATCACCGCATGCGGCAGCATCAGCAGCCAGCTGAAAGACTGCCGGAGTGTCGATGAGTTCGCCGCGGTAGAGGCGCTGGTGCGACGGTCAGAGCGAGATCTAAGCGCTGATGACATGGAGCGTTTCCAGCTAGCGCTTGACGATATGCGCCCAGAGTTTCAGGGCTGATTTTGGAAAATCAACGCACAACGCCGGCCACGACTAATATTGTGGCCGGTTGTGCTGAGTAGTGAGGCATGACCAATGGCTAAATGGATGACTCTCGAAGAATGGCGAGATGATAACTACACCGATAAAAAACCAAGCATCCAGACGCTCTGGCGCTGGGCGCGCAACGGAAACTTTTACCCGCCGGCGGAGAAGCACGGCAAGCAGTACCGGCTGACACCAGGGACTATTTACATCAACCCCAAGGACTTCAACCTGGGGAGAAAAATAAAGGAAGCGCAGAGCCCTAATCCCGCGAGGCTCGCGTTCATGGAGAAAGTGATCAATGGCACGGCGAAGGGAGGGTTATGACATGCGCTTACCGAAAAACCTGACATTCCGCCGAAACCGGAACGCATTCTACTGGCGCAATCCAGTCACCAAAAAGGAGATCTCTCTCGGCCAGATTTCGCGACGCGAGGCCATCGCCCAGGCGATTGAAGCCAACCACTATATCGAACAAAATTACTCTCCCGTTCTGCTCCTGGAGAAAATTAAGGGCAGCCACGAATACACGCTAAACGCCTGGCTCGATCGGTACGATGTCCTATTCAAGCGCCGAGAACTGGCCGAGAACACATACAAAGTGCGCACCGGCCAAATTGCCATTATCCGGGAACGCCTGGGCGACATGGTGCTGACAAAAATCACGACACGCCACATCGCCGAATTTCTCGAGTTTTGGATCGCCCAGAACAAAAAGACAATGGCCGCAACCATGCGATCGGTGCTGTCTGATATTTTCCGCGAGGCGATCGTGGAAGGTCACATCGAAAACAACCCTGTGACCCCTACCCGTGCGGCGAAAGCTGTCGTGATGCGCGAACGTCTGGAGCTGAAGCAATACGGGCCGATTCGAGATGCAGCGGAGACAATGCCGCCGTGGTTCTGCCTGGCGATGGATCTCGCACTGGTCTCCGGCCAACGCCGCGAGGATCTGACACAAATGCGCTTTAGCCATATCGTTGACGGGCGCCTGCAGGTTGAACAAGGCAAGACGGGGGCTTTACTCTCCCTCCCACTTGATCTTGAACTGAAATGCATGGGCCTGCGGCTTGGCACCGTTATCGACCGATGCCGATTGGTCAGTACGACAGACTTCATGATCAGCGCCGGCATCAGGAAAAATAGCCCAGATGGTTCGATCCATCCCGACGGGCTAACGAAAAAATTTGTCGCCGCGCGGAAAGCATCAGGTTTGGAATTTCAGGAAAGCCCGCCGACGTTCCACGAGATCCGAAGCCTGTCCGGGCGCCTGTACGAAAAGCAGAACGACAAGGCATTTGCTCAAAAGCTGCTGGGGCATACAACGGAAATGATGACGCTGAAATATCTTAAAACGAGGGGGAAAGAGTACGTGATGCTGTAAAAGACCGAATATCAAAATTCGGACATATTTCGGACATTTTCGGACAAACTAAAATAAATCCTTTAAAATCAACAACTCAAAAAAAGACCGAATACGATTCCTATATTCGGTCTAGGGAAATGGCTCTTGGGAGAGAGCCGTGCGCTAAAAGTTGGCATTTAATGCAGGGCTTGTTCAGCCGTGCACTTTAAGAGTAGCCTACCGCGCCAGTTTTGCCAGCCGCCCGGCGGCCGCGTGATAGTTTCGTGACGAAATAACTATGCGGCAAATGCGCATCAATCTGCGCACGCTGGGCAAGGCGTTGGCAAACAAGCGGTTAGTCAGCGCACAGCTTCTCGGCGCGCTCGATAAACGGCGCCATGCTCATTTTTTTCCCCGGTTCGGCAGGGTCGTCCAGCAGGATCACCTCCAGCGGTTGCGCGCGCTGATGGCCCTTCTTCACCTGCTGCTCCGCCGCGTCGTTGAGCGGATATTGCATCAGAGTGCTGTTATTCAGCACAAACAGCGCGCCGCCGCTGCGGCACTGCAGCGTCACTTCCTCCTTGGTGAACGCCCACTGTTTGCCGTACTCCAGTTTGGTGATGTTAACCAGTTTGTCTGCCGCCAGCGCGCCGGTCGCGGTTGCCAGCAGCGTAATGCCAAGTAATACCGATTTCATGTGATGGCCTTAAGGTTGCTATTCGCGTCGATTTTCCCGCAGCTTGCCGGCCTGCGGCAAGCTGAAATGTCATACCGGCGCATAGGTTGCAAATAAACTGACCAGCAGCAGCACCGCCATCCCCAACCCGACTTCGAGCCAGCAGGCCAGCACCACGCCGCGCTGCGCCAGCGCCGGTACGCGGCTCATCGCCGGCACGATGGCGTAGCGATTGGCCAGCGCCACCATCACCATCAGCGCCACCAGCGCGGTTTTGATCAGCAACAGGCGCTGATAAGGCGAGCCGAGGTTGAGCGGCCAACCGCCGAGTATGATCAGGCTGTTGACGATGCCGGTGACGATCACCGCCGCCACCGCCAGGTGCCCCCAGCGCGAGAAACGGATCAGCGTGGTGATGGCATCGCTGCGCCACTGCGGCGGCTGCAGGTAACGCAGGCAAACCAGCAACGGCGCCAGGCTGCCGAACCAGTAGCCGGCGGCCAGCAGGTGCGCCGCATGGTTGGCGCGGTGCAGCGCGCCCAACGCGCCTTCATGCATCGCCGCATGGCCGATAAACGCCAGACTCATCAGCAGCAGCGCTGAGCACAGCGCCAACGCCTGCGCGCGCGGCCGTTCCGGCAGCAGCAGGCCCAGGATCGCCAGCAGCGACAGGCCCAGATGCCAGCGCCACACTTCGCCGAAGGTGGTGCCGAGCACCGCCCGCCAGACCTCCAGCCGCCAGGCGTCTTCCCAACCGTCGCCCATCTGCCCGGCCTGAATGGCCAGCAGCGCCACGGCGGAAAGCCCGGCAATCCAGGTGCCGGCAAGCAGTAGCGGACGCACATCGCGGGAGAGGATCGGGGAGAGGCGCTGCGGTGACAATAAGGCGGTGAACAGACTGATGCCGAACATCAGCATCACCGCCGCAAAGTGCACCAAGCGACACAGAACGAACAGGGTCGCCAGAGTCACGATCAGTTTACGGTGAAGCTGTACTGGCCTTTGGTTTTATGCCCGTCGACCGACACCACATGCCAGCTGACGTTGTATTTGCCCGCGCTCAGCTCGCCTTCAATCGGTACGTTGACCTGGGTGTTGTTGTTCGGATCGAGCTGCAGCTTGCCGGTTTTCACCACGGCGTTGTCCGGGCCGGTGATTTTCACGCCGCTGAAGTTTGGTTCGATGCCTTCGGAGAAGCTGAGGGTCAGCGCCTTCGGCGCCGGGCTGACGCTGGCGTCGGCCTTCGGCGTTTCCACTTTCAGGTGGGCGTGCGCCAGCGCTTGCTGCGAAGACAGGCCAACGAACAGGACGAAAACGGTGGAAAGCAGGCGACAGGAGGAACGAATTTTACCGATCACAGTGGTATCCCTTAACAATATAAAGAGGGTCATAAGGGTTAAGGCCACAGCCAAGGCGATGTATCAGCGGCCCCAACCCACCGCAATGATTGCGCCACGGGTAAACAGAAAAACGGGTTGTATCGGCTAACCCGCTGTTTTGACTCTACCATCCCTGTAGCGTATCGCGGTAAATCATAACGACCACGCCGCGGCAAGTCGAGCGCATCACTGGCATTTTGCGATCCGGCAGCACGTATCGCCGCATAACCGCGATAAACGCAGGGTAAAAAAAACCGCGCATCAGGCTCGCCCGCGCGCGGTTTTTCGATGCTCTGGTGCAGATCAGGCCTGGTCGTTGCCGCCCTGGCCCATCGCGCCCATTTTCTTCAGATCTTTGTCGATGAAGAACAGGCCCTTGCCGCTGGTGCCCACCAGCGCCAGCTTGTCCAGCACGGATTTGAACAGTTTCTCTTCTTCATGCTGCTCCGCCACGTACCACTGCAGGAAGTTGAAGGTGGAGTAATCGTGTGCGGTCATGGCGGCGTGCGCCAGTTCGTTGATCTGACGAGTGATCAGCTGTTCGTGTTCGTAGGTCTGCTGGAACACGTCCGCCAGCGACTCAAACGCCACCGGCGGCGCGGCGATGGTGCCCAGCAGCGGCAGAGAGCCGGTGTCGCTCAGATAGTCGAACAAACGTTGCATATGCTGCATCTCTTCCTGAGAATGCTCTTTAAGAAATGCGGCGGCGCCTTCAAAGCCTTTATCGCTGCACCATGCGCTCATCTGCAGATACAGGTTGGCGGAGTAGAACTCCAGATTCAGTTGCTCATTCAGCTTTTGAGTCATTTCTTGCGTCAGCATAATGATTCCTTTTATTTTGCAGGTCATGAATTTAATTTCCGCGCATTATGCCCTGCTGCCGTAAAAATAAAAACACATTATTCACACCAAGCAGACATTAATTATAAAAACCATAAATATCAATAAATTAAAATATCAAACCCACATTGAGAATTCACATGATAATTATTTTCATCTTTTATTTTAATCAAAAAGCGAATCATTCTTATTTAAAAGAATAAATAGATTGCATTACTCTCGGATAAATATCGCTCCCGGCAACGGCGTAATGGGCTTGCCAAGCGCCGCCGGGTGGATTACCTTCTGCGCAGATTCAATGCGGCAAAGTAAGTAAGGAGCATAGCGTGGGTTACAATCTGGCCGAGCTGTCCAAAGAGGAAATGGACAGGGTGAATGTGGATCTCGCCGCCTCAGGCGTGGCGTACAAAGAGCGCTACAACATGCCGGTGATCCCGGAAGTGGTGGAGCGCGAGCAACCGGAAGCGCTGCGCGACTATTTTCGCGAGCGCGTGGCGCACTACCGCGCGGAATCCCACAAGTTTTCGCGCCTGCCGTACGAGCCGAAGGCTAAATAGAAAAACCCGCCGTTACGGCGGGTTTTTTGCGTCACTTGCCGGCAAACCGGTCGGTGGCGATCATCAGCTGGTGCAAAATGCCCGGCTCATCATACGAATGCCCCGCCCCTTCCACGATATGCAGCTCCGCCTCCGGCCAGGCCTTGGCCAGGTCCCAGGCATTCTGCACCTGGCAGGCCATGTCATAGCGGCCGTGGACGATCACCGCCGGAATATGGCGGATCAGCGGCACGTTGCGCAGCAGTTGGTCGTCGCTCTCCAGGAAGCCCAGATGGGTGAAGTAGTGGTTTTCAATGCGGGCGAACGCCAGCGCAAAATCATCCTCGCCGAACGAAGCGGATTCGCGGCTCGGCAGCAGCGTGACCGTCTCCCCTTCCCACACGCTCCAAAGTTTGGCCGCTTCAAGCTGCACCTGCGGATCGGCCGAGGTCAGCCGCTGCCGGTAGGCGGCGATCACGTCTTTACGCTCGTCATCCGAGAGGATGGACAGCACGCGCTCCCATTTTTCCGGGAAGAAGCGCGAAGCGCCGTCCTGATAATACCAATGCAGCTCCTGCTTGCGCAGGGTGAAGATGCCGCGCAGCACCATTTCACTGACGCGCTCCGGGTGAGTCTGCGCATAGGCAAGCGCCAGCGTGGAGCCCCAGGAACCGCCGAACACCAACCATTGTTCGACGCCGGCCATTTCCCGCAGCCGTTCGATATCGGCCACCAAATGCCAGGTGGTGTTGTTGTCCAGGCTGGCATGCGGACGGGAGCGGCCACAGCCGCGCTGATCGAACAGCAGCACCTTGTAGCGTTCGGGATCAAACAGCTGACGATGATGCGGGGAGATGCCGCCGCCCGGCCCGCCGTGAATGAAAACCGCCGGCTTACCGTTCGGGTTACCGCTCAGCTCCCAGTAGATCCGGTGGCCATCCCCAGTGTCCAGCCAACCGCTGTCGTATGCCGCTAACGGCGGGTACAAACCTCGTAATTGTTCCATGGCGCTTTCCGTCTCTCTGTGAGTCATGCTTTCATCAAAGCGGAAGCCGCCCGGCAGGTCAACGATAAAACCCGAAAACTCGAACGCGCGCCGGGAACTCGGCGCGCGTTTGCTCAAAATCACAACGACCTGCTTGCAAAACGCCCACAGGCCCGATCAGTTCAGGTGCGCAATCGCGCTGATCTCCACCAACTGCTCGGGCGAAGCCAGCCCGGTGACGCCGATCAGCGAACCGGCGGGCCGGTGAGCGCCGACATAGCGTTTGAACAACGCAACGCAGGGTTCAAAATGCGCCTGTACGTCAGTCAGATAGATCTCCACATACGCCAGGTTCGAACGTTCGGCGCCGAATCCCGCCAATACCCGATCCAGGTTGTCCAACGTCTGTTGGGTTTGCCGTTCGATATCGCCCGCGCCGATAAACTCACCCTGCATATCATGGGAAAACTGCCCCGAAATGTAGAGGGTGTCTTTGACGCGAACGCCTTGGGACACGCCATTCTCCTCTTCCCAAATGACCCCATGATGGTAGTGCGTGATGCCGTTTTTCATGCTGCTTCTCCAACCGTTTATCGTTTCCATGGCGACTATAATCGTTTGATTGGCGAATGGACGTCGTCACTGAAACGACATTGGATATGCAGTTAATTCATTGAATATGTTAAATTAATTCTCTTATCACCGGCTCTCGGGGGGGCGGCATGTTGCGGGCGAATCTCAATGACATTCAGGTTTTCATGGCCGTCGTCGACGCCGGCAGTTTTGTCGCCGGCGGACAGACGATGGGGCTGTCGCGCTCGGCGGCGGGCAAAGCCATCGCGCGTCTGGAGCAGCGGCTGAGCGTGCGGCTGTTGCATCGCACCACGCGTTCACTTGGCCTGACCGACGAGGGGCGGGAGTTTTATCGGCGCGGTCTGCAGATCCTCGCTTCGGTCGACGACGCCGAGGCCAGCGTGGCCGGCGACAAAGGCACCGCACGCGGGGTGCTGCGGTTGACCGCTCCCGCCGCCTTCGGCAGACGGATCCTGTTGCCGCTGGTGCCGAAATTTCTCGTCGCCTGGCCTGAGGTGCAGGTGGAGATCAGTTTTTCCGATCGCCTGGCGGATATCGTGGAAGAAGGATTTGATTTAGCGGTGCGGATCGGCGTCACGGCGCCGGATACCCGGCTGGTGTCCAGAACCCTCGCCAGGTATCGCGCCCTGCTGTGCGCCTCCCCCGCCTACCTCGCCGCCCGTGGCGAACCGCAAACCGTCGAGTCGCTCGCCGGGCATGAGGCTCTGCTGTTCAGCAGCCGCAACCAAAAACAGCCCTGGCGGCTGCGCGACGAGCGCGGCGAATGGGTCAAGGCCCCGGTGCGCGGCCGCCTGCGGCTGGACAGTGGGGAAGCGTTACGCGACGCCGCTCTGTCCGGGTTGGGCATCGCGTATCTGCCGGAGTTTATGATTGCGGAGGACCTGGCCGCCGGCCGTCTGCGGCAGGTGTTGCGCGCCGTGGCGGGTGAAGAAGTCAGGATTGTGGCGCTCTATCCGAATAAGCGCCTGCTGGAACCTCGCGTCAGGCGCTTTCTCGATCTGTTGGTGGATACGCTCGGCGGCTGAGACCTTACCCGCCTTTACGCATATGCGGCTCACGCATCTCCTGCGCGGTTTTCGCCTCGATGCTCAGCTCCGCCGTCGGGCGCAGCAGCAGACGCGCCAGCCCGATGGGTTCGCCGGTTTCCCGGCAGTAGCCGTATTCGCCGTTCTGCAAGCGCGCCAGCGCCGCATCGATTTTCGGCAACAGGCGGCTTTCGCGATCCAGCTGGCGGAACAACAGGCGCAAATCCTCTTCGCGCGCCGCCTTATCGGCCTCATCGCCCGTCGCTTCGCCGCCATCGATCTCTTTTTTCAGCTCATCGATGTGCAGCAGCAGCTTTTGCCGCTCATCCTGCAGCAGCTGACGGAAAAACGCCCGTTGAACCGAGTTCATATAATCAGAATCCGGCATGGCCAGCAGTTGCTGCGCATCCGGTAATGCCATCACAGTCATTGCGTTCTCCGAATATTGAAAGTGTAATATTATAACATAATAATTATTTTTATCACCCGGTCATCCTAAAACAAAATCTCATGTGTAAACAGAAAGTTAAATGCAATTCGCACTTTGTCGCTTGCATCCTGCCGGCTTTAGGCGGTTAATGGCTGAGCAAGCCACCCAATCATAGGTAACGAGAGGCCATCATGAGTAAGGGAATGGATAGCAAAAAAAATGCGAAGAAGAAGCCGTTGAAAACCCCAGCTGAGAAACGTGCGGAGAAACGCGCCAAAAAAGCGCATCCGTCTGGTGAGTAAGCGTCCTTCCATCCGTCATTAAACCCGCCAAGGCGGGTTTTTTATTGCCTCACAGGAGAGATGGCCGATGTCCTGTTTCACCCTCGCCGCCGCCCAATACCCCGCCGCTGCGGCCGATATCGCCTGCAACCTTGAACGTCACCTTGAATTTGTCGCGCAGGCAGCCCAACAGCAGGTGCAGCTGCTGGTGTTTCCCGAACTGTCGCTAAGCGGCTATGAACTGGCTGATGCTGCCGAACTGGCGCTGACGCTGGGCGATCCGCGTCTGCAACCGCTCGCTGCGGCGGCGCAATCGCATCAGATGACGATCATCGTCGGCGCGCCCTTATGCAGCGGTCAGTCACTGCATATCGCTGCCTTGATCTTTCATCCCAATGGCGCATTGACGCCCTATACCAAGCAGCATCTGCACGGCGAGGAACGGCAACGGTTCTTGCCCGGCGATGGCGGCACGCTGCTGGAAATACATCGGCAACGCATCGCGCTGGCCATCTGCGCCGATACTTCGGAGCCCGGCCACGCAAGCGCCGCCGCACAGGCGGGCGCGCAGATTTATGCTGCCGGCGTGCTGGTATCTGAAGCCGGTTACGCGAAAGACAGCGCCGCGCTGGCAGGCTATGCCCGGCGTTACGGCATGGTCACGCTGATGGCCAACCATGCGGCGCCGACCGGCGGCTGGATCCCGGCGGGCCGCAGCGCCATCTGGGATGAAACGGGAGCGCTTTTGGTTGCCGCGCCGGATGACGCTCCTGGTCTTATCATCGCCGGCAAGACTTCCGACGGTTGGCACGGTCGCCTGTGCCGGTTAAGCTGAAGCCTGACGGCAACGCGGAGGAAAGCATGACGTTACGCGTAATAGATACCGAGACCTGTGGGCTGGACGGCGGCGTGGTGGAAGTGGCCTCCCTCGATCTGCTCGACGGCCAGTTAACCAATCCGATGAGCGACCTGGTCAGCCCGGACCGCCCCATCAGCCTCGACGCGATGGCTATTCACCACATCACCGAACAGATGGTGGAAGGCAAACCGCGCATTGCGGTGGCGATCGGCCGCTATCAGGGCAGCCCCTACTATGTGGCGCACAACGCCGCCTTTGATCGCGGGGTGTTGCCGGAGATGAACGGCGCCTGGATCTGCACCCTCAAGCTGGCGCGCACGCTGTATCCGGACATCAAGTACGGCAACCAGTATCTGCGCTACGCGCTGAACCTGGACGTGCAGCTGCCGGCAGACGCCACGCTGTACCCGCACCGCGCGCTGTACGACTGCTACGTCACCGCCGCGCTGCTGCAACGCATCATCAAGGATTCGGGCTGGACGCCGGAGCAAATGGTGCAGATCACCGAACAGCCGGTGCTGCTGAAGAAGTTCAAATTCGGCAAGTATCGCGGGCAGGAAATCGATCGCATCGCCCAGGAAGATCCCGGCTATCTGCGCTGGATGCTGAAATCCATCGACGAACTGAGCCCGGACATGAAACACACGCTGAAATACTATCTGATTGGCTAGCACAGCGGGCGGCGCAGGCCGCCCGCTGTTCGCCGTTACTCCGCCAGCGCCAGAATGAAGGCGTACTCCAGCGCAATATCCTCATAGGCCTTGAAGCGGCCGGATTTTCCGCCGTGGCCGGCATCCATGTCGGTATACAGCAGCAGCTGCCGATCGTCGGTTTTCAGCTCGCGCAGCTTGGCCACCCACTTGGCCGGCTCCCAATACTGCACCTGCGAATCGTGCAGGCCGGTGGTCACCAGCAGATGCGGGTATGCCTGCGCCTTCACCTGATCGTACGGGCTGTACTGCTTGATGTAGTCGTAATAGGCCTGCTCGTTCGGGTTGCCCCACTCGTCGTATTCGCCGGTGGTCAGCGGGATCGACTCGTCCAGCATGGTGGTCACCACGTCGACGAACGGCACCTGCGCCACCACGCCGTGGAACAGCTGCGGCGCCTGGTTGATCACCGCGCCCATCAGCAGGCCGCCGGCGCTGCCGCCCATGGCGAACACCCGCTTGCCGTCGCCGTACCCCTGGGCGATCAGCGTTTCGGTCACGTCGATAAAATCGTTGAAGGTGTTCTGCTTGTTGAACAGTTTGCCGTCTTCATACCACAGCTGCCCCAGCTCACCGCCGCCGCGAATGTGCGCCAGCGCGAACACGACACCGCGATCCAGCAGGCTCAGGCGGCTGGCGCTGAACGCCGGATCCATGCTGCTGCCGTAAGAGCCGTAGCCGTACACCATCAGCGGGTTGGCGCCGCGCTGGAAGCTGTCCTGGCGATACACCAGCGAGACCGGCACCTCGACGCCGTCGCGCGCCTTCACCCACACCCGCTCGCTGCGGTAGTTTTCCGGCGTGAAGTTCTTCACCTCCTGCTGTTTGAGCATCGTCCGCTCACCGCTGTCCATGTTCAGCTCGTACAGCGTGGTCGGGGTGGTCATCGACGAATAGCCGTAGCGCAGCAGCGCGGTTTCCGGATCCGGGTTATACGCCAGCCAGGTGGTGTAGGTCGGATCGTCGAAGGCGATGCGCTTCTCTTCGCCCGTCTGCCAGTGGATCTGGCGCAGCAGCGTCAGGCCGGCATTGCGCTCTTCCACCACCAACCAATCGCGGAACAGGCTGAAGCCCTCCAGCATCACGTCGGCACGCGGGGCGATCAGCGTCTGCCACCGCGCTTCGTCCGCCTGCTCGCTTTGGTACAGGCCGAAGTTCTTGCCGTCCTTGTTGGAGCGGATGTAGAAATGCTGGTGATAGTGATCGATGGCGTACTCGTGATCCTTGCGGCGCGGCACGAACAGCTGCGGCTTGGCGTCCGCACGATCGGCGTCCAGCAGCAGGATCTCCGAGGTGGTGGTGCTGCTCAGGTGGATCAGGATAAAACGCTCGGAGGTGGTCTTCTCCAGCCCGACGTAAAAGGTATCGTCCAGCTCTTCGTAAATCAGCTCATCCTGCTGCGGATCGCTGCCCACCACGTGGCGATAGACCTGATACGGCAACAGCGTCTTGGCGTGCTTGCGCACGTAGTACACCGTCGAGGAGTCGTTGGCCCACTCGAAGCTGCCGGAGGTGTTTTCCAACACTTCCTCCGCCCAACTGCCGTCGGCCAGGTTCTTGAAGCGAATGTCATACTGACGGCGCGACAGGAAATCCTCCGCCACCCCCAGCCGCTGATTGTCTGGGCTGACGTCCAGCCCGCCCAGGGTGTAAAACTCGTGGTTCTCGGCGCGCTGGTTGCCGTCGATAAGCACTTCCCAGTGCTCGCTCTCGGCCTGCGGCTGGCGCACATAAATCGCGTATTCGTTGCCCGGCTCGTAGCGCGTCTGATAGCGATAGCCGTGGCGCACGTAAGGCACCGAATGTTCCTGCTGCGGAATGCGCGCCACCATCTCTTCGTACAGGGTTTCGCGCAGCGCCTGCTGCGGTTTCAGCATCGCATCGGTGTAGGCGTTCTCCGCCTGCAGGTAGTCCAGCACCTGGCGGTCTGCGCGCTCGTCGTCGCGCAGCCAGTAGTAGTCATCCACGCGCGTGTCGCCGTGGATGGTGATGGGATAAGGACGTTTTTCCGCTTTCGGTGGGGTCATCATTGCTAAATCATCCGCTTACATAGATTGCGGCAAGAGTGACACGATTCCCCCCGGCTTGCCAAGCGGCGCTATGCCAGCTCGCGCTTTTTCTCGTTGACGTCGCTCTCGATGCCCTGCTTGACGTCCGCCGGGATCTTCAGCGCCTGCGCCAGCGCATCGAGGTAGCCGCGCTCCATAAAGTGATCGACGTCGATCACCAGACAGCTCAGGTAGTAAACCTCCAGCGCCTCGTCTTCGTTTTGCACGCTGCGGGCGATCAATTCCGGGTTGAGCGGCTGATCGAGCGCTTCCTGCACCCAGCCCTGCGCCTCTTCCCCCACCTGCAGCTGCGACAGGCTGTGATCGATGGCGCGCTGCTCGTCGGCATCGATATGGCCGTCGCTCTTGGCGGCGAACACCAACGCCTGCACCAAACGCTTGGCGCGCAGATCCACCGGCGTGGTTTGCAAACCGAACTGCGGTTCGTCCTGATGGGTCTCTTTCACCCGCTGCTTATACTTGTTCCACAGCACCGCGCCCACCGCCGCGCTGCCGCCGATAATCAGCGCATTCTTGCCGAACTTGCCCACCAGCTTGCGCGAGGATTTGTTGGCCAACAGCACGCCGACCAAACCGCCCAGCGCCGTGGGCGCCAGCAGCTTGCCGATGCCTTCCGCCCCGCCCATCGCGCCGGCCTTCTGCCCGATCAACGTTTGAATCTGCTGCATCCAGTTACTTTTCATCATCTACCCCTTGCGTGAAAAAGCGCGGCGCGCAGGCGCGGCCGAACCGACGGTAAACCGCCAGATTAGGGGATCTTTTGTCAATTTACGTCTGGGGGATGCAAACCTGTGTTTAGCGGATCGGCGGGCCGGGCGGCCCGCCTGGATGGCTGCGGCGTTACGCGTCTTCGTCGTCCTGCTCGTACTCCGCCAGCTCGTCGCGCATCGCCTGGATGGCGTCGCGGGTCATCAGCGCCAGCGTGCGGTAGAAACCGGTGGTGGCGTGCGCTTCCACTTTGCCGAGGAAGCGGCCGCACCACGGCAGCAGAAACTCGTCGAACAGCGCGATCTGCGCCTGCGCTTCATCTTCCTGCGACTGATCCTCCAGCCAGGAAGCGGCCAGCAGCAGCTGGCCGAAATGGTCGGCCGGCGCCTCCGCCAGCGGCATGCCGCGCTGCTGCAGGAAGGTGCGCACTTCCGCTTCGCTGGCGCCTTCGACGTAGTCGGAGCGGAACGGCGACACGCTGCATTCGCTGCCGACGAACATCGCGTTAAAGTCGGTCGCCAGCTGGTTGACGTCGCAGCCCTGCTGCAGGCGCTTCAGCAGGTCATCCTGCTCCAGCGGCCAGTGCTGCTGCAGCTTGCCCTCTTTGATCAGCGCGAACAGCGGCACCAGCAGCGGATCCTGCGGCTGGCGGTAGAACAGCGTACCCAGCACGCGGCAGACAATGGAAAACTCATTCATGATAATGCCTTATACAATACGGAAAATTTTGCCGGGACGATGTCACAAATCGGCCAATTCCGCAATCGCCGGCTTGCCGCGCCGCTCGAGAAAATCCAGCAACCGGCGCGGGCTGACGTTGAGAATGCGCTCCTGCGGGAAGCCCACCTCTTCGATGATGCGCTCGCAGTGCTCGAAATTACCCAGTGAAAAAGCGACGTGCGAATCCGAACCCAGCGCCAGCCAGCCGCCGGCGTCGCGCACCGCGGCGGCGATCGCCCGGCAGTTGGCCTCGCTGCCCTTGCGGGAGTGGGTGAACGACGAGTTATTCAGCTCCAGCGCCACCTCGTATTTGGCCGCCGCCGCCGCGACGGCGGGAATATCGATCGGGTAACGCGGGTTGCCGGGGTGGCTGATGATATGCACGTCTCCCTGCGCCATCGCGGCGATCATCGCTTCAGTATTGGACGCTTTATCCTGCGGCGCAAACACCGGCTCATGGAAACCGGCGATGATCACGTCGGTGGCCGTCAGCATCGGGCCGGTGCAGTCGATATCGCCCTGCAGGTTTTTGATGTTGGCTTCGATACCGCGCAAAATGCCCACGCCGTTCACCCGGCGCGGCCACACGTGCATGTTCATGAAGTGCCAGTAGTGCGGCGCATCGGCCATGTCCGGGCCGTGATCGGTGATGGCGAACAGCTTGATGCCCTTCTGCTGGGCTTCGGCGATGTAATCGTGCAGCGTGCTGTAAGCGTGGGTGCTGGCGACGGTGTGCATATGCAAATCAACGGGGTACATTGTTTCTCCTTCCAGAGGGCCCGCCCGCAAAGGTACGGACAGGCGCGATGACGATAACAGCTTATCAGTTACCGAACGGCGGCTGAAGGCTCAGTAACCCCGTTGCCTGTCGACCACGCCGGCCGGGGCATGCCCCGCCTCCAGCGCGCGAATATTGGCGGCGATCTGATCCATCGCCTGCTGCGGCAACGTGATGGCAGCAATATGCGGGGTAATGGTGACACGCGGATGACGCCAGAACGGGTGATCCTGCGGCAGCGGCTCGCGGGCGAACACGTCCAGCGTGGCGGCGGCCAGTTGCCCCTGCTCCAGCGCTGCCAGCAGATCGGCCTCCACCAGATGCGCGCCGCGCGCGATGTTGATGAGATAGGCGCCCGTGCTCAGCTGCGCGAACAGCTCGCGGTTGAGGATGCCGACGGTCTCCGGCGTATTGGGCAGCAGGTTGATCAACAGTTTTACGCCGTCGAGAAAGGCGCCGCGCTGCGCCTCTCCGGCGAAGCTTTGCACGCCGTCGATCTGTTTGGCGCTGCGGCTCCAGCAGCGTACGCTAAAGCCAAACTCGGTCAGCTTGCGCGCCACGCTCTGCCCCAGCACGCCGGCGCCGAGGATGCCGATAGTGAAATCATCCAGCGAGTGCGGATCGAGCGGTTGCCATTCCTGCCGCTGCTGCAACGCCTGATACTCGTCGAAACGGCGGAAATAGCGCAGCACATAGCTCAGCGCATATTCCTGCATCTGCTGCGCCATGCCGGTATCCTCCAGCCGCAGCAGCGGCACGCCGGCGGGCAGTGTGCCGGGGTGTTTGCGCTCCTGATCGAGAATGGCGTCGACGCCGGCGCCGAGGGCGAACACCGCTTTCAGATCGCGGCGGTTGGCTAACATCTCGTGCGGCGGGCGCCATACCAGCGCGTAATCCGCCGGCCGCTCGTCGCCGCGCTGCCATTCGCGGATCTCGGCCTGCGGCAGGCGTTGCTTGATGCCGGTCAGCCATTCCTGGGCGTTAAACAAGGGGTGGTAATAGATGATGTTCATACTGCGGGCTCCGGTTTGTTTTTATTGGTTTTCCTTCAGCCTTCCGCGATTCGCCGCCGGATGCAAGCGTTAAAGCCCAAAATAAAAACAGCCCCGACCAGTGGGGCTGCTGTGTATTCTCGCCAAATCAGGCGGCAGACGGACCGTCGCGCCGGATAAGGCGCCGCAACAGCGGAATGAGGATCAGCATCGCCACGCCGACGCCCGTCGCCCCCCAGCCCAGCGCGCTGAAGATTTCGCTGTAGCCGGGATTGGTTTGCAGCGGCGTGCTGCCGCTGTTTTCCGGCATCAGGCCGGAGACGTAGCCCGCCAGCACCGAGGCGACGCCGGTCACCATCATCCAGCAGCCCATCATCACGCCCTGATAGCGCGGCGGCGCCAGCTTGCCGATCATCGCGTAACCGATCGGCGAGATCATCAATTCACCGACGCTTTGCAGCACATAGCTGATGACGATCCATTTAAACGCCACCAGCCCGTCGCCGCCGGCCATGCTGATGCCCAGCGGCAGCACCAGCATGCCAAGCCCGATGCAGAACAGCGATCCGGAGAACTGCAGCGGAATGTCGATGTTGCAGCCGCGAGCGCGCAGGCGGTTGAACCACCAGGCCAGCAGCGGGCCGCCCACCACGATCACCAGCGTGTTGATATTCTGGATCCACTGCGGCGCCACCTGAATGCCGTAAACGTTCAGGTTGATGTTGTGCTCGGAGAACAGCATCAGCCCCATCGGCGCCAGCTGATACAGCGCCCAGAACACCAGCGACCCCAGCGCCAGGATCAGATAGGCCGCCATTCTGCGGCGCTCATCGCGCGGATGGTGGCGCAGCGTCACCACGCACAGCATCAGGAAGATCAGCGCGCCGAGCACGATCACGAAATGGCCGCTGAACTCGGCGTGGGTCAGCATCACGCGGATAATCGGCACCAGCGCCACCAGCACCGCCAGCCCGACCAGCATGCGCCAACGGTATTGACTGCGGCTGGCATCGTGCAGCGGCGTATTGAGATCCGCCAGAATCCGCCAGCGGCAGACGGCGACGATGATCGCCGCCGCATTGCCCAGCGTGGCGAACAGGAACAGCGCGCGATAGTTTTCCGTCAGTTGGAAATACCCGGCGACGGTAAAGCCAACGAAGAACCCGAGGTTCATGCCAGCGTAGTTCCACAGGAATGCCGATTCGCGCCGGTCATCATCCGGTTTGAAACGCTGGGTGAGCATCATATTAATGCAGGTCACGTTAAGGCCGCTGCCGGTCAGGAACATCGCCAGCCCCCAGTACAGCCCCCACACGCCCGCGACGGCAATCAGCGCGCAGCCGATCACCTGCAACACCATGCCCAGCACGAACAGATTGCGGTTACTGAGGAAACGGCCGCCGAGGTAGCCGCCGAACATGTGCAGACCATAGTTGAAGGCGCCGAACACGCCCATCATGGCGTTGGCGCTGCTTTCGTTGAAGCCCAATCGCTTGGTGGCGTACAGCACCAGCGTGGAGTAAAGCACGGCGAAGCCCAGTGTGGCGAAGATCTGGATGAAGAACAGCGCCCCCGCACCGGGGGGAATGGCATGGCGCGCTTGCGGCGCCGGCATGGCATCTGAAGGAGTCAAAACGAACCTCTACTGCATTATTATGTAATGAGTCTGTCCCTGTCTGCGATATCGCCGGCCTGTCTCCCGGCAATCTGCGCGGCGCCGTGATGTTCCTTGCCAAAAACGCCGCGCCGACATAATTCCATTTAGCGACACATTTGACTAATAATCCAGTATTAATGCATATAACAGCAAATAGACCGATCTCATTGGCGATATATTGAGCTACCCGTATAGAAAAAGGTCAAACAATCATCTTTCACGCGTTTTGAACGTAGTCCACCCTGCCCGCCGGCGGCCAAGAGTGGGAATATCGTTCGGTAAATCAGCAAATTGCTGCAAGTTTGGCTAAACAGTCATGAGAATGAAATAAGAGGGTTGACGCTGAGATCAGATTCTCCTACATTAGCGCCCGTCGACAGCGCAAGGCGTTATCGATGACAAAACGGTGAGGTGTCTGAGTGGCTGAAGGAGCACGCCTGGAAAGTGTGTATACGCGAAAGTGTATCGAGGGTTCGAACCCCTCTCTCACCGCCAAATTCGAAGAGAAAGCCTGGATTCGCGTCCAGGCTTTTTTTTTTGCATGGCGCACCGCCGAGAGAGGCGAGAAGCCTCGACAGGGTTCGACAAAACGCCTGCGTTTTGGACCGCCAACGGCGGCCCGCAGGGTGAGCGCAGCGAATCAAGCCCTCTCTCACCGCCAAATTCAAAGAGAAAGCCTGGATTCGCGTCCAGGCTTTTTTTTTTGCATGGCGCACAGCCGAGAGGGGCGTGCGCAGCGCATCTCCCTCCCTCTGTGACCGTGATTCCCATTTCCGCCGGTTATCCACGAACCTTACCCCTGATGTTCTCGCTCTTTCATGGCTTCCGCCCTGCCGTTCGCCGCAGTTTTCAGCAAAGTGAACACGGCTTGAGCGGACGAACAAAAACACAGAAATTATTCTTGACCGGATCGGCCCCACTCCCTATAGTAGCGCCCCGTTGCAGCGATGATTTCGCAACAAAAAAATATGGTGAGGTGTCCGAGTGGCTGAAGGAGCACGCCTGGAAAGTGTGTATACGCGAAAGTGTATCGAGGGTTCGAATCCCTCCCTCACCGCCATATTCTACGAAGAAGCCTGAGCTCACGTTCAGGCTTTTTTGTATGCATAGCGCACCGAGCGGGAGGGTGAGAGCCCTCGACAGGGTTCGACAAAACGCCTGCGTTTTGGACCGCCAACGGCGGCCCGCAGGGTGAGCGCAGCGAATCTATCCCTCCCTCACCGCCATATTCTACGAAGAAGCCTGAGCTCACGTTCAGGCTTTTTTGTATGCATAGCGCACCGATCGGGAGGGTGAGAACCCTCGACAGGGTTCGACAAAACGCTTGCGTTTTGGACCGCCAACGGCGGCCCGCAGGGTGAGCGCAGCGAATCTATCCCTCCCTCACCGCCATACAAAAAAGCCCGAACGCAAATTCAGGCTTTTTTATCCCCATACCCCAACCGCTCAGTGGTGCGTGCGCCCCATTGACGCCGGCTGCGCCAGCGCGCGGCGCCAATCGCCCGGCGTTTGGCCGAATTGGCGTTTGAAGCTGCGGTTGAACGACTGCTGTGAGTCGAAGCCGAGCGAGATCGCCACGCTGACGATAGGCTCGCCGCTGTTGGCCAGGCGCTCCGCCGACACTTTCAGTTTTTGCATGCGGATATACTCCCCCAGCGCGTAGCCGGTCTGGCGTTTGAACATGCGCTGCAGATGCCATTTGGAATAGCCCGCGCGGTCCGCCACGGTGTTGATATCCAGTTTCTCTTCCAGATTGTTGTCGATCCACGCCTTCAAATCGGTAATAAAGCCCGTAGTGTTCATGCTGATGCTCCCATCATTCGGCAGGGTCACCCTCTGCCCGATGCACATACGTTGCAACAGTTTCGCTTTAAATGCAATTTTTATTATTGCATTTACCGGAAAGCCGCCACTATACTCCCCCCAATTAATGTAACCGATATTGATACATTAATGTGACACCAATGTGTTTCAAAACCTAACGTTGCGCCGCTGCACGGCGCAGCCGCCCCCTCACCGCTCGCCGGTGCGGGGGCGAATCCCGGAGAACAGGGCCGGGTGTGGGGCCTGACCGCGCTTACTTATCGGAATAAAAATAATGGCAAATCAACCAAACTCATCGTTCAACGCCGGCGGCCGCACGCGCGCCGTCGCTCTGGGTCAGCGGCTCTCCGGGGTGGCGCTGTTGGCCGCCCTGCTCGCCGGATGCGACAACAGCGTCGCGCACAATGCCCCACCGCCGCCGCCGGTGGTCAGCGCCGCCAGCGTAGTGGTCAAGCCGATCAGCCAGTGGGATGCCTTCAACGGCCGGGTCGAGGCGGTGCAGAGCGTGCAACTGCGCCCACGGGTCTCCGGTTACATCGAGCGGGTCAACTACACCGAAGGCGACGAGGTGAAAAAAGGCCAGGTGCTGTTCACCATCGACGATCGCACCTACCGCGCCGCGCGCGAACAGGCGCAGGCAGAGCTGGTGCGGGCGCGCAACCAGGCCGCCCTGGCGCGCAGCGAATCCTCGCGCACCGAGAAACTGATCGGCACTCAGGCCATCTCTCAGGAAGTATGGGAGCAGCGCCGGTCATCCGCCGCGCAGGCGCAAAGCAACGTGCTGGCGGCGCAGGCCCAGCTCGATATGGCGCAGCTGAATCTCGACTTTACCCGCGTTACCGCGCCGATTGACGGGCGCGCCAGCCGCGCGATGATCACCGCCGGCAACCTGGTCACCGCCGGCGACAGCGCCAGCGTGCTGACGACGCTGGTGTCGCTCGACAAGGTCTACGTCTATTTCGACGTGGATGAAGCCACCTTCCTGCGCTATCAGCAGCAAGGCCGGCACGATGCCCGCCTGCCGGTGAAAGTCGGCCTAGTAGGCGAAGACGGCACTCCGCATCAGGGGCTGGTGGACTTCACCGATAACCAACTGAACGCCGGGACCGGCACCATCCGCATGCGCGCCCTGCTCGACAACCGCGATCGCCGCTTCACGCCGGGGCTGTTCGCCCGGGTACAGATGCCCGGCAGCGCCGAGTTCAACGCCATGCTGATCGACGACAAAGCGGTGATGACCGACCAGAACCGCAAGTTCGTTTACATCGTCGATAAAGACGGCAAGGCGCAGCGCCGCGACATTGACGTGGGCCGCATGGCCGAAGGATTGCGCATCGTGCAGAAAGGGTTGGCAAACGGCGATCGGGTGATCGTCGACGGCATGCAGAAAGTGTTTATGCCGGGCATGCCGGTCGACGCGAAAGCCGTCGCCATGAACCCTATCGCCTCCACGCTTAACTAAGCTCCCAGCAGAGACTTCTGACCCATGGACTTTTCCCGCTTTTTCATCGACCGACCGATCTTCGCCGCGGTGCTGTCGATACTGATTTTTGTCGCCGGGGTGATAGCCATCCCGCTGCTGCCGATCAGCGAGTACCCGGACGTGGTGCCGCCCAGCGTGCAGGTGCGTGCAGAATACCCGGGCGCCAACCCGAAAGAGATCGCTGAAACGGTGGCCACGCCGCTGGAGGAAGCGATCAACGGCGTCGAAAACATGATGTACATGAAATCGGTCGCCGGTTCCGACGGCGTGCTGGTGACCACCGTCACCTTCCGCCCGGGCACCGATCCCGATCAGGCGCAGGTGCAGGTGCAAAACCGCGTGGCGCAGGCCGAAGCGCGCCTGCCGGAAGACGTGCGCCGCCAGGGGATCACCACCCAGAAACAGTCTCCGGCGCTGACGCTGGTGGTGCATCTGGTATCGCCTTCCGGCAAGTACGACTCGCTGTACCTGCGCAACTACGCCACCCTGAAGGTCAAGGATGAACTGGCCCGCCTGCCGGGCGTCGGCCAGGTGCAGATCTTCGGCGCCGGCGAATACGCAATGCGCATCTGGCTCGATCCGAACAAGGTCGCCACGCGCGGGCTGACCGCCTCCGACGTGGTGAGCGCCATGCAGGAGCAGAACGTGCAGGTTTCCGCCGGCCAGCTTGGCGCGGAACCGATGCCGACGCGCAGCGACTATCTGCTGTCGATCAACGCCCAGGGCCGCCTGCAAACCGAAGAAGAGTTCGGCAACATCATTCTCAAGAGCGGCGATAACGGCGAGATCGTGCGGCTGCGCGACGTGGCGCGCATCGAAATGGGCTCCGGCAGCTACGCGCTGCGCGCCCAGCTTAATAACAAGGATGCGGTCGGCATCGGCATCTTCCAGTCACCGGGCGCCAACGCCATCGAGCTGTCGGACGCGGTGCGCGGCAAGATGGCCGAGCTGGCGACCCGCTTCCCGGACGGCATGAGCTGGAAGTCGCCATACGACCCGACGGTATTCGTGCGCGACTCGATCCGCGCGGTGGTAGATACCCTGCTGGAAGCGGTGATCCTGGTGGTGCTGGTGGTCATTCTGTTCCTGCAGACCTGGCGCGCCTCGATCATTCCGCTGCTGGCGGTACCGATCTCCGTGGTCGGCACCTTCGCCGCGCTGTATCTGCTGGGCTTCTCGCTCAACACCCTCAGCCTGTTCGGGCTGGTGCTGGCGATCGGCATCGTGGTGGATGACGCCATCGTGGTGGTGGAGAACGTCGAGCGCAACATCGAAGAGGGGCTGTCGCCGCTGGCGGCGGCGCACCAGGCAATGCGCGAGGTCTCCGGCCCGATCATCGCCATCGCCGTTGTGCTGTGTGCGGTGTTCGTGCCGATGGCGTTCCTTTCCGGCGTCACCGGCCAGTTCTACAAGCAGTTCGCCGTCACCATCGCCATCTCGACGGTGATCTCCGCCATCAACTCGCTGACCCTGTCGCCGGCGCTGGCGGCGCGCTTGCTGAAACCGCACGGCGCGCCGAAAGACCTGCCGTCGCGCCTGATCGACCGGCTGTTCGGCTGGCTGTTCCGGCCGTTCAACCGCTTCTTCGCCAGCGGCTCGCAGCGTTATCAGCACGGGGTATCCCGCGTGCTTGGCCGACGCGGCGCGGTGTTCGTCGTCTACCTGCTGCTGCTGGCCGCCGCCGGCGTGATGTTCAAGACCGTGCCCGGCGGCTTTATCCCGACGCAGGACAAGCTGTATCTGATCGGCGGCGTGAAGATGCCGGAAGGCGCCTCGCTGGAGCGCACCGATGCGGTGATCCGCAAAATGAGCGCCATCGGCCTGAGCGTGGACGGCGTCACCGATGCGGTGGCCTTCCCCGGCCTGAACGCGCTGCAGTTCACCAATACGCCGAATACCGGCACGGTGTTCTTCGCACTGGAGTCGTTGAACACCCGTACCCGCACCGCAGCGCAGATCAACGCCGAGATCAACGCGCGCATTTCGCAGATCCAGGAAGGTTTCGCCTTCTCGATCATGCCGCCGCCGATCCTCGGCATCGGCCAGGGCTCCGGCTATTCGCTGTACGTGCAGGATCGCGGCGGGCTGGGTTACGGCGCGCTGCAGACGGCGATCAACACCCTGTCCGGCGCCATTATGCAAACGCCGGGAATGGGGTTCCCGATCTCCTCCTATCAGGCCAACGTGCCGCAGCTGGACGCCAAAATCGATCGCGACAAGGCCAAGGCGCAGGGGGTGCCGCTCAACGCGCTGTTCAGCACGCTGCAGACCTACCTCGGTTCGTCTTACATTAACGACTTCAACCGTTACGGCCGCACCTGGAAGGTGATGGCGCAGGCCGACGGCCAATTCCGCGACAGCGTGGAAGACATCGCCAACCTGCGCACCCGCAACGATAAGGGCGAAATGGTGCCGATCGGCAGTATGGTCAGCATCGGCACCACCTACGGCCCGGATCCGGTGATCCGTTACAACGGTTTTCCGGCAGCGGATCTGATCGGCGACGCCGATCCGCGCGTGCTCTCCTCTACCCAGGCGATGGGCGCGCTGACGCAGATGGCCGGCAAGCTGTTGCCGAACGGCATGAACATCCAGTGGACCGATCTGAGTTACCAGCAATCGACCCAGGGTAACGCCGCGCTGGTGGTGTTCCCGGTGGCGGTGCTGCTGGCGTTCCTCGCGCTGGCGGCGCTGTACGAAAGCTGGACGCTGCCGCTGGCGGTGATCCTGATCGTGCCGATGACCATGCTGTCGGCGCTGTTCGGCGTGTGGCTGACCGGCGGCGACAACAACGTGTTCGTTCAGGTCGGGCTGGTCGTTCTGATGGGGCTGGCCTGCAAGAACGCCATTCTGATCGTCGAGTTCGCCCGCGAACTGGAAATGCAGGGCAAAGGCATCGTCGAAGCGGCGCTGGAGGCCTGCCGCCTGCGGCTGCGGCCGATCGTGATGACCTCCATCGCCTTCATCGCCGGCACCATCCCGCTAATCCTTGGCCATGGCGCCGGCGCCGAAGTGCGCGGCGTCACCGGCATCACGGTGTTCTCCGGCATGCTGGGGGTCACCCTGTTCGGGCTGTTCCTGACGCCGGTGTTCTACGTCACCTTGCGGCGCCTGGTGGCGCGCAAAGCGCAGCCGCAGACGGCGTAATCATCATCCTGAAATGCAAAAAGGTCGGGCAATGCCCGACCTTTTTTATGCGCTCCATCCGGCATTATTTACCGGCGGCTTCAGCCTCTTGCTCGGCGGCGTATTCCGCGCAGGCGCGCTTGTCGCCCCGCTCCAGCTCGGCCAGCGAGTCGGCCACGGTGTGGCGCGCCAGCACCGCGAGCGAAGCCTGTTCGGCCTCGTTCACCACCGATTTGAAATACCAGCAGGCGTTGGCGCTCACCAGGCAACGAGCCGGCACTTCAGGGCGGGAAGCCCAGATGCGCTTGTCGTCGATTACCGCCAGATAGATGTCCCGCAGGGTGATCTCTTCCGCCGGACGGCCGAGGTGGATAGAGCCGTTTCGGCCCAAGGTGGAAACGATGATGCCGTCTTTGGTCAGCGGCACCATCAGTTTGCGGATAAAGCTGGGGTTGGCTTCCAGAGCGGCGGCGAGGGTGGCGCTCGTCGAACGCATGCCCTGCTTCTCAGCTACGGCGACGCTAAGGACCATTTGCAACGCTGTCGGAAAGCGAAAATCTAACATGTCGTTATCTCTGCGAGACGAAATACTCGGGTTTGGCCGGTGTGGCGATTGGCGCCGATAACACCGCTTAATTGCACAATAATATAACAAACGCAGGGGCTTTTTTGAAGTTTCGCCCAGCGATATCGCACGCAGACATTAGAACGATCGCAAACTTTTGGGCAGGCAGAAAACAGAAACCCGCGTCAATGTTAACGCCGCTCGCTTAACCGGGTTAAACGATCAGAACTAACACTGCCCGCGGGTTTAATTCGAATGTGGCGATCAGGCTCTGTTCAACACCAGCTGGCCGTTTTTATCCAACGGGATTTGCGTGCCCGGATCGTGATCCATGCGGATCTTGCCCTGCTGATTGCCGATCTTGTAGGTCACGTCATAGCCCAGCATTTTCTGAGACTTGTCGTAGACCGTTTTGCAACGCTGCTGAACGCTGGTGGTGACGTCGTTGTTCTGCATCGCCCCTTGCACCTGGTTGCCGGCGTAGCCACCGCCCAGCGCGCCGACCACGGTCGCCACGTCGCGCCCGCGACCGCCGCCGAACTGGTGGCCAATCACGCCGCCCGCCACTGCGCCCAGCACAGAGCCGGCGATGCGGTTTTCATCCTGCACCGGTGCGCGGTGCGTCACGGTGACGTTGCGGCATTCCTGACGCGGCGTTTTGATGGTTTCTTTAATCGGTGTGGCGGCGAGCACCTGCGCATATTGCGGACCGGCAGAAAAGACGTCCAGGCTGGCTACCGCAGCAATCCCCAGAGCGGCAGCGATACCAATTCCAACACCGGCTAACATTGACTTGTTCACAGGAAACCTCCTGAAAGTGTTACCACGCATTTTTTCCGGGGTCTGTTACCGGCTGGCACCGCGCTTATTATTTTGCGCATGGGCGGCTGGCGGTATCCCGGTTTACGGCGTGCGCGACGCGCCGTCTGTAAACGAGGTAAAGTCTGCACAATGATCTGAAGGCCCGCAATAAGACAAGGGGACCAAAAATGCGGGAAAACGACCGTTTTCCCGTTGTTTAGGAGGAATCTTAAGAATTTTACCCATGCCAACGACGGCTTATGCAGAAGAATCAAGCAACCGCCGCCGTTAGCCTCGCGCCGCCATAAAAAAAACCCGCGCGGGCGAACCGGCGCGGGTTGGTCGACAAAGGCGGGATCAGTGCATCTTCAGGCGCGGACGGATCACCCGGTTAATGCCGCCCACCAGCATCATCAGGCCGGTTTTGATGTAGCCATGCAACGCTACCTGATGCATGCGGTACAGCGAGATGTAGACGAAGCGCGCGATGCGCCCTTCCACCATCATCGAACCGCGCATCAGGTTGCCCATCAGGCTGCCGACGGTGCTGAAGCGCGACAGCGACACCAGCGAGCCGTGATCTTTATACACGTAAGGCTTCAGCGTCTGGCCGTTCATCAGCGCCAGAATATTGGTGGCGCAACGCGAAGCCATCTGGTGCGCCGACTGCGCGCGCGGCGGCACGAAACCGCCGCCCTCTTTCGGACAGGAAGCGCAGTCGCCGATGGCGAAGATGTTCGGATCGCGCGTGGTCTGCAGCGTCGGCTCCACCACCAGCTGGTTGATGCGGTTGGTTTCCAGGCCGCCGATGTCCTTCATAAAGTCCGGCGCCTTGATGCCGGCCGCCCACACCATCAGATCGGCGTCGATGAATTCGCCGCCCTTGGTATTCAGCCCCTTGGCGTCCGCGCTGGTCACCATGGTGTTGGTCAGCACGCGCACGCCCAGTTTGATCAGCTCCTGGTGCGCGGCGGCGGAAATGCGCGGCGGCAGCGCCGGCAGGATGCGCTCGCCGGCTTCCACCAGCGTCACGTTGAGCGCGCTGTTGTCCAGGCCTTCAAAGCCGTAGCTGTGCAACTGCTTCACCGCGTTGTGCAGTTCGGCGGACAGTTCAACGCCGGTGGCGCCGCCGCCGACGATAGCGATGTTGACCCGCTCTTTTTGCCCCGGCTGCGCCGAGAACTTCAGGAACAGGTTGAGCATTTCGTTGTGGAAACGACGTGCCTGATGGGGGTTATCCAGGAAGATGCAGTGCTCTTTCACGCCTGGCGTACCGAAATCGTTCGAGGTGCTGCCCAACGCCATCACCAGAATGTCGTACGGCAATTCGCGCGCCGGCACCAGCTCGCCGCCCTGCTCGTCGCAGATCTGCGCCAGCTGCAGCGTTTGCGTCTCACGGTTGATGTTGGTCAACGACCCCAGCTGGAAGCTGAAATGGTGATTGCGCGCGTGCGCCAGGTAGCTGAGCGCATCTACGCCGTCATCGAGGGAACCGGTCGCCACTTCGTGCAACAGCGGTTTCCACAAATGGCTGTGGTTGCGATCCACCAACGTGATCTCGGCTTTGTTCTTGCGGCCAAGTTTATGGCCCAGGCTGGTCGCCAGCTCCAAACCACCGGCGCCGCCGCCAACAATAACGATTTTCTTCTTTGGCGTTGTCAAAATAACCCCCTAAATGTGAACCATTTGTTATCCCAGGGTAAATAAATAATATCCTTAGAATACATAGGGTTCGCTTAAAATAAATCGGCTCTCTGCAGCCAGAATAGCATGTGAGGTTATTTGGTCATACCAAAATTGACGTACATCAAATTTTTTTGGTTAAAGGCTGGACGCGGTTTTTTTTTGGGGATTGTGATTCAAATAGTTAGCGCTGAGTCACAGTTTTAAATTTTGCCGATTGCCACACAGAATCTTGCTTTGACGTACAAAAAAGCCGCACTTTCCGCCGGTGAAAAACGGGGCGCGCGGCTCGCGGCAGCGTTATGAAACTGTTAACCCAGCGCCTTGAACGCCTTGAGCCGCTGCAGATGCGGAGAGATGTTTTTAAACTTGTGCGTCTGCTGTTCATCCCACACGATCTCGTAGTAGTGATGCAGCAATTCGGCGCTGCGCCGGTTATCCAGCACCTCGTCGTGGCGCGACAGCACCACCAGACAGCGATCGCGGTTTTTCTCGCGGAAATCCTCCACGCACTTGGTGGCGATATCGCGATACTCTTCCGGCCGGTCTATCTTGCCGTGCATGTGCTCTTCCGGGTACAGGTTGGGATTGAACATCGCCTGGCGAATGCCGCACAGGAAGCCGATGCGCTCCGCCCAGAAGCCGCCGAGGCCAACCCCGCAGATCAACGGGTGCGCATCGCCGCCCTGCTGCACCGCCTTGTCCACCTCTTTCAACAGATGCTGCATGTCGTGACGCGGATGCAGCGTGCTGTAGCTGATAAAGCGCACGTCCGGATCGATAAACTGCAGCTGTAATACCTTTTCATGATTGCCGGGACTGGTGGAATCGAAGCCGTGCAAATAGATAATCATGTGGATCCTCGCAACAAGCCAAGGGCCGCGGGCGCGGCCCTCATCATTTCCGCTCTGCGCCGCGATGCGGCACCTGGATTCACCCTTGCGAACGCTGCTTGTGCTCCTCCCAACGCTCGCTCAACGCGCTGAGCGCCTTGTGCGCCTGCTGCCAGCGCTCGGAGTCACGCAGTTCCTGACGGGTGAACTGACCGCGATGATATAACCACTTCACCTTCTCTGCTTTGACCGGGGACAGGTTATCCAACACGCTGACCGCACCGGCGCGGTTGTTGCACACCAGAATCATGTCGCATCCGGCATCCAGCGCCGCCTGGCCGCGCTCGGCGTAGCTCCCCATGATGGCGGCGCCTTCCATCGACAGATCGTCGGAGAAGATCACGCCGTCGAAGCCCAGCTCCTGACGCAGGATCTGCTGCAGCCAGTAAGGCGAGCCGCTGGCCGGACGCGGGTCCGCTTCAGTATAGATGACGTGGGCCGGCATGACGGCGTCCAGCAGCTGGCGGTTGATCAGCTCGCGGAAGATCGCCATGTCGTGCTCGCGGATCTGCGCCAGCGGCCGCGGATCGCGCGGGGTTTCCTTATGCGAATCGGCGCTGACGGCGCCGTGCCCCGGGAAGTGTTTGCCGGTGGTTTTCATGCCGGCGCTGTGCATGCCGAGGATGAAGCGCTCCGCCATCGCCAGCGCCTGCGGCGGATCGCTGTGGAACGAACGCTCGCCGATCGCCGCGCTGCCGTGGCCGATGTCCAGCACCGGCGCGAAGCTGATGTCGATATCCTGCGCGATCATCTCCGCCGCCATCAGCCAGCCGGCCTCCTGCGCCAGACGGCCGCCTTCCTGCGCATCGTGCAACGCGGCGAACGACTGCGCCGCCGGCAAACGGGTGAAACCCTCGCGGAAACGCTGCACGCGCCCGCCCTCTTGGTCTACCGCCACCACCAGCCGATCGTGCGAGGCGGCGCGGATCTGGCGCACCAGCTCACGCAGTTGCTCCGCATCGTGGAAGTTACGGGTAAACAGGATCAATCCGCCAACCAGCGGGTGTTTCAAAATCTCGCGTTCTTCTGCATCCAGCTCGTAGCCGGCGACATCTAGCATTACTGGGCCCACGGGCACCTCACTTCATTTTGTTCGTTCAGAATTCAGATGATGATAAACAGAATCGCCGGCGCACCGCAGCGCCCCAGCGCAAAAATTCAACGTCGCCGCTCTGCTGCCAGCGCACTTCAAACCACAGCAGCATCAGATAATCCACCCACGGCAGCCAACGGCGCACCTGCGCCTGCAACCGGGCGACGTCGCGATAGCCCTGATGCGCGTAGTGCTGCAAAAAGCGCTGCTGCTGTTCGGCCGACCAGCCGTTGCTGCGAAACAGCACAGCGATATCCAGCGCTATGTCGCCGTCGGCGGCATACTCCCAGTCGATCAGCCGCAGCTCTTCGCCGGTGGCGAGAAGATTGCCCGGATGGATATCCATGTGCAGCGGCGCCAGGCGCAGCGGCCGTGGCAAGGCGCTGCGTAAAAAATGACGCTGCAGGCGCAGCCAGGCGGGGGTTAAACGCCGCGTATCCAGCTGCTGCCAGTAGCGGAGGAATTGCCGCCGCAGATCCAGCCGGTAACCGCTGAGCGGCCGCCGATGCAGCGTCGCCACCATCGCCGCCAGCTCGCCGCGCTGATTCAGCGCGTCAAATTCGGCATTTGTGACGACGTCACCTTCAAGCCATTCGAGGATAAGCCACTGATTATTCTGTGCGAAAACCCGTGGCCCCAGCCCCGGCGCACAGCGACGCAGGACCTGCGCCTCCCGCCGCCTGCTCACGCCCAGCGCGCGTTTCTCCGCGCTATGTTGCCGCGCCAGCAGCGTGACGCCCGAGCCGTCGATGCGCCAGCTCTCGCCGGTCAGCCCCTGCACCGGGCTGAAATGACAACCGGCGGTATTCACCGCCGGCAGTCTGGTTTCCATCAATCGTCGCAGCGCGGCCTCAGCGTTTAACGGCGCCATTGCCCGACCAGACGATCTCGCCGGTTTGCACCAGCATCAGCTGCATATCCAGCGCCGGTGACTTCACGTCGCCGCTGACATCGCTGTACAGCACGTACTGCGCGCCGACGATGCGCGCCAGGCCAATCGCCTTACTGCGCGAGCCGAAGCTGTCATCCGCCGACAGGCCCAGCGTTTGTCTGGCGCTGGTCAGCTTCGCTTCCGGCACCACGCTGAAAGTGGAGTTCGACGCCAACGCCTTATACAGTGCCGCGGTGGCTTTGCCCATCTGCAGCGAGCCGTTGGTGTTGTTCTTGACGCTGTCCAGCAGCAGCACGCTGCCGGCCGTGACGCCATCGGCCTTCAACATCTGCCCCACCAGCGGCTGCACGCTGCCCAGCCAGTCGAGCTGCTGGATTTTCGGCGGCTGCGGCACCGGCTCGGTAGTTGGCGGCTGCGGCTGCTCCACCGGCGGCGTCGGCTGATCCGGCTCGACGGTGACCGGCGGCAACGGTTGTTCCGGCTCAGGCGGGCGCGACAGACAGCCGCTCAAGGTTAATGCGGCCAGCGCCACTAAGACGTACTTTTTCATGCTTTTTCTCCAAACCTGGCAAGCGCTTACAGGTACAGAAACAGACGCGCGCTTTTAGCGTCCAGATTGCCGTTAATCGAGTAGATTTTGGCGTCCGAGTCGGGTGCCACCACGATCTCACGCGGTTTCTCGAAGGGGCGAATATCCAGCCCCTGCGCGTCGTACCAATAGAAACGGTAATGTACGGTGACCGGCGTCGGCTGACTGTTATTGAGCACCGAGGTTGCCATCACCCGCCCGGAAGCGTTCGAAATCGAGGGCGTATCGGCCAGAATACCGGCGGTCAGCACCGAGGGATCCATCACCACCGTCTGCCCTTGGTTGACAGCGATGCCGGGCGGTGAGCTGCATCCCATCAACAACGCGGCGGGCAGCGCCAACGCCATCAGACCACGCAGAGTTTTTTTACCGCGCATGATTTCCTCGCTTAACGTGACAGCAGCGGCCCCAGCGAGCGGCCACCGACCAGGTGCATATGAATATGATAGACCTCCTGACCGGCGTGGCGGTTGCAGTTGACGATCAGGCGGTAGCCGTCCTCGGCGATGCCTTCCTGTTCGGCGATTTTCGCCGCAGCGGTGATCATGCGGCCCAGCGCGGCTTCGTGCTCCACGGTCACGTCGTTGACGGTTGGGATCAGCACGTTGGGAACGATCAGCACATGGGTGGGCGCCTGGGGGGAGATGTCACGGAAAGCGGTCACCAGTTCATCCTGGTAAACCACATCAGCAGGGATTTCGCGGCGGATAATTTTACTGAAAATCGTTTCTTCGGCCATCTGGCGTTCCTTGTTTTACACAATTAGCTGTACGCAGTATGAGTGACAAATTCTACTGCTTTCAACCTGATTGCGCACTTTCCACGTCGAGTGCTGCAGATTCGCGCAGCCCGTCCCCCCGCTTGTGCATCTTTTCACTTTGGTTATTCACTATTGTTGCTTTACTTGCCCCGCGCCGCCGCCAATAGTAACTCCATGATTAACAAAGGATAGAGGGCGTTATGTTACCGAGAATTTCGGCGCTGTGCGCGCTGTTGCTGAGCGCCGCCGTGCAGGCGGCCCCGTCGGGCGGTATCGACCTGCAGGCTAACCGACAGCCGATACACGCAGAGAAGAACCCCGCCGCTATCGCGCTGATCCCGGCGAACTTTCACTTCGCGGTGCCAGGCAAGCTGACGGTGGCGGTGGCATTCGAGAACTCCCCGCCGCTGGCGCTGTTCGCCGAAGACAATAAAACGCTGATCGGCAGCGATCCGGACATCGCCCGCCTGCTGGCCGATAGCCTCGGACTGGAGCTGAATCTGGTGCCCACCTCCTGGGAAGATTGGCCGCTGGGCATCAGCACGGGCAAATACGATGCGGCAATCTTCAACATCGCCGTCACCAAACAGCGTAAAACCAAATTCGACTTCGCCACTTACCGAGTGGACACGCTGGGCTTTTACGTCAAATCCACCAGCCACATCACCGCGATCAACCAGCCGCAGGACGTCGCCGGTCTGCGGATCATCGTCGGATCCGGCACCAATCAGGAAAACATTCTGCTGGGATGGGATAAACAAAATCGCGCCGCCGGGCTGCCGCCGGTACAGCCGATCTACGTGACCGACGACGCCGCCACCAACCTCAGCATTCAGTCCGGGCGCGCCGATGCGTTCTTCGGCCCCCACTCCACCGGCGCCTACAAGGCGGCGCTGACCGGCAAAACCAAAATGGTCGGCATCGGCCCCAGCGTGGCCTATGTCGCGGTCACCACCAAAAAAGGCAACGGGCTGGTGAACGCCGTCAACGCCGCGATCAATGGCGCGATCGTCAGCGGCGAATACGCGCAGGTGCTGGAACGCTGGGGCGAAGGCGACGAAAAGGTCGAGCGTTCCACCATCAACCCGCCGGGCATCGGCGACTAGCCGCCGATCAGCTGCGGCGCATGCCGACGCATCCACTCGGCCAGCGAGTCCAGCGTTGGCCGCAGCGATTTGCCCAGCGCGGTGACCTGATACTCCACCCGCGGCGGCACTTCGGGAAACACCTGCCGCGTCACCAGGCCGCGCTGTTCGAACAGCCGCAGCTGGCGCGTCAGCTCCTTCTGCGCAATGGGCGCCACCGCCCGCTGCAGCTCGCTGAATCGCACCGGGCCGTCGATCATGATCAGCCGGTACAAGATCGGTATCGCCCATTTACCCGACACCAGATTGACGAAGTCCACCATCGGGCAGGGTTCGCCCGCCGTCGGCAACGCCGCCAAATTATTTTCCGCCGCTAAGGGCGCTTGCGTCGTCATTTCATCCCTCCTCGTCCTTTAGTATCCAAAAGGTGCCTACTATGCAAAAGGAACTATAGCGCAAATAATGCCGTAACAGACGCTAAAGAGGAATCGGTTATGTCACGACTGCAAGGCAAATACGCATTGATTACCGGCGGCACCAGCGGCATCGGGCTGGAAACCGCCCGCCAGTTCATCGCCGAGGGCGCTTTGGTTGCGATCACCGGCCGCAGCCAACGCGCCCTGGACGCGGCGGGCCAGGCATTGGCGGACAAGGCGCTGTTGCTGCTGAGCGACGCCGGCGACATCCCACAGCAGCGCGCGCTGGCGCAGCAGTTGGAGCAGCGGTGGCCGCGGCTGGACGTGCTGTACATCAACGCCGGCGACGTCACGCATCGCCCGCTGCAGGAGTGGGATGAGCAAAGCTATCAGCGGCTGATGGACATCAACCTGAAGGGGCCGTTCTTTCTGATCCAGGCGCTGCTGCCGCTGCTGGCCAACCCTTCTTCGGTGATCCTGTGCGGTTCGGTCAGCGCCCATATCGGCCTGCCGCAGAGCAGCGCCTACGCCGCCAGCAAAGCCGGTTTGTTATCGCTGGCCAGAACGCTCTCCGGCGAGCTGCACGCGCGCGGCATTCGCGTTAATGGCCTCAGCCCCGGCCCGACCGAAACCCCGGCATTGGGTAAACTGGGGTTGGCGGAAGCGGACGAGCGGGCCTTACGCGACGATATCCGCGCGCTGGTGCCGATCGGCCGCATGGGCAGCGCGCTGGAGCTGGCCAAAGCGGCGGTGTTTCTGGCGGCGGACGAGTCGGCATTTATGGTCGGCGCGGAGCTGCAAATGGACGGCGGCGTGGGGAATTTATAATTTAGCGACGCGGCCGCGCCCCGCGCGGCCCGCAAGATCACCCCAATCCAGGGATGTCGACGCCAAAGGTCTGCAGCAGCAACACCACGTTGAGCAGCACGATCACCACCGTGCCGACCACCGCCGCCAGACTGGTCCAGCGGCCGTTGGCGAACTCGCCCATGATGTCGCGGCGGCGGGTGAACATCACCAGCGCGATCATCGGCGCCGGCAGCGCCAGGCTCAGCACCACCTGGCTGTAGACCAGCGCGTCGGTGGCGTTGACGCCCATCGCCACCACGATAAACGCCGGCACCATGGTCACCAGGCGGCGCACCCACACCGGAATGCGGAAGCCGACGAAGCCCTGCATGATCATTTGCCCGGCCATGGTACCCACCACCGAACTGGAAATGCCGGAGGCGATCAGCGAAGCCAGGAAGATGCCGGCCGCCGCCGCGCCGAACAGTGGCGTCAGCGTATGGTAGGCGGTGCCGATTTCGGCCACGTCGCTGTTACCGGCGTGGAAGGCGCTCGAGGCCATGATCACCATCGCAATATTCACCAGCCCGGCAAGCGCCAGCGCGATCACTACTTCAATATTGGAAAAACGCAGCAGCTTGCGCCGCTCGCCGTTGTCGCTGGCCGGGCTGCGGTGCTGAGTCAATCCCGAGTGCAGGAAAATGGCGTGCGGCATCACGGTGGCGCCGATAATGCCGACGGCGATGGTCAGCGCCTGGGCATCCGGCAACTGCGGCGTCACCATGCCGAGGCCGGCCGCCTGCCAGTCCACCGGCACGATGAACATCTCCACCAGGTAGCACAGCGCGATGATGCCCACCAGGCCACCAATCATCAGCTCGACCGGGCGGAAACCTTTCTTTTCCACCATCAACAGCGCATAAGTGATCACCGCCGTCACCCCCATCCCCGCCAGCAGCGGCATGTGGAACAGCAGCGCCAGCGCGATCGCCCCGCCGAGAAACTCCGCCAGATCGGTGGCCATCGCCGCCACTTCGCTGAGCAGCCACATGCCGATCACCACCGGCCGTGAAAACTGGTCGCGGCACATTTCCGCCAGATTGCGGTTGGTGACGATGCCCAGTTTGGCCGACAGCGCCTGGAACAGCATGGCGATCAGGTTGGCCATCACCACCACCCACAGCAGGCTGTAGCCGTATTTCGCCCCGGCCTGAATGTTGGTGGCGAAATTACCGGGATCCATATAGGCGATCGAGGCAATCACCGCCGGGCCGGCGAACAGCAACGGCGTGAAGGCGCCGCGCTTGCGTCCGGCAAGGGCGGCGCCAATCGCGATGTTGGTCCGTTCGGTTAACGATGGGGTGGTTGCCGCGTCACGCATGAATTACCCTTAATCTTTTACTGGTTATTTTTCCACCGGTCATGCTGACAATGTAGCATCGGCTACACTTTATGCAACAGGCGAAATTCATTGGCTTTGTGTAGAGATATTTCTAACTACCACAATGCGTGGCATCGAATTGATAATGTGTGCTATTTGGACTAACTTAGGGCAACCCTCCCCGCATTGCCGGGAGACGCCATTTTTATGCTTACAGGACGCCCCACGCTATGGTTACCCGCGCGCCAGATAACGCCGACCGCTCCGCCCTGACCGACATGCCGGACGAGGCCGAGCACGCCCTGCGTTTTAGCCGCGCCCGCGAAGCGCAGTCCAATGCGCTGATCGAAGATTACGTTGAGCTGATCGCCGATTTGCTGCAAAGCACCCGCGAAGCCAGAACCACCGATATCGCGCGCCGCTTTGGCGTGTCTCACCCGACGGCGATCAAAAATATCGCGCGGCTCAAAAGCGCCGGGCTGGTGGAGTCGCGCCCTTATCGCGGGGTGTTTTTAACCGAGGAAGGCGAACAGCTGGCGCAGAAGGTGCGCCGCCGTCACCGCATCGTGGTCGATCTGCTGATGTGCCTCGGGGTGCCGAGCGAAACCGCCGAGCTGGACAGCGAAGGGATTGAACACCATATCTCGGACGAAACGCTGGCGGTGTTCGAGCATTACCTGCAGCAGCACGCCAAACCCTGAGCCCCGGAGCGCCGATGAGCTACGCCGTGCAGCAAATTCATGATCTGCGCCTGGTGGTTTTCGCCGAGGCCGGGCCGATGCTGAAAGATGAAAATGACGTCAGCCTGTTTATCGCGCCCGCCTTTGAACACGAGGCCGGGGTGATCGTCCTCCCCGTCAGCCGCCTGGACGCCGCCTTTTTCCAGCTGAGGAGCGGCGTGGCCGGCGCCGTATTGCAGAAATTCATCAACTACCGCCTGCGCGTGGCGCTGCTGGGCGATATCACTCCCTGGCTGGCGCAAAGCAACGCGCTGCAAGATTTCGTGCGCGAAGCCAATCGCGGCGAACAGGTCTGGTTCCTCCCTTCTCTCGCCGAGCTCGAACAGCGCCTTGGCGCCTGACGGCAGGCAATAAAAAAGGGAGGCTTTCGCCTCCCTTGGTAACTCCCCTGCCTGAATCAGTGATTACGGATGTATTCGTCCATATCGGTTTTCAGGTTGTCGGACTTGGTGCCGAAGATGGCCTGCACGCCGGAGCCAGCGACGACTACGCCGGCTGCGCCCAGTTTCTTCAGGCCCGCCTGGTCAACTTTGGACACGTCGGCCACGCTGACGCGCAGACGGGTGATGCAAGCATCCAGGTTAGTGATGTTTTCTTTGCCGCCGAAGGCCTGAACCAGCGCCGCGGACATTTCGGAACCGCCCTGCGCAGACTGCTCGGCAGCGGTGTCTTCACGGCCCGGCGTTTTCAGATCCAGCTTGGCGATCAGCACACGGAAGATGGTGTAGTACACCAGACCGTAGACGATACCGACGATTGGGAACAGCCAGATTTTGCTGCTGTTGCCGCTCAGTACGATAAAGTCGATCAGGCCGTGCGAGAAGCTGGTGCCGTCACGCATGCCCAACAGAATGCAGATTGGGAACGCCAGACCGGCCAGGATAGCGTGGATCACGTACAGGATCGGCGCGACGAACATGAAGGAGAACTCGATCGGCTCGGTGATACCGGTCAGGAACGAGGTCAGCGCGGCGGAGATCATGATGCCGCCGACTTTCGCGCGGTTTTCCGGCTTGGCCGAGTGCCAAATGGCGATGGCCGCAGCAGGCAGACCGTACATTTTGAACAGGAAGCCGCCGGACAGTTTGCCCGCGGTTGGGTCACCCGCCATGTAACGAGGGATGTCGCCGTGGAACACCTGACCCGCCGCGTTGGTGAATTCACCAATCTGCATTTGGAACGGTACGTTCCAGATGTGGTGCAGACCGAACGGCACCAGAGCACGCTCAACCACGCCGTAAATGCCGAAGGCTACAACTGGGTTCTGGTAAGCCGCCCACTGCGAGAAGGTCTGGATAGCCGTACCGATCGGTGGCCAGATGAAGGACAGCACTACGCCCAGAACGATCGCCGCCAGACCGGAAATGATCGGCACGAAACGCTTACCGGCAAAGAAGCCCAGGTATTCCGGCAGTTGAATGCGGAAGAAGCGGTTGAACATATAGGCCGCGATGGCGCCGGAGATAATCCCCCCGAGCACGCCGGTATCCGCCAGGTGTTTGGCCGCAATCTCTTCAGCCGGCAGGTGCAGCACCAGCGGCGCAACCACCGCCATGGTTTTCACCATGATGCCGTAAGCCACCACCGCCGCCAGCGCGGAAACGCCGTCGTTGTTGGTGAAGCCCAAGGCGACGCCGATGGCGAAAATCAGCGGCATGTTGGCGAAGACCGAACCGCCCGCTTCCGCCATCACGTGGGAGACTACCGCAGGTAGCCAGCTAAAGTTGGCGGAACCGACGCCCAGCAGGATACCTGCGATAGGCAACACGGACACCGGCAGCATGAGCGATTTACCTACTTTTTGCAGGTTTGCAAATGCGTTCTTGAACATAGTTGAGTGTGCTCCTGAGTAATAATGCTTTGCTACTTCTTGTCGCGATACGTCGCGCTGCAAGGGGGGGAGAAAAACCCCTGCAATTCAGGGTGTCTGAGCACCCCTTGAATTTATTACGCAGAGTAAAATAAATAGCCTGCGCAATGTTTGATGACAATCACGTTTCGATGATCGAGCCGCGGCAACTTTGCATAAACCGGCGTTTTTTTGGCAAAAGAGAGCAAAAAACGCGCACCAACCACCTTGAAACGGGAGGGAACCTTACCCGTTTCAGTGATTAATTACGAGCTTAAAAAAAATTACGCAGACAATGACCTACAGCTATAGCCTAGGTCAAAGATCACAGATCGAGGTGAAATAAGCGTGAAAAGTTGGCGGTGGTGGCTTCGGCCAGCTGTTCCAGGCTAACGCCCTTCAATACCGCCATGTATTCAGCCACATCGCGCACATAGGCGGGTTGGTTTTCTTTGCCGCGATGCGGCACCGGTGCCAGGTAAGGCGAGTCGGTTTCCACCAGAATGCGATCCAGCGGCACGTAACGTGCCACTTCGCGCAGCTGTTCGGCATTGCGGAAGGTCACGATGCCCGAGAAAGAGATGTAGAAGCCCAGATCCAGCAAGGTTTCGGCCGTGGCCAGATCTTCGGTGAAGCAGTGCAGCACGCCGCCGCAGTCCTGTGCATTCTCTTCACGCAGGATCGCCAGCGTGTCCGCGCGCGCGTCGCGGGTGTGGACGATCACCGGCTTGTTCAGATCCCGGCCGATGCGGATATGCTCGCGGAAAGAGTCCTGCTGCAGCTCAAGGTTATCCTTCTGGTAGAAGTAATCGAGCCCGGTCTCCCCCAGCGCCACCACCTGCTCCGCCGCCGCCAGGCGACGCAGCTCGGCATAATCATAGCCTTCTTCCAGGTTGAGCGGATGCACCCCGCAGGAGAAGGCCACATCGTCGCGCTGGCCGATCAGTTCGGTCATGGAACGGTAGCCCGGCAGCGTGGTGGCGACCGCCAGCACATAGCCGACGTCGCGCGCTTTGGCCTTGGCCAGCGCGTCGTCCACATTCTGGTGCAGCGTTTGATAATCCAGGCCGTCAAGGTGGCAATGAGAATCGACTAACAACATAATTTTTAACTCTTTAACTTTACAGCGAGTGAGGGTGGGAATAGCCGGCGGCGCCAAGCATCTGTTCCCAGCGAAGTAACTGTTCGGTCAGCAGCAGCTCGCGGTTGACGCCCACCACGCTGAGCAACTGATGGCGGCAGCTCAGCCACTGTTGCACGATCTGTTGCAGCGAGGCGCTGCTCAACAGGCTGGCCAGCTGATGCACCAGCGGTTGCTGATCCTGATTCAATACATAGTGATGCGCGCCTTGCTGCCACTTCATGGCGTCCACCAGCAGCGCGCACAGCCAGTGCAGGCGCTCAGCGACGTCTTCATGGTTCAGCACCGGCAACATCGACAGCATATCGCGCTGCGGCAGCGCGGCGCTCAACGCGGCGCACAGCGCGCTGCGCTGCTGCCACTGCTGCGGCTGCAACAGCTGTTCGGCGGCCAGCGGCGCGCCGTCGTGCAGGCGCAGCGCCGTGAGGCGGTCCGTCTGAGAGCCGGCCGCCTGCCGGCTCAGCCACTGCAGGCCGAGTTGTTCATCCGGGCTGGCCAAATGCCAGTACAGGCAGCGGCTGCGCAGCGTCGCCATCAGCCGCGACGGCTCACGGCAACCCAGCAGGAAATAGGTTTTCTCCGGCGGCTCTTCCAGCGTTTTAAGCAGCGCGTTGGCCGCCGCCTCGGTCAGCTGTTCCGCCTGCGGCAGCCAAATCACCTTGGCGCCGCCCTGCTGCGCGTGGGCATACAGCGTTTCAATCACCTGGCGGATCGGTTCGATGCCCAGGCTGCTCTTGCCCTTTTCCGGCGCCAGCACGTGATAATCCGGGTGGTTGCCCGCCAGCATCAGCCGACAGCTGTGACACTCGCCGCAGCTTTTTTCGCCGTTGCGCTGCTGACAGATCAACCAACGGCTCAGGCCGTAGGCCAGCGCGTCGTCACCGTTGCCCGCCGCCGCGTGCAGCAGCAGCGCATGATGGCCGCGGCCCTCGGCGTACTGCCCAATCAGCTGGCGATAAGGGCCATTCAGCCACGGATACCAGTTCATTATGCGCCTTCCTGCTGCCGCAGCCAGTGGCCGACGCAGTCGCGGATCGCCGCCGTCACCTGCTCCAACGGCTGGGCAGCGTCAACGGTGACGATGGTTTCATCCTGCGCCGCCAGCTCGAGATAGCGCGCGCGGGTGCGTTCGAAGAACGGCAGCGCCTCCTGTTCAATGCGATCCAGCTGGCCGCGCGCCTGTGCGCGTTGCAGGCCGACCAGAGGCGGCAGATCGAGATAAACCGTCAGATCCGGGCGGAAATCCCCCAGCACGGTGTCGCGCAGCGAGGCCATCAGTTGCGGATCTACGCCACGGCCGCCGCCCTGGTAAGCCTGTGAAGAGAGATCGTGGCGATCGCCCACCACCCAGGCGCCGCGCGCCAGAGCCGGTTTAATCACGGTTTCCACCAGCTGCACGCGCGCGGCGTACAGCATCAATACTTCGGCCTTGATGGTCGGCAATTCGCCGTCGATGCCGCGCTTGAACAGATCGCGCAGTTTCTCCGCCAGCGGCGTGCCGCCGGGTTCACGGGTGAAGACGATATCGCTGACGCCGTGTTCACGCAGTACATTGACCACCGTATCGCGCGCGGTGGTTTTACCCGCGCCTTCCAGCCCTTCGATAACAACGAATTTACTTTTCATTCTTTTCCTTTAACGCCTGACGGTACACGCGCACCGCCTGGTTATGGCTCGCCAGATTGGTGGTGAAGGTATGCCCACCCTTGCCGTCGGCGACAAAATAGAGATAAGGCGTTTTGGCCGGATTGGCGGCCGCCTGCAGCGAGGCCTCACCCGGCATGGCGATCGGCGTTGGCGGCAGGCCGGCGATCACATAGGTGTTATAAGGCGTCGGCGTCTCCAGATCCTTGCGCGTGATGTTGCCATTATAGCTTTCGCCCATGCCGTAGATCACCGTCGGATCGGTCTGCAGACGCATGCCGATACGCAAGCGGTTGACGAACACCGACGCCACCTTGCTGCGCTCTTCCGGGACCGCGGTCTCTTTCTCGACGATCGAAGCCATGGTCAGCAGGTCCTCCGGCGTTTTGTACGGCAGGCTGGTGTCGCGGCCGGCCCAGGCGGCCTGCAGCGCTTTGTTCATGCGCACGTGCGCGCGTTTGAGCAACGCGATGTCGCTCATGCCGGCGGTATACTGATAGGTATCCGGGTACAAATGCCCTTCCGGGGTTTCTCCCGCAGGAATGCCGAGCGCAGCGGCGATCTCCGCTTCGCTCTTGCCCGCCAGGGTGTGTTTCAGGTATTTGGACTGCTGCAACACCTGCTGCCAGTCACGCAGGCGTGAGCCTTCGATAAAGCGTGCGGTGAACTGCGCCTCTTTGCCGCTGGCCAACAGTTTCAGCATCTGGCGCACCGTCATGCCCGGCGTGAACCGGTAGGTACCGGCTTTAAACTCCGCCAGCTCCGGCTCCAGCTTCAGCAGCCACTGGAACCAGCGCCCGTTGTGCACCAGTTTATCGCGTACCAGTAGCCCTTCCAGCGCTACCCGGCCGGTGCCGGCCGGCAGTTTGAAGATGGTTTCTTGCTGGATAGCCAGCGGCGTATCGGCAAAGCGTTCGATCTTCTGGTAGCCCCAAAACAGCAGCGCTAATACCAGAACAACAATAACAGACAGGACCTTCAGCTTTCTTTTCTTCATCAATCAGCCATGGTTAACAGTGTGGACGCAAAAAATCATACAGCTGGCGCGAAGCATAACGCCATGATTGCGCAGCGTTTACCGGCAGCAGCGGCATCAGCGCATTGCTCACCAGCACTTCGTCGGCATCGGCCAGCGTCTCCAGCGGTTCACTGACGCACTGTAAACGGTATTCCGAGCCCGCCAGCAGCGCGATCACCCGCCGCCGCATCAGGCCCGCAACGCCGGCCTGGCTCAGATCCGGGGTAAATACCGCTTTTCCCTTACGCCAGAACAAATTAGCCGCACAGCATTCCACCAGCATACCGGCAGTGTCAAGTACCAGCGCCTCGTCGGCGGCCGTCTGGTCAAGATGCGCGCGGATCAGCACCTGCTCCAGGCGGTTCAAATGCTTCAACCCCGCCAGCAGCGGATTGCGCGCCAGCGCCACCGGGCTGAGCGCAAGCGTAATGCCCTGCTCGCGCCACTGCAAATAGTGCGCAGGGTAGCTGCTGCGGGCAACAATGCGCGTCGGGTTTTCGCACCCCGTCGGGCTGTAACCCCGCCCGCCGCTGCCGCGCGTCAGTATCGCTTTGACCACGCCGAGCGGAATTGATTCGGCCGCCAGCGCCATCTCCCGCTCGAAAGCCAGCCAATCTGTGGCAGGCAGCATCAACCGCTGCGCCGCTTGCTGCAACCGCTCCAGATGCCAGGGCAGCAGCTCGATTTTACCGTCGATAACCCGGGCGGTAGTAAAGCAGCCATCGCCGAACTGCAGGCCGCGATCGCTCGGCGCCAGCGCATCGTGGCGTTGTCCGTTAATCCAGTACATGCTTCCTCCTGTTGCCGGGTGATTTCATTACGCTCGCAGAATAGCAGGCGGCGAGACGATACGCAGCCCCGCCGGCGGCCAAACGGCAGGCGTAAAAAAGCCCGGTTAAAAAACCGGGCTTTTCGTCAGCTATCCACAGCGCGAGTTATACTCGGCGGAAGATCAGCGAGCCGTTGGTGCCGCCGAAGCCGAAGGAGTTACACAAGGTGTACTCCATATCGCTGACCTGGCGCGCTTCGTGAGGCACGAAGTCCAGATCGCAACCTTCATCCGGGTTATCCAGGTTGATGGTTGGCGGTACCGCCTGATCGCGCAGCGCCAGCACGGTGAAGATGGACTCGATCGCGCCTGCCGCACCCAACAGGTGGCCAGTCATCGATTTGGTCGAGCTCACCAGCACGCGGTGGGCGTCGGCACCGAAGACGGATTTCACCGCCTGCGCTTCCGCCTGGTCACCCGCCGGCGTAGAGGTGCCGTGCGCATTGATGTAGCCGATTTGTGACGGGGTCACACCGGCGTCAAGCAGGGCATTTTCCATCGCCAGCGCAGCGCCCGCGCCGTTTTCCGGCGGTGACGTCATGTGATAAGCATCGCTGCTCATCCCAAAGCCCACCACTTCGGCGTAGATTTTCGCGCCGCGTTTTTTCGCGTGTTCGTACTCTTCCAGCACCATCATGCCGGCGCCGTCGCCCAGCACGAAGCCGTCGCGGTCTTTATCCCACGGACGGCTCGCCGCCTGCGGGTTGTCATTACGGGTGGACAGGGCGCGCGCTGCGCCAAAGCCGCCGACGCCCAATGGGGTGCTGGCTTTCTCTGCCCCACCGGCCAGCATCACGTCAGCATCATTGTAAGCAATGATACGCGCCGCATGGCCGATGTTGTGCACACCTGAAGTACAGGCGGTGGCGATGGAAATGCTTGGGCCACGCATGCCGTACATGATTGTCAGGTGGCCTGCAATCATATTCACGATGGTGGATGGCACGAAGAACGGACTGATTTTCCGTGGGCCACCGTTAACCAGTGAACTGTGGTTTTCTTCAATCAAACCCAGGCCGCCGATGCCGGAACCGATCGCGGCTCCAATGCGGGTGGCGTTAGCCTCGGTGATGTCCAGACCTGCATCCTGCATGGCTTGCATGCCGGCAGCGATACCGTACTGGATAAAGGCGTCCATCTTGCGCGCATCTTTGCGAGAGATGAAATCCTCAGAATTAAAATTCTTTACCAGGCCAGCAAACTTGGTCGCATAGGCAGTGGTATCGAAATGGTCGATCAGGCTGATGCCACTCTGACCGGCAAGAAGAGCGTTCCACGTGGACTCTACCGTATTGCCGACAGGAGACAACATGCCCAGTCCGGTCACAACTACTCGACGCTTAGACACGTTTGTCCTCCAGGGAGGGAAAAATATGACACTAGGGATAGAAAAAACTTAGGCGGTCGAACGACCGCCTAGATATGTTCTCTTACTGCTGGCTAGCGTTGATGAAATCAATAGCTGCCTGAACAGTAGTGATCTTCTCAGCTTCTTCGTCTGGAATCTCGGTGTCGAATTCTTCTTCCAGTGCCATTACCAGCTCAACGGTGTCAAGAGAATCAGCGCCCAGATCTTCAACGAAAGAAGCGTTGTTCAAAACTTCTTCCTGTTTAACACCCAGTTGCTCAACAATGATTTTCTTAACGCGTTCTTCGATAGTGCTCATACTCTTAAATTTCCTATCAAAACTCGCTTTCGCGATGGTTTTCGTAGTGTATAAAATGCTGAAAAAGATGCAACTAAATCCCGGCTGGTCAAACCACGATTTTACGCTATTTTGCGGTTTTTGCCTCAAATAACGCAAATGGTTTTCACATTTTTTAAATCATGTACATGCCGCCATTGACATGTAACGTTTCACCGGTGATATAGCCGGCCTCATCAGAGGCCAAAAATGCAACAGCGCTGGCGATTTCTTTAGCATCGCCCAGCCGGTTGGCTGGAACTGATGACAAAATGCCTGCGCGTTGATCATCTGTCAACGCCCGTGTCATGTCCGTCTCAATAAAGCCAGGTGCCACGACGTTGACCGTAATGCCACGCGAAGCAACTTCACGTGCCAAAGATTTGCTAAAACCAATCAGACCGGCTTTAGCCGCCGCGTAGTTCGCCTGCCCTGCGTTCCCCATGGTGCCGACAACGGAACCGATGGTGATGATACGGCCAAACCGCTTTTTCATCATAGCGCGCATTACCGCTTTTGACAGGCGGAATACGGAAGTCAGGTTGGTGTCGAGGATATCCTCCCACTCATCATCCTTCATACGCATCAGCAGGTTATCACGCGTGATGCCGGCATTATTCACTAAAATGTCGATTTCGCCAAATTCGGCGCGAATCGATGCCAACACGCTGTCGATAGATTGCGCATCAACAACGTTCAACATAAACCCTTTGCCGTTTGCGCCCAGGTAGCCGCTGATCGCCTCAGCGCCGCTCTCGCTGGTCGCGGTGCCGATCACTTTGGCGCCGCGTGCTACAAACGTTTCTGCAATGGCTCGGCCAATACCGCGGCTCGCGCCGGTGACCAGAACGATTTTACCTTCGAAGCTCATCATTTTCCTCTTTATTGTTCAAGCGCCGCCGACAGGCTGGCGGTGTCGTTCACCGCCGCAGCCGTCAGGGTGTCAACAATACGTTTAGTCAGACCGGTCAGCACTTTGCCCGGCCCCACTTCCAGCAGCGACGTCACTCCCTGTGCTGCGATAAATTCTACGCTCTCGGTCCAACGCACCGGGCTGTAAAGCTGACGCACCAGCGCGCTGCGGATCGCTTCAGGATCGTTTTCGGTGCGTACGTCGACGTTGTTCACCACCGGCACCTGAGGCGCGTTGAAGGTGATGTCCTGCAGCGCCACGGCCAGCTTGTCGGCGGCCGGTTTCATCAGCGCGCAGTGCGAAGGCACGCTCACCGGCAGCGGCAGCGCACGTTTGGCGCCCGCGGCTTTACAGGCGGCGCCCGCACGTTCAACCGCTTCTTTGTTGCCGGCGATGACCACCTGGCCCGGCGAGTTGAAGTTGACCGGAGAAACCACCTGCCCCTGCGCGGACTCTTCACACGCCTTGGCGATCGCGTCGTTGTCCAGACCGATGATGGCGTACATCGCGCCGGTGCCTTCCGGCACCGCTTCCTGCATCAGCTTGCCGCGCAGCTCGACCAGACGGATCGCCGCCTTGAAGTCCAGCACGCCGGCGCAGACCAGCGCCGAGTACTCGCCCAGGCTGTGGCCCGCCATCAGCGCAGGCGCTTTACCGCCCTGCTGCTGCCACACGCGGAAAATCGCCACCGAAGCGGCCAACAGAGCCGGTTGGGTCTGCCAGGTTTTGTTCAGTTCTTCCGCCGGACCTTGCTGCACCAGCTGCCACAGGTCGTAACCCAGGGAGGAAGAAGCCTCGCCGAAGGTTTCTTCGACGATCGGGAACTGTGCGGCCAACTCGGCCAGCATGCCAACGGTCTGCGACCCCTGACCCGGGAAAACAAAAGCAAATTGCGTCATTTTTTCTTCCTGTCCAAATCAGAAACGAACCAGCGCCGAGCCCCAGGTAAAGCCGCCGCCGAAGGCTTCCAACAGCACCAGTTGACCACGCTGAATTCGCCCGTCGCGCACGGCTTCGTCCAGTGCGGAAGGCACCGAGGCGGCAGAGGTGTTGCCGTGACGATCGAGCGTCACCACCACTTTGTCCATCCCCATGCCCAGTTTTTTCGCCGTTGCGCTGATGATGCGCAGGTTGGCCTGGTGCGGCACCAGCCAATCCAGCTCGCTGCGGTCCATGTTGTTGGCCTGCAGCGTCTCGTCGACGATGCGCGCCAGCTCGGTGACCGCAACCTTGAAGACTTCGTTGCCCGCCATGGTGACATAGGCCGGCTTGTCTTGATTCTGGCGATCCTTATATGGCAGCGTCAGCAGGTTGCCGTAGCTGCCGTCGGCATGCAGATGGGTAGACAGAATGCCCGGCTCTTCAGACGCCCCCAGCACCACCGCCCCTGCGCCATCACCAAACAGGATGATGGTGCCGCGATCTTCAGGATCCAGCGTGCGTGACAACAGATCTGCGCCGATCACCAACGCATGTTTGACCGCGCCGTTTTTCACGTACTGATCGGCCACGCTGAGCGCGTAAGTAAAGCCGGCGCAGGCCGCAGCCAGATCGAACGCCGCGCAGTCTTTGATACCCAGCATGTCTTGCACCAGGCACGCCGCGCTCGGGAACGCGTGCGTATTCGTGGTGGTCGCCACCACGATCAGCCCGATGTCTTCTTTAGCCACACCTGCCATTTCCAGCGCTTTTTCAGCGGCCTGGAAGCTCATCGTCGCAACGGTTTCATCCGCGGCGGCGATGCGACGTTCGCGGATACCGGTACGCGTGACGATCCACTCGTCAGAGGTATCCACCATTTTTTCCAAATCAGCATTGGTGCGCACTTGTACGGGCAAATAACTCCCCGTACCGAGAATCTTTGTATACATGTACGATCAGTCACTCTTAGGTAATACAGCCTCAAGGCGCGCAGCAATCCTTTCCGGGACTTGCCGCTGCACCGCCTGCACAGCCTGTTCGATTGCGACTGCAAACGCGTGAGGGTTCGCAGCGCCGTGGCTCTTGACTACGGTGCTGCGCAATCCTAACAGACATGCGCCATTATACTGGTCGGGGTTCAGGTGGCCGAACCGCTTAACCACCCGTTTTTGCAACCAACGGCCCAACAATTTCAGCCACCACGCTCGCTTGTTTCCGTCGCCGGACGATTTCAGCAGCGATAAGAACACCCTGACCACCCCTTCCATGGTTTTCAGGGTGACGTTGCCCACGAAGCCATCACAAACCAACACGTCAGTCTTGCCGGTGAGCAGTTCGTTTCCTTCCAGGTAACCAATATAGTTGATTGCCGGAGTATTTTTTAGCACAGCGGCCGCTTCGCGGATATTATCCAGGCCTTTGGTCTCTTCTTCGCCAATATTCAGCAGCGCCACCCGCGGTTGCGCAATGCCGATCACCTCTTCCGCCATCACCGCGCCCATCACGGCAAACTGCACCAGCATGGTGCTGTCGCACTCAACGTTGGCGCCCAGATCCAGCACCACGGTTTTGCTGCGTTGCTGGTTCGGGATCGCCGTCATCAGCGCCGGGCGCTCGATGCCTTCCAGCGGCTTGACCAACAGCTTCGCCAATCCCATCAGCGCCCCGGTATTGCCGGCGCTGACGCACCCCTGCGCGTTTCCGCTGCTGAGTTGCTCGAGCGCAATGCGCATCGACGTGCCGCGACTGGCGCGTATCGCTTGTGAAGGTTTGGCGTCGCCGGCGATCACGGACTCGGCGGGCACGACTTGCAGACGCTCCAGAAGAACCGGATCGGCGTGGGCAAGCAAGGGAGAGATGACGTCGGGATTGCCGACCAGCAGGAGATGAAGCTGTAAATTAGAGGCCAGTGCCTGCAACGAAGCAGGCACTGTGACGCAGGGACCGAAGTCCCCGCCCATTGCATCTAACGCCAGGGTTAGACGAGTCAAGGTATCGCTACTTAGCCGATAACCTTGCGACCGCGGTAGAAACCGTCGGCAGTGATGTGGTGACGACGGTGAGTTTCACCGGATACTTTGTCTACAGACAGAGTAGTCGTGGTCAGAGCATCGTGAGAACGACGCATGCCACGCTTGGAACGGGTTGGTTTATTCTGTTGTACGGCCATGGACCTTACTCCTCAATTACTTACGCTTTAAACTGGCTAATACGGCAAACGGATTCGGTTTCTCCGCCTCGGGAGGCAGTTGGCCAAATACCATGTCCGCTTCGGACACTTCACAGTGTTCAGATTCATGTACCGGAACGACAGGCAGTGAAAGAATAATTTCGTCTTCAATCATTGCCAACAGATCGACTTCGCCAAACTCGTCAACTTCGATCGGTTCGTACGCTTCCGGTAATGCCTCAGCCTGCTCATCATTGACGACCGGGCTAAAACAATATGTTGTGTGAACCTGATGTTCGAACGGGACTCCACAGCGTTGGCACATCAACGTTACCGTGACGTCCGCATGCCCTGTTATCACCGCGAGGCGTTGATTGTCGATATTGAACGACAACGACACCTCGACATCACTGTCCACACTGACCACGGAGTCGGCAACACGAGTAACCTGCTCAGGCGCATAGACACCAGCATAGTCCAGGCGTTTCTGAGCGGTACGTACCGCATCAATGGTCAAGGGTAATTTTACCTTTTGCATAGGGCGCGCATATTAACTTTGTAACGACATAGAGTCAAAGAAAAAGGCCGTAAAACGGCTCCTTTCACCAATATTCGCTTCCACAGCGGCCGACAGTTTAAAATGCCGTACCCATTTACGCTACGGTTTGCGAAAAAAATTATGCAGAGATTGCTTTTAGCCTCCACCTCCCCCTATCGAAAAATGCTGCTGGAGAAGCTGCAGCTGCCGTTCGACTGCGCCGCACCGGAGGTGGATGAAACCCCCTTGCCCGGCGAAAGCGCCGAAGCGCTGGTGCTGCGCCTGGCGGCGGCGAAGGCTCAGGCGTTGGCCCTCGCCTATCCCGAGCATCTGATCATCGGCTCCGATCAGGTCTGCGTGATCGATGGCAACATCACCGGCAAGCCCCATACCGAGGAAAACGCCCGCGCGCAGCTGCGGCAGGCCAGCGGCCAGGCCGTGACTTTCTATACCGGCCTGGCGCTGTACAACGGCCGCAGCAAGCAGCTGCAAGCCTTGTGCGAGCCGTTTCACGTGCATTTTCGCGCGCTAAGCGAAGCGGAGATAGCCGCCTATGTGCGTCTGGAGCAACCGCTGAACTGCGCAGGCAGTTTCAAGAGCGAGGGATTGGGGATCGCGCTGTTCGACAGGCTGGAAGGCCGGGATCCGAACGCCCTGATCGGCCTGCCGTTGATCGCGCTGTTGGACATGTTGCGGGCTGAAGGCATCAACCCGCTGGTGTGACGCAGATTACTTGGCCGCCTGCCGGCGCAGCACCTGCAGGCAGTGGCGCAGTTCTTCGTCCATCGGCGCTTCGATGCGCATCGTTTCGCCGGTGGCCGGATGCTCAAAGCGCAGCGCCGCAGCGTGCAGGAACAACCGCTTCAGGCCGGTGCCCGCCAGTTGACGATCGAACTCGCGATCGCCGTAGCGATCGTCAAAGGCGATCGGGTGCCCGGCATGCAGAGTGTGCACGCGGATCTGGTGAGTACGCCCGGTGATCGGGCTGGCCTTCACCAGGGTGGCGAATTCGTAACGCTCTTCTACCTTGAAGCGGGTTTCCGAAGGCTTGCCTTCGCTATTGACACGTACGATACGTTCGCCGCTTTGCAGAATATTTTTCAGCAGCGGCGCCTGTACGGCCTTGCAGTGCGATTGCCACTGGCCGCGCACCAGCGCCAGATAATCCTTCTGCATGCCCTTCAGCCGCAGTTGCTCATGCAGCGAACGCAGCGCGGAACGCTTCTTGGCCACCAACAGCACGCCGGAGGTATCGCGATCCAAACGGTGCACCAGCTCGAGGAAGCGGGCTTCCGGGCGCAGCGCGCGCAGCCCTTCGATCACGCCGAAGCTCAGGCCGCTGCCGCCGTGCACCGCGGTGCCGGAAGGCTTGTTGAGGATCAACAGGTGGTCGTCTTCATACAGAATACAGTCGGCCAGCGCCGCCACCTTATCCAGCTTGGCCGACACCGGCGTCTCTTCGCGCTCGGCCACCCGCACCGGCGGCACGCGCACCACGTCGCCGGCCGCCAATTTGTATTCAACCTTGATGCGCCCTTTATTGACCCGCACCTCGCCTTTGCGCACGATGCGATAAATCATGCTCTTCGGTACGCCTTTCAGGCGAGCGAGCAGAAAGTTGTCGATTCTCTGACCGGCTTCGTCGTCGGAAATCGTGATGAATTGTACTGCTGGATTGTTCGTTTTCATGGTGCGGGATTCTAAATAGAGCGCGTGAATAGCGCCACATCTTTTTCTGTGCTTAACTGTCTCTCTGACGGCGGGCGAAACCCCAGCGGACAATAAGGCAGCAAGCCGATTTGAACGTTTGCGATTTCTTCCGCAGTTAAGGAAAAGTCACCTTGCTATAACGGCATCAGCAGTGGAATAATGCAGTCACTTTCCGCGTTGATTCTCGTTAAACAGGGAAAACGGTGGAATTATAAAATTTGTCTGATCGCGCAAAAACGCAGCAATGGCGTAAGACGTAATGCGAAATCAAACAATTAGCGGGCTGCGGGTTGCAGCTTGGCCGGCAAATGGAATCAGATCTGTCGACGTAAATCAGAGGCTATTCCCCTAGTAAAAGTGCTGTCTTTCACAAAGAAAAGCAGGCTTACCGAGATAATGCGCCCCTATGCAGGCGACAACCGTGAGGTTGACGACTTTGCGAGAAGACACGGGGCTTTCGGTTTAACTCCGGCCATGAGGTTATTTTGCCCGCAGCTTTGTCGATAATGTAAAAATAACGAGTAAGTTAAGATGAAAAGAATGTTGATTAACGCAACTCAGCAGGAAGAGTTGCGTGTTGCCCTCGTAGATGGACAGCGGCTGTATGATTTGGATATCGAAAGTCCGGGTCATGAGCAGAAAAAAGCGAATATTTACAAAGGCAAAATCACCCGCATTGAACCAAGTCTTGAAGCAGCGTTCGTGGATTACGGCGCAGAACGACATGGTTTCCTCCCCCTTAAAGAAATCGCCCGCGAATACTTCCCTAGCAATTACTCTTCCCATGGTCGCCCGAACATCAAAGATGTGCTGCGCGAAGGCCAGGAAGTCATTGTTCAGGTAGACAAAGAAGAACGTGGCAACAAAGGCGCCGCCTTGACCACCTTCATCAGCCTGGCGGGCAGCTATCTGGTGTTGATGCCGAACAACCCGCGCGCCGGCGGTATTTCTCGCCGCATCGAGGGTGACGATCGCACCGAGTTGAAAGAAGCGCTCTCCTCGCTGCAGCTGCCGGACGGCATGGGCCTGATCGTTCGCACCGCGGGCGTAGGCAAATCTGCCGACGCGCTGCAGTGGGATCTTTCCTTCCGTCTGAAGCACTGGGAAGCGATTAAAAAAGCCGCCGAAGGCCGCCCTGCGCCATTCCTGATCCACCAGGAAAGCAACGTTATCGTGCGCGCCTTCCGCGACTACCTGCGCCCGGACATCGGCGAAATCCTGATCGACAACCCGAAAATTCTCGATCTGGCCAAAGAGCACATCGCTGCGCTGGGTCGCCCGGATTTCAGCAGCAAAATCAAACTGTACAGCGGTGAAATTCCTCTGTTCAGCCACTATCAGATCGAATCGCAGATCGAATCCGCCTTCCAGCGCGAAGTGCGCCTGCCGTCCGGCGGCTCGATCGTCATCGACAGCACCGAAGCGCTGACCGCCATCGACATCAACTCCGCACGCGCAACCCGCGGCGGCGACATCGAAGAGACGGCGTTCAACACCAACCTGGAAGCGGCGGACGAGATCGCTCGCCAGCTGCGCCTGCGCGACCTCGGCGGCCTGATCGTCATCGACTTCATCGACATGACGCCGGTACGCCACCAGCGCGAAGTGGAAAACCGCCTGCGTGACGCCGTGCGCCAAGACCGCGCGCGCATCCAAATCGGCCGCATCTCCCGCTTCGGCCTGCTGGAAATGTCGCGTCAGCGCCTCAGCCCGTCGCTGGGCGAGTCCAGCCACCACGTGTGCCCACGCTGTAACGGCACCGGCACCATTCGCGACAACGAATCGCTGGCGCTGTCCATTCTGCGCCTGATCGAAGAAGAAGCGCTGAAGGAAAACACCAAAGAAGTTCACGCTATCGTGCCGGTTCAGGTCGCTTCGTACCTGCTGAACGAAAAGCGCGAATCCGTCAGCGCGATCGAAAAACGCCAGGGCGGCGTGAAAGCCGTCATCGTGCCGAACGATCAGATGCAAACCCCGCACTACTCGGTGCTGCGCGTGCGCAAGGGCGAGGAAACCTCTACCCTCAGCTACCTGCTGCCGAAGCTGCACGAAGAAGACATGGAGCGCCCGCTGGAAGATGCGCCGATGGAACGCAAGCGTCCGGAGCAACCGGCCCTGGCTTCCTTCTCGCTGTCCGCCGATGCGCCGCCGCCGGCTGAAGAGCCCGTCGCCGTGGCCAAACCTGTCGCTGCCGCCGCCAAGGCGAAAGCCGCAGCGCCGGCCGCCGCCAAGCCGGGCTTCCTGGGTCGCCTGTTCGGTGGTCTGAAGAGCCTGTTCGCCGGTGAAGAACAACCTGCCGTCGAAGAAGCCAAACCGGCCGAAACGCCGAAAGCGGAAGGCAACGGTGAAAACCGTCGTCAGGATCGTCGCGGTCAGCGCCGTCAAGGCACCGGCCGTAAAGAGCGCGGTGAGCGTAGCGACCGTGGCGATCGTCCGGAACGCGGCGAGCGTAAAGAGCGCGGTGAAGGCCGTGACAATCGCGAGCGCGACAACCGTGAACCACGTGAGAACCGTGAAGGCCGTGAATCGCGTGAGTCCCGCGATGAGCAGCGTCGTAACCGCCGCAACCAGCAGCAGAACGCGCCGGTAGCGGAGGAAACCGCTTCGGAAGAAAACGCTAAAGCGCCGCGCGAAGATCAGCAGCAACGCCGTGAGCAGCGCGCTGAACGCCAGCGTCGCCGTCAGGAAGAGAAACGTCAGGCTCAGCAGGAAGTGAAAGCGCTGGAAAGCGTTGAAGCGGTCGAGAGCACCGACGAAGAGCAGGAAGAACGTCAGCAGCAGAACATGCAGCGCCGTCAGCGCCGCACGCTGACGCAGAAAGTGCGTATCCTGTCTGCCGAAGAAGAGCTGCAGCGCGCAGCGGAAGAGCTGTTGGCGCCGAAAGCGCCGGTATCGAAAGCCGAAGACGCGCAGCCGACCGCCGACAACAGTGTCAAGCTGCTGCCGGAAACCGTTGCCGCACAGCCGGAAGACGATGCCCAGGGCGAAAGCCGCGGCGAAGGCATGCCGCGCCGTTCCCGCCGTTCACCGCGCCACCTGCGCGTCAGCGGCCAGCGCCGCCGTCGTTACCGCGATGAGCGTTACCCGCTGCAATCTCCAATGCCGCTGGCGGGCGCGTTCGCTTCGCCGGAAATGGCATCGGGCAAAGTCTGGGTAAGCTACCCGGTCGCTCAGGTTGAAGAAGCCGAAGTGCAGACCGAAGCCGTAGAGCAGGCACCGGTTGTCGCCGCAGCGGTTGAACAACACAACGTTGCCGTGGAAGAAACCCAGGCCGCGGCCAGCGTCAACGAACCGGCACCAGAAGCCGCCGTTGAAACTGCCGCCGTCACCGTCACGGAAGAAGCTGCAGCCGTAGCGCCTGCCGTTGCTATCCCGGCCGAGGAAACCCCGGCGCCGGCGGAAGCCGCGGTTGAAGAGCCGAAAGTGGAAGAGACTGCCCCGGCAGTGGAAGCCGAGCCGGTAGTTGAAACCGTTGCTGCAGAGCCTGTGGTTGAAGCTAAGTCGGTCGAGGACGAGCCTGTGGTCGAAACTGCGCCGGTAGAAGCCACGCCAGCGAAAGAAACGCCAGTGGTAGAAGCTGCACCTACGGCGGCGGCCGTGGAAGCCGCTCCGGTGGAAACAGCCCCTGCGCCAGTGGTTGCTCAGCAGCCGGCGCCGGTGAAAGCCGTGCAGAACGTGCTGTACAAACACATCGCCACTGCGCCGATGACCAAAGCGCCGGCACCAGCCTATGTGCCGGAAGAACGCAAGCACAGCGACTGGCAGCGCCCTTCCTTCAACTTCGAAGGCAAAGGCTCCGCAGGCGGCCATTCGGCGGTGAGCCAGGCAACCGCGCCGGCCACCAAACCGCAGCCGGTTAACGAATAAGTTAATCTGCAACCCTAAAAAAACCCGCCATCGGCGGGTTTTTTCTTGCCTGTAAAATACTCAGGCGATCTTCTTCAGTTTTTTGATGTCCAGAACATCCAGCTTGCCGTCAAGCCGGCTGACGAACTGCTGAAAATGCGCCGTCTCATTATGCTTATCCAGCGCTTCGCTGCTGGCCCAACGCTCAAAGAACACGAAAACACCCGGCTTTTCCAGATCGCGATGCAAGTCATATTGCAGGTTGCCCAACTCCTGGCGGCTCGGCTCGATAATGTCGTGCACCGCTTCGCTGACGGCGGCTTCAAATCCCGCTTTCGCTTGCAGGATGGCGATAACGCGTACTTCCATTGCTTTCTCCCTTTCCACTTGATGAAGGTCGACGGTATTGGCGTCGGCATCGTTGAAATCCCGGTTACTATGCGCCCGCCGCGCTATTGATTTCAACTTGTCGGCAACAAACAGATGCATCTGCGGCACTTTCCGCTTATCCTTACACCCCGGCGTGAATAAACCCATTATTCGCTTTTCATTAGACGTATTTGACCGCCGGAGCCTAGCTAGATGACCGCACAACCTCAAGTTCTGAAAATCCGCCGCCCAGACGACTGGCATATCCACCTGCGTGACGATGAAATGCTGAAAACGGTGGTGCCCTATACCAGTCAGGTATTTGGCCGGGCGATCGTGATGCCGAACCTGGTTCCGCCCGTAACGACCGTGGCCGCCGCGCGCGCCTACCGCGATCGCATTCTGGCGGCGGTCCCGCAGGGGCACAACTTCACTCCGCTGATGACCTGCTACCTGACCAACTCCCTGGCGGCCAGTGAACTGGTCAACGGCTTCGAGCAAGGGGTGTTTACTGCCGCCAAGCTGTATCCGGCTAACGCCACCACCAACTCCAGCCACGGCGTCAGCGACGTGACCGGTATTTACCCGCTGTTCGAACAGATGCAAAAAATCGGCATGCCTTTGCTGATCCACGGCGAAGTGACCGATCCCGCCGTCGATATCTTCGACCGCGAGGCGCGCTTTATCGAACAGGTGATGGAACCGATTCGCCAGCATTTCCCTGAGCTGAAGATCGTCTTCGAGCACATCACCACCAAGGAAGCGGCGCAATATGTGCAGGCAGGCAATCGTTTCCTTGGCGCCACCATCACGCCGCAGCACCTGATGTTCAACCGCAACCACATGCTGGTCGGTGGCATTCGCCCTCACCTGTTCTGCTTGCCGATCCTCAAGCGCAATGTCCACCAGGAGGCGCTGCGTCAGGCGGTGGCCAGCGGCTCGGACCGCTTCTTCCTTGGCACCGACTCCGCGCCGCACCTCAAGCACCGTAAAGAGTCCAGCTGTGGCTGCGCCGGTTGCTTCAACGCGCCGAATGCCATCCCGGCTTACGCCGCCGTGTTCGAACAACTCGGCGCGTTGGAACACTTTGAAGCCTTCTGTTCGCTCAACGGCCCGCGCTTCTATGGCCTGCCGCTCAACGAAGACTTCATCGAACTGCAGCGCGTGCCAACCACCCAGCCGGAAGAGATCGCCCTCGGCAATGAATCCGTGATCCCCTTCCTGGCGGGTGAAACCCTGAACTGGTCGCTGAAAGACTGATATTTTTGCTTCGCCCTCTTGCCCCCGCACTCGGTTAACTGTATAAATAAACAGTAAATCGCTTCGGGGGCAATTATGCGTGTTGAAGTCACTATAGATAAAACCCGGCCGCTGCCGGCGGGCGCCATTGAGGCGCTGACCGGAGAACTGGGCAAGCGGGTCAACCGCCAGTTTCCAGACGCCGTCGTGCATGTACGTTATGCCGGCGCCAACGGGCTCTCCGTGCTGGGGGGCGCCAAAACCGACCGGGATCTGATCGAGGAAATCCTTCAGGAAACCTGGGAAAGCGCAGACGAATGGTTTAGCGCAGAATAACACTGCAATGCTGTTTTTGCCGGGGGTCGCTCTCCGGCTTTTTTGTTTCTGGCGCCCTGCCCATTCATCGCTTACCCTTACTCTGGAACAAAATCCGCCTCAGCGCTGTATTTAACGCAAAGGAGTTAGCATGGCCCCGGACAAGGTGAAATCCGAAGACGCAATGACGTTTGGCGAACTGCTGGCGCTGATAGCCGATCAGAAAAGGCGCTTGAACGTACTGGAAGTGGCTTTTTCTTATCTGGCCTTCAGCCTGGATGACAAAGCCAACCAACGGCTGATCCACAGCCTGAAACTGGAATCGCACAGCCAGAATCGCGATGCCGAAACGCAAAAGCATTTCGCCCATTTGGCCGAAGAGCTGGAAAAATGTCTGCATGGCGCATCGCCGCCTGCCGACGCGGAATAACGCGCTGCGCTCTGCTCATCCACTACTGCACATACAAATTTGTAGAATAATTGTTCAAATAAATATTTATTTTGCAAATTTCGGTGACAACCCTCTCCACCGTTGAAAGCGGATGCGTATACTGTAATTGCTCTCATGATGATGAGCCGCATTGATCCTCGTTAGTCACTCACGGTAGTTACTACTCAATAAGGGGTCTTTATGGACAGAAATGATGAAGTAATTCAGACGCACCCGCTTGTCGGTTGGGATATCAGTACTGTCGACGTTTACGACGCCATGATGATACGCCTTCATTACCTGTCTTCACTAGACCAAACGCCCGAAGAAGCCCAAGTAGACCGAACGCTTTGGCTGACTACAGATGTCGCCCGTCAATTAATCAATATTTTAGAGGCCGGCATCGCCAAGATTGAAGCTACGGATTACCAGGATCTTGATCGCAGAAAACATTGATTCATCGTCCCCTAACCCTAAGGCGCCGTGACCGTTCCCGGCGCCTTTTTCTTTGCCTTTCACCGTTCAATCAGTGCATTGCGCTCGCCAACCTTTTATCATGGGGCGATAAGCAATTGCTATCAGAGAGGGTGGGCACGTGGAATATGATTTGATCGTGGTGGGCAGCGGTTCAGTCGGCGCGGCGGCAGGGTATTACGCTAGCCGGGCCGGCTTGAAAGCGCTGATGATCGACAGCGCCATTCCTCCACACCGCAACGGCAGCCATCACGGCGATACCCGCATCATTCGTCACGCTTACGGCGAAGGTGAAAAGTACGTGCCGCTGGTGCTGCGTGCGCAGGCGCTGTGGAATGCGCTGATTCAGCAATCCGGTGAAGAACTGTTCCAGTCGTGCGGCGTACTCAACCTGGGGCCGCAGCACTCCGAATTCATTCGCAATGCTCAGCAGAGCGCGCAAAAGTTTCGCCTGAATGCGCAAACCCTCAGCGCCGAACAGATCGCTCAACGCTGGCCGGAATTCCGCGCGCCGGAAGGTTACGTCGGCGTCTTCGAGCCAGACGCCGGCTTCCTGCGCTCCGAACTGGCGGTTGCCAGCCTGATCAAACTGGCGAAAGAGGCCGGCTGCAGCCAGCTGTTCAACTGCCCGGTCAGCGCGGTGAACCCGATTGATGGCGGCGTTGAGATCGTCACCGGCGAAGGGCGTTTCACGGCGCGAAAAGCGGTGGTCACCGCAGGCACCTGGGTGAAAGCGCTGTTGCCGCAGCTGCCTATCGCGCCATTGCGCAAGGTATTCTCCTGGCATCAGGCGGACGGCCGCTACAGCGTGAACAATCGCTTTCCGGCCTTTACCGTCGAAGCGCAGGACGGCACGCACTATTACGGCTTCCCGGCGGATAACGATGGCCTGAAAGTGGGCAAACACGACGGCGGCCAGCCGATGGATACCCCCGAACAGCGCAAACCCTTCGGCAGCTACGCCAGCGACGGCACGGAAGTTTTCTCCTTCCTGCGGCAATTTTTGCCGGGTGTAGGCGTATGTTTACACGGCGAAGCCTGCAGTTATGATATGAGCCCCGACGAAGATTTTATTATCGATACCCTGCCGGATTGCGATCGCCTGATGGTCATCAGCGGATTGAGCGGCCACGGCTTCAAGTTCGCCAGCGCACTGGGCGAGATCGCCGCGCTGTTCGCGCAGGACAAAGCGCCGCCGGTTGACCTCTCCAGCTTTGGTCTGAAGCGATTCAGCTAAGCGAAGGATTTCGCTGTCCACGTTCCCGTCGCGCCCTGGACAGCGAAATCTGCCGGTTACAATTTATTAACCTGCTAACTCTTTTAAATACCAAGTAAAAATTCTGATAACGGAAATTTCTTGCATTCAGCATTTGAATTTCCGAATTGAACACTTGCAGTGTAAGTCCTATTTTACAGAAGATATGCTCCATCGGCTTTCAACAGGGACGTCACCATGAAACTACTTGTCGTGGACGAATGCTGCTTCACCCGGGTCGGTATAGCCAGCTACTTTGCTGATAGTGGGATTACGACGATCAAGTGCTGCCACAGCATTGAATACGCTACGCCGCTGTTGGCCAGCTTTCAGCCGAGCCACATTCTGGTGAACCTCAGCAACCAATGCCGCTATAACGAAGCGGACGTACAGCTGCAGGCATTTATGGAAGCCAGCCAGTCCGCCTTGCTGTTTATCTATCTCGATACACCTTATCCTTACAGCGAAGCGCCAATGCGCATTGCCGATAATGCCTTTCTGTTCAATAAAAGCATTCTGCCGCTCACCTTACGCACGCTGCGCGAAAATCCGCTGGCGCTGGCCGATGACGGCGAAGAGCGTTCCCTGTTCAGCCCACAGGAACTGACGGTAATGAAATATTGGATGGCGGAAATGCCCAACTACCGTATCGCGAAAAAGCTGCAGATCAGCTCGCATACGGTGTACGTGCACAAGCGTCACATCACGGAGAAGATCAACGCGCGCAACCGGCTGGAGTTCTACTCGCTGTATAACGTGCTGCGCTATTTCTACCCACCGAGCACGCCAACCAATTCGACGCCGCTGGCGCTGCTGGCGGTATAACATCAAGCCTGCGATAACGCAGGCTTTTTTATCGCCGCTCTTCCAGCACTCACGCGCGGCGCGCTGTAAAAGACGCCGAGAAAAGGACTATAATCAAGGGTCCTTCTCTTCAGGCGGCTGAAATGTTAAACCGAATACTGGCGGCTATCGTCAACAATGTGCGTGAGCACCTGGTGCTTTACCTTTGTCTGTGGCTGGTGCTGCTGGCGTTGGATGTCTATTTCTTCTTCGTCATGTAAGCCATGCCGCCGTTATTTCCCCGATTGAGCTTCAGCCGCTTCGGCGATCCCACCCAGGTGCTGGAATTGCAGCAGATGAGCAGACCGCTGCTGCGCCCCGGGCAGCGGTTATTGCAGATGCGCTATGCCCCGATCAACCCTTCCGATCTGATCCCGATCCACGGCCAATACGCGCACCGCACCGCCCTGCCGCAGGTGCCGGGATATGAAGGCGTAGGCATCATCGTCAATTCGCAGAATGGGCATTCAACGGGCCGACGCGCGCTGGCGGTAGCGGGTAACGGCAGTTGGCAAACCTTCGTCACGCTGCCTGAGGATCGGGTGGTCTGGGTGCCGGACGACATCGACGACGCCTGCGCAGCGCAAATCTATATCAATCCGCTCACCTGCTGGGTGCTGTTGACGCAATGGCTGCCGCTCAACGCCGGCGACGTACTGCTGCTCAACGGCGGCGGCTCCGCTGTCAGCCTGCTGCTGGCGCAGCTGACGGCGCTGCGCGGCATTCGTCTGGCGGTCGTGGTGCGCAACGCCGCTCATCGCCAGGCTTTACTGGCCGCCGGCGCCTGGCGCGTTATCGAAGCGCCGCAGCTGGTGGAAATGACGAATTTTGGCGCCCGTGCGGCCATCGACTGCATCGGTGGAGAAGACGGATTGCAATTGGCGCGGGCGGTGCGCTCCGGCGGCGATTTTGTGGCGCTGGGCCTGCTGAGCGGCCGCCAGGTAGACTGGCGGCGCGTGGTGGACGAGTTAAAGCTGCGCGCTTCGCTGTTCCACCTGCGCAAATGGAACGCACAGGCGGCGCCGGCGCAATGGCAGACGGCGTTTTATCAGTTGTTCCAGCTGCTGCGGCGCGGCCAGCTGGCGCTGCGCCCACCCGCCGCGATTTATCCTTTGCATCAGTACGCAGCGGCGCTGCAGCATGCCGCACAACCCGGCGTGAGCGGAAAAATCTTCCTCACTCCGGCAGCATCGGAGACGATTGCGATGGATGAACCATTATTCAATGGGGCTTCCAATAAATAAAATCTAATGGAGGAAAAGACGACTTTTCCGGTAATACTAACTTATTAGTGGTAAGATGCCCTTTTATTAACACATCGGACATTCTGTATTTATCTGAATTGTCTTAATGCCATCTTTACCAAACCGAATATAACCAAGGCATAGAGAGCCACAGTGAATATCAGTGTGCTGAATGTTAGTGGATCTGCGTCCATTTCATAGAAACCTGTTTGATACCTGCCAAAGAGTTGTTGAGAGGTATCGATGATGAGTGACGTTAAGCCATACAGTGGCATCCCATGGCGAGAGAAACAGAAAGCAGTAATGAAACATGCAATATACAGTATTATATTCTTAACGAGCGATGCATTTTTCAAACTTGCTCTCCCCTTGCACATCAACAAAACCATAGGTCATCAACGTACTGCGTGCCCCAGGAACTCTAATAAGCTTCATTCCAAGGATGAAGCGACGGACCTTGTAAAACTCCAGACGACTCACAAACGTAATGCACCCTTCACTATAACCGCGGCCATCGGGTCTGAGCGGATGCAATCTAAAACTACCACGTGCGATCTTATTTACAAACATGCTGTCACTCATTGTTTGAGCACTGAACAGAGCTAACCAGTCGCTATGATCGTTTCCTGTGTACTGGTCAAGTACCCACGAACGGACTTGATTGGCTAGACTACCTCTCGGTCTGTCAACCACCCAATAACGACCAACAGGTATTGCACTGTTCTCAATGTAGGTACAGTTGGGATCATTTGTGTACGGCTGCCTACCAGAAAAAACGGGGAAAGTACCTAGCCCATAGACGTGGAGCTTCGCTTCTCCTCCGTTTTTTGAAAGATCGTTGTAACTCATCCTCATTATCAACATGCACATATCCTTATGCTTGGTACATTTATGTACTCTACCGCTTTTCTTGGTATGTACAACAGTTATCACTGTTCTCGTAAAAGTATTTCACTAGCTATATCATCCGTAATTCCTGTCATTAATCACTACCGCATTATATATATTGAAAATTATATGGATAAAGATAAATTTTACGAACCCTTGGATGCCACTAACTTGCCGAAGTGATATTCCTGTTGTTACCCATATAGTCTTTAGGAGTAAAATAGAAAATCTTTCTGAACTTTGGGTGCTCACAAAATGAAGTGGTTGATTGAATGGCTGGGTAACTCATTCGCTTACCTAATCCCTATCGTACTCATTATGGTCGGCGGGGTCATTTTTGTTTCAGTGTTCCCAAACTTTGGTTTTTATCTCACCCTCATCTGGGCCATTGTCGTTTGTGTCGCCTATGTAAAGTGGTTTAAGTGGTTGTAGTTTTTTTGCTGAATAGCCAATGTTCTCAGTATGCACTAACAGTAGAAGCGTCAAGCCACCATTGGGTGGCCTATTCAAAACGCCTTAACAACACGCGCCCCAACGTGGCAATAAAACTCGCCTCACTCCGGCGCCGCCGGAGGCTGGCGCGGCGGGCGGCCGTCCCCCAGGATAACCGCCAGCCGATAGCCGCCCTCGGTGGTCTCCAGCGCGATGCGCGCCACGATCGTCAGCGGCACCGACAGCAACATGCCCACCGGGCCGAGCAGCCAGCCCCAGAAGATCAGCGACAGGAACACCACCAGCGTCGACAGCCCCAGCCCGCGCCCCATCACGCGCGGCTCGAGGATATTGCCGATCACCATGTTGACAGCGATAAAGCCGCCCGCCACCACCAGCGCATCCCCCAATCCGTTGAACAGCAGCGCCTGAATCAGCGGCGGAATGGCGGCCAACACCGAGCCGATATTGGGAATATAGTTGAGCAGAAACGCCAGCAGCCCCCAGATAAAGGCAAAACGCACGCCGACCGCCGCCAGGAAGATCCAGACGATCACCCCGGTGGCCAGGCTGATGATGGTTTTAATCACCAGATAGCGCGTCACGCCGTCCAGCGCCCGCCGCATCGCGGCGAGCCCCTCGTTCGGCTTATCCAGCGCCTGCTGCAGCTTGTAAGGCAGCAGCTGCACTTCGAACAGCATAAACACCACGGTCATCAGCAGCAGGAAGACGTTGGTCATGGCGCCAGACAGGTGCCCCAGCATGCGGGTGACCAGATTCATCGCCGCGCTGGGATCGACATACTGCAGCATCGCTTCGCTGGAGAGGCTGATATTGAAGCGATCGGCGTAATGCTGCAGCTCGCGCAGCTTCTCGATCATCATGCCGCGGTACTGCGGCAGCGAGCGGGCGAATTCGTTCAGCGAAGCACCCAGCATGCCGATAAACAGCATCACGACCACGATCACCGCCGTCAGCAGCAGCGTCACCCCGACGATACGCGGCACCCGCTTGCGTTCCAGCATCGCCACCAGCGGGTTCAACACCATAGCGAGAAATACCGCCAGCAAAAACGGCACCACGATGTCGGCGGCGGCTTTCACCCCGGCCAAAATGATCACCAACATCGCCAGCAGGACGGCCAGACGCAGGCTGCTGTCGGTCACGCGGGTTCGGCCCATGACGTTTCCTTGTTATTTCACTGGGTTAACCGGCCTCATGGGGCCGTCTCTTGGCGCTAATGGTAGCAAAATCCGCCGCTGCACCGCAGGGGATTTAGCAAAACCGTTCGACAACGTTAATCTTTCCGCCCTGCTCTGTGCCGCAAAAAATAGGCATAACCTTTGCCAACAAATAATCTCACCGGGCAACTCACGCGAGGTTTACGTAAAATGACAAAAGCTGACATTAATAGATAATAAGCCTAATTTTCAACAACTAGCACAATCACCGGGCGAGAGAAACAATATCATCTTCAACGATTTATCTGAAGGTTCACGAACATCTCAAACAAATTCACTGACTAATATTTCTAAGAAGTAACATAGTTAAATTTATTATTGATTTTATGTTTCCTAAAGTTTAATTATTGCAGCCAGCCAATCGGTAATCGAAGGAAACAGGATGCTCTGGAAAAATACCGCCGATCGTTTCGGCCATGTGTCAGTGTTGATCCACTGGCTGGTGGCGTTGACGGTGTACGGCATGTTCGCGCTCGGCCTGTGGATGGTCACGCTGGGCTATTACGACGTCTGGTACCACCAGGCGCCGGAGATCCACAAAAGCATCGGCACGCTGCTGTTCATCGTGATGGTGATCCGCGTGATCTGGCGCTTTGTCTCACCGCCACCCAAGCCGCTGGCCAGCTATGGCCGCCTCACTCGCGTCAGCGCCATCCTCGCGCATCTGGCGCTGTACGCCGTGCTGTTCGGCATTCTGATCAGCGGCTATCTGATCTCCACCGCCGACGGCCAACCGATCAGCGTATTCGGCTGGTTCGACGTGCCCGCCACCGTGACCGGCATGGCGGAACAGGCCGACACCGCCGGCGCCATACACCTTTACCTGGCCTGGGCCGTGGTAGTGCTCTCGGTACTGCACGGGCTGGCCGCGCTTAAACATCACTTTATCGATCGTGATGTCACTTTGAAACGGATGCTGGGTAGCAGCGCCGATTAACCTTTGGATTTATGGAGATTGCTATGTTGAAAAAGACCGTATTGGGCCTGACCGCAGGCGCCCTGCTGCTGAGCGCCGGTTCCGCACTGGCGGCGGACTACAAGATCGACAAACAGGGCCAGCACGCCTTTATCGAGTTCCGCATCCAGCATCTGGGCTACAGCTGGCTGTACGGCAGCTTTAAAGACTTCGACGGCGGCTTCACCTTCGACGAAAAAGATCCTTCGAAGGACAAGGTCAACGTGACCATCAATACCGCCAGCGTCGACACCAACCATGCCGAGCGCGACAAGCACCTGCGCAGCGCCGAATTCCTCAACGTGGAGAAGAACAAGCAGGCCAAGTTTGAATCCACCGAAGTGAAGAAAAACGGCGACGGTTATGCGGTGGTCGGCAACCTGACGCTGAACGGCGTCACCAAACCGGTTACGCTGGACGCCAAACTGATTGGCCAGGGCAACGATCCGTGGGGCGGCTACCGCGCCGGCTTTGAAGCCAACGGCAAGATCAAGCTGAAAGATTTCGGCATCACCACCGATCTGGGCCCGGCGTCGCAAGACGTTGAGCTGATCATCTCCGTAGAAGGCGTGCGCGAGAAATAAAAAAAAAGCCCGGCTTGGCGGCCGGGCTTCTCATTTCCTCAGGCTCAGCGGGCTGGGCCTTCTTCTTCCGGTGCCGGAATGTGCATCGTGGTCTGCAGCAAGCCTTTCGACTTATTGAAGATCTTGACGCCATTTTCACGGCCGGCACGGCGCGCGCGCTGCTCTTCGCGCGGCAGCTTCAGCTCTTCGCGGCAAATCTCGCTGCAGCATCCTTCAAACTTGGCGGCGCAGCTCGGGCACTGAATGAACAGCAGATGGCAGCCGTCGTTCTTGCAGTTGGTATGAGTGTCGCACGGCGCTCCGCACTGGTGGCAGTTGGCGATCACATCGTCGGAGATGCGCTCGCCCATGCGCTCATCGAACACGAAGTTTTTGCCGATAAACTTCAGCGGCAACCCCTGTTCTTTCGCTTTGCGGGTGTATTCGATGATCCCGCCTTCCACGTGGTAGATGTTTTTAAAACCGTTGTGCAGCATATAGGCGCTGGCTTTTTCACAGCGAATGCCGCCGGTGCAGTACATGACGATATTCTTGTCTTTGCTGTCCTGCAGCATCTCCACCGCCATCGGCAACTGATCGCGGAAGGTATCCGACGGCACCTCGATGGCGTTTTCGAAGTGGCCGACTTCGTACTCATAGTGGTTGCGCATATCGACAAATACCGTATTCGGATCGTCGATCATCTGATTGACGCGCTCGGCCTGTAGATACTCGCCGACGTTGCTCGGATCGAAACTTTCGTCATCGATGCCGTCGGCCACGATACGCTCACGCACCTTGAGGCGCAGCACCCAGAAGGATTTGCCGTCGTCTTCGAGCGCGATATTCAGGCGTACCTGATCCAGCGCCGGGTGCGAGGCGAACAGCGCGGCTTTGAACGCGTCGAAGTTATGCTGCGGCACGCTGATCTGCGCGTTGATGCCCTCTTTCGCCACGTAGATGCGGCCAAACACCTTCAGCTTTTCAAACTGAACGTACAGGCTGTCGCGAAACGCCCTGGGATCGTCGATGGAGAAGTATTTGTAAAAAGAAACTGTGGTGCGCGGCTCGGTTTCCGCCAGCATGCGCGCCTTCAGTTCCTCATTAGAAATTCGGTTATGTAACACTGGCATGGTGTACTTTCCTGTCTTTCGGGAGATGACTGATTACCGCGCGCAGCCAGCAGGCCCACGCGCGGCGCACATCATACCCGAAAAACCGCCGCCGCGCAGCCCTGGCGCAGCGCCCCGTTCAGCGCCCGCCGCCTTCGGTAAACGCGGAGGCCACCATACCGAGCGCCATCATTACGCCGGCAAGCGCCAATATCGCGTTCATCTGCAGATGTGCGCCGACGCTGCCGACCGCCGCACCCAACACCAGCAGCCCCGCACTGATCCATGATGCCAACATATTTACCCTCTAAACAATTACCGACAATAATATCGCCATTATCTTTGGCAGGAAAGATTGTGGAAAAATTCGGCGTTCGATGCATATTTAACGCCCCAAAAGGGATTTTAATGCGTTGTGTTTTCCCGGATCGCCAGAAAAATGCCACAATAGTCGCAAACAAACGGCAGAAACGAACCTTGCCGCCGAGTTCACCCGGCTGCCAGACCGTGCGATGACGCTGTCATTACACTTAAACAACCGTATTCAAACAGAGAACCCATGACTCAAGTTCCTACTTTCAATCGCTCCTTATTGCACCCGCGCTACTGGCTGACCTGGGTCGGCATCGGCTTGCTGTATCTGCTGGTGTTGCTGCCTTACCCCGTCATCTACTGGCTCGGCACCTCGATTGGGCGATTTTCCATGCGCTTTCTCAAGCGGCGCGTCGCTATCGCCCAACGCAACCTCGAGCTCTGTTTTCCCGACATGCCGCAGGCCGAACGCGATGCGCTGGTGGTAAAGAATTTCGAATCGGTCGGCATGGGGCTGTTTGAAACCGGCATGGCGTGGTTCTGGCCCAACTGGCGCATCGAGCGCTGGTTCAAGGTCAGCGGCCTGGAGCATATCCAAAAAGCGCGCGACAACCAGCAGGGCGTGCTGCTGATTGGCCTGCACTTTTTGACGCTGGAGCTGGGCGCGCGCATCTTCGGCATTCACAACCCGGGCATCGGCGTTTACCGCCCGCACGACAACAAGCTGATGGACTGGCTGCAAACCTGGGGACGCATGCGTTCCAACAAGTCGATGCTGGATCGCAAGGACGTCAAAGGCATGATCCGTGCCCTGAAACAGGGCGATATCATCTGGTATGCGCCGGATCACGACTACGGCCCGCGCAGCAGCGTTTTCGTGCCGCTGTTCGCCGTGGACAAAGCCGCCACCACCACCGGCAGCTATGTGCTGGTGCGAATGGGTAAACCGGCGATCATTCCGTTCACCCCGCGTCGCCTGCCGGACGGCAAAGGGTATGAGTTGATCATGCAGCCGGCGGTGGAAAACTTCCCGCTGGATAATGAACTCGACGCCGCCGCCTTCATGAATAAAGTGGTGGAAAAAGAGATCCTGATGGCGCCGGACCAATACATGTGGCTGCATCGCCGCTTCAAGACCCGTCCGGAAGGCGAGCCTTCGCTTTACTGATAAAACCAACCCGCCGCCGGCGGGTTTTTTATTGCGTGCCTCTTGAGAATCGCCGGCGAGGGTGGGATGGTAATGCCTTTGCCGACACCCCAGGAGCCGCTATGTACATTGTCAGCCTGACCTACCATCGCCCGATCGCCGACGTCGACAGCCACCTTGACGGGCACATCGCCTGGCTTAAGACATATTTTCAGGACGGCACCTTCGTCGCTTCCGGCCGCAAGAATCCCCGCACCGGCGGCGTGATCCTGGCCAAGGGCATTGAGCGTGCGCAGCTGGACGCCATCCTGGCCGAAGATCCGTTCAACGCCGTGGCCCACTACGAGGTCATCGACTTTAGCGCGACCACCACCGCCGCCGGTTTCGAGGCGCTGGCCGGCTTATAAAACGCTGTAAATTCCGCGCGCTAAGCGCGGAATAAGGTTTAAACGCCATTTTTAAAACTTTATTTCATTTTTCACCCTATTTCCGTCCTCTGGTTTGCCGTTGCCACGCAGGCGGCGCATACTTATCAGGCTAACTTTCACGTTTTGCCCCTTCATCATGCCGCCGGCAAAGCGCGTCACCCTTCGACAGTGGACATTTATGGCTTCGGCAGCAGAACCCGTTAACTGGAAACGCAACCTTTTCGTCGCCTGGGTCGGGTGTTTTCTCACCGGCGCCGCCTTCAGCCTGGTGATGCCGTTTCTTCCGCTGTACGTAGAGACGCTGGGCGTAACCGGCCATCAGGCGCTCAACATGTGGTCCGGCCTGCTGTTCAGCATCACCTTCCTGTTTTCCGCTATCGCCGCGCCGTTTTGGGGCGCCCTGGCCGACCGACGCGGCCGTAAACTGATGCTGCTGCGCTCCGCCCTGGGCATGGCGATCGTCATGGTGCTGATGGGCATGGCGCAAACGGTCTGGCAATTTCTCGCGCTGCGCGCGGTGTTGGGGCTGCTCGGCGGGTTCATCCCCAACGCCAACGCGCTGATCGCCACCCAGGTGCCGCGCAACCGCAGCGGCTGGGCGCTCGGCACCCTGTCTACCGGCGGCGTCGGCGGCGCGCTGGTCGGCCCGCTGATCGGTGGCCTGTTGGCCGATCTGTACGGGCTGCGCCCGGTGTTTTATATCACCGCCGCGGTGCTGTTCGTCTGCTTCGTGCTGACGCTGCTGTATGTCAAAGAGCAATTCACCCCGGTGCAAAAGCGCGACATGTTGCACGCAAAACAGGTGTTCGCCTCGCTGAAGAACCCGAAGCTGGTGCTCAGCCTGTTCGTGACCACCATGATCATCCAGATCGCCACCGGCTCGATCGCGCCGATCCTGACGCTGTATGTGCGCGATCTGGCCGGCGCCACCCATAACCTGGCGTTTATCAGCGGGCTGATTGCCTCGGTGCCCGGCGTCGCGGCCTTGATGAGCGCCCCACGGTTGGGCAAGCTGGGCGATCGCATCGGCCCGGAGCGCATTCTGGTGTTTATGCTGATCGTCTCGGTGCTGCTGCTGATCCCGATGGCGTTCGTGCAAACGCCGTGGCAGCTTGGGGTGCTGCGTTTTCTGCTGGGGGCGGCCGACGGCGCGCTGCTGCCGGCGGTACAGACGCTGTTGATTTACAACTGCACCAATCAGGTAGCCGGCCGAATCTTCAGCTACAACCAGTCGTTCCGCGACGTCGGCAACGTCAGCGGTCCGCTGCTCGGCGCTGCGGTCTCCGCCGGCTACGGTTTTCGCGCGGTCTTCGCCGTCACCGCTTTAGTGGTGCTGTTCAACGCCGGTTATTCCTGGTGGTGCCTGCGGCGGCGGCCGGGCTATTTGCGGGAAGACACGCTGCAGGAAGAACAATAGCTGCATTTATCGCCAGCTTCCTCCGTTTGCCGGATCAACGGCGCATTTCCCCCACTTTTAATAATGCCTCCTTCGGGCCGGCGAATTTTCGTCCCACCCAGAACTTTTTTATCTCAACGTTTTGTTTATCAACAAAAAAATAACTTTCAGCACATAAAACCCGCTGTCAATCATATTCCTGTCACAACCAACATAAAAACCAGAAAAGGAGATGCTTGTCGACTTTTCGTCTAAAAAATGGGATACAGGTACTAGACAAAACCAACGACCAGTTATCAAATGGTTAAATAATATCACGCCAGATGTGAAGCATCGGCCAAGTGAAGAAAAGGTCAGCACGCTTTCCACGGTTTATCAGCGTTGCAGCCACGGTGTTTGTCGGGTAATCCGCATTGGGCGGATCGCCTTTATTAAATACACATACATACCACAGTACGGGCTGCAGCCTTGCAGCGCCTTTTATTGGGAAATCGTTATGCAATCCTCTGTCAATAAGTCAGAAAGCCGGACCTTCTTCGGCCATCCCTATCCGCTGGGTTCTCTGTTCTTCACCGAAATGTGGGAGCGTTTCTCGTTCTACGGCATCCGTCCGCTGCTGATCCTGTTTATGGCCGCCACCGTGTACGACGGCGGTCTGGGTCTCGCGCGCGAGAACGCCTCGGCGATCGTCGGCATCTTCGCCGGCAGCATGTACCTGGCGGCACTGCCGGGCGGCTGGCTGGCGGACAACTGGCTCGGCCAACGCAAGGCCGTCTGGTACGGTTCGATCCTGATCGCGCTCGGCCACCTGTCGATCGCCCTGTCCGCGGTGATGGGCACCAACCTGTTCTTCATCGGCCTGATGTTCATCGTGCTCGGTTCCGGCCTGTTCAAGACCTGTATCTCGGTGATGGTCGGCACGCTGTACAAGAAAGGCGATGCGCGCCGCGATGGCGGTTTCTCGCTGTTCTACATGGGCATCAACATCGGCTCGTTCATCGCTCCGCTGATCTCCGGTTGGCTGATCAAGTCACACGGTTGGCACTGGGGCTTCGGCATCGGCGGTATCGGGATGCTGGTGGCGCTGGTGATCTTCCGGGTGTTCGCCGTCCCGGCGATGAAACGCTATGACCGCGAAGTGGGCCTGGACTCCACCTGGAACAGCCCGGTAGCGAAGAAAAAAGGCGTCGGCGCCTGGTTGCTGGCGCTGGCGGTCATCCTGGTGGCCGTCATCGTGCTGATCGCTCAGGGCACCATCGTCATCAATCCGGTCGAAGTGGCCAGCGTGCTGGTGTACGTGATCGCTGCGTCGGTCACCCTGTACTTCATCTATCTGTTCGCCTTTGCCGGCCTGAGCCGCAAAGAGCGCGCACGCCTGCTGGTGTGCTTCATCCTGCTGATCTCCGCTGCGTTCTTCTGGTCGGCGTTTGAGCAAAAACCGACCTCGTTCAACCTGTTCGCCAACGATTACACCAATCGCATGATTGGCGGCTTCGAGATCCCGGCGGTGTGGTTCCAGTCGATCAACGCCCTGTTCATCATCCTGCTGGCGCCGGTGTTCAGCTGGGCCTGGCCTGCGCTGGCACGCAATAACGTGCGTCCGAGCAGCATCACCAAGTTCGTGATCGGCATCCTGTGCGCCGCCGGCGGTTTCGGCCTGATGATGTTGGCCGCGCAGAATGTGCTGAGCAACGGCGGCGCCGGCGTATCGCCGATGTGGCTGGTGGGCAGTATCCTGATGCTGACGCTGGGTGAGCTGTGCCTGAGCCCGATCGGGCTGGCCACCATGACGCTGCTGGCGCCGGAGAGAATGCGCGGTCAGATGATGGGGCTGTGGTTCTGCGCCAGTGCGCTGGGCAACCTGGCGGCCGGTCTGATCGGCGGTCACGTCAAGGCCGACCAACTGGATATGCTGCCGGATCTGTTCGCCCGCTGCTCAGTCGCGTTGCTGATCTGCGCCGCCGTGCTTATCGTGCTGATCGTGCCGATTCGCCGCATGCTGGAAAATACCCAGTCCAAGAGCGCACAAAAGCCGGCGACCAGCGCCTGACGGATAAACCGTTTTATCTCGCAAACCGGCGCTCGATGCGCCGGTTTTTTTATGCCTGCCAGGCCTGGTGTTGCAATACCACCCGGTAGCCATCAGGATCTTCAAAGGTTTGCCCCGCCCGATCCCAATAGGGGTTATAGGCGGTGACCGCCAAGAACCCCGCCGCCCGCATCCGCTCACACGCGGCTCGCCATTCGTTCTCATCCGGCAGATAAAACACCAGCAGGTGATCCTGCGTCGGCGCTTGTCCAACCTGCACCCCACGATGCTGCGTAAACTCCAGATGGTAAGCATGCTGCGGATGCCCGATCATAATGCCGTCAAAGCCCAGATGATCGACAAACTCGCCCAGCCTTTCGAACCCCAGCCCACGGCAATACAGCGCGGCAATCTCTTGCAACCGATCTGTCGGGCGCGCGATGCGCAACACCGCTTTGGCTATCGACATGCACGCCTCCGCCTCATGATAATTTCATACAGCGCCATACCCGCCAGCATCGCCAACAGGAACGGCCATACCCGACTTATCTCCGCCCCGGCCAACACCCAGGCGGGGCCAGGGCAAATCCCCGCGATGCCCCAGCCGATGCCGAACAGCGCGCTGCCCGCCAGTAAACGGCGATCCACACGCCCGGCGGCCGGGATCTGCAACGTTTCCCCCAACAGGCTCCGTTCGCGTCGCCGCGCCCACAGGAAGGCCGGCGCCGCCACCGCGATCGCCCCAGCCATCACCAGCGCCAACGAGGGATCCCACTGGCCGGTAACGTCGAGAAACGCCAACACCTTGGCCGGATTGGCCATGCCGGCAATAATTAACCCCAGACCGAAAATGACGCCGCTCAGCAGCGCCAACAGCGTTTTAAGCATTTTCACCCCCCCGACGTGTGGCGCATCAGCCACACGGTCATAAAGCCCAGCAGCATAAACAACGCCGTGGCGGCCAGTGAACGCGGCGCCAACCGCGCGACGCCGCACACGCCGTGCCCGCTGGTGCAACCGCTGCCCAATCGAGTACCCAAGCCCACCAACAGCCCTGCGGCCGCCAGCCAGCCGTTGCCAACCGAGATCTCACCGGATGGCAACGTCGCAGCGGCAGCATATAGCCAGGGGGAGAGCAGCAACCCGCCAATAAATGCGGCGCGCCAGCCCCGCTTCCGGCCGCCCGCGCTCAATAAACCGCCGGTAATGCCACTGATACCGGCGATCCGGCCGTTGAACAACAGCAGCAGCGCTACCGCGCCGCCGATAATGGCCCCGCCCGCCAACGCGGAATACGGCGTGAAGTGCTGCCAGTCAATGGTCATCGCGGTTCTCCGGCTGTGGGCAATACAGTTGATACAGGGTCGCGAGCAGCGCCAGCGCTTTGGCATCGGCCACCGCATAGTAAATCTGCTTGCCGGCTCGCCGGGTGGAGACCAACCCCTCCTCGCGCAGCACGCCAAGCTGTTGGGACAGCGTCGGCTGGCGGATATCCAGCGCCTGCGCCAGTTCGCTCACCGCCATCTCGCCCTGACTGAGCCGGCACAGCAGCAGCAGCCGATCTTCGTTGCCCAGGGTACGCAGCATCGCACCGGCCTGCGCCGCCGCCTTGCGCATCGCATCAATATCCATTGCCTCTCCATCAATTTATAAAATCATATAATATAATTTTATAAACCATTTTACCGTGCCGCGCCACAGACTGGTGTGAAACAGCGACGCATGGCATGCTGTCCTCCCACTTTTGCCGCGCGGAGCCTGCTTACGATGCTGTTTTTTCACGACGTTCTGCCGCCCGATCGGCCTGTCCAGCCATTAGCCAGGGATTATCGCCACGGCGACAGCGAGCCGGACCACTACCATAACTGCGCGCAGCTGATCCACAGCCTGAGCGGCGTGGTGCAGGTCACGACCCGGCTCGGCAGCTGGGTGGTGCCGCCCGGCCGCGGCGTCTGGGTGCCGGCGAAAGTGGTGCACAGCCTGCGTATCACCGGCCAGGTGGCGGCCAGGACGTTGTTCGTCGATCCGTTGGCGCGCGCCGATCTGCCGGCCCAATGCCAGGTAGTGCAGGTTTCCCCGCTGCTGCGCGAGTTGATTATCTGTGCGATGGAGATTGCGCCCGGTTACCCCAGCGGCGGGCGCGATGAGCGCGTGATGGAACTGATTCTGGATGAGTTGCGAATGCTGCCGATCCTGCCGCTGCATCTGCCGGAACCTCGCGAAGCCTCGTTGCTCGCCCTGTGCCGCCATATCCAGGCCACGCTGGCGCAGCCCTGGACGCTGGAACAGGCTGCCGCTCATCTCAGCGTCAGCGGACGCACCCTGTCGCGACGCTTCCTGCGAGAAACCGGGCTACATTTTAGCGACTGGGTGCGACGCGCCCGTTTGCTGGCGGCATTAAACGCGCTGGCGACCGGCCGCTCGGTGTTGGAAGTGGCGCTGGATCTCGGCTATGACAGCCCCAGCGCGTTCAGCGCCATGTTCCGCAGGCTGCTGGGAGTAGCACCCAGCGACTATTTCAGCCGGACTGCGCCGACGTTGGCGCCAGATAGCGCCCGGCGACGTTGAACAGCGCCTGCAGCGAGGCGCTGGCGGAGTCGACGTCGATGCCAACGCCATAAGTCGCCTCACCTTGCGGCAGCGTACAGCGAATATAGGCCACCGCTCGGCTATCGCTCTGATGCCCCAACGTATGCTCGTGGTAATCCTCGATCGCCAGCGGCAAGCCGAAGCGCTGACGCAGCGCATCCACCGCGCTGGACAGCAGACCGTTGCCGGCCCCCTGCAGGCGCAGCGGCTCTCCCTCGCAGGCAACTCGCGCGTTGAAGCTGTATGCCTCTGCGCCATGGCTTTCCGTCTGGTAGCTTAACAGCTGCAAACGCGGCTGCTCCACCAGCCCGTAAGTATCGCGGAATAAGCGCCACAGCTGCGCGCCGCTCATTTCTTTGCCGCTATCGTCGGTCGCGCGCTGCACCACCTGGCTGAAATCAATCTGCAAACCACGCGGCAACGCCAGCCCATGATTCTGCTCCAACAGCCAGGCGGCGCCGCTTTTGCCGGACTGGCTGTTGACCCGGATCACCGCCTCATAGCTGCAACCGACATCGGCGGGATCGAGCGGCAGGTATGGCACCTGCCAGCGGCCATCTTGCCGCTGCCGCTGTGCGGCGAAACCTTTCTTGATCGCATCCTGATGCGAACCGGAGAAGGCGGTAAACACCAACTCGCCGGCATAAGGATGGCGAGGATGCACCGGCAGCTGATTGCACTGCTCCACCACCTCCACCACCTGCTTCAGGCGGCTGAAGTCGAGACCCGGCGCCACGCCCTGGGTATAGAGATTCAACGCCAGCGTGACCAGATCGACGTTGCCGGTGCGCTCTCCGTTGCCGAACAGGCAGCCTTCGACCCGATCGGCGCCGGCCAGCAAGGCCAGCTCCGCACAGGCCACGCCGGTGCCGCGATCGTTATGCGGATGCACGCTGATCGCCACATCGGCGCGACGGCTGAAGTGACGGCAGAACCATTCGATCTGATCGGCATACACGTTGGGCGTGCTCACTTCCACCGTCGCCGGCAGGTTGATGATCATCGGCCGCTGCGGCCCCGGCTGCCAAACCTCCGCCACCGCTTCGCAGATCTCCAGCGCAAATTCTAACTCAGTAAAACAGAAGGTTTCCGGCGAATATTCGAAGCACCAGGCGGTATCGGGCTGCGCCTCGCACTGCCGGCGAATGCGCCGCGCGCCGTTCACCGCCAGCGCCACGGTCGCCGCCTTATCCTGGCGGAACACGATGTCGCGAAACATCGGCGCCGTGGCGTTATACAGATGCACGATAGCCCGCGGCGCCCCCTGCAGCGCCTCGAAGGTGCGATCGATCAGATCGTCACGTGACTGCGTCAGCACCTGGATCGTGACGTCGTCCGGGATCAGCCGCTCGTCAATCAGCGTGCGTACAAAGTCGAAATCCGTTTGCGACGCCGAAGGGAACGCCACCTCGATCTCTTTGAAACCACACTGCAACAACAATTGATAGAATTCGCGCTTGCGCGCGTTATCCATCGGCTCCGCCAGCGCCTGGTTGCCGTCGCGCAGATCGCTGGAGCACCAGCGCGGTGCCTGCCGCAGCGTACGCGCAGGCCATTGGCGGTCCGGCAACGCCACCGGCGGGAAAGGTCGGTATTTGCTTGAAGGGTCGATTAACATGGGCTTCTCCTGACGCCAGAGTGAACGATCGCGTCATTATTTCCCGCCATCGCCTCCTCTTCTCCCGCTTTGCGGACAACCATCGTCGCACAGCGGACAACAAAAAAATTTGCATCCTGCGCCAGTGAGACAACAATTAGTTTTGACGTTTCCCCCACCGCACCGGCAATGCGCCGGACGCTTTACTCTCATTGTCAACGGAGGCGAACATGAGCCTGTATGCAACCCTGGAAGAAGCCATCGAGGCCGCACGCGAAGAGTTTATCGACACCGCCGAAGGCGGCAGCGGTGACGAACCGCCGGTGCCCCAGCAGTTCAATCTGCAAAAGTACGTGATGCAGGATGGCGACACGATGTGGCAGGCGGAGTTCTTCGAAGAAGAAGGCGAGGCGGTAGAATGTCTGACGCTGCGCAGCGGTGCGGCGGCGCAGGCGATCTTCGACGGTGACTACGACGAGGTGGAAATTACCGCCGAGTGGATAGATGAAAACACCCTTTACGAATGGGAGGAAGGCGACTTTCAGCTCGAACCGCCGCTGGATACCGAAGAAGGCCAGGCCGCAGCCGATGAGTGGGATGAACGTTAACCCGCACCACGCTTTCATCGCCAAGGAGGCCGCATGATTATTCGCCGGGCCCGCCCTACCGACTACCCCGCCATTTTGCAGCTACAGGGGGAAAACGTGCCGGAAGCGCTCGACGAGCGCCAAAAACGGCAGGGATTTATCGTATCGCGCATGAATGAGGCGCAGCTGGCGGCGATCAACCGCGGCATCGGCATATGGGTGGCCGAACAGGAGAACCAACTGGCGGGGTTTGTTTGCCTGATGCCCGCCGACGTGCAACCGCGCCCGCCGGTGGTGGAGGCGATGCTGGTGACGCTCGCCACGCAATCCTTCGCCGGACGGCCGCTGAGTGAGCAGCGGGTGTTTCTCTACGGCCCGGTCTGCCTCGCCGCCGCCTGGCGCGGCAAAGGCGTGCTGAAGCGCCTCTACGCCGCGGTCAAAGCGCATACCTGCCATGACTATGACGTAGGCGCGTTGTTTATCGACGACGACAATCCGCATTCGTTGGCCGCTCACGTGCAAGGGTTGGGGATGACGGCGCTGGCGCCTTTCCATTGCGGGCAGCAAAGCTATCAGCTGGTGGTGTTCGCCACCCGCTAAACGAAATTACTCGTAGGGGCCATGCTGCGCATCAAACGGCAGCATAAAGGTGTCCACCACCATCGACAGCGGGACGTCTATCACCGTGACGTAGCGCCAGGGCGTGTCACGCAGATCCCACTGCACGCCGGGATAGTACTGGTGGCCATGCCCCGCACCGGGCACGGTGCGGCTGATAATGCTGCCGCAGCCGGTGAGTGCCATCACACCGGCCGCCACGCAGGCCAGCCGAAGATAGGAAGAGAGCTTCACGACATTGACTCTGAGCAAGGGGTTGTTTCGCGAGTGAACAACGCATCGGCCGCAGTCTATCACAGTTCTCTTTCTCCACCGGCACCGGCGCACGTAAGCGAAAGGTAAAAAAAACGGGGAATGCGCCATGCGCATTCCCCGTCTGAGCGTTGCCGATTAGCAATTAACGCCGGCCCGTAGGGTGCGCCAGCGGGTTGTGCGGCAACTGCTGATAATGCTCACGCCAGGCGGCGCCTTCCGGCAACAGCCAGACGCGCTGATGCAAACGAGCCAGCGTGACCGGATCGCTCAGCAGCTCCAGACGTTTGCCCTTCACCAGCTTCTCAGGCCCCAACTGCAGCGCTTCGTTCACCCGCTCCTCACGATTGCGATCGAGCGTCGCGCGCAGATGGTGACGCGCCGTCGCCAACGCCGTCGCCAGCGCATTGAAGGATGGATTGACCACCGCATGCATAAAGCCGTTGGTCAGCGCGCGGTTGCGGTTGAGATGCAGATATTCTTCCGTCGCCAACAGCTCACGCGGCGGATTGTACTCTTCCGGGATCAGGAACAGCTTGGCGCGTTTGCTTTTCATGCCCAGCGTTGCGCGGCTCGACAACACAGACACAAACGGCGACAGGATCAGCGAGAACACGATCGGCGCCAACCACCACAGGAAGCGCAGATCCAGCCACGCCATGCCGCCGGCCCACACCAGGCCCAGCAACATCTGCGAGCCATGGCGGCGGAACGCTTCGCCCCACGGCGTGTCGTCATCGTCACGCTGCGGCGAATTCCACACCACTTCCCAACCAAGGAAGGCGCTCACCACGAACACGGTATGGAACAGCATGCGCACCGGCGCCAGCAGCACCGAGAACAGCATTTCCATCAGCATCGAAATGAACAGACGGAACGCCCCGCCGTATTCTTTCGCGCCCTTGGCCCAGATCAGCACAATACTGAGCAACTTCGGCAGGAACAGCAGCACCAGCGTGGTGGAGAACAGCGCTATCGCCAGCTCGGGCCGCCACTGCGGCCAGACCGGGAACAGCTGCCGTGGCTGCAGGAAGTATTGCGGCTCCATCAGCGTATGCACCACCTGCAATGCGGTGGAAAGCGCCAGGAACATAAACCACAGCGGCGCCGACAGGTAGGACATGACACCGGTAAGGAACACCGCGCGGTGCACCGGGTGCATGCCTTTCACCAGGAACAGGCGGAAGTTCATCAGGTTGCCGTGACACCAGCGACGGTCGCGCTTCAGCTCGTCCAGCAGGTTTGGCGGCAGCTCTTCATAACTGCCCGGCAGATCGTAAGCGATCCACACGCCCCAGCCAGCGCGGCGCATCAGCGCCGCTTCAACGAAGTCGTGCGACAGGATAGACCCGGCGAAAGAGCCCTCGCCCGGCAGCGGCGCCAGCGCACAGTGCTCGATAAACGGCTTCACGCGGATGATGGCGTTGTGCCCCCAGTAGTGCGACTCGCCCAACTGCCAGAAATGCAGGCCGGCGGTGAACAACGGCCCGTAAACGCGGGTGGCGAACTGCTGCACGCGCGCATACAGGGTATCCATACCGGACGCCTTCGGCGCCGACTGGATGATGCCGGCGTTCGGGTTGGCTTCCATCAGGCGCACCAGCCCGGTGAGGCATTCGCCGCTCATCACGCTGTCGGCATCCAGGATCACCATGTAGCTGTACTCACCGCCCCAGCGGCGGCAGAAGTCGTCGATGTTGCCACTCTTGCGTTTGACGCGGCGGCGGCGGCGGCGATAGAAGATGCGGCCGTGGCCATCGACATCGCGGCACAGCTCCATCCACGCCTTTTGCTCGGCCACGCAGATGTCCGGATCGTAGCTGTCGCTCAGCACGTAGATATCGAAGTGTTTCAGCTGACCGGTCGCAGCGACGGACTCATAGGTCGCACGCAGGCCGGCGAACACGCGTTCGACGTCTTCGTTGCAGATCGGCATGATCAGCGCAGTGCGGTGCGCCGGGTTAATCGGCTCATCGCCCTTGATGGTGGAGGAAATGCTGTATTTGTCCTTGCCGATCAGCAGCTGCAGGAAGCCCATCAGCGCGGTCCAGAAACCGGCCGAGACCCAGCAGAACAGGACGGCGAACAGGATCAGAATGCCGGTTTGCAGCACATACGGCAGCAGTTGCAACACCGACTGCATCAGATCCTGATCCAGCATGGCGATAGGATCGATCAGCGCCCAGCCCTGGTAAGGCAAGATGGTTTTCATGTACCAGGTGGCGATGCCGGTTTGCACCAGCATCAGCACCAGCAGCACATAGCGGCGCATGGAGCCGACGGTACGCCAGCGGTTCTCGGCCTCGGCCTCCTCTTTGGTGGCGTGCCGATTGTGCGGCGACCGCCCCAGCAGAGAATCCCAGAAGCGCGCCACCGGGTTGGTGCGCCAGGCTTCCGGGAACATGGTGGTGCGTTTGATCGGCGGCGTCGCCTTCAGAATGGCGCGCCCTTCGGCGTCGGTATCAAAGTCGTCATCGCTGACCGCATCCGGCCAGGCGTTTTCGATACGCGGTTTGACCGAGGCCAGCGCCACGTCATCCGCCGACAGGCTATTAACGTTGGCGTCGGCGGCGCCCATCTGCCGATGGAGCGCCTCCAGTGCCTGAGCGCCATCCGCCGTTTGAGGGTTGAGCGCCTCCGACCGCTCGGCGGTCAGAGGCAGCGCCGCAAGATAATCCTGGGCGGGTTGAGTAGGCTTATTCATTGGCAGGTAGCTGATAGCTCCAGGTTTCCGACAGAGTCTTATCGCCATTGACCAGCGCCGCACGCATTTCTACCGGCTTCTTGTCGTCTTTCACTTTCAGACGCACCGTCAGGCGCCAGCCTTTGGTCACTGGGTTATAGCGGACGTTGTTTTCTACCATCTCACCGTTGTCGCCGATGCTGATCTGAGAAGCGACCGGGGTATTGGCGTCCAGCCCTTTCAGCACCGGGCCAACGAAGTCAACCAGGAAGGCCACGCTGCCGTCTGGCTCGCGGATCAGGTTGGACTGCTTCACGTCGCCGGTCGAACGCATGGTACGGGCCACATAGGCGATATCTTGCGAATGCAGTTTGTCTTCATCGCGGGTGAAGTTCAAACGGTAGCTCAGCGTCAGCGGCTTTTTGGCTTCCGGCAAGGTATCCGGCGTCCAGAACGCGACGATGTTGTCGTTGGTTTCATCCGCCGTCGGGATCTCCACCAGTTCGACCTTGCCTTTGCCCCAGTCGCCCTTCGGTTCGATCCAGGCGCTCGGGCGCAGATCGTAGCGATCGTCCAGATCTTCGTAATCCTTGAAGTTGCGGCCGCGCTGCAGCAGACCGAAGCCTTTCGGATTCTCGACGGTATAGGTGCTGACGGACAGGTGTTTAGGATTGTTCAGCGGACGCCAGATCCACTCGCCGTTGCCGGCGTGGATAGACAGACCGTTGGAATCGTGCAACGCCGGGCGGTAGTTCAGCGTCGGCGACGGCTGGTTCGGCCCGAACAGGTACATGCTGGTCAGCGGCGCCAGGCCCAGTTTACCCACCTTGTCGCGCAGGAACACTTTAGACTCGACGTCCACGGTGGTGTCGCGGCCCGGGATCACCGTGAAACGGTAAGCGCCGGTGGCGCGCGGGGAATCCAGCAACGCATAGATCACCAGGTGCTTGTCGCCCTGCTTCGGACGCTCAACCCAGAATTCGCGGAAACGCGGGAACTCTTCGCCGGACGGCAAAGCGGTGTCGATAGCCAGGCCGCGAGCGGAAAGCCCGTAAACCTGTCCTTTACCCACCACGCGGAAATAGCTCGCGCCCAGCAGGCTCATGATCTCATCGTTTTTGTCGGCGCTGTTGATCGGATAAAGCACCTTAAAACCGGCAAAGCCGAGGTTTTTCACCGATTCAGGGTCGTGTTTGACCGAACCGAAGTTGAAGTAATCCGGGCTGTACTTGATCTGTTTTACGCTGGTGGAGGTGACTTCGTTGATTTTCACCGGCGTATCGAAGTACATCCCCTGATGATAAAACTCAAGCTTGAAAGGGGTTTTCAGCTTGCTCCAATAGGCTTTATCGTGATTGAACTGAATTTGCTGATAGTCTGCGAACTTCATCTCGCGGAACTGAGAAGGAAGGTTGCTCTTCGGGGCTTCGAAACCTTTCGCCGCCAGATCCTGCGCCTGCTTGGCGACATCATCAATAGAAAAGGCCCAAGCCGGCGAACTGAACAGCGTGAACAATACGGTCGCACCTAACCAACGAACGCTCGCGGCGCGTGGTTGTCCGGATAATATATTAACTAGCACATCCCCCCCTATTCGTGTGCTCAAAGCATTTAAATCCATATTAATGGATTACTCAGCTTTCCGACAACATGATAAATGGATGGTTCATGTTTACGGCTCATTGTTTAAGCAGCTGATGGAACACCAGCGTAGCAAGCCGCGCAACAAGACGCTATGGAAAAATGCGGGGGGCTATAGTAGGGTTCCGGATAACAATTTAACGTTTGACGACTTATTAAGCGTGTTAATGAACTCTCGATTAAATCACCAGCGGTAATCTATGACTAAAGGCAGCAAACAGCGCGAGTTTTTCCTCGACTCCATCAGAGCCTATTTGATGTTGCTCGGCATTCCGTTTCACCTCTCCCTGATTTATTCCAGCCACGCCTGGGCGGTGAACAGCGCTTCGCCCTCCTTCTCGCTCACGGTGCTGAACGACTTCATCCACGCCTTCCGCATGCAGGTGTTCTTCGTGATATCCGGCTACTTCTCCTACATGCTTTACGAGCGCTACGAGCGCCACCAGTGGCTGAAGGTCAGGCTGGAGCGGGTGGCGATCCCGCTGTTGAGCTCCATCCCGCTGATCACGGTGCCGCAGTTTTTCATGCTGAAATATTTCACCGACAAATTAAACGGCTGGGATGAATTTTCTCTCTATCAGAAAATAAATGTAACAGTTTGGGAATTGGTTTCTCATCTGTGGTTCTTATTGACGCTGTCATTGTTAACCTGCGCCTGTTTTTATCTGTTCCGTAAAATCAAGCGTCAAACCCGTGAACATATTCCAACGCTAATAAACAGAATGCGTGGATTAGGAAACATCTCACTGTATTTCTTTATTTATGCGGTATGCTACTCGGCCGCGCACCGCATTATTTTAATTTTCGCCCCGCAGCTATTATCCAACGGCCTGTTCAATTTCGTGGTGATGGAGACGATGTTCTACCTGCCGTTCTTCCTCCTCGGCGCCTATGCGTTTAAGTATGTGTGGCTTAAGGAGATTTTTCTGCGCCGCTCGCCGCTGGCGCTGCTAGGTTCGCTGCTGCTGTTTATCGCATATATGCTGAACCAAAAGCTGTTGGCGCACAGCAGCTATATGTTCGAGCTGGAAGTGGTGATCAAAACCCTAATGGGGATCCTGATGACCAACGTCGTGTTCTCTTTCGGGCATAACCTGCTGAATTATCACTCGCCACGCATCACCTATCTGGTCAACGCCTCGCTGTTTATATATCTGGTGCACCATCCGTTAACCCTGATATATGGCGCTTTCGTGACGCCGTATATCGGCAACAACCTGTTGGGATTCTTGCTGGGCCTGCTGTTTGTGTTCTCCCTGGCCTTCGCGCTATATGAACTGCACAAGCGCATTCCGGCGCTGCGCTTCCTGTTCTCCGGCAAACCGCAATAACCTTGCCCCTGTAAACCCGACCGTTTGCAGGGGGATTCTGTCATATTGCCGCCGCGTAAAAAGCCTATACTGGTCGTTTGCATGCAGAGCACGCATTGCTCAGCCTGACGTCGCCCGTTCGGGCAAAGTGATACGGCTGCATAGATAACCTAGCCGTTATAACTGCAATGCATAAGTAGAAATCCGGATCCCTGCCTTACGGTAGTGATTGGGCTCAGCACCCCCGAAGGGCTGCGCGATCGTTTAATTTATTCGATGGCGTTAGCTGCATCTCCCTTCCGTCACGACAGAGAGGATTTTGAATGACCGATAAGAACATCCCGGCTCAAGAAGCCATAGCGGAAAACGCCACCCTGCTGAAGATCCTCGGCAGGTTGCTGTCCGCGCTGGACGCTTCGATCAGCGGCAAAGAACGCAGCGTTTTGGTCGCTGAGCTTTCCAACTTCAATCTCGACGGCATTTCTGAAGCGGAAAGCAAGCTGGCCACCGAGCTGATCAAACGGGCGCTGGAATCGCTCGATCATTAATCCTGCCGCGCCTGCAAACCATTAAGCCTGCCTGCGCGGGCTTAATGGTTTTTCCCACTGTGCAAACCCGGCATTGTTGCCAAAACCGAAATACAGCAGCCTGATAATGTTGGATAAAAGGCAGAATTTCCCCTCTTCCCCTCACTTTCTTAGTTCAAACGTACCAACGGGCAATAATTGATCAATTGTTTTCACAATCAGCCTTGGCGTTTTACCCACTAAACACGTTATCATCGGCACACGCGCAGTGCCCCCTATTCCCAGCCTCAGGAGAGCAATATTTTGGATGCCAGCACCATTAACAGTTTGTTCGTCATCGGTGCCGTGCTGGTGGGGGCAAGCATTCTGCTCAGCTCATTTTCTTCCCGGCTCGGCATTCCGATCCTGGTGATCTTCCTGGCGATCGGCATGCTGGCCGGCGTCGATGGCCCCGGCGGCATCGTCTTCAGCAATTACCCGGTCGCTTATCTGGTCAGCAACCTCGCGTTGGCGGTGATCCTGCTCGACGGCGGCATGCGTACCCGGGTCAGCTCTTTCCGCGTCGCCCTGTGGCCGGCACTCTCTCTCGCCACCGTCGGCGTAGTGATCACCGCCGGCCTGACCGGCATGGCCGCCGCCTGGCTGTTCAATCTCGATCTGCTGCAGGGGCTGCTGATCGGCGCCATCATCGGTTCCACAGACGCCGCCGCGGTCTTCTCTCTTTTGGGGGGCAAAGGTTTGAACGAACGCGTCAGCGCCACGCTGGAGATCGAATCCGGCAGCAACGATCCGATGGCGGTGTTTCTCACTATCACGCTGATTGCGATGATCGCCGCCGGGGAAACCGCACTGAGCTGGACCTTCCCGCTGCATCTGATGCAGCAGTTCGGCATGGGCATCGTCTTCGGTCTGGGCGGCGGCTGGCTGCTCCTGACGCTGATCAACCACATCAAACTGGCGGACGGCCTCTATCCGCTGCTGGCGGTAAGCGGCGGTATTCTTATTTTCGCGCTGACCACCGCGCTGGACGGCAGCGGCATTCTGGCGGTGTATCTGTGCGGCCTGCTGCTGGGCAACCGGCCGATCCGCAACCGTCACGGCATCGTACAAACCTTCGATGGCCTCGCCTGGCTCAGCCAGATCGGCATGTTCCTGGTGCTCGGGCTGCTGCTTAACCCGCACGAGCTGCTGCCGATCGCCATCCCTGCCCTGCTGCTGTCGCTGTGGATGATCCTGTTCGCCCGCCCGCTGTCGGTGTTTATCGGCCTGCTGCCGTTCCGCAGCTTTACCCTGCGCGAGCGCGGCTTTATTTCCTGGGTCGGCCTGCGCGGCGCGGTGCCGGTGATCCTGGCGGTGTTCCCGATGATGGCCGGGCTGCCCAACGCCCAGCTGTTCTTCAACGTGGCGTTCTTCGTGGTGCTGGTCTCCCTGCTGCTGCAGGGCACCACACTGTCATTCGCCGCCAAAAAAGCCAAGGTGATCGTGCCGCCGGCGCTGACGCCGATCTCCCGCGTTGGGCTGGACGTGCACCCGGAGAACCAGTGGGAACAGTTCGTGTATCAGCTTTCGGCGGAAAACTGGTGCGTCGGCGCGGCGCTGCGTGAGCTGAAAATGCCGCCCAATACCCGCATCGCCGCCCTGTTCCGTGGCAAAGAGCTGCTCCATCCTAGCGGCAGTACCCGGCTGCGGGAGAACGATATTCTGTGCGTCATCGGCCATGAGCACGATCTGCCGATCCTCGGCAAGCTGTTCAGCCAGGCGCCGGCCGTGACGCTCGACGAACGCTTCTTCGGCGACTTTATCCTGCAATCCGACGCCCGTTTAAGCGACATCTCGCAGGTTTATGGTCTCAATCTGCAAGACGACGTCGACGAGCAGCAGACGCTGGGGCAGTTCGTCATTCAGCTGATCGGCGGTGAACCGGTGATCGGCGACCAGGTGGAATGGGACGGTCTGACCTGGACCATCGCCGAAATGGACGGCAATCAAGTCAGCAAGATAGGCGTGCGGATCGTGACCGACTAACGCTGCCGCTCAGGCGCCGGCCTATCAGATGAGGGAACTTCTGGCCTTAAGAACGCTCTTAATCTCTATCACGATGTATGCAGTACGGCGCCGCCAAATTATATCCCTTTGATATAACGGCGCCGATAGGGATTAGGGAAGTGAACGGCAAGACTCGATTTCTTTCGGTGATAGTGATCATGGCGCTGGGCGTAGCGGCGCTCGATCTCGGCATCGCCGGTTTGGTCCATAGACTTTTAATTGGATAATTTCAACGTGACGCAGCAGGAACAAGAAAAAGACATTCTGGGGAAAATACTGGTGACGGTGTCCGCGCTTTGCCTGATTCTGGTGGCGGCGTTCCTGATCTGGGGATTCGTGCTGGATTGACGCCGCGCGACGCTCAGACATAAAAAAAACCGCCGCGGCGGTTTTTTTTATGGGGCAGGCAATCAGATCTTGCAACCTTCGCAGTCCGCTTCGTCTTCGAGGAACTCGGGGACCTCTTTTACCTTCTGCGCCGCTTTTTCTTCGGCTTTCGCCAGTTCGGCATCGATATCAAAATCGAAAATATCATCACTCATCGCTTGATCCTCATTCTGCTTCGCGTTCAAACGCTGAGTATAATCGACAAGCCGCCGGCCGGAAACCTTTCAGTTCGCCGCCGCCAACTGAGACGGCTCATCCTGCGGCTTTTTTCCGTAGGCCATGTCGTACACGTCGTAGAAGTCGATTTCGCCCTTGTTACCGATGATAACCCGCATCTTCTGTTTCAGCGCGGCGCCGATAGATGGCTCATCCAGCAGTTGCTGCACCGCATAAGGCGACAGCGCGCGGGTGAAGTACCACTCGCCGTTGTAGCAAACTCGCAGATCCAGCACCCCGATGTCCTCGAAGCGGTACACCGGCCGGATCTCGATCAGCAGCATGGCGAACATGAACAGCACGAAGGCGGTGAAGCCCAGGAAGGCATACATCCCCATGTACGGCACCTGATACATCACGGCGATCACCGCGAAATAACCGGCGAACATGGCAAGGCACAGATAGCGGTGAGTGCGGGCGAATTCGCTGTTGAAGCGCGGCTTGCCGTCCCGCCCTTCGCGCCGATTGATCTGTTCAATCTCTTTAACCAAGATGCTTTTAATCGCGTCCATCGTTACAACCTTATGCTGGAAACAGCATTGCCATCAAATCTCACCGCTAAAAGTAACACAAGTACAGTTTCGCCGGGTAGATCAGTTAGCCAACTTAATGGCGGCAACTGTTATAGTTCGGCTTCAGCGCGGTTGGGCAGCCTTGCCTTGTGCAAACATGAACATACGCTGGGCCACATCGTCGGCCTGTTTGATCTTCTGCTTTTGCGGTTCGTTGCTGCGTTGAATGGCGCGGGCGTAAGCGATTTCATGGGCCTGATCGATCATCGCGATGATCCGGTCACGCTCGGTCTTCTCCATATTGCCCAACATGGTGGTGATAATCGCCTGGTAAGCGTTGGACGCGGCGCTCAGCGCTTTCTCTCTCGCCTCAAGGGCGGCGACGCGTTGCAAGAGCTCCTGCAGTTGCTCGGAGTGAGACATATCGACCTCCTGTTGCCGGGCAGCAAGCCTGCCTGATTACAGTTTAGCAAAGGATCGAAAGAGAAAGAGGAAGGAAAGCCAGCGGTTACGGTAAAGCACACCCGAAAATCCCAACGAGGAGCCGATAGTGCAAATCAACCCGGGTGCGCTTTACGATAAGCGCGGTGAGATGAAGGAAAGAAAGCTGGCGCGCTATGCAGGACTCGAACCCGCGTCTATCAATTTTCAAGCCAAAACAAGCCATTATAAAACCAATCACTCTGCCAACTGAGTTAATAGCGCGTTCCTTCGCTTCGGGGTGCCATTATCCATAACAACATTATGGACTCAAGCTTTTTTAGCATAATGCCCTGAATTTACAGATAAGTCTTAGGTTATCGATAGTGTTATGGCATTACGGCAGCTCAATAATCCGATAATCGCCGGCCATGAGCGGCTTGCACAAAATCTTGTAGCCATCGCTATCAAAATGGCTGGCCGCACTCTGGAGCCGCTGCGCCTGCGCCAGATTGCCGACCGAGCCCAGATAAAACCAATTGTGGATCACATGGTACTGACGCAGCGTCTCGCCCTGCTCCTCCAGCGCCACGCGCCCGGCGAACGGCCAACAGGCGATGCGTAGCTGTTCAAGCGCCGCGCTGAGCCGCAGCGCATGTTCCTGCGCCGACTCCACGCCGCAGCAGGCGCCGGCGCACTTGCGCAGGCTATAGCGGAAGCAGGCTCGCCCAGCCGGCAGCTTGTCGATCCCCAGCTTGCCGTAACATAAACGATGCTCGTCGGCGATGGCGCGCAGCTTTTCCAGCGCGGCGTGGCGATTGGCAAACAGCCCGTAGAGATCGGGCGTGACGGCGAAGTCGATCTCTTTGGCGCGAGCAATCGTCACCACATCTGCCTGCAAGCGCAGCGCGCACAGCTGTTTCGAGCGCCGCAGACGTTTGTTGAACAGCGGCTGTTGTTGTTTGATCAACTGCGCCTCCAGCAGCAATGCGCCCAACTCACCGGCGGTCTCGATAAAGCTGATGCGTCGGGTTTGGCGCAGCATTTTTGCCTCCTCCTGCGCGCGGAAGTGCGCCATCACCCGGCTGCGTATATTGACGCTTTTACCGATGTAAAGCGGCAGACTCTCGCTTTGACCGTGAAACACATACACGCCCGGCCCTTTGGGCAACGGCGCCAGGCAGGCACGCAGGTGCTCCGGGTATTGATAAATGTCGAGTTCCGGCTCGAGGCGGTTTGGCATCATGGCGGTGGCATTATCCTGCTGATGAATGAATACTGGTTTTTTAGCCAGTATAACGCGCCCTGCAGCCGGTTGCACACCCGGCGGATAATAACTCACCGTGATCTTTAACGGGAAAGCCTTTACTATCCCCTTTCCAGCGGGAAAGCGCCTCACGTTTAGCGCCAGTTCAAGCTGGCGCTGCCATGATGGCAGACTGGAACCGCCGCTTTTATCGTTATGGAAAACCTGGGTATGTCATCACTGAAACTCCCCTCCCGCCGTCTGGCGTTGATCGCCGCCATCGTTTTCATCGCCGTCGCCGTCGCGCTGGCCATCTTTTGGCAACGCCCGCCGCAGCAGGATTACGTTACCGCGCCGGCCCGCCTGGGCGATATCGAAAACGCCGTGCTGGCCACCGGGCGGCTGGATGCCATCGAACGCGTCAACGTCGGCGCCCGCGTCTCCGGCGAAGTCAAATCGCTGAAGGTCAAGCTGGGCGATCGCGTCACCAAAGGGCAACCGATCGCCGACATCGACGATCAGCAACAGCGCAACGATCTGCGCAACGCCGAGGCGGCGCTGAACGTAGTCAAAGCCAATATGTTAGCCAAACAGGCCTTGCTGAAACAGGCGGAGTCGCGTTTCAAACGCCAGCGCCGCATGCTGAACGACGAAGCCAGTTCGCGGGAAGACTTCGAAACCGCCGAAGCCTCACTCGCCACCACTCGCGCCGATCTGCAGGCGCTCAATGCGCAGTTGGTGCAATCGCAGATCGAAGTCGACAAGAAAAAAATCGATCTGGGCTATACCCGCGTGGTCGCGCCGATGGACGGCATCGTCATCGCCGTGGTGACGCAGCAGGGGCAAACGGTCAACTCCAGCCAAAGCGCGCCGACCATCGTCAAACTGGCGCGGTTGGATATGATGACCATCAAGGCGCAGATCTCCGAAGCCGACATCACCCGCATTTCACCGGGGCAAAAGGCGTACTTCACGATTTTCTCCGATCCGGATAAACGGTACGACGCCACGCTGCGCACCATCGAGCTGGCGCCGGAATCGGTGATGAAAGACGACTCGCTCGCCGGCACCAGCTCCGCGTCTGGTTCCGGCACCTCGAACGCCTCGGTTTATTACAACGCGCTGCTGGACGTGCCCAACCCGGAGAACCGCCTGCGCATCGCCATGACCGCGCAGGTTTCCTTACTGCTCGACGACGCGAAGAACACCCTGCTGGTGCCGATCCAGGCGGTGCATAAAACCGAAGGGAAAGTGCAGCAGGTGCAGGTGCTGACTCAGGATCAGCGGCTGGAAACGCGCGAAGTGACCACCGGCATCACCAACAACGTCGATATTCAGATCCTCAGCGGCCTGAAAGCCGGTGAAACCGTGGTGCTGTCGCAGCCCGCCGCCAAGTCGGCTGAGGATGGCATCTTCCTGTGAACGCGATCATCGAGCTAAAAGGCATCAGTCGAACCTACACCAACGGCGGTCAGGCGCTGACGGTGTTGAAAGACATCGATTTGACCATCGCCGCCGGCGAGCTGGTGGCGATCATCGGCGCCTCGGGTTCCGGCAAATCGACGCTGATGAACATCATGGGCTGCCTCGACGTGCCGGATCGCGGCGACTACTACATCAGCGGCCAGAACGCCGCCCACCTGTCGCCGGACGAACTGGCCCGCCTGCGCCGCGAGCATATCGGCTTTATCTTCCAGCGTTACCACCTGATGCCCGATCTCAGCGCGCTGGGCAACGTCGAAATTCCAGCCATCTACGCCAACGCCCGGCGCGATCAGCGGCGGCTGCGGGCGGCGCAACTGCTGGCGCGGTTAGGCCTGGAGGGCCGCGAAGACCACAAGCCCGGCCAGCTTTCCGGCGGCCAGCAGCAGCGCGTCAGCATCGCCCGCTCGCTGATCAACGGCGGCGAAATTATCCTGGCGGACGAACCGACCGGCGCGCTGGACACCCAATCCGGCCAGGAAGTGCTGGCGATCCTGAGCGAGCTGAATCAGCGCGGCCACACCGTGGTGATCGTGACCCACGATATGAACGTGGCGCAGCATGCGCACCGCGTCATCGAGCTGCGAGACGGCGAGATCATCGCTGACAGCGGCCGCCAATCGGCGCCCGCCGCCGCGCTGCCGCCGCCGAACCGCAGTCGGCAAAGCGGCTGGCAAAGCCTGATTGACCGCACCCGCGAATCGCTGCACATGGCGCTAAAAGCGATGAACGCCCACCGCCTGCGCACCGCGCTGACCATGACCGGCATTATCTTCGGCATCGCCGCCGTGGTTACGGTGGTGGCGCTGGGCGAAGGCGCCAAGCAGCGCACGCTGGAGAATATCAAGGGGCTCGGCACCAACGTGGTGAGCATCTATCCGGGGCGCGACTTCTTCGACGACGCCATCGACAGCATCCGCACCCTGGTGCCGGCCGATGCCGACGCGCTGGCACAACAAAGCTTCGTCGACAGCGTCAGCCCGGAGGTCAGCGCGTCCGACAGCATCCGTTTTCGCAGCAAATCCGCCACCGCCTCGATCACCGGCGTCGGGCGCGACTATTTCCGCGTCAACGGCATCACGCTGGTGCAAGGCGCCACCTTCCGCGACGATCGCAACGCGCTGCAGGAAGTGATCATCGACGATAACGCGCGCCAGGCGCTGTTCGGCGATTTTGGCGTCGAGCCGCTCGGCCAGATCGTGTTTCTCGGCTCGGTGCCGGCGCGGGTGGTCGGCGTCGCCAAAAGCGAACGCAACTATGCGCCTAACCGCATCAGCGTCTGGATGCCCTACAGCACGGTGATGTACCGTATGGTCGGCAAGACCACGCTCGGCGGCATCACCGTGCGCCTGAAGGACGACGTCGCCAGCGAAGCCGCCGTCAGCGCCATCACGCAGTTGCTGACCCAACGCCATGGCGTCAAGGATTTCATGACGTTCAACCGCGATCAGTTCCGTAAATCGATCGAACGCACCTCGATGACGCTCAGCCTGCTGATCCTGATGGTGGCCTCGATCTCGCTGGTGATCGGCAGCCTGGGCGTGATGAACATCATGCTGGTCTCGGTAACCGAGCGCACCCACGAGATCGGCGTGCGCATGGCGGTCGGCGCGCGGCGCGGCGATATCATGCAACAGTTCATGATCGAGGCGGTGCTGGTCTGTCTGATCGGCGGCATTTTGGGCATCGCGCTGTCGTTCGCCGCCGGTTCGCTGTTCACCACGCTGGCGGGCGGCATGTTCACCGCCATCTATTCCTGGCAAGCCGCCGCGACGGCGTTTTTCTGTTCAACCTTAATCGGCATGATCTTCGGTTATCTCCCCGCCCGTAAAGCGGCAAGGATGGATCCGGTCGTTTCATTGGCCAGCGAGTAACCCATGAAAATTCTCTCTCCCCTGGCGTTAAGCCTCGCCGCCCTGCTCACCGCAGGCTGCGGCAACGCCCTGAAAAGCGACTACCGGGCGCCGCAGATCAACTATCCTGCAGGGTGGCAGCACGCCGCCGAAAACGCCACGCCGACGCCGTTCGACTGGCGTGATTTCCACGATCCTGAACTTGAGCGCTGGCTGCAACAGGTGATGGCCAGCAACAACGATCTGGCCGCCGCCGTGCTGCGCGTCTACCGCGCGCGGCTCGAGGCGGAACGCGTCGGCATCAGCACCGCGCCTGACGTCAGCGCCTCATTAGGCAGCAGCATTAATCGCCCGCTGTCCGAGTCCTCCGCGTGGAATAAAACCAGCAACGCGTCGCTCACCACCAGCTATGAAGTCGATCTATGGGGTAAACTGGCGCGCCAGCGCGACGCCGCCGAGTGGGCCAGCCAGGCTTCCGAGCAGGATCTGCAAACGGCGCGTCTGACGCTGCTGGCCGACGCTGCCACGAATTACTGGCGCATCGGCTTCCTCAATCAGCAGATCGACGTCAGCCGGGCGAGCATCGCCTACGCCAAAGAAACCCTGCGGCTGGCCAACGCCCGCTACCGCGCCGGCAGCATCTCGGCGCTGGACGTGGTGAACGCGGAGCAAAGCTTGCTGACGCAGGAAAGCCGACTGCTGGCGTTGCAGCACGAACGCCAACAGGCGCTGAACGAACAGGCGGTGCTGCTGGGTGCGCCTTCGGGCCAGGCCGCCATCGCGCCCGCACGCCTGCCGACGGCGGCGATGCCGCAGATCAACACCGGCATTCCCGCCAGCGTCTTGAGCCGCCGCCCGGATCTCAGCGCTAAAGAACTGCGGTTGCGCGCCGCCCTGGCCAACGTCGACGAGAAACGGCTGCAATACTATCCCGCGTTCAGCCTGACCGGCTCGCTGGGCGCCAGCAGCAGCGCGCTGCTGGAATTCCTGCGCAACCCGACGGGCAGCCTCGGCGCCGGCCTGACGCTGCCGTTCCTGCAGTGGCGGCAAATGGGCGTGGAGATCAAGATCGCCCGCAACGACTATGAACAGCAGGTGCTGGCGTTCAAACAGGCGCTGTACAAAGCGATGGGCGATGTGAACAATGCGCTGTCACTGCGCACGCAGCTGCTGGCGCAGGAGACGCAGTTGCGCGCCTCATTGGCGTTGGCGCGTAAATCGGAGCGGTTGAACGAAGTGCGTTACCGACAGGGCGCCGTCACCATTACCGACTGGCTGAACGCTCAGGAACAACGCCGTCAGGCGGAACTGGCGGTGGATGAAAACCGCTTCGCGCAGTACCAGAACCTGGCGAAAATCTATCTGGAGTTCGGCGGTTCGTCGGCGCCCTAATCCAAAACGCCTGGCCAGTTGGCCAGGCGTTTTTTTAGCGGTGAACACATCAATTTTTCCTGTTTTATCTCCCGTACTCTCTATACTTGAAACATCGTCAATCAGACGAAAAACCGTCAAATAGCACAATTATTAGACTATTCTCGCACCAAATCGGTGCAAATACTTAAGTTAAACTGCTGAATTTGATCGCCGCAAGATATAACGTTAAGCTATAGATGCAAAATAATTAGTCACCTAAATGACATAACCTTGGCATAAACGACGATATTTTGTGATCCACATCCCAACTTAAATGTGGATAATGAATCGTTTTGAATCGCGATTCGATTAGCCGATTTGATAACTCGAAAACAACAGTGAACGGAGATGACGCTTTCACGAACAACGAATAATTCATTAAGGGATGATTATATGAAGTTAAGAAAAAAACGACATAAACCGATGCACATTAACGACATCACCATCATCGATGACAGCAAACTCAAGAAGGCGATCACCGCGGCGGCCCTGGGCAACGCGATGGAGTGGTTCGACTTCGGCGTATACGGCTTTGTCGCCTATGCGCTTGGCCAGGTCTTCTTCCCCGGCGCCTCTCCCGGCGTACAAATGATCGCCGCGCTGGCGACCTTCTCCGTGCCCTTCCTGGTGCGTCCGCTCGGCGGCCTGTTCTTCGGCGCTATGGGCGACAAGTTCGGCCGGCAAAAAGTTCTCTCGGTCACCATTATCATCATGGCGGTCAGCACCTTCTGTATCGGCCTGATCCCGTCCTATGCGTCGATCGGCATCTGGGCCCCGATCCTGCTGCTGCTGGCCAAACTGGCGCAGGGCTTCTCCGTCGGCGGTGAATATTCCGGCGCGGCGATCTTCGTCGCCGAATACTCGCCGGACCGCAAACGCGGGTTTATGGGAAGCTGGCTGGATTTCGGCTCCATCGCCGGCTTTGTGATGGGTGCAGGCGTAGTGGTGCTGATCTCCAGCATCGTCGGCGAAGCCAACTTCCTCGACTGGGGCTGGCGCATTCCGTTCTTCATCGCCGCCCCGCTGGGCCTGATCGGTCTCTATCTGCGCCATGCGCTGGAAGAAACCCCGGCGTTCCAGCAGCACGTGGATAAGATGGAGAAAGAGGATCGCAACGCCATCGAAAATCCGCCGAAAACCTCGTTCAAAGAGATCGCGGCCAAACACTGGAAAAGTTTGCTGGTGTGCGTCGGTATCGTGATTTCCACCAACGTGACCTATTACATGCTGTTGACCTACATGCCGAGTTACCTGTCGCATAACCTGCACTACTCGGAGGATCACGGCGTTCTGATCATCATCGCCATCATGATCGGCATGCTGTTCGTGCAGCCGGTGATCGGCCTGACCAGCGACCGTATCGGTCGTAAGCCGTTCATCATCGGCGGCAGCATCGGCCTGTTGGCGCTGGCGATCCCGTGCTTCATTTTGATCAACAGCAACGTCATCGGCCTGATCTTCGTCGGTCTGCTGGTGCTGGCGGTGCTGCTCAACTCCTTCACCGGGGTGATGGCCTCGATTCTGCCGGCAATGTTCCCGACGCACATCCGCTACAGCGCGCTGGCGATTTCGTTCAACATTTCGGTACTGATCGCCGGTGCAACACCGACCGTCGCTGCCTGGCTGGTCGAAGCGACCGGCAACCTGTACATGCCGGCCTACTACCTGATGGTTGTGGCGGTGATCGGTCTTATCACCGGTCTGTACATGAAAGAGACCGCCAACAAGCCGCTGCGCGGCGCGACGCCGGCCGCTTCTGACCGTACCGAAGCGAAAGAACTGCTGCAGGAGACCTACGACAACATCGAACAGAAAGTCGAGGACATCAACGCGCAGATCGCCGAGCTGGAAAAGAAAAAGCAGATCCTGATAGACCAGCACCCCAAGCTGGACTGATCGCCGCTGAAAGCCACCCGTTTGGGTGGCTTTTTTGCTTTGATTTCAAAAGAAATAATGCGCAGCGCATTTTTATGACAATCAGGATTGGTGGTACGCTTTGCCGCACACTCTTTATTGATGAAGAACATGATCATGAGCAAAATGGACCTTCCCATCATCATCGGCATCCTGGTGATGCTGACCCTGTGGCTCGGCGCGCTTTTCAACATTGGCGATATCACCTTCAGCATTTCACGTCTGTTTCACTGGATTGAAAGCCAACGCGGCTAACCCGACGCCGCCGCAGGCGGTGGGAAACTTCGGCTATGATTGATAGACGTTACGCCATTTTCCGAGACTGTCGCTCGCGATAAAGAGGACCACATCATGACCGACTATGAGTTCTACAATCAGATCCTGACCCGCCTGGCCGTCAATCACCCCGGCACGCTGGATGAAAAAACCTACGAACTGTGGAAGCAGGACGCCACCAGCCCGCACGCCTTCGCCGATCCCTTCGCCTATCTTAAAACCAAGGGGCTGATACAAGCCTATGTGATGAGCGACATCGACGAGAACAACTATGATATCGATCCGCACCAAACGCGGATCACCACCGCCGGTCTCGAGTTCATACGCAACGGCGGGTTTAAGTAAGCAACAAAAAACCGCCGGGCGGCGGTTTTTTTATCCTAAAAAGCCTGCGGCCGGTGGTTCAGGCGGGGAAAGGCCGATAAAAAATGCGCAGCACTTCGTTGTCACCCTGGCGTAAAAAACCGCCTTCCGGCTGCCAGCGCAGATCGCGCGCCAGATTGAGATTTTCCCAACCGACCACGCCGCCCACGCCGATGCAAAGATTTTTATTGCCCGCGGCAAATCCCGCACCGGTGCCGATCATGGCATGCAGCAATCGGGGCGCCGCCGCGTCGCGCATGGAAAATATACCGATAAAACATCCCTGCGGCGCGCGCAGCATATCCGCCATGGTGCGGATCTCGGTATCATCAGGGCTGACGAAATGTTTATATTGCTTATCGAACACCGTCAGCCACAGCTGCTTGTATTTCGCCTTGCTGAGCGCGCCTGAACGGTGAGCGCAAAGCACCACCGCATCCCAGCACATCTCCCCGCTCAACGAAAGGTACTCTTCCGTATCGGCTTGCGGCTTGTCGGCGTAATGCCGCGCAAACTCAGCCGCATTCAAATGCGGCGGCACGGCCTGTTTGGCAACGTCACTCTTGTAGCGCTTGAAATTCAACCAATGCATGGGGAGTATCCTCTTCACCCGCGAGATTAATGAATCTGAAACCGTGGATGAGACGAGCCATCACATCCAGGGCGTCGTCGGCGATGGCGGTTTCGTCGTCATTCAGACCCTGCGCCACCGACCGCTCAATCGCGTTCATCACCGCCGGAGCGCTGGTTTCTTCCCCCTGCGCCACCACGTCTAATACGGCTTTGCCGATCGCCAGACAAAGCTCATGATCAAACTCAACCTCTTTATACGGCTGCATAATCACCCCGATAAATTTTCACCCAAGAATACTAGACCACAATGGCGTATCGCGCCTGCCATCGTAGCGCAGCAAGGCATGCAGCTGAAGATAAATGCATCCGGCTCCGGGTTGATAGCCCGAAGCCCGATAAAAAAGCAGGTTATTGCGGTGCTTGTTCGGTGGGGCGAATAATAAAACAAGTGGCGGTTGCCGAAGCCAGCAGCTTCCCTTCCGCCGTTTTGAGCGTGCCTTCAGCGAAAGCGACGTTCTTCGCCGCATAGACCAGACGCCCCTCGGCGATCAGATCAGTTTCCTTCGGCACAGGGCGCAACATTTTAACCTGCAGATCGACGGTGCCATAGCCAATCCCCGCGCCCAGCGTACTGTGCACCGCGCAACCGGTCACCGAGTCCAAAACCGTGGCGGCGAAACCGCCATGTACGCCCCCCAGTGGATTCAGATGGCGCCCGTCGGCCCGCGCCGCGATGCGGATATACCCCTCTTCCACCGCGACCGGTTTCATGGGCACGGTTTCAGCGATCGAGGCCGGTGGGATCTTGCCAGCCATCGCAGCCTGTAATAACGCCAGTCCGGTCATTTTTGTCGGATCCATTGCTCTCTCCTCTGGTGGTAAACCGGTTATATAGGAGAGGTCTGACCTCTTAACTTGCTTTTTCGTGCTGATGTCGTCAGCCGCCTGCTCTTCAGATTCTCTGAACGTGACCGTCATCACTCTTTAGAGCTAATAACCACAATTTTTCAGAGCCTTTAGATTTAAAACAACTTTCTACTGTAAACACCGCCGGAAACTTAACGCAGTTAAGTTCAACATTATTAAGGCGTATCTATCATGGATTTCTTTCTGCAATTAGCGGTTATATTGGCATGCCTGCTGTATGGGGCGCGTAAGGGCGGTATTGCGCTGGGGTTACTGGGCGGTATCGGTTTGATGATCCTGGTGTTTGGCTTTCACCTGCAGCCCGGCAAACCGCCGGTAGACGTGATGCTGGTGATCATCGCGGTGGTGGCGGCCTCCGCCACCCTGCAGGCCTCAGGCGGGTTGGACGTCATGCTGCAGATCGCCGAGCGGATGCTGCGGCGCAACCCGCGTTATGTCTCGATCATCGCCCCCTTCGTCACCTGTATTCTCACTATCCTGTGCGGCACCGGCCATGTGGTGTACACCATCTTGCCGATCATCTATGACGTGGCGATAAAAAATAATATCCGCCCGGAACGGCCGATGGCGGCCAGTTCGATCGGCGCGCAGATGGGCATTATCGCCAGCCCGGTCTCGGTGGCGGTGGTGTCACTGGTGGCAATGCTCAGCAGCTACACCTTCAATGGCCGCCACCTGGAATTCCTCGATCTGCTGTCTATCACCATCCCTTCGACGCTGTGCGGCATTCTGGCGATCGGCATCTTCAGCTGGTTCCGCGGCAAAGACCTGGACAAAGACCCGGAGTTCCAGAAGTTCATCTCCGTGCCGGAGAACCATCGCTATGTCTACGGCGACGCCGCTACCCTGCTGGATCGGGTATTGCCGCGCAGCAACTGGATCGCCATGTGGATTTTCCTCGCCACCATCGCCCTGGTGGCGGTGCTGGGGGCCTTTTCCGGCCTGCGGCCCAGCTTCGGCGGCAAGCCGCTCTCCATGGTTCTGGTGATCCAGATGTGCATGCTGATGGCCGGGGCGTTGATCGTTATCATCACCCGCACCAACCCGGCGTCTATCTCTAAAAACGAGGTGTTCCGTTCCGGCATGATCGCCATCGTGGCGGTGTATGGCGTCGCCTGGATGGCGGAAACCATGTTCGGCGCGCACCTGGCGCAGATCGAGGCCACACTGGGTGTGTTGGTGAAAGAGTACCCTTGGGCCTATGCGCTGATCCTGCTGCTGGTGTCGAAATTCGTCAACTCGCAGGCCGCCGCGCTGGCGGCGCTGGTGCCGGTGGCGCTGGCGATCGGGGTTAACCCCGCCTATATCGTCGCTTCGGCGCCGGCCTGTTACGGCTATTACATTCTGCCAACCTACCCCAGCGATCTGGCGGCAATCCAGTTCGATCGCTCCGGCACCACCCGCATCGGCCGCTTCGTGATCAACCACAGCTTTATTCTGCCCGGCCTGATCGGCGTCAGCGTCTCCTGCGTCTTCGGCTGGATCCTCGCTGCGGCGTTCGGTTTCTTATGATCTGTACTGTGGAGCCCTGCGGGGCTCCCTGCAGGCAGGGTAGCGGCATATGACAAGAAAGGAAAAAATGCAGGCGTAATGCGAATTTCAGGCACAAAAAAACCGCCTCTCGGCGGTCTACGACATTACTACTTATTGCTTTGATTATTCGGTATTTTTGTTCCCTGGTACCCGGGGCGGGACTTGAACCCGCACAGCCATAAGCCGAGGGATTTTAAATCCCTTGTGTCTACCGATTTCACCACCCGGGCTCGGGAAAGTTGGAGGCGCGTTCCGGAGTCGAACCGGACTGGACGGATTTGCAATCCGCTACATAACCGCTTTGTTAACGCGCCTTTATTCTGTTTGCCTTTTCAGGCCAAAGCCGGTGATTCACCCACTTCGTTTTATTCTTTTCAACCGCGACGTTGAAGTCGCTCATCTTAATCATCTGATTCTTAAGTAATTTATTTCGTTACCGCCGAATCGATGGACTGCATTATGGACTAAACCCCCCACCTTGGCAACCCCCCGAAATAGCAAAAAGTTCTCTAACGCTTTCAACTGCTTATTTTGTGGGCGCACTGTTCACAATGCCAACGGAAAGGCAAGCGGAATGTTGATTTTATATGCATTGGCTCAGGGATTCACGGGCAAATCGGATCTTTTTTCTCGACAGGAATCGCTTACCCGCGCCCTCCCCGGCTTTTCATTTGCTTATGATCATAGGGTACCGGGCAAAGCATCATCATGGGGACATCGCGCAATCTTCGGTGCCGCCGCCCTGAACGGTCAACGCAACTGCAGAGCTGGAGACTCACATCGGGTTGTACGCCGCACGATGGGCCGGCATCAATACCCCACAGAGCATCGACACGATGTCCAATCAAATGTGCCTGTTTTCAGGAGGCAACCTGCGGTATGAAAATGGCAGGAGATATAGGGACAAGAATCGATGCAGGAAGATGAAGAAAGATTTCGCCGGACGGCAAAGGAATAGAAAACGAAAAAGGGGCCGAAGCCCCTTTTTCTTACCTGCCGAATCACGGGGATTCAACATGCTAATGTTTGGAGCGGGAAACGAGGCTCGAACTCGCGACCTCAACCTTGGCAAGGTTGCGCTCTACCAACTGAGCTATTCCCGCATTACCAGAACTGACTGATTTCTTTGCTATCTTTCGGCAATTCATCGTTGTCGTCTGATGCGATGCATTCTACTTACCTGACGTGATGAGTCAATAAAATTGTTGGCACACCACGATCGTTTGCCGCTTTTTGCAGCGTATCGATCACGGTTCCAGCAAATCGTTGCGTGCCGCGTTCAAATATTGGAACATCGACCAGAAAGTCAGCACAGCCGCGATATACAACAAGCCAATCGCCACATACTCTACGGAACGATCCGGCCGCCACAGCAAGCCCACCAGCGACATCATCTGCGCCATGGTTTTCACTTTGCCGATCCAGGACACCGCCACGCTGCTGCGTTTGCCAATTTCCGCCATCCACTCGCGCAGCGACGAAATAATGATTTCACGGGCGATCATGGTGGCCGCCGGCAGCGTGATCCACCAGCTGTGGTAGTGCTCCGCCACCAGCACCAGCGCCACCGCCACCATCACTTTGTCCGCGACCGGATCCAAAAACGCCCCGAAGCGCGTCGTTTGTTTCCAGCGACGTGCCAGGAAGCCGTCAAACCAGTCGGTGACGGCGGCAAACACAAAGATAACGGCGCAAACCATCGGAGCCCAGTTGAACGGCAGATAAAACGCCAGCACAAAGAATGGGATCAGAACTACGCGAAACAGGGTAAGCCAAGTCGGTATATTCAATTGCATAATGCTACGGTAACTATCTGGCTAGAGTGGAAATTAAGAGTATGTTGCTACATTGCCCTCAGTGTTTCAATGCATTGTAGATCTTTTCTGCCAATGCTTGTGAAATACCCGGCACTTTTGCAATTTCCTCCACGCTGGCGTTCAACAAAGGTTGCAGTCCGCCCATATACTTCAACAGCACCTGGCGCCGTTTCGGCCCTACGCCTTCAATCAGCTCCAATGCGCTGGTATTTCTGACTTTCGCCCTTCTCTGTCGGTGACCGGTAATGGCATGATTGTGCGAATCGTCGCGGATGTGTTGGATCACATGCAGAGCCGGCGAATCCGGCGGCAGAGAAATCCCTTCACCTTCCGGCACAAAGAACAACGTTTCTAACCCTGCCTTACGGTCGGCGCCTTTGGCGATGCCGATCAGCAGCGGCTTATTCTTGTCCCAGGTAACATTCAGCGATTTGAATACGTCGATCGCCATGCCGAGCTGCCCTTTACCGCCGTCGATGAAGATGACATCCGGGATCTTTTTCTCTTCCAGCGCTTTGCCGTAACGGCGCTTCAGCACCTGCGTCATCGCCGCGTAGTCATCGCCAGGAGTGATGCCGCTGATATTGTAACGCCGATACTCCGCTCGCACGGGGCCGTTTCCGTCGAACACCACGCACGAAGCCACGGTCTGCTCACCCATGGTATGGCTGATATCGAAGCACTCCATACGGTTGATTTCCGTCAGGTTCAGCACTTTGGCCAATTCCGCCAGCCGCTGATGGATCGTCGACTGTTGCGACAGCTTGGTGGTCAACGCCGTTGCCGCGTTGGTGCGCGCCAGTTTCAGATAACGGGCGCGATCGCCGCGCGGTTTGCTTTGAATTTGGATCTTGCGCCCCGCCAACTCGGAGAGCGATTCCGCAAGCAGGTCTTTTTCCGGCAGGCTGAAATCCAGCAGGATCTCGCCGGGCAGCGTACGCGCCTGGCTGCCTTGCAGATAGAACTGGCCGACAAAGGTCTGCACCACCTCGCCCATATCCGTGCCGCCCGGCACTTTAGGGAAATAGCTGCGGCTGCCCAGCACCTTGCCCTGACGGATGAACAGCACGTGCAGGCACGCCATACCGGCATCGAACGCCACGCCGATCACGTCCAGATCGTCGCTGTCGCCCGACACGAACTGCCGTTCGGTGACGCGGCGCACGGCCTGAATTTGATCGCGAATGCGCGCCGCCTCTTCGAAATTAAGCAGTTTGCTGGCTTCTTCCATACGCTCAATCAGCTGGTGCAATACCTGCTGATCTTTGCCAGAAAGAAACAGCCGCACGTAGTCCACCTGCTGCCGGTACTCTTCTTCGCTCACCAGGCCGGCAACACAAGGCCCCAGACAGCGGCCGATCTGATACTGCAGGCACGGACGCGAACGGTTGCGATACACGCTGTTTTCGCACTGGCGGATTGGGAACAGTTTCTGCAGCAGCGCCAGCGTTTCACGCACGGCGTAAGAGTTGGGGAAAGGCCCGAAATATTCGCCTTTGGCGTGTTTGGCGCCGCGATGCACCGCCAATCGGGGATGGGTATCCGCACTGAGAAAAATCAGCGGATAAGATTTATCGTCTCGCAAAAGAACATTATATCGCGGTTGGTACAATTTAATGTAGTTATGTTCCAACAGCAGCGCTTCTGTCTCGGTGTGGGTAACCGTTACGTCTATTTGCGCGATATTTTTAACCAGCGTTTCGGTTTTACGGCTGCTGACCTGCTGCCGAAAATAGCTGGCGAGACGCTTTTTCAGGTCTTTGGCTTTACCGACGTAGATCACCGTACCCGTGGCGTCATACATACGGTAGACGCCGGGCTGGCTGGTGACGGTACTCAGGAAGGCTTTGGCATCAAAACGGTCATTCACTGCTTAACAACGTCTCCGCATTGAACAATCCATGTCGGATGGCCAGGTGAGTCAATTCGACGTCGCCGCTGATATTCAGTTTGCTGAACATGCGGTAACGGTAGCTGTTCACCGTTTTCGGGCTGAGACTCAGTTGCTCCGAGATCTCATTCACTTTTTTGCCTTTGGTGATCATCAACATGATCTGTAACTCGCGTTCAGACAAGCAGCTGAACGGCGTTTCAGCCTGCGGTTCCAACTGACTCAGGGCCATCTGCTGTGCGATATCAGACGCGATATAGCGCTGCCCGGCATGCACGGAACGCAAGGCGTTAATCACTTCCTGCGGCGCGGCGCCCTTGCTCAGGTAACCGGCGGCACCCGCCTGCATCACCTTCGCGGGCAAAGGATTTTCAGTATGGATGGTCAACATGATGACTTTGACGTCGGGTGCATAACGCACAATCTTGCGCGTGGCTTCCAGCCCGCCAATGCCCGGCATATTCATGTCCATCAGTACGATATCGACAGCGTTGCCACGGCACCATTTTACGGCGTCTTCACCGCACTGAGCCTCACCGACAACTTTTATACCTTTGATATCTTCAAGAATGCGTCGTATCCCTGCGCGCACCAGTTCGTGGTCATCAACAAGAAGAACGCTAATCAAGGAAAAATCTCCAAAAAAAGGGAGTAACGCAATCGGCCTCTGTTTTCGCCAGAGATATTACTTGTTTTTCAGACAAGAATGAATACAGATTAATACATACTTCCGAATAACTTTGCGGAGCAGAGCTGATTTTTCAATTTTAGCCGTCTATGCCGCCGATAAATCGTCACGTCGGAAAAGATCTGGCGACGAAAATAATTTCGTCGCGCTGCGTCTGACACAGGATAGCGCGACAATCATGCCGCGAGGGAGAAATCTGTGTAAGCAATCACGACATGAATAATATTAACACGGCTGTTGGCTGTTTGTAATCATTTGATATTTAAAGGCGTAACAAAATCTGCGGCCAACGTGGGTCCGGCAACCCTCGGTCGAAACTATTATTCCCGGCAAACGCCGGTAAAATCGGCGCCTCCGCCCCCAATAATTATAATAACCCCGATTGTTCAACAATAACGTACCGGAAAAATACTTGTTAACCACCTCGAAATAACTTGCCGAGACTAGATGATTCAGACAGGCAATGAGCGAACGTTGCCCACCCGCGTGACCTGAGCAAGCCCGGTGCAGATGACAGACTCATGCTATGCTATACTCCGCGCCCAGTTAAATTCGCCGCCGCGCCCGGGGCTACTTTTTAGCCCGTGCGCGGTGCGCCAAAGCAGCTTGTATCAGGCTACGGCCTCAAAAAATCAGGAGAGAAAATGAGCAACGTTGATTTCACTACGTCTGCAAACCCGGAAATCTTGGCGACTGAGGTTGCCTGCCTCAAAGCTACGCTGACGCTGATCTTGAAATCGATCGGCCAGGCCGACGCCGGGAAAGTCATCATCAACATGGAACGTTTCATCGCGCAGATTGAAGATCCGACTCAGGCAGAAATCTTCAAGAACAGCATTCAGCAAATCAAGCACGCTTACCGTCAGTAAGCGTTGCGCCCCAGACCCGCACTTCTTGTGGGTCTGCTTTTCACCACGCTGCGCCACACTCCATTGATCTTGCACGTGCTTTCGGGCAGTGTGTTGACTTTCTCCCCCACACCCGAGACCGTTATGGGCATCCTTGTCAAAGCGCTGATCGGCGCGCTGGTCGTGGTTCTAATCGGCCTGCTGGCCAAAACGCGCAACTATTATATCGCCGGTTTAGTCCCGCTCTTTCCCACTTTCGCCCTGATTGCGCATTACATTGTCGGCAGCGAACGTTCAATTGCGGCACTGAAAACGACGCTGATTTTCGGCATGTGGGCGGTATTGCCCTACCTGGTATATTTGATTTCGCTGTATTTCCTGATTAACAGCCTGCGGCTGTCGTTAGCGCTGGGGGCGGCGGTACTGTGCTGGATTGCGGCGGCGTGGCTATTAATTACGCTGTGGGGATGGTGGCAAGGGCGTTAACGCCCTTGCCTGGGCTGTTACGGCCGCCCTGCCTGCAACACGAAGCCTCGCTGCCGATCGCCGGCGATGCGCAGATAGCGGCTTTCACCGGCGCGCAGCGTCATCGGCACGCTGCCGCTGGTTTCACGCCAAATACATAGAGAGTTCTCGATCATATCTTGCCCGATACTGACCGAAATATTGCCTGGCGGCACGCGAAACTCTGCTTTTTCTTTTGCCTCGAGTGAAGCGGCAAACTCCCCATTCACATAGACGCCAGTGCGGCAGCTGCCCGCCAGCATTCCGCTGTCGCGCACCACGACCACCGTAGCGTAAGGCGTATCCGGGATATTCTGATAGAGCATCAGACGGCTTGGGGGGGGCAACTCAGCCTGTTGCGGCGGTACGGCTTGAGTCGCACACCCCGTCAGCAGTGCAGAGGCAAATAACAACGCGGCGTAATGCTTCATCCTTGGCTCCTGAAGAAAATAATGCTTATCGTAGCAAGAGAATAGCTGTCTCCAGTAGCCTTCATACCGCAGAGACGAAAAAATCGGATAACTTCCCACTCCTATCACGGACCTGCAGGGATAAGAAGATTCCGCATTAAAGCCATTGAAATAAAGGCGATTCTTGCAGATTTAAAACTTGATCATGCCACGTTGGATATCTGCCGCAAAAGCACCACTGACGTAACTGAAACCATCCTGCGTGACATAAACCCGGGTATGACCGGTCTCTGATAACACCGCCACCATATATCCCAGGCTGATCATTTCATGGGACGGAACGTTCATCGGGGTTAGAAATCCGCGCCCACGGCACCACTGATAAAAGCGGGTTCGCCCATATCCCAACACGGCGCCAACATCGGAGAGGTGCTTAAAAGTATCATAATCCTCTGATGGTGAAGGTAAACCGTCATGACTTTCAGGCGTTTTCTTTATCCCAGACAAAATAAACTCCTTTTTTGACTCTGTCTCGTACGGTTATCCTTCCTCTAAAATGAATTTAAAAAATCCAAATTTAAAATGCAAATGAATTCCCTGTAACTAAAAAGTCTTCCCCAGAAAAAACCTGAAAATAAAACCCCAATAAAAAAACAGAAATAAAAAAATAAGGTATTAATACTGAGCATTAAATCCTTGGCATGGGTAAATATCCTAAATAAAAATAATAGTCATACCGGATAAGAAAATACTTAGCCTGCATATTATTTCCCTCATTAAAACGATGCAATTGCGGTCGGATCATTGCGGCATAAAGAGAATGAATAAAATCAATGCCACATCGTCCAGCCCTCGCCGTGAGGTCGCGGATCCTTACAGACTGCCCTCAATGCACCACATCCTCTCTCAACGCGGCACTTCCTCAATCACACCTAAACAATAACCATTATCATTTCCAATTGTTCCGCCAGTTTATTACACTTTCCCACCTCGTCAGTTAGGAACATTCCTAGGCTGCGAGCCTCAGGATAGAGAAAGAGTTAGGGACACCATGAAGAATTTCCGTTGTTTGATTGTTTTGCCGTTATTGATGTTGACCGCCTGCACCCAATGGGAAAGGCCTGGCGCGGTTGAGAGTACCCGGAATGCCGAATATGCCGAATGCCGCAGCCGCGGATACGATCGCTTCCCCCCGGACGTGGTGCGGGACGTGGAGTTCAGCTACGAAAACAAATACATTCCTTGCGAGAAGAATAAGAAAGACTGTCCATCGGGATACCGCTACGACAAGGAGCCGTCGATTAAAACAGTGCAGACCGATCGCAATCAGTCCGCCCGAGACGCCACCATCGAAGCCTGTATGTACGGCAAAGGCTGGCGGGAGAAAACCTACTATTGGCCGCAATGGTAATGTGGCGGCGTTTGCCTGGGGCGAGATGCCGCTAACCCATTCAACCATCGTCATCACATCGGTTCAGCCCCAGCGCAACCAGCGTTTCTGTCCTGACCGGCGTTAAAGGCACACGCGGCGACGGCAAAGGCCAGCCCAAAAGCTGCCTCGCCGCCGTTGCGCAGACTTTACCCTGGCATGCCCCCATACCACAGCGGCTGTTCATCTTAGCCGTGTTCCAATCCGGCTGATGGCGTACCTGTTCCAACGTAACGTCTTCGCAGCGGCACAGTAACGTTTGCGGATTGGCCAGCGAATTCAAGCGCTCATCGAGTGCGAAGGCACTTGCCGCCGCCGTGGCGAAACGCCGCCACCGCCGCCGCTGCGCCGCCAGGCGCTCTGCCTTTTCCCGCTGCCCGGTGGCGGCATAACCTGCAATGGCGCCTTCAGTGAGCGCCAATTCACTGCCGCCGATGCCGGTACACTCCCCGGCAGCAAAAATTTGCACCTGGCTGGTTTGCTGCCAATGATTCACCGCTACGGCGTCATGCTCTATCCGACACCCCAGCAGCATCGCCAACTCAATGTTCGCCACCAGACCAAAACCGCAGGCCAACCTGTCACAGGCGATCGTTCTTTCCCGCCCGCCGTTATTGACACGCACCGAGGTTAAACGTGCTTGCCCCAACGCCGCCTGCACCCGGCTACCGGCACGGTAACGATGCGGCATCAGAGAAAACGCCTGACGCAGCTTGGCCGGCCAGCGCCACAGGCCGCCGGCAAACGCCGCCAACCGCCAAAGCGGCGCCTGCTCCGCCAACATGACCACCTCTCCACCGGCCTGTTTCACGCTGTCGGCCACCGCCAACAGCAGCGGACCACTGCCGGCGATCACCACTCGCTCGCCGCGGATCGCCAACCCCTGCTTGATTTGCGCCTGTAGACCACCGGCGCCGGTCACCCCCGGCAGCGTCCAGCCGGGAAACGGCAACAACAATTCACGCGCGCCATTGCATAAAATCAGCTTTTGATAGCGAATCACGCCGCAGCCCTCGGCGTCTTCATATGCCAATCGGTTAGCGCCACACTGCGCCACCAGCTTGCAGCCAGACTGCAGCGCAATATTTTCCCGCGCCGCCACCGCCTGCCGATAGCGGTTCGCCGTTTCAGGTAAAGCCACCTGCATCCCGTCGCGCCAGATTTGCCCGCCGGGATGCGGATTATCATCAATCATTCGCACCTGGCCACCACTTTCCGCAGCGGCCAGCGCCGCCGCCATGCCGGCCGGCCCGGCACCGACGATCAGCACCTCACAACTGAAGTTACTCATCATCGTTCCTCTCTATGCGCATGCCGGCTTGGCACAGCGTTTGGCACGCCAGGCGACGCAGGCCGTTAATGGTCACCCGGCACTCCTGACAAACGCCCATGCCACAAAAGGGAGCACGCGGTTGGTGTGAAACAGATAACCGACAACGATCGTCGCCGCACAGGCTGAGCGCCGCAGCAACGCTGAGACCAACCGGCACCCGCCGGTGTTCTCCATCGATGCTCAACGCGATCGTATTTTGTCTTTCATTCATACAGGCAACTCCTCGGCGGCAAACGCCCGCGCAGCCAAATACGGGGAATCGTCAATCTCCGGCGTTTGCCGGCCAATTTGCGCAGTAATCAGCGCAGCGCTGCCGAGCGCAGTCGTGACGCCCAATCCCTCATGCCCCAGCGCCAGCCACAGCCAGGAATGCCGCGGATGCACGCCCAACAGCGGCAGCCCGTCGGCAGAGGCGGCGCGCAACCCGGTCCAGCAGCGAATGATGTTCATCTGCGCCAGTGCGGGCAAGAAATACTGTGCACGCGTAAGCATTGCCGCCAACAGTGGCATGTCCAACGCCGAATCAACGGCGTCGAACTGGCGGGAAGAGCCGATCAGCCATTGTCCGGTGGGCCGCGCCTGCACATTGAAAGCCACCGACGTGCCGTTACTGGCATGCGCGCTGGCGCCATACCCCAGCTCCACCAGTTGATGCCGCACCCGCCGCGGGTAGCGATCGGTGATCGCCAGTTGGCCCTTCTTGGCGTGAAGCAAAGTCTGCGGTAATAGGCTATTGGCCCTAAGGCCGCAGGCCAGGACCACCACCGGCGCTGCCAGACGCCTGCCGTCCGCCAGCCGCACGGCTTCCTCTTCCAACGCTGTCGCTTCACCATGCACCACGTCAATTGCCGCACCACCGTCGGCCAACAGCCAGCGAGCCGCGAGCGGCGCATACAGAATGCCGTCGCCCGGCACCCGCAGTCCGCCGGCCAGGCCGTGCCGCAGCATCGGCTCCATGACGGCGATCTGCTCTGCCGTCAGCAGTTCCGCGGCCACGCCCTGCTCCGCCAGCCGCGCCTGCTTTTGCTCGGCGATGGCCATTTCATCCGCTTGATCCGCCAACCACAGCGTACCGCAACCACGCCAGGCGCAGGTTTCCGGCATGCGCCCCGTCACTTCGCGCCACAACCGCAGCGAATAAGCGCTCAACGCCAGCTCGGCAGGATTATCGTCCATGCAAACCAGATGCCCCATACCGGCGGCGGTGGCGCCGGCGCGGCGATCGTCCACCACCGAGACACGATACCCTTCCCGCGCCAGCCGCCAGGCGCAAGCGGCGCCGATGATACCGGCACCGACCACGATGACATCGGCTCCCCGCTCGGCGCCCATCAGCGTATCCCCCAGACGAAGGGATCGCGTTCGTCGAGCAGCAGTTGGCTATCGGCGCACACATAGGCCTGCCCGCGAATAAAGGGAGCAATGCGATCGCCGTTCCAACGATAATAGGCCTGGAATTCGCTGCCGATCACGCTGGCCTGCCGCCACTGCGTGTCCGGCGGCAGTTTGCCGTCCGCCGCCAGACACGCCAGTTTGGCGCTGGTGCCGGTACCGCACGGAGAACGGTCATAGGCTTTGCCGGGGCACAGCACGAAGCTGCGGCTGTCGGCCTGCGGATCGTCACCGAACAGTTCGATATGGTCTATCGCTCCGCCGTCTTCACCGCGGATGCCCGCCTGTTCCAACGTTTGTCGCACCGCCCAGGTGAACGCGGTCAAGGCCTCCAGATTGTGTTTATCGATGGGCAACGGTGACTCGCCGATCAGGAAAAACCAGTTGCCCCCCCAGGCGATGTCACCCGTCACCGGCCCGTGACCGGCAACCTCAAGCCGCACCTGGCGGCGGTAGCGATAAGCCGACACGTTCTCCACCGTGACGCTGCCGTCATCATGCAGCGTGGCGCTTACCGGGCCGACCGGGGTCTCGATCAGGTGGCGCCCGGCGTGAATGCGCCCCAAATGAGCCAGCGAAGCGATCAGCCCGATAGTGCCGTGCCCGCACATGCCCAGATAGCCGCTGTTGTTAAAGAAGATCACCCCGGCGGTGGCCTGTGGCGAGCAGGGGCGGCACAGCAACGCCCCCACCAGCACGTCATTGCCACGCGGTTCGAGCATCACCGCGCAGCGCCAATCGTCATAATGTTGTGCGAAACGCGCCCGCCGTTCCGCCATGCTACCCTCGCCGAGATCGGGAAAACCTTCCACGATCAGGCGGGTCGGCTCTCCGCCGGTATGAGAATCGATCGCCCGCAAAGCGGTGATATGCGCAGAAAGTGCCATCGGCGTCTCCTGGGTTAATGAGATGTTACCAATGGCATTAGCCTGAACGAATGTGAGCATGACGGCTTGATGCATTTCGGCGCAGCGAATGAAGAAATCAGCACAGTGACAAACGTCAGGCCTGACGCGTCGCGGGTATGAGTTTAACGGTTGTCATAATAATGACTTATTTATCATGTCGTTATTTTCATGCTAAACCCTTGTGTAGCGAGAAACGCCGCAGTTTTCAAGCAACCGCCAAACACCGTCCGGCAAAAGTATGCGGCAATCCGCATATTTGGCAGCCCGCCGGAAATAGCGCTTGCTTCGTTACAAAAAAGTTAATATTGATGCGAAAGCGCCAACCTGGCCCGCCTGTTTTTCCGGCTAACGACCGAAAAGGGACTGTTATGCGATCCACTTCAGACTACCCGCCTCCGGTTTCTCTCTCGCCGCCTTCGCTTGTGGGGCTGCCGGAGCAGGAGGACGTTTTTGCCGTCGAACATCTGTCGCGCCTGTGCGACGGACTGGCGCAGCAGCGCCCGAACAACCTGCGCGATCTGCTGAATACGCTGGCGCTGATCGCGCCGTTGCTGAACGCGATCCCCAACGTGGTGTTCTTTATCAAAGACGCTCAGGCTCGCTACCTGCTGGCCAACCTGACGCTGGCCAGGCGCTGCGGTTTCAAAACCGTGACGCCGCTGCTGGGCAAAACCTCCGCCGACGTTTTTCCCGCTCAGCTCGGATCCGGCTATACCGAGCAGGATCTGCGGGTATTACGCCACGGCGTGTTGATCCAGGATCAGCTGGAAATGCACCTGTACAACGGCCGAGAAACCGGCTGGTGCCTGACGCAAAAGCTGGCGCTGTATGACGCGCAGGGAAAAATCATCGGTATGGCGGGTATTTCTCACGATCTGCAGGAGGCCAGAGCCAATCATCCGGCCTACCAGCGGCTGGCGGCGATCGACGTGCATATCCGCCGCCACTACGCCAGACCGATCGCGCTTGAAGAGCTGACGGCGCTGACCGGGTTATCGGTGGCGCAGATCGAACGCTACTGCAAACGTATCTTCCACCTCACCCCGCGCCAGATGATCCACAAAGTGCGGCTGGAAAAGGCCACGGAACTCCTGGCCGGCGATCTGCCGATCACGGACATCGCGCTGCAGTGCGGCTATACCGATCACAGCGCCTTCAGCCGTCAGTTCAAAGCGATGACCGGCTCCACGCCGCGCGATTTTCGCCTGACGCTTTCCGCTTAACGCGCTGATTTACCCCGTTAACCCTCTCTTCTCACGGCGTACCGACGCCCGATTTTTCACGCCCGCTTTCCGCCGCTATTGTGCCAATTTCGTCGCGGCAATCGGCGAAAAGCGTCAAGCCTCCCTGCGCAATACCGGTCAATCTGTCGGTGAGCCTTACCAAAGATTCACTTTTCATTAACACTTTCGGACGACAGGACAAACACGATGAGCCATAAAACCCTAAGCTGGAGCGGCGTATTCCCGGCGGTGACGACCCAATTTCGCAACGATTTCTCTCTGGATCTCGACGCCACCCATACGGTGATCAAAAACCTGGTGCGCGACGGCGTCTCCGGCCTGGTGGTGTGCGGCACCGTCGGTGAAAATACCTCGATGACAGTGCAGGAAAAGCTGGCGGTGATCGAGGTGGCGAAAGACGCCGCCGACGGTAAAGTGCCGGTGATCGCCGGCATCGCCGAGTTCACCACCGCCTTCGCGCAGAACATGGCGCGTGAAGCGCAAAAGGCCGGCGTCGACGGAATTATGGTGATGCCGGCGCTGGTCTACTCCGCCAAACCGCACGAAACCGCCGCGCACTTCCGCAGCGTCGCTGGCGCGACCGATCTGCCGATAATGGTCTACAACAACCCTCCCATTTACAAAAATGACGTCACGCCCGACATTCTGACCTCGCTGGTCGACTGCGAGAACATCGTGTGCTTCAAAGACTCGTCGGGCGATACCCGCCGCTTTATCGACCTGCGCAATGAAGTCGGCGATCGCTTCGTGCTGTTCGCCGGATTGGACGATGTGGTGCTGGAAAGCATCGCCGTCGGCGCGCAAGGCTGGATCTCCGGCATGTCCAATGCCTTCCCGCGCGAAGGGGAAACCCTGTTCCGGCTGGCGAAGGAAAAACGCTATGAGGAAGCGTTGGCGCTATACAGCTGGTTTATGCCGCTGCTGCACCTCGATGCCCGCCCCGATCTGGTGCAGTGCATCAAACTCTGCGAACAGCGGGTCGGCCGCGGCAGCGCTGTCACTCGCCCTCCTCGCCTGGCGCTGCAGGGAGAAACGCTCACCGAGATCAACACCGTGATCGATAAAGCGCTGGCCACCCGCCCTGCGCTGCCGAACGTCGGCCTGTGACGCCTTCACCGCCCGGCCATGCCGGGCATCATGCTTTATCTACCGGGGGAACCGATGCCCAACGATCGCTACGCCGCCATCAGCGGCCAACAATTTATCGGCGGCCAACGCCTCGCCGAAGGGGAAGCGTCGCTGTGTAGCCTGCGCGCCGACGACGGTCAGCCAACCGGCTACCGCTTCCACCAGGCCACGGCGGCAGAAACCGCCGCCGCCGCAGAAGCCGCCGCAGCAGCCTTTGCGCCCTATTCACAGCTCAGTGCAGAGCAACGCGCGAACTTTCTCGACGCCATCGCCGAAGAGTTAGACGCATTGGATGATGTTTTCTTCACCTTCGCCATGCAGGAAACGGCCTTGCCGCCTGCGCGGTTGAGCGGCGAACGCGCCAGAACCAGCGGCCAGATGCGGCTGTTCGCCACGCTGCTGCGGCGCGGCGACGTCGAGGGCGTGCGCATCGACTGCGCGCTGCCACAGCGTTCCCCCCTGCCGCGCCCCGATCTGCGGCAATATCGCACGGCGCTCGGCCCGGTGGCGGTCTTCGGCGCCAGCAACTTTCCGCTGGCGTTTTCCACCGCGGGCGGTGATACCGCCGCCGCGCTCGCCGCCGGCTGCCCGGTCGTGTTCAAGGCGCACAGCGGTCATATGATTACCGCCGAGCTGACCGCTCAGGCGATCGAACGCGCTCGGGAACGCACAAGGATGCCCGCCGGCGTCTTCAACATGATCTTCGGCAACCGCGTGGGGGCCGATTTGGTACAACATCCGGCGATTCAGGCAGTGGGATTCACCGGCTCGCTGCAAGGCGGCCGGGCGCTCTTCGATCTGGCGATGCAACGCCCTCAACCTATCCCGGTCTTCGCAGAAATGTCGAGCATCAATCCGGTAGTGATCCTGCCCAAGGCGTTGGCGCGGCGCGGGCAGCGCATTGCGCAGGAACTGGTCTCTTCCTTCACACTCGGCTGCGGTCAGTTCTGCACCAAGCCCGGCGTAATCGTCGCGCTGCGCGGCACCGCCTTCGATCGGTTAACCGAAACGATGAGCGCCCTGGTCAACGCCGCCGAGCCGCAGCCGATGCTGAATGCCGGCACGCTGGAGCACTACCGTCACGGGCTGGCGGTCCTCGATGCCCATCCAGGTATGCGGCGTCTCGCAGGCCGAAGCGAAACGCCCATGCTTCGGGCGGCGGCGCAGCTTTATCAGGCGGAAGAGGCGCTGTTGCTGCAGGCTGACCCGCTGCTGCAACAAGAGGTCTTCGGCCCGGTCAGCATCCTGGTGGCGGTGGATAACGAAGCGCAGCTGCATGCGACGCTGGCGGCATTGCAAGGCCAGTTGACCGCCACGCTGCTGGCGGACGACGACGATCTCGATGTAGCCGCCGGGCTGACGACACTGTTGGCGCGCAAAGCCGGTCGGGTGCTGTTCAACGGGTATCCGACCGGGGTGGAAGTGTGCGACGCCATGGTGCACGGCGGCCCTTACCCGGCCACCAGCGACGCACGCGGCACCTCGGTAGGCACGCTGGCCATCGAGCGTTTCCTGCGGCCGGTTTGTTTGCAAAACACCCCTGCGGCGCTGTTGCCGCCGGCGCTGCAGGACGCCAACCCGCTCAACCTGCTGCGGCTGGTGAACGGCGTTTACACCCGAGCCCCCCTGGTTTCACCTGCCCCAAATTAGCCCGGCCGCATCTGCCTGCCATTCAATAACAAAAGGGTAATACCATGACAACCCAAGGCAAATTCAAGAAGCAGCTTACGCTCACCGACCTGACGTTCATCGGTCTGGGCGCCATCTTCGGCTCCGGTTGGCTGTTCGCCGCCAGCCATGTCTCCTCCATCGCCGGCCCGGCCGGCATCTATTCCTGGCTGATCGGCGGCCTGGCGGTGCTGCTGCTCGGCATCGTCTACTGCGAGCTGGGTGCCGCCCTGCCGCGCGCCGGCGGCATCATTCGCTATCCGGTATTCTCGCACGGCGAACTGATGGGTTATCTGCTGGGGTTTATCACGCTGATCGCCTTCTCCAGCCTGATCGCCATCGAAGTCGTCGCCGCCCGGCAGTACGCCGCCGCCTGGTTCCCGTTCCTCAGTCAGCCGGGTTCCGGCGATCCAACCGCGATCGGCTGGCTGGTGCAGCTGGCGCTGCTGTGCTTTTTCTTCGCGCTCAACTATTACAGCGTCAAAACCTTCGCCAAATCCAATAACCTGATCAGCGTGCTGAAGTTTCTGGTGCCGCTGTTGGTGATCGTGGTGTTGTTCAGCTTTTTCAAACCGGAAAACCTGCACAGCCAGGGCTTTGCTCCCTTCGGTTCCGCCGGCGTTGAGGCCGCCATTTCCGCCGGCGGCATCATCTTCGCCTACCTCGGCCTGACGCCGATCATTTCGGTCGCCAGCGAGGTGCAACGGCCGCAGCGCACCATTCCCATCGCGCTGATCCTGTCGGTGGTGCTGTCCACCATCATCTATGTGCTGCTGCAGATAGCGTTTCTCGGCAGCATCCCCAGCGAGATGCTGAGCGGCGGCTGGGCCGGCATCAGCCAACAGTTCTCCCTGCCGTTCCGCGACATCGCCATCACGCTGGGCATGGGATGGCTGGCGTTTCTGGTGGTCAGCGACGCGATCGTTTCGCCGAGCGGCACCGGCAATATCTATATGAACGCCACGCCCCGCGTGATCTACGGTTGGGCGCGCGCCGGCACCTTCTTCAAACTGTTCACCCGGGTGGATGGCGAGTCAGGTATTCCTCGCCCGGCGCTGTGGCTGACCTTCGCTCTCTCGGTATTCTGGACGCTGCCGTTCCCATCCTGGGAAAAACTGATCGGCGTGGTGTCCGCCGCACTGGTGCTGAGCTACGCCATCGCCCCGGTCACCGCCGCCGGGCTGCGGCGCAATGCGCCCGATATGCCGCGTCCGTTCCGGGTCCGCGGTTTCTGCGTGCTCGGCCCGCTGTCGTTTATCATTTCGGCGCTGATCGTCTTCTGGTCCGGCTGGGACACCGTCTCCTGGCTGCTCGGCTTGCAGATCCTGATGTTCTTCATCTACATCCTGTTCAAGAATCAGGTGCCGACCCACGCCGTTAGCCTCAGGCAGCAAATTTGGTCCTCGCTGTGGCTGATCGTCTTCTATGCGCTGGTGATCGGGCTTTCCTACTTCAGCAGCTTCGGCGGCATCGGCGCTATTGCTCATCCATGGGACACCCTCACCATGGCGGTGATTGCGCTGGCGATTTACTACTGGGGCGCCTATACCTGTTTACCCCAGGCCAATTTTATCGGCGATGAAGAAGAATGAACCCAGGGAGGACATCGAAATGACATCCATGCATGTGCTGTCGCTGGAACAGGCTTATCAACTGGCGTTGCGTACGCTGCGCAGCAACGGTTTCAATCAGGCGCATGCCGAGGCGGTGGCGCAAAATGTCACCCAGGGCGAACGCGACGGCTGCGCTTCTCACGGGCTGTACCGGCTGTTGGGCTGCGTGCGATCGCTGCGGGCAGGCAAGGTTTCTGCCGATGCGATGCCCAGATTGCTCGACCAGGCGCCGGCCATCTTGCGCGCCGACGCCGGCGGTGCGTTTTCCCTGCTGGCCTACCGCACCGCTCTGCCGGCCTTTATCGAGAAAGTGCGCACCAACGGTGTCGCCGCGCTGGCGATCAACCGCTGCGTGCATTTCTCCGCGCTGTGGGCCGATATCGAACCGCTGACCGAGCAGGGGTTGGTGGCCTTGGCCTGCACGCCCAGCCACGCCTGGGTGACGCCGGCCGGCGGTTCGCGACCGCTCTTCGGCACCAACCCCATCGCCTTCGGCTGGCCGCGTCCGGATCGGCCGCCGTTTTTGTTCGACATGGCCACCAGCGCGGCAGCGCGCGGCGAAATCGAATTACACCGCCGCGCCGGCACCCCGCTGCCTGAAGGCTGGGGCATTGATAAGGCAGGCAATCCGTCCACCGATGCCGTCAGCGTGTTGGAGGGCGCGATGCTGACCTTCGGCGGGCATAAGGGCTCGGCGCTGGCGGCAATGGTTGAATTGCTGGCAGGGCCGCTGATCGGCGATATGACCAGCAAGGAATCGCTGGCCTATGACGATGGCACCGGTTCGTCGCCTTACGGTGGTGAGCTGGTCATCGCGTTGGATCCCGAGCGTTTTCTCGGTGCGGATAAGGCGAAATATTTCGCCGGAGCGGAGGCGATGTTTGCCGATATGCAGGCGCAAGGCGCCCGCATCCCCGGCGAACGCCGTTATCGGCAACGGCGCCAGAGCGAGCAATACGGCGTGGAAATCCCCAAGGCGTTGTACGACGAAATAGTGGCGCTGTGCGATTAACGCTGGATTTATGCCCCGCGCCGGCAACCCGGCGCGGGGAGAGGCTTATCCAGCCTGAGCCATGTCGCTGTGCAGGCGCTTGCGCCACACAGGTTTGGTGTCCCAGCGTGCGAAGTGTTTCGCCTCTTTACCCGGCTGCACCTGATGCCACATGTCTTCTTGCCACCGGATCGGTTCCTTTCCTCGCAACGTTGGGCGGGTCTGTTTAATCGTCCGTTGCAAGACGTCTGCTTCTTCCGCAGTAATGGGCGGCGCCTGTCTGGCGGCGTCCAGCGCACGGCTTCCCAGCGGCGCCATCACCTGATACAACACGTTGACCTGCTGCAGCGTCGCTTGCTGATTAGTGCTCATCCCCTTACCCGACCAACCGTCGAAGTTTTCACCGGGATCGTCCCCCTGCGCGCGATACTCATTACCTGGCCCCTCGACGATATTCCATCCTTGCCAGGTCACCAAAGTGTGTAATCCATCGCGATCCTGCAGGTTTTTATTCTGGATCTGTTTGAGCACCGCGGCGCGGTTTGGCACACCGATCAGATTCATAAATTCGTCCAGCGCGTTCCAATGCTGCCCCGCCACCAAACCATTCCAGACATTACGCAAACAGTTCCAGGGAATGGTGTGATGCCAGGTCAGCGTGATAAGCGGTTTGGTTGACGCATGTTGCCAACGGCTCGGTTCACTGCCCCGATCGCCTCTGATAATCCCATCGATTTCTAATGGCATAGCTGCCCCTCTTCTGGCTGAAATGAAAAATATGCGCAAGGCCGGTGGCCCGGTTGGCATAAAAACGTCAGCTAAAATCGTAGCAGTTCAGACTGGGATGGCAATAAAACGCAAAACACGCTCTGCAGCCGGCCGGTAACCGCAGAACGTGCCCGAAAACGGTGAGTTTAAGATGAATTATCTGACCACCATCACCGAAATATTGGCATGTCGAACGATAGCGGCGGCGTTGGACCCCAGCAGATAGGTTTTCACGCTCGGGCGACGCGAACCGATGATGATCAGATCGGCGTCGATCTCTTCCGCCAGTTCCAACACCTGATCGCGTGCAGAACCGAAGCTGACGGTGTAATTGAGGCGATCCAACGGCAGATCGATTTCCGACATGATTTTCTTCAGTCTATCCACCGCCTTCACCTCCGCCTGATTCTCAAACTCCTTGAGGCCGAACGAATAGGCAGTAACAAAAGCCGAGGCATCCGGCAGCGCATGGAAGAAATGCACTTTAGCGCCGGACATCTTCGCCAAATATTCCACATGCTTCAGCGCATGCTCGGTCAACAGATCCTCTTCAATATCGATCGGCACTAAAATAGTCTTGTACATATCACGTCCTTTCTATGTAAACCGGGTGCCAACAGAATACTGCCGCGCACGGGCGCGGTGAATCGCTTTATCACGCTTTTGTGATCGAGGGGTAAATACTGACAAGGATAGTTTTTAATTTAACAAAATATAAACATCACACCGATAACGGATAGGCGATTAATTATTTATTACTCGAGATTAAATTAGCTGTAAATAAACCGCTTTGGCGGTAGCGGCGGTCTTATTGGCGACAGAAAGCTTTTTAATCGAGTTGCCGATGTGAAAATTGATCGTGCGCTCGCTCACCCCCATCAACAACGCGATCTCTTCCGCCGTTTTCCCTTCGCTGCTCCAGCGTAAAATGTCTTTTTCGCGCAGCGTCAACACATCTTTTATCGCGTCATCATTCACCGATATCAAGGCCTCCCGCAGCGTTTTATGGGCGGTCTGCGCCAGCCAAAGGAAAAAAGTTTCATTTGCCGCACGCGCTTGCGGCGTTTGCTCAGGTAGCGCTTTACCGGCAAACGTCAGGATCCCCAACCTGCCATAGCAATCCTTGACCGACTGCGACCAACCGGCGCACAAGCCGAATTGCGCCATACGCCGCCAAAGCGTCGGCCGCTCATGATAAAAGCTTTCGTCCCACTGAAACTGCAGCGTGGAATGGTGAGCACGCTCAATAACCGGATCCTGCAAATATACCCGCTGCCGCCGATAATCCTCGAGATAGTTCGTTGAAATATTCCCTTCGATCAGCATCTTGGGGCTGCTGGCCGGATAACAGGAAAACACGATGTAGGAGAAATAATCAAACCCCAACGCCTCGGCGCAGGGCCCCAGCTGCGTCAGAAAGCATTCGCGATCGGCCAGGCTGCCAATCACCTCCGCCATGAGCCGTTGAGTGCGGGTATCCATAACGCAGGTTCTCCAGATAGCGATGCCGATTTATCGATAGGTCAGATTCACTATAGAATATCGCCGCCCGGCGCCAGTAGCCGTTTCATATAATAAAAAATACCAACGCTATAACGAAAACAGCTATTCCCCTTAAAATAAGCCTTTTTATTGCGCCGAACAGGAAAACTACGCGAATAGCATACTCTCCTCGACACGTAAACCTGTCATTTCTACCGTTAGACAGCCAGGACACCACCAATTACTTTCCAGACAGGCACCCAGTGCCGCCGTAAATCCAAAGAGATAATAAGCATTTGCGAATTTCGCATGGCATACAGTGACGGGGATTTTCTATGGCAGAAAGTAATGCGGCAATTCAATCGGCTGCGATTATCGGCGCGGGAACGATGGGCAGAGGCATCGCTTATCTTTTCGCGCAAAAAGGCATTCCCACGATGCTTTATAATCGCAACGGCAATACCCTAAATCAAGCTCGCGAATATATCGCGCAAGACCTGAACAAGAAAGTCGAACAGGGCAAGATCGCGCTGCGGGATAAAGACGCGGTGCTGGCCAATCTGATGTTCACTTCCGTGTTTGAGGCCATCGCCGACAGCGAGCTGGTGATAGAAACCATCGCCGAGCAAGAACAAACCAAACTTGAGGTGCTGGCGGCCATCGCCGCAGTGGTCAAGCCCGACACGCTGATCGCCACCAATACCTCCTCACTGTCGCTTAACAAGCTGTCAACTGCGGTAACGCACAACGAACGCTTTATCGGTTTGCATTTTTTCAACCCCGCGCCGCTGATGAAGCTGATTGAAATCATTCCGGCCTACTTTACCGCGCACGCCACCACGGAACGCTGCCGCCAACTGGTGGCGGCGTTGGGGAAACGCGATGTCGTCTGCCAGGCCACGCCGGGGTTCATCGTCAATCGCATGGCCCGCCCCTACTACCTGGAAGGGTTCCGCCTGTTGGAAGAACATGTGGCGCGCGCGGCGCAGATCGACCGCGCCCTCAAGGCCGGCGGGCGCTTCCGCATGGGGCCGCTCGAGCTGACCGATTTTATCGGCCAAGACATCAACTATCAGGTCAGCCGGCAAATCTGGCAGGACATGCAATACGACCCGCGCTATACCCCTGGTCATCTGCAGCGTTCACTGGTCGATGCCGGTCTGTTGGGGAAAAAGAACGGCCGCTCCTATTTTGCCGCCGAAGAAACCGCCCCGCCGGTGACGGCCGCCAACAATGCAGACGTCGAGACGCTGCGCGTTTACGGCGAGCACCCTTTTTTTACCCTGTTGCAGCAGCGAGCCGCGCTTCAGTGGCCACAGCTGCGCGTGGAACAACGGCCGGCATTACCGGGGCTGGGAGCGGCCGTCCGGATCAATGACGCTTTCACCGTCAGCATCACCGATGGCCGCACGGCGAGCCAACTGGCCGAGCAGACGGCAGCGGATGCCTTTGTGGTCGATGTCGCCCTGAACTACGCCGACACCACCTATCTGGTGGCGGCGCACAGCCGCCACGCTTCTGCGGCCAATAAGGCGCTGTTTTTACGCCTGCTGCACACGGCAATCCCGCAGGTTGAATTTATCAAGGACTCTCCGGCGCTTATCGTCGCCCGCGTCCTCAGCAGCCTGATCAATGAGTCGGTGATCATGGTGGAAAGCGGCGTCTGCAGCCGGGAAGACATCGATGTCGCCGCCGTCGCGGGCGTTAACTACGCCGGCGGCATTTTCGACTGGCTCGGCAAACTGGGGGAGAAAAACGTCAGGACGACGCTGAGCAATCTGGCGCAGCTGCTGCACGCGGCGCGCTATGCGCCGCATTACACCCTTCTGCACGCCGCGCAACCGGCGCTGACGACCACGCCTTAAGGATCCATGATGAGCATTAAAGATGACGGCGTTTATCTGATCGACGGCACGCGCACGGCGATCGGCGCCTATGGCGGCAGCCTGGCGCATACCCGCCCCGACGACATGGCGGCGACGATCATTCGCGGCCTGCTGCAGCGCCATCCGGCGGCGGAAGCAGATCTGGACGAAGTGGTCCTGGGCTGCGCCAACCAGTCCGGCGAAGACAACCGCAACGTCGCCCGCATGGCGGCGCTGCTTTCCGGGTTGGATCCGTCGGTGCCTGCCATCACCCTCAACCGCCTTTGCGCCTCCGGGTTGGATGCGGTGATCTACGCCGCGGCGAAAATCCGCAGCGGCCTCAGCGAACTGATTCTGGCCGGCGGTGTGGAAAGCATGAGCCGCGCGCCCTATGTGCTGAGCAAAGGCGAAACGCCGTTCGACAAAGGCGTGAAGCTGTACGACACCACGCTGGGGTGGCGCTTTGTTAACCCGCGGCTGGCGGAGCGCTACGGCAGCGATCCGCTGGGCATTACGGCGGAAAACGTAGCCCAACGGCAACATATCTCACGCGAGGAACAGGACCTGTTCGCGCTGGCCTCGCAGCAGAAGGCCCGCCGGGCGATCGACAGCGGCCGGCTGGCGCGGGAAATCACGCCCGTGGACGTGCCGGCCGATCGTAAAACGACCCGCACATTCGCGCAGGATGAATTTCCCCGGCTCAGCACGCTGCAACAGCTACAGGCGCTGAAACCGGCGTTCTCCGCCGGCGGTTCGGTCACGGCAGGCAACGCTTCCGGCATCAACGACGGCGCCGCCGCGCTGCTATTGGCTTCCGGTCGCTACGTGAAGCGCCAGGGGTGGCAACCGCTGGCGGAGATCGGCGACAGCGCGGCCGCCGGCGTTGAACCGGCGCTGATGGGGCTGGGGCCGATCGCCTCCACCGAGCGCTTGCTGCAGCGCGGCGGCTTCACCTTGAACGACTTCGACATCATCGAGATTAACGAAGCGTTCGCCTCACAGGTTCTGGCGGCGCTGAAACACTGGCGTATCGGCGCCAACGACGCGCGGGTCAACCCGAACGGCGGCGCCATCGCGCTCGGTCATCCGCTGGGGATGTCCGGCGCGCGCCTGGTGCTGTCGGCAGCGCTGGAATTACGCGACCAACAGGCGAACAACGCATTGGTGACGATGTGCGTCGGCGTCGGTCAGGGGCTGTCATTAAACCTTAAAGCCGTTTAACACAAGGAACATACGATGAGCGTACTGAACATTCTTGAAGAAAAGCTGGCGGAAACCAAAAAACAGGGGCGTTTTCGCGAGTTCCTCAACCTTGAACGCGGCGTGCAGGACAAACCCTGGGCCACCAGCCACGGCCATCACGGTGAGCGCCGTCTCAACGTCTGGTGCTCGAACGACTATCTGGCGATGAGCCACCACCCCAAAGTGCTGCTGGCCACCACCGATGCGGTTAATCGGGTCGGGCTGGGCACCTGCGGCGCCCGCAGCATTTCCGGCACCTCGGTCTACCACAGCGAGCTGGAAACGCTGCTGGCCAGCGCCTATGGCAAAGAGTCGGCGCTGCTGTTCACCACCGGTTTCGGCGCCAACGACGCCACCTTATCCACCCTGTGCGACGCCATTCCCGATCTGATCGTGTTCTCCGACGAGCTGAATCACGCCTCGATGATTTACGGTATCCGCTACAGCAAAGCGGAGAAAAAAATCTTCCGCCACAACGATGTGGCACACCTCGCCGAGCTGCTGCAGGCCGCCGATCCGGCGCGGCCAAAGCTGATCGCTTTCGAGTCGCTGTATTCCATGGACGGTGACTTCGCCCCCCTGGCGCAGATCGTGGCGTTGGCGGAGCAGTATCAGGCGCTGACCTATCTCGACGAGATCCACTCCGCCGGCGTCTATGGCGAACGGGGGCTGGGCTACGCCGAACAACTGGGCCTGCTGGATAAAATCACCATTATTCAGGGCGGGTTCGGCAAATCTTACGGTGCGGCGGGCGGCTATATCGCCGCGCCCCGCTCGGTGGTGGAGGCAGTGCGCAGTTGGGCCCCGGCATTCGTCTTCAGCACCTCGTCGCCGGCGCCGGTGGTGGCCGCCGCGCTGGCCAGTTTTAAATACAACCTCGAGCATGACACCCAACGCAAACACCTGCTGGCGATCGTCGATCACCTGAAAACCGGCCTGCGCGCCGCCGGCATCCCGCTGGTGTCGGCGGACAGCCATATCCTGCCGCTGCTGGTCGGCGATCCGCACCGCAACAAACACATCAGTAAAGTGCTGCTCGATGAACACGATATTTACGTGCAACCGGTCAATGCACCGACGGTGCCCGCAGGCAGCGAGCGGCTGCGGGTGACGCCGACCTCGGCGCACTCCCATGCCGACGTGGAGACCTTCCTGGCGGCGCTGGGACGAGTCTGGACGGCGAACGATCTGCGGAGGGCGGGATGAAGTTAGCGGATTATAACGGCCATCTGATCACGCTCTGTCTGATGGCGACCGGCACGTTCGCCATCGGCACCGACGCCTTTATCGTCGCCGGCGTGCTCAGCGACATTTCCGATACCTTTGCCGTCAGCCCCGCGCAAGCGGGGCAGTTGATATCGGTATTCGCGCTGGCTTATATGCTGTTCGCCCCTCTCACCGCCTGGCTGCTGGGCAACGTCAACCGCAAGCATATCCTGCAGTTGGCGCTGGTGCTGTTCATCGCCGGCAACCTGGCCTGCGCCTGGGCCACCAGCTACCTGCAGATCTCGTTCGGCAGAGTGCTGGCGGCATTGGGGGCGGCCTGTTACACGCCGCAGGCCGCCGCCGCCGCGGTAGGGCTGGTGGCGGAAAAACGCCGCGGCCTGGCCATTTCCATCGTCTATGGGGGCATGACGTTGGCTATTGCGCTCGGTATTCCGTTCGGCACCTTTCTCGCCAAACTGATCGGCTGGCGAGAAATCTTCCTGTTCATCGCCCTGCTGGGGGCAATTGCGCTGCTGGGCCTGTCGCTGGCGCTGCGGGCCATTGCGCCACCGGGCAAGCATTCGCTGAAAGAGCGGCTCGCCCCGCTGAGACAAAAGGCGGTGCTGACCACGCTACTGATCACCTTTTTTGCCGTTTGCTCGGAACACATCGTCTATAGCTACGTCAGCGTGTTGCTGAAAAACACCCAGTTCGGCCCGCAGGCGATCCTGCCCCTCGCGCTGCTGGTATTCGGCATTGGCGCGGTGATCGGCAATTTTGCCTCCGGCGCGTTAACCGATGCCCTCGGCAGCAAGTTCGTGCTGCTGTTTTCCGTGGCGATCCAGACGCTGTCCCTGTTTCTGCTGGCCTTCTATGTCACTTCCCCCTGGTGGGTGCTGGCCATCTTTCTGGTCTGGGGTATCACCGGCTGGATGTATCTGGTGCCGATCCAGCATCACCTGTTGTCGCTATCGAAACGCTTTGGCGCGCTGACCGTATCGCTCAACAGCTCGGTGCTGTACGCCGGCATCGCGGCAGGCGGCATGCTGGGCGGCCTGGCGCTCTATGCGCTGCCGGCCTATTACCTGCCGCTGTTTTCGCTGCCGCTCGGCGCCATCGCCCTATTGCTGACGCTGATCTTTTTCCGCGGGGAGGCCAGCGATGAGTGAATCACCGCCGGTGCTTTACGAACGTTATGGCGCGCAGGTTGCGGTCATCACCCTCAATCGGCCGGAAAAAAAGAACGCCATCAACCTGCAGATGGCCGAGCTGATCCGCACCTACCTGCGGCAGGCAGATAACGATAACTCAGTGCGAGCGATCGTCCTGGCCGGTCAACCGGCGGTATTTTCCGCCGGCATGGATATCAACGCCTTTCATCAGGGTGAACTGCCCATCGTTACGCCGGAGGGGTTTGGCGGGCTGATCCATGCACAGATCGCCAAGGTGATCATCGCCGCCGTTGACGGCATCGCGTACGGGGGCGGATTTGAGCTGGCCCTGGCGTGCGATCTGATCGTCGCCGGCCAGAACGCACGCTTCAGCTTCCCCGAAACCGGGCTCGGGTTAGTCGCCGCACAAGGCGGGTGCGCGCGCTTGCCGGCGCGTATTTCCCCCTATGTCGCGCTCGACTGGCTGCTGACCGGCAGAACCGTCGGCGCACAGGAAGCCTTGTCACACGGCGCCATTTCCCGCATCAGCGCAAGTTCGGCCCGGGAAGAAGCGTTGCGCATCGCCGAACAGATCGCCGGAAAAGATCTTGCCGCCAGCCAGGCGGTTAAGGCCATCGTGCGTCAGGGGCTGGCGCGGCAAGAAGCCCCCTCATTCGATTTTCAACAAGGCCCGGTCGAGCGCTTGCGTCAGGCTGCCGCCCGCCGATAATGCCCCTGCCGGTTCGCCTGAACCGGCATTTCCCGTTTGTCCTCCACCGCTCATTTTACACAGCCTGCCTGTCGGCGCTGGGCTACACTGCCGGTAGCCCTAATGCGCTGATAAGGAAAAACAATGCGCCATTTGCCTCTACAGACCCCCAGACTGATCCTGCGCCCGTTCACCGCCGACGATCTGCCCCACTTTACCGCCTACCGCAGCCACCCAGACGTGGCGCGCTATCAAAGCTGGAGCGACTACAGCGCCGCCGAGGCACAGGCCTTTTTCGCACAGCAACGGCAGCTCGAATTCAACCGTGACGACAGCTGGTTTCAACTGGCGGTCGAGCGCCGCGAAGACGGCGCGTTGCTGGGCGATGTCGCGGTGCATTTTTTCGATGAAGGGCGTCAGGCTGAACTGGGCGTGACCTTCGATCCGGTTCATCAGCGGCAAGGACAAGCGCGCGAGGCGCTAAGCGCCGTCATCGCCCTGCTGTTCGGGCCGCTGGCGAAACACCGCATTACCGCCGTGGTGGACGCGCGTAATCTTCGCGCCGCCGCGTTGTTCAGTAAGCTGGGCTTTCGCCGTGAGGCCTGTTGGCGGCAAAACGTGTTTTTCAAAGGCGCGTGGGGCGACGAATTCGGTTTCGCCCTGCTGCAAAGCGAATGGCGGGAGAATGCAAAGCATGACGCTACTGAATAAATACCTTGGGCAATACCAGTTCTCGGAGCGGCATGCGATCGCCATCACCGCACCGCAGGCGCGGATCCTGGAGGCCGTGGCCGCTTATGATCCCAGGCACGATCGCTTTTTCCGCAGCATGATAGCGCTACGCGAATTGCCCGCGCGCCTGATGCCACGCGATAAACCCAGCCCGCCGCCGTTTGGCCTGCATAACTTTTGCCTGCTTGAGCAGGATGAAAGCGCGTTGGTCTATGGCCTGATCGGCCGATTTTGGCAGGCTGAATACGGCCTGGAGCAGGTCGCCGACGGGGCGGGGTTTCTGGCTTTCGCGCAGCCCGGCGTCGCCAAACTGGCGCTGGGTTATGTCGTGAGCTCCTCCGAGGGTGGGCGCTGTCGTCTGGTGACGGAAACGCGCATCTTCTGCCCCGACGACGCCAGCCGGCGGCGGTTTACCCCCTATTGGTATGCGATTCGCCTGGTAAGCGGGTTGATACGGCGCCGTATGTTGCGCGCCATTAAAACCGCCAGCGAAAAGCAGGCAGTGAATCATTCACCAAGCTGATTTATTTAAGAGCATTCTTAGAGAATGAAAATCATTATCAGCCTATTTTTTAAACACAACAAGATAGTAATGAGAAGCCATTGACCCCGCCCCCTGCGGGGATTTTTTCGCCTATTTATCGCCTGTTTCAGGAAATACCTGCATAAACAGGAAGGTACAAGGCTTGCGCTGATAGTGGTTGATCTGCGGCACCAGCCGGGTGAAATGCTCGGTCTGACAATGCACATCCAGAGCGGCGCGATCCGGCCAGCTTTCGATAAAAATAAAATGCCCGGGATCCTGCTGGTCGATGCACAGTTCATAGCTGATGCACAGCGGCTCTTGACGGGTTTTCTCCACCAGTTCGCGATACCACGGCATAACGGTGTCAATGTGTTCCGGGTGGATAAAATCTTCAGCGATGACCTTCAGCATGTTGCGCTCCTGCATTCTGTTTTGCCGTGCCTCACCTTATCGTCCTCCCTCGCGAGATGAAAGCGCCACTCTCCAGTGTCTGTCACCGGGTTGCCAATTCGGTGATAGCGCACACAGATCTCGATCAAAGCGCTTGAACGCGCCCTGGCCCTGTGTGAACTTTCAATTAACAAAAAAGCAACACACCATTCACCATGGTGATGTCTGCATCAATCTGCCGACCCGATACGCGGCATTTTTTTTCACCCCAAAAGGCCTGACCATTAGACCTTTGGGGTTTGCGAAAAAAGTCCGCTGTTACCGTCGTGTTGAGGGCAACGGCGCCAGGACGGTCCTTATGACCGACGCTTGTCATTCTCAGAAGAGAGGTTACCGCCAGTGAATCACGCCACCTATGCCGCTCCTGCGCTCAACGCCGCCATTCGCAAAACCTGGCGCAGACTGGTGCCCTTGATGTTCGCCATGTACTTCATCGCCTTTATCGACAGGGTTAACGTCGGCTTTGCCAAGGACGCAATGGCCATCGATATCGCGCTGTCGCAATCCGCCTTTGCACTGGGCGCCGGGATATTTTTTGCCGCCTATGCGCTGTTCGGCATCCCGGCCAACCTGCTGATGAACCGCTGGGGCGCCAAACGCTGGCTCAGCGCCACCACCGCGCTGTGGGGGGCGCTGTCGGCCTGCACCGGGCTGGTGACCAATGAACAGCAATTTATCGTCCTGCGGTTTCTGCTGGGGATCGCCGAAGCCGGCTTTTACCCCGGCATCCTGCTGCTGGCGTCGATCTATTTTCCCAATAAGGTGCGCGCCTCGGTGATTGGCATTTTCGTGCTCGGCGTGCCGGCGGCGCTGACGCTCGGTTCACCGCTATCGGGGGCATTGCTGGAGATGCACGGCGTGTTGGGCAAGCCCGGCTGGTTCTGGATGTTCGTGCTGGAAGGATTGCCGGCCGTCGCCCTCGGCGTCTTCGCCTTTTTCTATCTCGACGATAGCCCACGGCAGGCCCGCTTTCTGACCGAGGAAGAACGCACGGCGCTGGTGGCACAATTGGCCGATGAACAGCAGCAGACCGAAACCAGCAGCGTCAAAGCGGCGATGAGCAGCGGCAAAGTTTGGCATCTGGCGTTGATCTACGGCACCCTGCAGATCGGCGTATACGGCCTGATGTTTTTCCTGCCGTCGCAGGTCGCCTCGCTGATGGGCACCCATCTTGGCTTCAAGGCCTCGCTGGTGGCCGCCATTCCCTGGGCGTTCTCCGCGCTGGGCGTCTATTTCCTGCCGCGCTATGCCGACAGAAACACCGCCAGAAGATTACCGATCGCCGTCGGGGGCATGGTCGCGGCGGCGCTGGGTTTGGTGGTGTCTTCCTATGCCGGCCCTCTGCTCGCCATCGTCGCCCTGAGCTGTTGCGCAGTGAGTTTCCTGGCGGTACAGCCGATTTTCTGGACGTTTCCCGCCCAGGTGCTGACCGGCCCGGCGCTGGCGGCCGGCATCGGTTTTTGCACCACGCTTGGCGCCGCATTCAGCTTTTTAGCCCCGCTGATCCGCACCGAGGCGGAACAGCGTTTTCACAGCCCGCATGCCGGGCCGTTGGTGCTGGCCGCCTTTTCGCTGCTGTGCGCCACGCTGTTGTGGGCGCTCAGAAACCGGCACACCGACGTGAGCAAGCAAGACGCGGAGATCGCCGGATAGCGGCGCGTTATTTAACCCTTATTGAACCTGCGGATGGGACACTGGCACTCAGCCCTCTCGCTCGCAGGTGTTAAATGGATGAATTGACGCACATTATCGCCAAATACAGTCCGGAACCGGAGATGTTGCTGCTGCTGATTTTCCTGTTCGCGCTGGGAAAATCGGTGATCGTGGTGTCTTCCGCCCTGCCGCCCGCCTCGGTGACGCTGCTGATGGGCATCGTGGCGGGCAAGCACGCGCTGCCCTTCGGCGCAGTTTGGGCGGCCATCGCCCTCGGCGCCGCGTTGGGCTCGATCCTGTCTTTCCACTTCGGCGCGCTGCTATGCCGTCGCGATCTTGGCCGCCGGCTGCCGGCACGCTTTCACGCCCCGCTGCGCAAAGCGCAACGTTCCTTGCAAAAGCGCGGGCTGCCGCTGCTGTTCGCCTCGCGTTTTCTGGCGGTGATGCGTTACACCGTGCCGCTGATGGCCGGCATGCTGCAACTGCCGGCGCGGCGCGTCTATGCCACCGCCGCGCTCTCGGCCGCCGTCTGGGCGCTGCTTTTGATGTCGACGGCGCATTTATTCCCCGTTTCCTGACCTGAAAGATTCTTGGGCAAATGGCCCGCCCCTACGCCGACGTTGCGCCAGCGCACAGCCTCCCTTGCCGTATAAAGTACGGTGCAACATTGCAGTTTGCGCCAGATCACCTTTCTGAACATCAGTCGAAAAATGCGAATTTTTTTGCAGAATGCGCGCTTAAAACGGCGCAATGCGGGAAGAAACGAAGAAAAGTCTGAGCGTAACACGCTGATTTGGTTGGTGGGTCGTACAGGGTTCGAACCTGTGACCAATTGATTAAGAGTCAACTGCTCTACCGACTGAGCTAACGACCCAACGCGGTAAATTGTCCTCCTCGTCGGAGGCGCTGTCAAACGCTTACACCCATTACTTTTTCTCATGCGAATTTTACAACCCTTTGTTTAATCAACGAGATAAGCCGCATAAGGTCTGTTAATCCCACCGTTTGAAGAGTAATCTTCCGCTCCCTGAACGTCCGATTTGCCTCCTCTCGTGTAAAGATTGATCGACTTTTATCCCGCGTATAAATGTTGTAAACATGTTGCACAAAGGTGGCGTTATTGCACTACCTTACTAAAGCCGGACCAACCGGATAAATGTATAAAAAAGAGCCACTTCAGAGCTCGCGACTTCACTAATGACAGGTAAAACAGGACATCATCAGATGGTAGATCACTCTAAAATAGCGACTGACGCGACGCCCGCTTCAGAAGATCATCTACGGCGAAACCTCACTAACCGACATATTCAACTGATCGCCATCGGCGGCGCCATCGGCACCGGCCTGTTTATGGGTTCCGGTAAAACCATCAGCCTGGCCGGCCCCTCGATCATCTTCGTGTACATGATCATCGGCTTTATGCTGTTCTTCGTGATGCGCGCCATGGGCGAGCTGCTGCTGTCCAATCTGGAATACAAATCGTTCAGCGATTTCGCCGCGGATCTGCTCGGCCCGTGGGCCGGTTTCTTCACCGGCTGGACCTACTGGTTCTGCTGGGTGGTCACCGGCATCGCCGACGTCGTGGCGATCACCGCCTACGCCCAGTTCTGGTTCCCCGAGCTGTCACAGTGGATCGCTTCACTGCTGTGCGTGCTGTTGCTGCTCGGCCTTAATCTGGCGACGGTGAAAATGTTCGGCGAAATGGAGTTTTGGTTTGCGATGATCAAAATCGTCGCCATCGTTGGGCTGATTGTCGCCGGGCTGGTGATGATCGCCATGCAGTTCCAGTCGCCGACCGGCACCGTGGCCTCATTCACCCATCTGTGGAATGACGGCGGCATGTTCCCGAAAGGCATCAGCGGCTTCTTCGCCGGCTTCCAGATCGCGGTATTCGCCTTCGTCGGCATTGAGCTGGTGGGCACCACCGCCGCGGAAACCAAGGATCCGGAGAAGTCGCTGCCGCGCGCCATCAACTCGATTCCGATCCGCATCATCATGTTCTACGTGTTCGCCCTGATCGTCATCATGTCGGTAACGCCGTGGAACTCCGTGGTGCCTGACAAGAGCCCGTTCGTTGAGCTGTTCGTGCTGATTGGCCTGCCGGCCGCGGCCAGCGTAATCAACTTCGTGGTGCTGACCTCCGCCGCCTCTTCCGCCAACAGCGGCGTGTTCTCCACCAGCCGCATGCTGTTCGGGCTGGCGCAGGAAGGCGACGCGCCGAAATCGTTCGCTAACCTGTCCAAGCGCGCGGTGCCGGCCAACGGCCTCACCTTCTCCTGTATCTGCCTGCTGGGCGGCGTGGTGCTGATTTACCTGATCCCGAACGTGATGACGGTCTTCACTCTGGTGACCACCGTATCGGCGATTCTGTTCATGTTCGTCTGGACCATCATTTTGTGCTCATACCTGGTCTACCGTAAACGACGCCCGGCGCTGCACCAGAAATCGATCTACAAAATGCCTGCCGGCAAACTGATGTGCTGGGTGTGCATGGCGTTCTTCGTGTTCGTGCTGGTGCTGCTGTCGCTGCGCGAAGACACCCGCCAGGCGCTGATCGTCACCCCGCTGTGGTTCATCGTGCTCGGCCTGTCTTACGTGTTCCTGCGCAAGAAGAAAACCGCGTGATGCAAAAAGGGGCGGATCTCTCCGCCCCTTTCTTTTTACGCCTCTGCGCTAATCCGCTTCCGTCGCCACCGCCGCTTTATCCTTGCGTCGCACGCGCAGCTCGCTGACCACCACCCCAATCACGATCAACGCGCCCCCCAATAGCGCCACGCCCGGTAAACGCTCACCGGCGAGCCGCCCGACGATGCCCGCCCAGACCGGTTCACCGGCGTAGATCACCGTAGCGCGCGTGGGTGAAACGCTGCGCTGCGCCCAGTTCATGGTCAGCTGAATCAACGCGCTGGCCAGCCCCAGCCCTATGGCGCTGTACAGCAGGTAATCCGAATACGGCGGCGGCGACTCGCCGGTCGGCGCCATCATCAAAAATGAGGCCAGCGAGGCGGTCGCCAGCTGTACTATGGTCACCCGGCGGATATTCACCTTGCCGGCGAAAGCGCCGATGAGGATGATCTCTGCCGCCATGCCCAGCGTGCCGGCCAGCGTCAGAATTTCGCCGAGGCTCAGCGTCATGTCGGTGCTGCTCGGCGCCGCCAGCAGCATCAGGCCGGTAAAGGCCAGCAGAATACCGATCCACGACATGATGCCGGGGAACCGCCCCAGCACCAGCCATTGCAACAGCGGCACGATCGGCACATACATGGCGGTGATGAACGCCGACTGGCTGCTGGTGATGGTCTGCAGGCCGACGGTTTGCATGCTATAGCCGAACATGATCGCCAGCCCGATCAGCACACCCGCCTTCAGTTCATACAGGGTCAGGCCGCGCAGCACGCGCAGCGAAAACAGCGTCAACGCCAGCGTGGCGGTGGCGAAACGCAGGCCGACAAAAAAGAACGGCCCGCTGACTTGCATCGCGTGGTGCACCGCCAAAAAGGTGCCACCCCAGATCATGGTGATGAAAATCAACACCGCTTCCGGCAGCCTGATCTGCGGAACCACGGCGGAAATAAAGGATTTTTTTGCTGCTGACACCGGCTTGCCCTTCCTGCTGAGTGCAATATAATGCACAAATCCTGCCAGTATGAGATAAAGTCCGGCGATGAGCAATACGGCGCATAACGCGAAAACCGATCCCCCCAAAGTGCTGCAGTACCTGAGCAGTAATCTGCGCGGCTACCGCCAACAGGCGGGCCTGAGCCAGATGGCGCTGGCCGAACTTTCCGGCGTCAGCCGCCGCATGCTGGCGGGCATCGAGGCCGGCGATCGCAACGTCAGCCTGGCGGTGCTCGACAAGATTGCCGCCGCCCTGGCGATTTCCTTTACCGATCTGATCCAGGCGCCGGAAGCGCGCGGCAGCCACCTGGTGGGAGAGTTGGCCTGGCAAGGCGCACAGCCGGGCAGCCAGGCGCTGTTCGCCGCCAGCGTGCCGGCGCGCCAACGGGCCGAGCTGTGGGAATGGACGCTGATGCCGGGCGAGCGCTATGACTCGGCGCCGGACGCCGAAGGCTGGAGCGAGATGATCTATGTGATTGCCGGCACCCTGACGTTGGAACTGGAACAAGGCAGGTTGACGCTCAGCGCCGGCGCTGCGCAAACTTTCAACAGCGATCAACGTTACGCTTACGCCAACCACGGCGATCTCCCGCTGCGCTTTATTCGCAACGTCGCCTTCTGACTGCCCGCCAGCCCGCGCCGGCGGCGGATGTCGTGTCGCTGTCGTGCCGCTGTCGTGGCGCCGCCACCCCGCGCCTCCTACACTGGATGACAGTGACAGCGAACTCGGGAGTGCATCATGCAAAAGTACCGCATCAGGCCGTTACGTCTGGAAAAAGGCTGGTCGCAGGAGCAGCTGGCGACCATCGCCGGCCTCAGCACCCGCACCGTACAGCGGATTGAAAACGGCGAACAGGCCAGCCTGGAAACCTTGACCGCAATCGCCGCCGCGCTGGGCGTGCAGGTCCGCGATCTCAACGCACAGCCGCAACAGACAATGGAGGAGGAGGAGCCTGACGAACAGCGCCTTCGTAGCCAGGTCGCGGCAGAAGGCAAACTGCTGAGCATGGCGGTGCGTTTCGCCGTGATTGGCGTGATGTTGTTCGCCATTAATTGGTTTACCCACCCGCACTATCTCTGGTCGCTGTGGGCGATCGGCGGCATGAGCATCGCGCTGGTCATGCGGGCGGTGCGCACTCTGCTGCTGCGCAACGTCTTCAGCCGCTGGCAGGAACAGCGGCTGGCGCAAAAACTCAGGCGTCTGCCGTGAGCGTTAGCCACTCGGCCAGCCGGGCCAACGCGCTGCCCGGCACGATCGCCTGCGGCGACAGCAGGTAATAGCCGCTGCCGTCGGGCGTAAAACCGAACGGCGCACTCAACAAACCGGCGGCCAGATCGTCTCGCACTTGCAACCACGGGCCGATCGCGATGCCAAGACCGGCAACCGCCGCCTGCAGGCTGAAATAGAAATGATCAAAGCGCTGCTCCGAATGTCCTGCCAACGTCATCCCCTGCTGCTGCGCCCAGTGCCGCCAGGCATCCGGCCGGGTGGCGGAATGCAGCAGTTTAGTGCCGGGCCGCAAACTCCGCAGGCTGCCCTCGGCAATCGTCATCCTTGCCAACGCCTCGGGTTGGCACACCGGCCCAACCTTTTCACTGAACAGCGCCAGGCTATGCACCTGCTTTCCCCAATCGAAGTCATTGCGCCTGATCGCCGCCGTAATGCCGTCATGGAACGAAAACGGCCCGCCACCGGCCACCAGCTGTAAGTTGATATCCGGGGGCGCCTGCTGAAAAGCCGGCAGGCGCGGGATCAGCCAACGCATCAACAAGGTCGGTTCACAGGACAAGACCAGCGGCGCGTCGAGCGCCTGCTGGCGCAGTTCCAGCGCGGTATGATCCAGAATGCCGAATGCCTGCTGCGTCGCCTGAAACAGCTTGCGCCCCGCCGCCGTGAGCAGAACCCGCCGATGGCGGCGCTCAAACAACGCCACGCCCAGCTCCTCTTCCAGCGCCCGCACCGCCCGGCTGACGGCGCCGTGCGTCAAATTCAGCCCCTGCGCCGCCTGCGTAAAACTTTCCAGCCGCGCGGCGGCCTCGAAGCAACGCAGCCCGCCCAACGGCAACGGCCTGCCGGTTTTGCGTGAGTTTTTCTCACCGATACTGTCACTATTCATCGTTTGTCACCGAGAAAAATTACTCTTATAAATCAGTCACTCTATTGATAAACATCGCAAGGATAACTATGACTGAACTCATCGCTGTCGTCACCATTACTTTACTCGCCGTGATAAGCCCGGGGCCGGACTTTGCCATGGTCTCGCGCAATAGCCTGTTGCTTTCGCGCCGCGCCGGCGTCTTGACCGCCTGCGGCATTGGCGCCGGGGTGCTGGTCCATGTCAGCTATACGCTGATTGGCGTCGGCGTATTGATTCAACAGTCGCCCTGGTTGTTTAACCTGCTTAAAGCCATCGGCGCCGCCTACCTGATCTACTTCGGCGTTACGCTGCTGCGCAACGCGGCGCACCATGATGCAGCCCCCACAACAGCGCCGGCCGCCATCAGCGATTTCGCCGCCTTGAAAACCGGCTTTCTCACCAACGCGTTAAACCCGAAAACCACCATCTTCATCGTCAGCCTGTTCATGCAGGTGGTTTCTCCGCACACCCCGCTCGGCGTGCAAATCGGCTATGGTCTTTTTATCGCCGCCGTCCATATCTTCTGGTTTGCCGCCGTCGCGCTGCTATTTTCCGCACCGGGCGTCAATGCGCGCTTTTTGCGTTTGCGCCGCGGCATCGATCGTACCTTTGGCGGGCTGCTGATCGCCTTTGGCGCCCTGCTGGCGATCGCCGGCATCAGGTAACGTCGTAACGCCAAGTTCGTCATTCGCTTCTATGCTTATCAGGGGTTTTTGTTAATCATCTGAGCGGGAGTACGGAACATGACGAAACTGTTGGTGCTTTATTACTCAATGTACGGCCACATCGAACGCCTGGCGCAGGCGGTGGCCGAAGGGGCGAATCGGGTCGATAACGTGGACGTGACGGTCAAACGCGTGCCGGAAACCATGACGCCGGAAGCCTTCGCCAAGGCCGGGGGCAAGCAACACCAGCAGGCGCCGGTCGCCACCCCGCAAGAGCTGGCGGACTATGACGGCATTATTTTCGGCACGCCGACCCGCTTCGGCAACATGGCCGGGCAAATGCGCACCTTCCTCGATCAGACCGGCGGCCTGTGGGCTTCCGGCGCGCTGTACGGCAAGGTAGGCAGCGTCTTCTCCTCCACCGGCACCGGCGGTGGCCAGGAACAGACCATCAGTTCGACCTGGACCACGCTGGCACACCACGGTTTCATCATCGTGCCGATCGGCTATGCGACGCAGGAGCTGTTTGACGTTTCACAGGTGCGCGGCGGCACCCCGTATGGCGCCACCACCATCGCCGGCGCCGACGGTTCGCGGCAGCCGAGCAACGAAGAGCTGACCATTGCCCGTTATCAGGGCGAACACGTGGCCAAAATCACCGCCAAGCTGAAAAGTTAAGCGCCCTCCAGCCTCGTGATCCAAAGGGCCGCGCATTCGCACGGCCCCATCTTGTTGCCGACCCGCCGCAAGGTTAGAATGCCCCTCCCCCGGCCATTCAACGTCTGAAGGCCAGGCCCGAATTCGTTCTGCCCGTCGCTCATCCGCTTTCAGCCCGAGGACGGGCGTTCTGTTTTTTGCGCACAGCGAAGGGAATAAGTCAGTGTCTAAAGATTTTGATGAACTAATAAGAGACATGGATCTTATTATTGAAAATGTAGACAGCTTCAAGGCTCTGGCTCCGCGCGCGCCCGAGCCGGCCCCGCCGCCGCCGGTTCATCACTACGACTCGTTCTGCGAAAACATCGCGCTGAAAGTCGTCTTGAAGGTGCTGCTGTCTTCGGTGGACAAGATAGTCAAAGTGCAGATCGCCAACAAGGTCGAACAGGAAATCGCCCAGATCGAACAGCAAGTGGTACGCGCCGGCGGCGGCCCGGTGTCACCGGGCGATCTGGCGCAGATGACGCACTACGTTCGCCGCACGGTCAACGACCTGCTGGAATAACCCCCTTTGAAACGGCGTCTGTTGGACGCCGTTTTTATTTCCGCCGTATTTAACGTGTGGCCTGGCTGTACCATGACTGACACATTCACAACATGAATATGTTGCATTGTTGTATTCGTTTCACTGCGATAAGTTTAATTTACTGTAAATATATACAGTGTTTTTTAACTTATTGAGGATATGAATATGCGCTTTAACAACAAGATGTTGGCCTTGGCCGCCCTGCTGTTCGCCGCGCAGGCGTCGGCCGACACGCTCGAATCCATCGACAACTGCGCGGTCGGCTGCCCGACCGGCGGCAGTAGCAACGTGTCTATCGTGCGTCATGCTTATACGTTGAACAACAACAGCACCACCAAGTTCGCCAACTGGGTGGCCTATCACATCACCAAAGACACGCCGGCCAGCGGCAAGACGCGCAACTGGAAAACCGATCCGGCGCTCAACCCGGCGGACACGTTGGCGCCCGCCGATTACACCGGCGCCAACGCCGCGCTGAAGGTCGATCGCGGTCATCAGGCGCCGCTGGCCTCGCTGGCGGGCGTCTCCGACTGGGAATCGTTGAACTACCTGTCCAACATCACGCCGCAAAAGTCCGATCTGAACCAGGGCGCCTGGGCGCGGCTGGAAGATCAGGAACGCAAGCTGATCGATCGCGCCGATATCTCCTCGGTCTATACCGTGACCGGGCCGCTGTATGAGCGCGATATGGGCAAACTGCCGGGCACCCAGAAAGCGCACACCATCCCCAGCGCCTACTGGAAGGTGATTTTCATCAACAACAGCCCGGCAGTGAACCACTATGCCGCCTTCCTGTTCGACCAGAACACGCCGAAGGGCGCCGATTTCTGCCAATTCCGCGTGACGGTGGACGAGATCGAGAAACGCACCGGCCTGATCATCTGGGCCGGTCTGCCGGACGACGTGCAGGCTTCGCTGAAGGGCAAACCCGGCGTTCTGCCGGAGTTGATGGGCTGCAAAAACTGACGAAAAAACCCGCCGAAGCGGGTTTATTCTTCACGCGGGCGCCGGCGGATTATTCCGTCAGCGCCTTTTGCGCGGCGGCCAACTCACGCTGACGGGGTGAGGCTACCGCGTGATCGCGCGCCAACAGCGTATACACCGTCGGCAACACAAACAGGGTAAACAGCGTGCCCACCAGCATGCCGGAGACGATCACCAGCCCCAGGCCGAAGCGACTGGCAGCCCCGGCGCCGCTGGCGAACAGCAGCGGGATCAAACCGAACACCATCGCCCCGGTGGTCATCAGAACCGGCCGCAGACGAATTTGCGCCGCCTGCAAAATCGCGGCGCGCCGCGTCAGCGCCTGATGCAACTGCAGCTCGTTGGCGAACTCCACCATCAGAATGCCGTGCTTGCTGATGAGCCCGATCAGGGTCACCAGACCGACCTGGGTATAGATATTCATCGTGGCGTAGCCCAGCGCCAGCGGCAGCAAGGCGCCGCAGATCGACAGCGGCACGGTGATGAGGATAATCAGCGGATCTTTCAGGCTCTCGTACTGCGCCGCCAGCACCAGGTAAATGATCACCAACGCCGCCAGGAACGCGAACGCCAGCGCGCTGCCCTCCTGGGTGTATTGGCGCGAATCCCCCTGCCAGTCGTGGCTAAATTCGGCCGGCAGCGCATTGGCCTGCCGTTCGAGGAAAGCCACCGCTTCGCCCATCGAAACGCCGGGCGCGGGAATCGCCTGCAGGGTGGCGGCGTTCTGCTGGTTGAACTGGGTCAGCTTGTTCGGTTCGACCTTAACGGCCACCGATACCACGGTGGAGAGCGGCACCAGCGTATTGTCCTGGGCGCGAACATATTGCCGCGCCAGCGCCTGCGGCGTCAGCCGTTGTTCGCGCAGGCTTTGCGGGATAACGTCATAAGCGCGCCCGTCCATCCCGAAGCGGTTGAGGTAGTTCTCTCCCACCAGCACCGCCAACGATTCACCGATGTCGCTCATGCGTATCCCCAGACTGTTGGCCTTGGCGCGATCGATGTGCACCTCCGCCAGCGGGTTGTTGTAGTCCAAATCGCTGTCCACCACCATAAACAGGCCGCTGTTTCTGGCGTTCTGTTTCACCTCCTCCAGGGTGCGGTACAGCTGCGGGTAGTCCTGCGGCGTACGCAGCACCATCTGCACCGGCAGCCCCCCGGTGGAGCCTGGCAAGGCGGGCAGCTGGAAGGCGAAAATGCTGGTGCCTTCAACATCGTTCACCGCCCGTTGCAGATCGGCCTGCACCGCCGACGCCGAGCGCTGGCGCGCCTGCCACAGCGTCAGGTTGATACCGCCGATGCCGGACGCCGTGCCGTCGCTGCCGTTGATGATCCAGCGGCTTTCGGTTTCCGGCATGCGGTTGTAAACCTCGTCCAGCTTGTAGGCAAAGCGTTCGACATAGTTCAGGTTGGCCTGCTGCGGCGCCTTGATGGCGGTCAGTACGATGGCCTGATCCTCGGTCGGCGCCAGCTCGCGCTGCGGCATCAGGTACAATAGCGGCAGGCTGATCATCACCAGCAACGCCAGCGTGCCGGTCAGCCAACGGTGGTGCAGCGAGAAATCCAGCGCGCGCGCATAGCGCCGCGTCAGGCCGCCGAAGAACCACTCGGCGGCGTGCGCCACGCGCCCTTCGCTCTGTTTGGCCGGCAGCAGGAGCGAGCTCATCACCGGCGACAGCGTCAGCGCCACCACGCCGGACACCACCACCGCCCCGGCCAGCGTCAGCGCGAATTCGCGAAACAGCGCGCCGGTCAGCCCGCCCATCAGGCCGATCGGCGCATAGACCGCGGCCAGCGTCAGGGTCATGGCGATCACCGGCCCGGCCACCTCGCGTGCGCCGATCATCGCCGCCGCCAGCGGCGTTTTCCCCTCTTCGATATGGCGATGCACGTTTTCCACCACCACGATGGCGTCGTCCACCACCAAACCGATCGCCAGGACCATCGCCAGCAGCGTCAGCAAATTGACGCTGAAGCCGAAGGCCAGCATCAGCCCGGCAGCGCCAAGTATCGACAGCGGAATGGTCACCACCGGGATCAACACGGTGCGCAGCGACCCCAGACACAGGTAGATCACCGCCACAACGATCGCCAGCGCTTCGAGCAGGGTATGCACCACTTCATCGATCGAGGCCTGAATAAAGCGCGCGGTCTCGAACGCCAGCGCCATCTTCACGCCCGGCGGCTGCATCTTGTCGATCGCCGGCATCAGGTGGCGGATGCCGTCGACGATCACCAGCGGGTTGCCGGTCGGCGTAGGGAAGACGCCAAGGAACACCGCCGGTTCGCCATCCATCAAGGCGCTGGTTTCCGTGGCTGCGGCGCCCAGCTCCACGGTGCCGACGTCTTTCAAGCGCACCAGACCGTTGCCGTCGTTGCGCACCACCAGATTGCGAAACTCCTCTACGCTGGTGAGATCGGTATTCACCCGCACGTTGGCAACCACATACTGCCCTTTCACCTTGCCCGGCGCCGCCTGGTAGTTGTTGCGCCGCACCGCATCGGCCACGTCGGCCGCGGTCAGACCGCGGCCGGCCAGCCGATCGCTGTCCAGCCACAGGCGCATCGCCATTTTTTGCCCGCCGAACACTTCAACCTTGGCGACGCCGTCGATGGTGGTGAACATCGGTTCCACCACCCGCGTCAGGTATTCGCTCAGCGCCGGCGTGGACAGCGTTTTACTGGAAAAACCGACATAGGCCACGGCGGTGGCTTCACCGGCGGAACGCTCAATCACCGGATCGTAAGCCTGCTCCGGCAGCTTATAGCGCACCTGGTTGACCTTGGCCATCACTTCGGTCAGCGCCTGGGTGGAGTCGCGGTTCAGCGCCATGCGCACCGTCACCACGCTGCGCCCCTGCACCGAGGAGGAAGAAAGGTAGTCAACGCCCTCGACGGAGGACACCGCCTGGGCGATCGGCTGCGTAACAAAGCCCTGCATCAGCTCGGACGACGCGCCGGGATAGTCGGTGCTGATGGTGATGGTAGAGTTTTCCAGCAGCGGGTATTGGCGGATCGGCAGTTTGCTGAGCGCCAGCGCGCCGAACAGCAGAATCAAGGTGCTGACCACCAGCGCCAGCACCGGCCGGCGCACGAACAGATCGGTAAATGTCATCGGTCTCTCCTCAGGAACCGGCCTGGGCGGCGCTCAGAGCATCCTGCGCCACCGGCTCGGCCGCCATGCCGTCGCTCAGCTTGAGCTGGCCCGAGGTCACCACCCGCTCGCCTTCCTGCAGGCCGCTGACGATCTCGACGCGCCCGTCATTGCGTTCGCCCACGGTGACCGAGACGCGCTTGACCGTCATGCCCTTTTCACCCTGTTGCGCGACGAACACGGTATCGCCGTACGCCGTATAGGTCAGCGCCGTTTCCGGCACCGTCAGCACCGCCACGCGCTGTTGCTGCGTGACGCGAATGCCGGCGTACATGCCGGCCTTCAGCAATCCCTGGCGGTTAGTCAACGTCGCCTGCACCTGCACGGTGCGGGATTTGCCGATCATCGGGTCGATAGCGGTAATAGCGGCGGGGAAAGCGCGCTCGGGATAGGCACCGACCTGCACCGACACCGCCTGCCCCAACGCCAGTCCGGCGCTGCTTTGTTCGTCCAGCGAGAAATTGACGCGCAGCGTATCGGCATCCACCAGGTTGGCCACCGCCTCGGCGGCGTTGAGGTATTGCCCTTCATGCACGCGACGAATGCCGATGACGCCGGAGAACGGCGCGCGGATCGCCTTTTGCGCGATTTTGGCCTGCGTTTCCTGCACCGCCCCGAACGCCATATCCCGTTCGGCCAGCGCATCGTCCAACTGCTGCCGCGCGGTGGCGTTGAGGTTCATCAGCTTGCGCATGCGCGCCAGCAGCAGATCGGCATTGCGCAGCTGCGCCTGCAGGCGCACCAGCTCAGCCTGCTCGACCGCATCGTTGAGCTGCACCAGCAGTTGCCCCTGCCGTACCGTTTGGCCGGATTCGAACAGGATGCGCGTGATGCGGCCGCTGGTCTCTGCCGCCACTTCCACCTGACTGGCCGCCTCCAGCTCGCCTACGCCGGCGTAACTGCGCGCCGCCTGTTCACGCAGGGCGGGCGCCAGCGCCACTTTCACCGGCGGATAGGCCGGCGCGCCTTCGCTTTGCCGGGCGGTGGATCGCATCGCTACCGCAGCGACGGCGAGCGCCGCCAGCAGCGCGGCAATAATGAGGTATCGTTTCATCATGTAACGGTTTCTTCCTGATTTTACAGCCAAAGCCACCCTTCCCCCGACGCAGCGCAGGCGGGTGACGAAAGATGCCGGTTGCCAAGTCCGGCTGGCTGCACTATAAAACCTCAGGTTAACTTTAGGTCAAGCCGAGGAACGTGGAATGGCAAGAAATGAACCGATTAACACCTATCGGCTATTGACCGTTGGGGAAGTGGCGAAGCGCAGCGGCGTGGCGGTATCCGCGTTGCACTTTTACGAGAGCAAGGGGCTGATTCAGGCGACGCGCAACGCCGGCAACCAGCGCCGCTACACGCCGGTGGTGTTGCGCTACATCGCGGTGATCAAGATCGCGCAAAGCGCGGGCATTCCGCTGGAGGAAATCCGCGCCACGCTGGGCCGCTTTCCCGCCGGCAGCAAGCTGACCTCGGAGCAATGGGGCGTGTTGTCCTGCGCCTGGCGCAAAACGCTCGATGAGCGCATTCAACGGCTAACGGTGCTGCGCGACCATCTCGACAGCTGCATCGGCTGCGGCTGCCTGTCGCTCACCGACTGCCCGCTGCGCAACCCAAACGATATTTTGGGCCAACAGGGCGCCGGCGCACAGATTCTCGAACATGGCGCCGGAAAGGACCGATGAGCGAGACGGCGGCTCACTGGAGCTTCCCAGCCCATTCCTCTCAGGGATAGATGATGTTCAACGTGGCCGAGGTGTTAATTTCCCCCTGCGTCACGCCATCACGCTGATAAGGGTAATAATAAGCGCCCATGCCGATGATGAAATGACTGTTCAGGCTGCCGCCGGCGGCGACGTGAAACAGTGAGGTGGCGCGGTCGGCAATGTCTTCCTGCTGCATGTTCTGGCAGCTGATGTTCAGCGAGAACGGCGTGTAGCCGGGTTGGTTGTCATTCACCACCTGCGCCACGCCCATTTTGGGCAACCTGACCGTCAGGCCGGCGTTGAGGGTGAGCAGAGAGGCAGCGAAGAAACACAAGGGGGCGCGCTCTTGGCAAACACGCCCCAGATAACGGTTGGGGAGGCGGGAGGACTATTTTACCGACATATCCGTGCGGACGATGCCATGGTTTTTCATCACCTCTTCCATGGTGAGGTTCTCATCGTACGGCGTGTCGTCCACCACAACGTCTTGCGGGCGGACATAAGGTTTGGTCGCGCGTTTGAACATCCACCACCATACGAACACCAGGAAAGCGCCGGACTTCAAAAAGATCATGGTCCATAAGGCGACTTGATACCAGTTCATCTCTGTCTCCATAAGAGCATTAAGCAAAATTGATAAGGCGGCGTTGCTTGTCGCAGCGGTCACGCCTGGCAACAGCAGGCATCCGAGCGGCCGGCCTTGATAGGTGCATAATCTCACCGACGCATGGCCCTTATCAATAGCCGATCGCGTTTCCTGCAGAAGCGCCCCGGTTTATCCGCACGCAAAAGCAAAAAACCCCGTGCTCAGAGAGCACGGGGTCAGAATGTATGGCGGAGGAGCAGAGATTCGAACTCTGGAACGGTTTCCCGTCGACGGTTTTCAAGACCGTTGCCTTCAGCCACTCGGCCACCCCTCCGCAACGACGCGCACTATAAACAGAGCTTATTCGCTTGTAAAGCCCGAACGCGTTCAACCGCGCGAAAAATCGCCGCAGGCAAAGCAAGCGGCGATCAAACGAACACCCACCCCGCTGTTGCCATAATGATAACTAAGGGTAAAGATTGGTAAACAAACTTTAATCAAGCCCTTGCGCTGCCTATCATCGGGATTATTTTGTGATGGCCTGATAAGAGAGAGCATTATGGACCGCATTGTCGTCTCATCATCTTCTTCGCGCGACTCGCTGCTCAGCACGCATAAAGTCCTGCGCAACACCTATTTCCTGTTATCCCTGACCCTGGCTTTCTCAGCCCTGACCGCGACCGCCAGTACAATGTTGGGTCTGCCTGCGCCAGGCTTGCTGCTGATGCTGGTCGGTTTCTACGGCCTGATGTTCCTGACCCATAAACTGGCCAACAGCCCGGCGGGCATTCTGGCGGCTTTCGCGCTGACCGGTTTCATGGGATACGCCCTCGGCCCGATCCTCAGTTCGTTCCTGAACGCGGGCGCGGGCGATCTGATCATGCTGGCGCTGGGCGGCACCGCCGCGGTGTTCTTCTGCTGCTCGGCGTATGTGCTGACCACCCGTAAAGACATGTCGTTCCTGTCCGGCATGATGATGGCCGGTTTTGTGGTGCTGCTGGTGGCGGTGATCGCCAACCTGTTCCTGCAGATCCCTGCTCTGCACCTTGCTATCAGCGCGCTGTTCATCCTGTTCTCCGCCGGCGCGATCCTGTGGGAAACCAGCAACATCATTCACGGCGGCGAGACCAACTACATTCGCGCCACCGTTAGCCTGTACGTGTCGCTCTACAACATGTTCATCAGCCTGTTGAGCATTCTGGGCTTCGCCCGCAGCAACTGATCGCGCGTTACGCATGTCTTCCAGGCCCCGCTCCGGCGGGGCTTTGTTTTTTGCGGCCGAAAAAATTTGCTAAACTGGCGGCCGTTCCGAATTATCCGTTATCGAGGCAGTATGTTGGAGTTTGAAGGTCAGGTTATCGACACTGACGCGCAGGGCTATCTGAAAAACAGCGCCGACTGGCATGAGGGCCTGGCGCCGCTGCTGGCCGCGCAGGAAGAGATCGTGCTCACCGAAGCACACTGGGAAGTGGTGCGCTTCGTGCGCGACTTCTATCAGGAATTCAATACGTCGCCGGCTATTCGCATGCTGGTCAAAGCCATGGCGCAGAAATACGGCGAAGAAAAAGGCAACAGCCGCTATCTGTATCGCCTGTTCCCGAAAGGGCCGGCCAAACAAGCCACCAAAATCGCCGGCTTGCCGAAACCGGTGAAATGCATCTGACCGCGCCGCCCGCAGCGCCGCTGCAGGCGAGCATTTAATAGCGAATGCCAAACCCGGCGTAATCGGCCCCCCCCTGCGGTTCCACCAGCACGCGTTCAACGCGCGCGCTGCGCGGGCCGCCCTGTTTCAACCACTCCACCAGCTTATCCACCTGCGCCTGTGTGCCGCAGGCCACCACCTGAACGCTGCCGTCATCGAGATTGCGCGCATAGCCGGTCACCCCCAACGCCTCGGCCTGCCGCTGAGTGGAATAGCGGAACCCTACCCCCTGCACCACGCCATACACATACGCAGCAATGCAAACTTGTGTCATAATCGCCCCCTTAATTCAGTTTTCATTATGGCATTGCCGTGCCTTTGCACCGCCATGTCACTCTTTCTATCCTAGCTGGCAGCATTATTAATTATGACCGTACGCCTGTTTCTCGCCAAAGGACGTGAAAAGTCCTTACTCCGTCGCCACCCTTGGGTGTTCTCCGGCGCCGTTCAACGTGTTGAGGGTAAAGCCCTCTCCGGTGAAACCATCGATATCCTCGACAGCCAGGGCAAGTGGCTGGCGCGCGGCGCCTATTCGCCCGAGTCGCAGATCCGCGCACGCGTCTGGACTTTCCAGCAGGATGAAGAGATTAACATCGATTTCTTCATTCGCCGCCTGCAGCAAGCGCAAAGCTGGCGCGACTGGGTCGCGCAGCGTGACGGTCTGGACGGATACCGCCTGATCGCCGGCGAGTCCGACGGCCTGCCGGGCATCACTATCGATCGCTTCCAGAATTTCCTGGTGCTGCAGCTGCTGTCCGCCGGTGCCGAATACCAGCGCCCGGCCCTGCTTTCCGCCCTGCAGCATTGCTACCCGGAATGTTCGATTTACGATCGCTCCGACGTTGCGGTGCGTAAAAAAGAAGGCCTGCCGCTGGCGCAGGGCCTGGTGCTGGGCGATTTGCCGCCGGAACTGCTGCCGATCGCTGAACACGGCATGAAGCTGCTGGTGGACATTCAGCAAGGGCACAAGACCGGTTTCTACCTCGACCAACGCGACAGCCGCCTGGCGGCGCGGAACTACTCTGCCGGCCGCCGAGTGCTGAACTGCTTCTCCTACACCGGCGCCTTCGCCGTTTCCGCTCTGATGGGCGGCTGCGCGCAGGTGATCAGCGTGGATACCTCGCAGGCGGCGCTGGACATCGCCAAACAGAACGTCGAACTCAACAGGCTGGATCTGAACAAGGCGGAGTTCGTTCGCGATGACGTGTTCCAGCTGCTGCGCAACTACCGCGCTCAAGGCGAAAAATTCGATCTGATCATCATGGATCCGCCGAAATTCGTCGAGAACAAGAATCAGCTGGCCAGCGCCTGCCGCGGCTACAAAGACATCAACATGCTGGCGCTGCAGTTGCTGAATCCAGGCGGCATTCTGCTCAGCTTCTCCTGCTCCGGCCTGATGCCGACCGACCTGTTCCAGAAAATTTTGGCCGATGCCGCTGTAGATGCCGGACGTGATGTACAATTTATAGAGCAGTTCCGCCAGGCTGCCGATCACCCGGTGATCGCCACGTATCCTGAGGGGCTGTATCTGAAAGGCTTCGCTTGTCGGGTGATGTAACTTGAAATGCGCTGCCTTGCCCCCATATATGAGCAAGGCATTGTTTCTCAGGAGGTCATCATGATTGCCAGCAAATTCGGTATCGGACAACAGGTTAGGCATAAACTGCTGGGGTATTTGGGGGTCGTTATCGATATCGACCCGGAATACTCTTTAGAACAACCCAAAGCTGACGAGATAGCGGCGAACGACGAACTGCGTTCCGCCCCTTGGTACCACGTGGTGATGGAAGACGAGGAAGGCCAACCGGTGCACACCTATCTGGCGGAAGCGCAGCTGGATGGCGAGCCCCAGGAAGCGCATCCCGAACAACCATCGCTGGATGAACTGGCGGAATCCATCCGTCACCAGTTACAGGCGCCACGTTTGCGCAATTGACCGCGCCAAGACCTGAGAAACCCCGAGAGGGCCCGGCATCGTGCCAGGCCCTTTTTTTATTTAGCGCTCCAGCCCTAAACGCGGGATTTCTATTTTCGGGCAGCGATCCATCACTACGCGCAGCCCAGCCTGTTGCGCCAGCGCTGCCGCCTGATCGTTGATCACCCCTATCTGCAACCACAGCGCCCTGGCGCCGATCGCTATCGCCTCTTGCGCCACGCCGTAAGCCGCCTCCGAATTGCGAAACACGTCAACCATATCCACCGGCTGTGGGATAGCGGCCAGCGTAGGGTAAACCTGCTGCCCCAGCAGCGTCTGCCCCGCCAGTTTTGGGCTGACCGGGATCACCTGATACCCTTGTGCCAACAGATATGCCATCACACCATAACTGGGCCGCGACGGGTTATCGCTGGCGCCGACCAGCGCGATGGTTTTCACCTGCTGCAACAACTCAACAATCTCTTGATCTTGCATCTTCAACTCCCGTTTATCACTGCGTCACTTTCCATTTCGAGTGTAACCGATCGGCATTCGCTCGGTTAAACGCTAATGCGAAGGAAACTTCACCGCAATCTTATGGTCAGAGGCTGTCGCGGTTCAGCTGCGCACGGTCGTGTCTAATCGCGATAAAATATGTAAAAATGTAAACAAAACACCCGATTGAAAAATTTTGACACAACCTATGCCGTGTTCAACACTTAGAGCTACGTCACTTTATAAGGAGATAATGATGAAATTTGGTCTGGTGGTTGCGGCGTTGCTCAGCATCAGTATGCCTGCCGCGGCTACGACCCTGAAACTCTCCCCGGACATCGACCTGCTGGTGGTCGACGGCAAGAAAATGACAGGTTCGTTGTTAAAAGGTGCCGACAGCCTTGAACTGGATGGCGGGCAGCACCAGTTGCTGTTTAAAGTGACCAAAACCGTACGTTCCGGCCAGCATACACAGGCCTATACCTCCCTGCCGCTGGTTGCCAGCTTCAATACGCAAAAGATCAGCCAAGTGGCGATCGAACTGCCGCGCATCGAGAACGATCGTGATGCGCAACGCTTTGACAGAACGTTAAATTATCTGGTGGTCGATAAAGACGGCAACGCCTTGCCATTCCGGCATGATGCGCTGCATCCCGACAGCGTCACCTTCAATACCGATTTGGAAAAGGTGATGACCGATTACAACCGCCAGAACCGCCCAGCCTCCGTTCCGACCTTTGTGCAGGCGAACGCAGGCAATCCCTCAATCCCCGCGTTGGCCGGCGCACCGCTGAATGCCCCGACGGTGACGTTGAAAGGTGAAAACGTGTCGGAACAGATGTTGCAATACTGGTTCCAACAGGCCGACAAGGAAACACAGAAGCGCTTCCTGCGCTGGGCCAATAAACAACCGATTCGCTGATCCCTCCCGGCGTCTTTCCCCGCAAAGGCGCCTTTTCTTCGCATTTTCAGGCGCAAACGCTAGGCAGTGAAAAACAGTTTCAGTAATCTGTCGCACATCCCCCCGATTAGCGAAGGACACTGAGATGGAATTGACTACCCGCACTATCGCCGCGCGCAAACACATTGCGCTGGTGGCGCACGATCACCGTAAACAGGCCCTGTTGGAGTGGGTAGAAAGCCACAAGACTATTCTGGCGCAGCATCAGCTGTACGCCACCGGTACGACCGGCAACCTGATACAACGCGCCAGCGGCATTCCCGTCACCAGCATGCTGAGTGGCCCGATGGGCGGCGATCAGCAGGTTGGCGCACTGATTGCGGAAGGCAAGATAGACATGCTGATCTTCTTCTGGGATCCGTTGAACGCGGTGCCGCACGATCCGGACGTGAAGGCGCTGCTACGGCTGGCGACCGTATGGAATATTCCGGTGGCCACCAACCGCTCGACCGCGGACTTTCTGATCGACTCTCCGCTGTTCAAAAGCGAGGTGGAGATCGCTATCCCCGACTATCAGCGCTACCTGCAAGACCGCCTGAAGTAGTTCCTCACGGCCTGGCTGCCGCCAGGCCCGAGCTTACGGTTTTTTCTGCACCGGTACGCCAAGATCCTGCAGGTGTTCAACGAATACCGAAGGGTGCTCACGATCCTGCAACAGCCATACCTGATGTTTAGCGCGAGTTAACGCGACATACAGCAGACGGCGTTCTTCGGCATCCGGGAAATCCTCCGGCCGCGGCAGTAGCACCTCTTCCAACACCGACTCGCGCGCCACGGCGGGGAAACCGTCACGCCCCTCATGCAAACCGGCAATGATGACGTATTCCGCCTGCTGCCCCTTGCTGGCGTGGATGGTCATAAACTCCAGATTCAGTTTAGGCCAGCGGGTGGCCGCTTTCGCCAACGCTTCCGGTTTCAAATGATGGTAACGCGCCAGCACCAGAATGCGTTCATCCGGCTTGGCGTAGCCGCTCAGCTTGTCCAGTAAGGGTTCCAACTGCTCGTGCGGCAGGATCGCCACCGACTTTTTATTGCCCTTGCTCAGGCTGTTGAGCGGTTTTTTCAGCTGGTGCGGATTCTGCTGCACGAACCGGTTGGCCACCTCGCCGATACGTTCGTTGAAGCGATAAGTCGTGTCCAGCGCGCACTGCGCCCCTTCGCCGAAGTGGGTGGCAAAAGCCGTGGTTAACGTCAACTCTGCGCCACTGAAGCGATAAATCGCCTGCCAGTCATCCCCCACCGCAAACAGGCAGGTCTGCTTGTTCTGTCGGCGCAATGCCGCCAGCAATAACGCACGCTGCGGTGAGATATCCTGAAATTCGTCGACCAGAATATGTTTCCACGGGCTGACGAAGCGCCCCTTGTCGAGAATGTTGACTGCCTGATGGATCAGGCCGGAGAAGTCTACCGCCCCTTCCTCTTTCAAGGCGCTTTTCCAGGCTTTCAGCAGCGGCGCCATCAGCCGGATGCGTTTTGAAAACAGATCGCGGATTTCTTCATCCGCCTGCTCAATCATTTCCGCCTGGCTGCCGCCGTGCATGCGCATCAACCCCAGCCACCGCTCGAGCCGGCCCGCCAGGCGATCCGCGAGGCGTTTATCTTGCCAGAAGTCGCCTTCCGGCACTTCCCATTCCAGCTCCTCAGTCAACCATTGACGCCACCCCTTGGCCTGGGCTTTCTTCTCCGCGCACTGTTGGCGCCAATGGGTAATCAGCAGCGCTTTGCGCGCGTTGGCATCGGTTTCCAACCGGCTGATGGCCGGCGCTTTGCGGCTGCCTTGTTGAATGATTTGCAGCGCCAAGGCATGGAAGGTCTTGGCCTGAATGCCGACATCGCCCAAACGTTCTTTGATGCGGTCGTTCATCTCGCCGGCGGCCTGGCGGCCGAACGCCAACAGCAAGATTTGCCCCGGCTCCGCCTCCTGACGGCGCAGCAGCCAGCCGGCGCGCGCCACCAGCACCGACGTTTTGCCGCTGCCGGCGCCGGCCAACACCAGCACGGAATCCTCGCCATTGACCACCGCCCGGCTCTGGGCGTCGTTGAGCGGCGAGCTCTCGACGGTCTGGAAGAAGTCGTGATGTTGCTCCAGCATGCGATCGGTCCACTGCCGGTTGCGTTGTTCAACGCTGCGTTGCCCCTGCTGCAGCCATTGCAGACACAGATGGTAATCGGCCCGGCAGTTATCGAATTCATCCAGGCGCGCTACCGGCATCGGCAGCGCGGAGAAAGCCTCACGAATTTGCTGCTGCAGCTTGCCCAGCTCAGACTTTTTGAACCATTTATCTTGCTGCTCAATGCGCTGAATCTGCGCCACCTGCTGTTGCAGCACGCCGGCGCTGACCTCACTCATTTCGGCGCTCCAGTGCTGCCACGCCTGCTGCAGATAGTGATAAAAACGCTGCGTTTCCTGCCATTCGGTGCCGTGCAGCCGCACCACTTTTTCGTCCGGCAATTCAAATTCCAGCTCGCCCCAGACGATGCCGCGCTTGCACCTGACCTGAATCAGTTGATTGAAGGGGATCAGGTATTCATGTTTTTCCCCGCTCACCTCAACGCCGGCGTGCAGCAACCGCACACGGTTATAAGGGTGCTGAGCCAGGTGTTTCCCCAGCGATGTCGCTTTAAGTTCCATATCGTCGCGCCATGACTATGTTGAGAGTAAATAACGGATATCTGCCAGTTTACCTGCGATAAGCAGTGGCACTCTAGCGCTAAAAAAAGGGTAGAATAGATTTTGCGTTTTTATCGTGAATACGCCCGCATCGCGGTTTGGCTATCATTAGAGCAGAATGACGTCTATGCGTACTGTACTGAATATTCTTAATTTTGTGTTGGGCGGTTTCTTCACCACGCTAGGCTGGCTCATTGCGACAGTGTTCAGCGTGCTGCTGGTCATCACGCTGCCGCTCACTCGCTCCTGCTGGGAAATCACCAAGCTGTCGCTGGTGCCGTTTGGCAACGAGGCGATACATGTCGATGAACTGTACCCGGAGAAAAGCAATGCGCTGCTCTCCGCCGGCGGCTCACTGCTCAACATTATCTGGCTGGTTCTGTTCGGCTGGTGGCTGTGCCTGTCACACATCGCCGCCGGTATCGTGCAATGCGTTTCAATCATCGGCATTCCGGTCGGTATCGCCAATTTCAAAATAGCCGCCATCGCGCTGTGGCCGGTGGGGCGCCGCGTCGTCTCGGTAGAAATGGCTCAGCAAGCGCGTATTGAGAATGCTCGCCGCCACTATCATCAGCGTTAATTTTTTCTCCGTTTGAGGAGTTTTTTGTGCTCTCTTTTGCACCCGCAGTACGTCGTTATACCTACAACAGCAATCTGCTGTACCACCTGCGCATTCTTATTGCGCTGATCGGCACCACCGCCGTTCCCTGGTGGCTGGGCATTCCCAAGCTGACTATCCCGCTGACGCTGGGCGTGGTGGCAGCGGCACTGACCGATTTGGACGACCGCCTGGCCGGCAGGTTACGTAACCTGCTGATCACGTTGGTGTGCTTCTTTGTCGCCTCCGCTTCAATCGAACTGCTGTTCCCCTATCCCTGGTTGTTCGCCCTTGGCTTAACCACCTCAACCTGCGGTTTTATCCTGCTGGGCGCCTTAGGGCAACGTTACGCCACCATCGCCTTCGGCGCGCTGCTGATCGCGGTTTACACCATGCTCGGCACCGCCATGTACGATGCCTGGTATCAGCAACCGCTGCTGCTGGTGATCGGCGCGCTGTGGTATAACCTGCTGACGCTGGCGGGCCACCTGCTGTTCCCTATCCGGCCGCTGCAAGAGAACCTGGCGCGCTGCTACGAGCAGCTGGCCAACTATCTGGATGCCAAGGCCAACCTGTTCGATCCCGACGCCGAACGCGACGCCGACCTGCCATGGATGGATGTCGCGATGGCCAACAGCGCGTTGGTCGCGTTGCTGAACCAGACCAAAGCCTCGCTACTGACGCGCCTGAAAGGCGATCGCGGCCAACGCGGCACCCGCCGCACCTTGCACTACTATTTTGTCGCGCAGGATATCCACGAACGCGCCAGCTCTTCCCATGTTCAGTACCACGCGCTCAGCCGGCAATTCCGTCACAGCGATATTTTATTCCGCTTCCAGCGTTTGCTGAGCATGCAGGCGCGCGCCTGCCGCCAGCTGGCACAATCGATCCTGCTGCGGCAAAAATACCAGCACAACCCGCGTTTTGAGCCAGCCTTCAGCCGCATTCAGGAGGCCTTGGCACGCATAACCGAAACCCAGGGCAATTCAGAGCAAACCAAAGCGCTGGCGCACCTGCTGAAAAATCTGCATGCGATCGATGCGCAGCTGGCCAATATCGAGTCAGAGCAGACGCTGGCCAGCGGGCAGGCGGAAGAGAACAGCCTGGCCGACGATCGCTTAACCGGCTGGAGCGACATCCGACTGCGCATCAGCCGCCATTTGACGCCGCAGTCTGCCCTGTTCCGCCATGCGATCCGCATGTCGGTAGTGCTGTGCGTGGGTTACGCCTTCATCCAGTTCACCGGCATGCAACACGGTTACTGGATCCTGTTGACCAGCCTGTTCGTCTGCCAACCGAACTACAACGCGACCCGCCGGCGCCTGGCGCTGCGCATCATCGGCACTCTGGCCGGTATCCTGATTGGCCTGCCAATCCTCTATTTCGTGCCTTCCGTAGAAGGACAACTGGTGTTGATCGTCATCACCGGTGTCCTGTTCTTCGCTTTTCGCACCGTACAGTATGCCCATGCAACGATGTTCATCACGCTGCTTGTGTTGCTGTGCTTTAACCTGTTGGGTGAAGGTTTCGAAGTAGCAGCCCCGCGCGTTTACGATACCTTGTTGGGTTGCGCCATCGCCTGGGCGGCGGTCAGCTTTATCTGGCCGGACTGGAAGTTCCGCCAGCTGCCGGCGGTGGTGGATAAAACGCTGAATGCCAACTGTCGCTATCTGGACGCCATTCTGGTGCAATATCATCAGGGTAAGGATAACGGGCTCGCTTACCGCATCGCGCGGCGAGATGCCCACAACAGCGATGCCGAACTGGCTTCGGTCATCTCCAACATGTCCGCCGATCCCAAGGCCGACAAGGCGTTGCAGGAAGCCGCCTTCCGTCTGCTCTGCCTGAACCACACTCTCCTGAGTTATATCTCGGCGTTGGGGGCGCACCGCGAGCGGTTGAATACCCCTGCCACACTCGATCTGCTCAATGATGCCGTGTGTTACGTGGACGGCGCCTTGCATCAGGAAGAACGGAACAGCCAGCGTATTGCGCAAGCGCTGGAACAACTGGCGGAGCGCATTCGCACAGCCGTTCCGGAACCTGAAAGCAAAGAACAGTTGGTTTTGCAGCAGGTGGGGCTAATGCTCGAGCTGCTGCCGGAACTCACCGCACTCCATACCCAAATCAATAAGGCAACCTAATTATTCAGGGCCCGCTCGATGGGCCCTGAACTACTGGCTCATGCCCATGGCGGCGCATAGCCATCGTATGATCGAACCAGCGCACCAGTTCGTTGCGCAATTCGGTCGGCAATGCCGCCTGATGATAGCCGGCTATCGCGCCGCCCAGCGACAGCAGCACGCGCAACCCCAGATTGGTCTGCTGTTGCAGCAGGCGAAGATAGCTACGTTTGGCGCCATGCAGCCGCAGGTCATAGGCATTGCGAATACCCGCTCGCCATAGCAAGCGCTCCATGTTGACATCTATATTTGGCAACGCCTTCAATCTGCCGTGATCGCCGGCCTTGAGCCGCTGCTCTCGGCGCGCTTCCCTGATGGCCTGCCAGGCCAACCCTACCAGCTCGTTGCGTTCCCGCCACAGCGACTCGTCAACCCAGTAATAGCGCAAGGTGATGGGCACACCGCGCTTGGAATAGACCATATTGACCATGCCCCGGGCGCGAAAGGCCGGTTCCATGCTCGCCGTAGCCCGCAAGTACAATTCCCCTTCCGCTACTACCGCAAACATTATCCCTTCAGCCAGCAGCCCATAGCCGCCAAACTGTGATCGTGTTGTGATAGCGCCCAGCGCCGCAAAGCAATTTTTAGCCTGCGCGATCCTTCTCGTCGACATCCTTTTCATAGCGTTCCTCCTTTTTAGGTTCTGGCCGTATTATTTCTCTCATCAATGAAAAAAGTAACGTGAACAACTAATTAGAAAAATACGCACTATCCGCCCGCCTGCCAATCACAAAAACCGCCAGTACAAAAAATGATCGCAATTATGCGAGCCGCTACGAAAATTTGGGTTGATCTTATCCTAAATCAGGGATACTGTATAAACATACAGTAACACGACGGGCGGGAACTTTATGCGTACTCAATCACTCTACCAACCTCATTTCGGCCATGGCTCTTATACAACGCGCAATGTTGCGAAGAACACGGATATCGGCAAAGAGAATGGCTTGATCAGTGAACTTGTTTACAACGAGCGCCAGCCCGCAGTGGCCCAATTACTGTTGCCCCTGCTGCTGCAATTGGGCAGGCAGCCTCGCTGGCTTCTGTGGCTGACGCCGCAGCAAAAATTAAGCAAGCAATGGCTGCAGCAATCCGGCCTGCCTGTAGATAAAATGGTGCAATTGAGCCAGATCAGCCCGGTGAATACGGTCGAGGCGATGGAAAAAGCGCTGCAAACGGGAAATTACAGCGTAGTTCTCGGCTGGTTGCCCGAGCTAACGGAGGAGGATCGTCTAAAATTAAGACGTGCGGCAGAATTGGGTAATGCCTATGGGTTTATCATGCGCCCTCAGCGTGACATTAGCCCGACTCACGGACACTGTTCCACCCTAAAAATTCACTCTTCTTTGTATCATTAAGTAAATTTAGGATTTTTCCCATCATTTTCGCACCCCCTAAGCGGAACCTTTGCGTGGGAAGGCAAAAAGCGAGTCCGGCTGCGGTTTGGCAGGCAAAAACGCTCGATGGATCGCCGCTTTTTTAGGCTAAGAATGTTAGCAAATATGTACGATTCCGCGTTTTTTTTTAGAGCCTTATCACATCACACTTGTAACTTTCGCGCCACGTTGTAGACTTTACATCGCCAAGGTTGCTCTATAACGTCAGAAAAACTGGCGAGTAACAAACGAGGGCTTAAACCTTGGCGAAGGAATTTAACCAAGGGCTTAAACAGCTTTAAAGCTCATTGCCTATTTGGATGATAACGAGGCGCAAAATGAAAAAGACAGCTATCGCATTAGCAGTGGCACTGGCAGGTTTCGCTACCGTAGCGCAAGCCGCTCCAAAAGATAACACCTGGTACACCGGTGCTAAACTGGGCTGGTCCCAGTACCACGACACTGGTTTCTACGGTAACGGTTACCAGAACGGTATCGGCAACGGCCCAACCCACAAAGATCAGCTGGGTGCCGGCGCGTTCCTGGGCTACCAGGCAAACCAATACCTGGGCTTCGAGCTGGGCTATGACTGGCTCGGCCGCATGCCTTACAAAGGCAGCGTGAACAACGGTGCTTTCAAAGCGCAGGGCGTTCAACTGGCCGCTAAACTGAGCTACCCAATTGCTGACGATCTGGACATCTACACTCGTCTGGGTGGTATGGTATGGCGTGCAGACTCCAAAGCTAACTACGGCCGTACTGGTCAGCGTCTGAGCGACCACGACACCGGCGTTTCTCCGCTGGCTGCTGTTGGTGTTGAATACGCACTGACCAAAAACTGGGCTACTCGCCTGGATTACCAGTTCGTAAGCAACATCGGTGACGCAGGTACCGTTGGCGCACGTCCAGACAACACTATGCTGAGCCTGGGCGTTTCTTACCGCTTCGGTCAGGATGACGTAGTTGCTCCAGCACCAGCTCCGGCTCCAGCTCCAGTTGTTGAAACCAAGCGTTTCACTCTGAAGTCTGACGTGCTGTTCAACTTCAACAAATCTACTCTGAAAGCAGAAGGCCAGCAGGCTCTGGATCAGCTGTACACCCAGCTGAGCTCTATGGATCCTAAAGACGGCTCTGTAGTTGTTCTGGGTTACACCGACGCCGTTGGTTCTGACCAGTACAACCAGAAACTGTCTGAACAACGCGCACAGAGCGTTGTTGACTACCTGGTCTCCAAAGGCATCCCGTCAGACAAAATCTCTGCACGTGGTATGGGTGAAGCAGAGCCAGTTACTGGCAACACCTGTGGCTACAAATCTGGCCGCGCTACCAAAGCTCAGATCGCTTGCCTGGCACCAGATCGTCGCGTAGAGATCGAAGTTAAAGGTATCAAAGACGTTGTAACTCAGCCTCAGGGCTAAGTTTACTCGCCTAATAAAAAACCCCGCCAATGCGGGGTTTTTTTTCGTCCTCTTGTTGCCAGAACATTCAATGCCTGGCTCCATAGGGGCGTTCTCACGCGCTTACTTGGGATCTTTGCCAAGAATCGCCTTCAAGTCTTCTTTCAACGACGACATCTGGTTCGCATACTTTTCTTTGCGTTCAGCGTCTTCGATAAGCTGCACGACGGTTTCCGACAGCGTAACGCCACGGCGGCGCGCCAGGGCAGCCAATCGTTGCCAAACCAAAAACTCCAGATCGATAGATTTTTTACGCGTATGCTGATGTTCTGCGTTAAAATGACGTTTGCGGCGGGCGCGGATCGTTTGTTTCATCCGGTTATCCAGTTCCGGATTCATATGAGCGGCAATCCATGCAAGTACCTTTACCGGCTCATTTTCCAGCTTCAGCAGCTCGTTAACCGCCTCCTGAGCAGCGCTGTTTTCAATGTAGCGGGTAATGAGTTCCCCTTCCCGATGCTTCTTCACCAGGTACTTCCATTTCCAACCGCTCTCCAGATTTTCCAGTTGCTGATATTTCATCTTGAGCTCTTCAGTGACCGCGTAACTTCAAATAAGCATAACAGCTTTGCGCCGAATTTCCCCGGCAATTAAACCGTCTTTTAGACTGTTTTTTGCACAGTCACCGTGCGATGTCAAACTCCCTGATGCCAACTGGCACTCCGCATGTATCAAGCCGCCGTTATTCTTGTATAATCGCCCTTTCCCTTTTTAACGATTGCATCTAACACTTTGACCAATAACCGACTTGAATGGCAATCTTTATTGCCGGACGTAACGCCTTATCAGGCGATATTTGATACCGCCGCTCAGTTGGCACCCGTGCCCTTTTCCGCCATTCAGCCTCGGCTGGAAAATGCCCTGACGCTATTTTGCCACCCCCAATCGCCACCGCGTTTCATGCTGTTGAAAGCGCAAGAAACGCGAGAGTATCTGGAACTGATCGCTCACGCCGTCAAACCACTACTGCCGAAAAATACGGCATGCCGCGGTAGCCACTATGTCATTCAGGATGGCAAGGTCAGCGTCGAGCCTGCCAGCCGTGGCGATGAACCTTTTGCCGCCGGCGGCGCTTGTCTGTTCCAGGAGTGGATTGAACCGGAACAGCTGTTTGGCTGCGTACGGATCCACAATGGCGACATTACCCTGCAGCCGGGTCTGGTGCACCAGGCCAACGGCGGCATTCTGATTCTGTCGGCGCGGGCGCTGCTTGCTCAGCCGTTGCTGTGGCTGCGGCTGAAGCAAATGATCGGCCAGCGCCAGTTCCACTGGGTTTCGCCTGACGAAACCCGCCCGCTGCCGATAGCTATTCCACCGATGCCGCTGGATCTGCGGCTGATTGTAGTCGGCGACCGTCACGGCCTGGCCGATTTTCACGATATCGAGCCGGAACTGAGTGAACAAGCGATCTACGGTGAATTCGAAGACGATCTGCAGCTGACTGAAGTTGATGATATGGCGCAGTGGTGCGGTTACGTCAACGGCGTGATTGCCGACCAGCAATTGCCGATGCTGGCGAACGACGCCTGGCCACCGCTGATCGTCCAGGCTGTGCGTTACAGTGGCGATCAGGGCATTCTGCCACTCTCGCCGGTTTGGCTTGCCCAGCAGCTATCCGAAGCCGCACTGTATGCCGAAGAAGATCGCATTACGGCCAAAGCGTTCGAGGCGGCGTTAAATGCCCGAGAATGGCGCGAAAGCTATCTGGCCGAGCGTATGCAGGATGAGATTGAGTTGGGTCAGATCCTGATTGAAACCGAGGGTGAAGTGGTCGGACAGATCAACGGTCTGTCAGTCCTGGATTATCCCGGCCATCCACGCAGCTTTGGCGAACCGTCACGGATCAGTTGCGTTGTGCATCTCGGCGACGGCGAGTTCACCGACGTCGAGCGCAAAGCCGAACTGGGCGGCAACCTGCACGCTAAAGGCATGATGATCATGCAGGCGTTTCTGATCGCCGAACTGGATCTTGATCAGCAACTGCCCTTCTCCGCTTCCATCGTCTTTGAGCAATCTTATGGTGAAGTGGATGGTGACAGCGCCTCGCTGGCTGAGCTATGCGCATTGGTCAGCGCCCTGTCACAGCAACCGATCACCCAGCAGATCGCCGTCACCGGCTCCGTCGACCAATTCGGCAACGTACAGCCGATAGGTGGCGTTAACGAAAAGATCGAAGGTTTCTTCGAGGTTTGCGTACGCCGCGGCCTGACGGGCAAACAGGGTGTCGTATTGCCCGTGACCAACGTGCGCCATCTGTGTCTGCGTCAAGATATCGTCGACGCGGTGCGAGAGGGGCAGTTCCATCTGTGGGCGGTAGAGAGCGCGGCGGAAGCCTTGCCTTTGCTCACAGGTTGCCTCTACTCTGACGAACAACAGCCGAATTTGTTGGCGGCCATTCAGGAACGGATTGCGCAGGTGAGCCTGCAGGAACGCCGTCGTCCGTGGCCGCTGCGCTGGCTCAACTGGTTCAACCACGGCTGATCGGACTTGTTCAGCGTACACGTGTTAGCTAACCTGCGTCCTTCATTAAAATAAGGCTTACTGAGAACATGGTAGATAAACGCGATTCCTATACGAAAGAAGACCTCGAAGCATCCGGCCGTGGCGAGCTGTTCGGCGCCGGTGGCCCACCGTTGCCGGCAGGTAACATGTTGATGATGGACCGCGTGGTCAAGATGACCGAAGACGGCGGGACGCACAACAAAGGTTATGTGGAAGCGGAGCTGGATATTAATCCGGACCTATGGTTCTTCGGTTGCCACTTTATCGGCGATCCGGTCATGCCAGGCTGTCTGGGCCTGGATGCGATGTGGCAGTTGGTCGGTTTCTACCTCGGTTGGCTGGGTGGCGAAGGCAAAGGCCGCGCGCTGGGCGTTGGTGAAGTCAAGTTTACCGGCCAGGTGCTGCCAACCGCGAAAAAAGTGACCTACCGTATTAACTTCAAACGCGTCATCACCCGTAAGCTGATCATGGGCGTCGCCGATGGCGAAGTGCTGGTTGACGGCGAAGTGATCTATACCGCCACCGATCTGAAAGTGGGTCTGTTCAAGGATACCACAGCGTTCTAATCACGCAGACGAGAGGGCGGCCATCGTCTTCTTTGCTAATGCTCTTCGCATGCCATCACGCCCAGCGTGATGGCATTTCTTTCTCTTACCGTTTAAACACTACCTACCTCCTTTAATCGCCCGTTACCGAACCGACTTATCCCTCCTGTCTCTACCCTTTTCCTGCCCGAAACGGTCAAAGCCACAGGCCAGTTTGAGCGCCCCCCTCCCACAGCCAGCTATCGACACGATAGCGTTTTTTGCATCCGGTTATTTTCTTGCCCCTTAAAATCACCTAGTATAGCCACCCATGTAACTACAATAAATGTACCAACTAAGGGCCGATATGCAAAAAACCCGCTTTAGCGATGCACCTTGCCCCGTCGCACGTTCATTAGATCGTGTCGGAGAATGGTGGAGCATCCTGATCCTGCGTGATGCCTTTCAGGGGTTATCCAAATTCGACGAATTCCAACAAAGTCTGGGGATGTCACCGACTCTCCTGGCTCGGCGACTGAAGGATTTGGTAGCCCACGGCATTCTGCATAAGCAACGTTATCAAACGCGGCCGGTTCGCTATCAGTATCTGCTCACCGAACGCGGCAACGATTTTCTCCCCGTGCTGGCAGCTCTCTCAGAATGGGGCAATCGCCATTTGATCGATGGTGACATCAGCGCCTTGTTAGTCGACGGCCGCACCGATCGGCCGATCCAGGTCCAATTGGTCAATGTCGATACCCAACAGCAGGTGCCGCCGCAGTTTATTACGTTGGCACCAGGGCCTGCGGCAAATGAAGGCATACATCAACGCGCCGCACTGATGCGGCAACGGCGCCTCGCCGATTTACCCGAACTTACCAAGGAGTAGTCATGAGCAATCGTCGTATCGTCATTACCGGCATGGGCGCCGTTTCACCGCTAGGGTGCGGTGTTGAAGCCATCTGGCAACGTTTGTTAAAAGGAGAATCCGGCATTCGAGCGTTGCCTGACGAGATCGTTGCAGATTTACCGGTCAAGGTCGGAGGACAGGTCCCGGCGCTGGCGCAAGATGCTGAAGCGGGCTTCAACCCCGACGCCTCCGTCGCCCCCAAGGACCAAAAGAAAATGGACCGCTTTATCCTGTTTGCTATGGCGGCGGCGGATGAAGCCGTTCGTCAGGCCGGCTGGATAGCCGATACGGAGGAAAAACAAGAGCGCACCGCCACCGTCATCGCCTCGGGCATTGGCGGCTTCCCGGCGATTGCCCAGGCGGTGCGCACCACCGACAGCCGCGGCGCCAAGCGGCTGTCGCCGTTCACCATCCCCTCATTCCTGGTCAATCTGGCGGCCGGCCACGTTTCAATCAAACACCACTTCAAGGGGCCGATTGGCGCGCCGGTCACCGCCTGTGCGGCCGGCGTGCAAGCCATTGGCGACGCTGTGCGTCTGATCCGCAATGATGAGGCCGATATCGCGCTGTGCGGCGGTACCGAAGCCGCTATCGACACCGTCAGCCTGGGCGGGTTCGCCGCCGCGCGCGCTATGTCCACCGCACCGGCCGAGTTGGCAAGGCAGGCTTCCCGGCCTTTCGACAGTGCACGGGACGGATTTGTCATGGGGGAAGGTGCCGGCATGCTGGTGATTGAAACGCTGGAACACGCGCGGGCGCGCGGTGCCACACCGCTCGCGGAAATCGTCGGTTATGGCACCAGCGCCGACGCCTACCACATGACCTCCGGTGCCGAAGACGGCAACGGTGCTTATCGGGCGATGAAAATCGCGTTGAGGCAGGCGAACGTCGCCCCAGAAGAGGTTCAGCATTTAAACGCACACGCGACCTCAACGCCCGTGGGCGATCTGGGCGAAATCAATGCCATCAAACACCTGTTTGGCACGACAGGGAGCGTCGCGGTAACCTCGACAAAATCCGCCACCGGGCACCTGCTCGGCGCCGCCGGGGGGCTGGAAACCATCTTTACCGCCTTGGCGCTGCGCGATCAGATCGCCCCCGCAACGCTGAATCTGGACAATCCCGATCCGGCGGCGGCAGGTTTACACCTGGTCGCGAAACGGGCTGAACCGATGAGCATAACCTACGCCTTATCGAACGGCTTCGGCTTTGGCGGCGTGAATGCGAGTATTCTACTGAAACGCTGGCAGGACGAGTAAACGGCACAAACAAAAACCTCCGCCAAGGGCGGAGGTTATTCCTTTTATTTGACAGGGAGCCGCTTAAGCGGTCACAGCCCTGTCTTCCATGGCTTCTCGCCAACCTCCCAGCCATTGAGACCGGGCGTCCACCGATGATTGGTAGGGACAATGTTCCCTGGAACGCCCTAAAATACCTGCCTGATACCCTCTCGAATGCGCCCTTTCCAGACGATCGCGTTTCTGTCTCTTCATGCCTCGTTTCCCTCATTTTGGTCTGGTGGAAAGAAAACAATGGCTGCTTTTTGCGCAGCCACGAGTAATCAATAGCGCTAAAAGAAGAGAAGATCAATGCGCAAAATTCACGCCAATGTCATATTTGTGAGCTACGCCCGAGGAAAGTGCTAAGTGGCTGATCTGCTGGGAAAGGGGTTAACTGTTTGAAATGAAATATAAATCCCTGCCAGCGAGAAAAAACGGATTTTCACGCCGACAGGGATTAGACGATTTTAGACCAAATTGTGACTAAATGCCGCCCATCTGTGCTGCGATAGCCTGAGCTTCCTGCTGCCATCCCTGCGCCAGAGTGCGCACCAGGGCATCATAGCCGTCTTCACCCTGTTTCAGCTCCAGGTTGAAAGGCCTTTTGATCAAATGTCCCTGGCGGTTCAGCACCCACTCGCCGCGAATGATCGCCTTGCCGTCAAAACGGCCGTGGAAGCCGCTGATGGTCACGTTCAGCACATCCTGATCGCTGCTCATCGGCTGCGAAGAGACCACCCAGCCCGGCAGCGCGCTGCTCAGGTTGGTGACCAGCGTTTGCTGCAGCTGCTGGTCGAGCGGGCTGGCCCACAGGTTGTTCTGGGCTATCACATACTGTACGTCGTTGGTCTGATACACCACGCCGCTCTGCGCCAGATAATCCGCCACGCTCACGTGTTCCAGCCACAGCTGGCGCGTGGAAGCGCCGCTGCTGCTGGCCGCAGCAGGCGCCCCCAGCGCCGGCAACTGATAGTAAGTCTTCTGTGGCGAACTGCTGCAGGCGCTGAGCAACAGCGCCAGGGCTACCGGGATCCATTTCATCATTTCGTGGCCTTCTTCGGCTGAGGGTCAGTACTGCCGGCGGCTTCAAACACCAGCGCGTTGCTCTTCTCATTCAGGGTGCGCAACACCGGTTGCAGCTCACGCAACACCTGATCGAGGCGCTGCATGTCGCCCACCATCTTGTTGTAAGCCGGTGAACCAGGCTGGAGCCCTTTCATGCTGCGGTTCAGCTCCAGCAGCGTTTTCTGCATGTCCTGCGGCAGCGCCTGCATCTCTTTGCTGGCGATGATGTCGTTCAGCGACTTCATGGTCTGCTGCGTCGACTTCATGGTTTTCTGACTTTCCGCCAGCGTCTTGGTCGCTTCGTTGATCATCGGATTGATCGGCATCGAATTAATCTTATCCAACGTCTGCATCAATTTCTGCTGGATCTGCGCCAGACCGCCGCTGGTGGTCGGCATCAGCGGATAACCGAACAGCTCGCGCGGCCCTTTCCACGGTTTTTCCTGCGGATAGAAGTCGAGATCGATGTACAGCGAACCGGTCAGCAGGTTGGCGGACTTCATCGAGGCGCGCATGCCGCGAGACTCCGCATCTTTCAGGTGCCCTTCAATATCGAAGTTGCCGCCCAGCTGTTTCTGGAAGCGATCCGGCTCGATGCGGATCAGCACCGGAATGCGGTAATCGTTATCCAGACGCTGCGCCATGCCGTCTTTATAGAACGGCACCTGCGCCACCGTACCCAGACGGATGCCGCGGAACTCGACCGGCGCGCCCGGCTGCAGGCCGCGTACCGAGTCGGAGAAGAACAGCAGGTAATCCTTATGCACGGTATACAGCGAATCCTGCGTGCTGCGCTGGTTGTCGAACAGCTGATATTCCGCCTTCTCTTTCGCCTGATCGCCGCGATCCCAGCCGTCCGGCACGTCAAAACTGACCCCGCCGCTGAACAGCGTGGTCAACGAGCCCATCTCCACCCGCATGCCCTGCGCCGACATGTCAAACGCCACGCCGCTGTCTTTCCAGAAACGCACGTTGGTGGTGACCAACTGATCGTAAGGCGCGGTGATGAACAGCTGATAGCGCATAGCGCGTTCTTTAGGATCGAAGTAGCTGGTTTCCACCGACCCGACGCGATAACCGCGGAACAGCACCGGATCGCCGGCGTTGAGCTGGCCTGACTTCTCGCTGTCCAGCACGATGCGCAACCCTTTGGCATCCGGGGAGGCCAGCGGCGGCGCATCGAGCAGCTGATAGTTGTCTTTGCCGTCTTTGCCTTTGTTGCCCGGCTGCAGTTCGATATAGGCGCCGGAGAGCAGCGTGCCCAGCCCGGAGACGCCTTCACGGCCGATCTGCGGCTTCACCACCCAGAAAGCGGAATCCTGGCGCAGCAATTTTTCCATGCCGGAATTGAGGCGCGCCTGCACCATCACCTTGCTCAGGTCATCGCTCAACGTGACGGTTTCCACCACGCCGACGTCAACACTGCGGCTTTTGATTTTGGTTTTACCCGCTTCCAGCCCTTCCGCCGTCGAGGTCACCAGCGTCACCACCGGCCCCTGATGGCTGAAGTGGTAAAACAGGATCCAGGCGCCGATCAGCGCGGTCACGATGGGAATGATCCACACCGGCGACCAGCGTTTGATCTTCTCGACGTCCGCGACGCTATGATTATTTTCCGTCACCTTGCGGCTCCTTGTTGATTGTTTCACTTGCGCGATCCCAGGTCAGCCGGGGATCAAATGTCATGGCGGCGAACATGGTGAGGATCACCACCAGCGCGAACAGCACGGCGCCCGTCGCGGGATAAATGCTCATCAACTGCCCCATTCGCACCAGCGCCGACAGCACGGCGATCACAAACACGTCGATCATTGACCAACGGCCAACGAATTCGACCACTTCATAAATCAGATGCATACGCTCGCTGTCGGCACGCGGTTTCTTCCTGCCGTTCGCATCCCAGCACAGCCAGCCGATCGCCAACATTTTCAGCGACGGCACCATGATACTGGCGATGAAAATCACCATCGCCACCGGATAAGAGCCGTCCCCCCACAGCAGGATCACCCCCGCCATGATGGTGGAGTTCATCTTGTTGCCCAGCGCCTCGGTCACCATGATCGGCATCAGGTTGGCCGGAATATACAGCATGACAGAGGTCACCAGCAGCGCCAGCGTCCACTGCAGGCTGTGACGACGCCGCACGTAGCCCTTGGTGTGACAGCGCGGACAGCGCACCTGGTCGGCCGGCAGGATCGCCGTGCAGCACGCGCAAGATCGCACGCCCTGGCGCATGCCGGTGCGCCCCACCGTCAGCGGGCGATGAAGTCGCGGCGCCGGTTCGATATCCTGCCACAGCCAGCGCCGATCCACGCACTGGAAGGCGCGCACCTGCAGCAGGCAGAACAGGCAGTAAGGCACGAAGCTACTGCCGATGCCGATATCGCCGTAGGCCATCAGCTTGACGAAGCTGACCAGCACCCCGGCGAGGAAAATTTCCACCATGCACCAGGTCTTGAACTGGAACAGCACCCGAGCCATCCACTCTTTGAGCCCCAGCGGCAAGCGCACTCTGGCGCACAGCAGGATAATCGCCACCATGCAAAACGCCGGGATCAGCTGCACGAACACCATAAACAAGGTGGCCATGCTGGCGTAGTCTTCCGCCACCATCACTTCCGGGATTTGGATCAGCCGGATTTCGTTGCCGAGGCCGGCGACGCGCATGTTGATAAACGGGAAAATGTTGGCCAGCACCAGCATGAACAAGGCGCTGAGCGCGTAACCGATCGGCCGCTTGCGCGGCTCGTCCCAGCGGGCGCTGAGCGTGGTTTTGCAGCGCGGGCATACCGCTTTGCTGCCATAGGCCAGCGGCGGCAGCGCCACCAGCATGTCGCACTGCGGACACAGCATCAGGTTATCCTGCTGCGCCGCCGAGGGTGCGGAATGACTATGCTGCTGATGATTGTTGTGGGAACACACCATATTCCTCCTAAATAACGTCGCTCACCGGCACGTCGATGCCGCCCGCAGCAGCGCGCGGGCGGCATCGCAACGGTCAGCCGTTTTTCATCGCTTCCAGCTCTTCCCAACGGGCGAAAGCCTGTTCCAGCGCTTGCTCGGCATCAGCCAGCGCCGTCAGCACTTCTTGCGTTTCGCTATGCGGCCGCGTGAAGAAGTCGGCGTCGCTCATCTGCGCCTGCAGCGCTTCGATTTCCGCTTCCAGCTGTTCGAGCCGCTGCGGCAACTGTTCCAGCTCACGCAGCAGGTTGTAACTCAGCTTGGCCGCCGTTTTCTTCGGCTGTTCGGCCTTTTTCTCCGCCGCCGGTTTGCTCGCGCTCGGCGCCGCCTGACGAATCGGTTTCGCCGTCGCGCGCTGATGATGCGCATCGTAGTAACCGCCGACGAAGGCATTGATCACGCCGTTGCCTTCGAAGATCCAGCACTCGGTCACCGAGTTGTCAACGAACTGACGATCGTGGCTGACCAGCAGCACGGTGCCCTGATAGCCGTCGATCAGCTCTTCCAGCAGCTCCAGCGTTTCGACGTCGAGATCGTTGGTTGGTTCATCGAGGATCAGCAGATTGCTCGGTTTCAGAAACAGCTTAGCCAACAGCAGGCGGTTACGCTCACCGCCCGACAGCGCCTTCACCGGCGTCATCGCGCGTTTCGGGTGGAACAGGAAGTCCTGCAGATAGCCCAATACGTGGCGAGGACGGCCGTTGACCATCACTTCCTGCTTGCCTTCCGCCAGGTTGTCCATCACCGTGCGCTCAGGATCGAGATCGGCGCGGTGCTGGTCGAAATAGGCCACTTCCAGCTTGGTGCCGCAGTGCACGCGGCCGCTGTCGGCTTTCAGCTGACCGAGCATCAGTTTCAGCAGCGTGGTTTTGCCGCAGCCGTTCGGCCCCACCAGCGCAATCTTGTCGCCACGCTGCACCTGGGCGGAGAAACCGCGCACCAGCACCTTTTCGCCAACCTGATAATTGACGTCTTCCAGCTCGAACACGATTTTGCCGGAGCGGGTCGCCTCTTCCACCTGCATTTTGGCGGTGCCCATCACTTCGCGGCGCTGCGAGCGCTCGACGCGCAGCGCCTTCAGCGCGCGCACGCGGCCTTCATTGCGGGTGCGGCGCGCCTTGATGCCCTGACGGATCCAGACCTCTTCCTGCGCCAGCTTGCGGTCGAACTCGGCGTTTTGCAGCTCTTCCACCCGCAGCGCTTCTTCTTTGCTCTGCAGATACAGATCGTAGTTGCCCGGCCAGGAAACCAGCTTGCCGCGATCCAGATCGACGATGCGCGTCGCCATGTTGCGGATAAACGAACGGTCGTGCGAGATGAAGACGATGCTGCCGTCGAACTCTTTCAGGAAACCTTCCAGCCAGTCGATGGTTTCGATATCCAGGTGGTTGGTCGGTTCGTCGAGCAACAACACGCGCGGCGAGCTCACCAGCGCGCGGCCCAGCGCCGCTTTACGCAGCCAGCCGCCGGACAGTGAGGAAAGCTCGGCGTCGCCGTTCAGCCCCAGCTGCAGCAGCACTTCGCTGATGCGGCTGTCGAGCTGCCACAGCCCCTGGTGATCGAGGATCTCCATGATTTGCGCCATGCGCGCCAGGTTTTTCTCGCTCGGGTCGCTTTCCACCAGGTGGGAGATCGCGTGATAGGCCTTCAGGTGTTCCGCCTGCTCCGCAACGCCTTCCGCCACGAAGTCGAACACGCTGCCGCCGATATTGCGCGGCGGATCCTGTTGCAGACGCGCCACGATCAGATCCTGTTCGTAGATCACCCGGCCGTCGTCCAGCGGGATCTCTTTGCCGAGGATCTTCAGCAGCGTGGATTTGCCGGCGCCATTGCGCCCGACCAGACACACGCGCTCGTTGTCTTCAATATGAATTTCGGTGTTGTCTAACAGTGGCGCATCGCTGAAAGAGAGCCAGGCGCCGGACATGCTGATTAACGACATAGTAATTATTTTCCTTCGCCGGCGTGAGTCACCAGCCAGCAGTTGTGGATCTGACGGTTACGGGCAAAATCCTGCGACAGCGTCTTGGCGGTGATCTCTTTCGCCTCCAGACCCAACGCGCTCAGCCCTGCCATATCCATTTGGAAACCGCGCTTGTTGTTCGAGAACATGATGGTCCCGTTGCGGCGCAGCAACCGTTTCAAATCTTTCATCAGCGCCAGATGATCGCGCTGCACGTCAAAGGTGTTCTCCATCCGCTTGGAGTTGGAGAACGTCGGCGGATCGATGAAGATCACGTCGAACTGTTCATTGGCGTTGCTCAGCCAAGACAGGCAATCGGCCTGGATCAGCCGATGCTGACGGCCGCTCAGGCCGTTGGCGCGCAGGTTCTTCTCCGCCCATTCCAGGTAAGTGCGCGACATGTCCACCGTGGTGGTGCTGCGCGCGCCGCCCAGCCCGGCGTGCACGCTGGCGGTGCCGGTATAGGCGAACAGGTTGAGGAAGTCCTTGCCGCCGCTCATCTCGCCCAGCATACGGCGCGCGATGCGGTGATCGAGGAACAGGCCGGTATCGAGATAGTCGGTCAGGTTGACCCACAGCTTGGCGTTATACTCTTCCACCAGCAAGAACTCGCCCTTCTGCGCCAGCTTCTCGTACTGGTTTTTGCCCTTCTGCCGCTCGCGGGTTTTCAGAATCAGCTGATTCGACGGCAATTCCAGCACCGCCAGCGTCGCGTTGATCACATCGAACAGGCGCTGACGCGCCTTCTGCGCATCGACGGTTTTCGGCGGCGCATACTCCTGCACCACCACCTTGCTGCCGTAACGGTCCACCGCGACGTTATATTCTGGCAGATCGGCATCGTACAGGCGGTAGCATTCAATGCCCTGCTGCTTCGCCCACTTGTCGAGCTTCTTCAAATTCTTGCGCAGACGGTTGGCGAAATCTTCCGCCACCTGCACGCCGCCGGTAGCGGTGCCGGCCGGGCTTGCCGCCAGCTGATAGTTTTTCTGCACGCACTCCAGCGGGCCGTTCTTCGCCTTGAACTGGCGCTCGGCGCGCAGCTGCAGGCAGCTCAACAGCTCCGGCGAGGCGCTGAACAGCGAAAGCTGCCAGCCGCCGAAGGCGCTTTTCATCACGCGGCCCAGCATGTTGTGCAGCGCGATCAGCGCCGGTTCGCTTTCCAGACGCTCGCCGTACGGCGGGTTGCTGATCACCGTGCCGTGCGGGCCTTCCGGCAGCGGGTTGGTCAAGCGCGCGACGTCGCCGACGTTGAAGGTAATCAGCTCGGCGACGCCGGCGCGGCGGGCGTTGCCGCGCGCCATCTCAATCACCCGGCGATCGATATCGGAGCCGAAGAAGCGAGAGGCGGTTTCCTGCAGGCCGCGGCGCGCGCGCACCTGCGCTTCGGTGGTGACTTCACGCCACAGTTCGGCGTTGTGGCCATTCCAGGCGCTGAAGCCCCAGTGTTGACGGTGCAGGCCCGGCGCGCGATCGGCGGCGATCATCGCCGCTTCGATCAACAACGTGCCGGAGCCGCACATCGGATCGAGCATCGGCGTGCCCGGCTGCCAACCGGAACGCAACACGATGGCGGCCGCCAGGTTTTCCTTCAGCGGCGCCTGGCCGGTGAGATCGCGGTAGCCGCGCTGGTGCAGGCCTTCGCCGCTCAGATCGAGCGCCACGCTGGCCATATCGCGTTGCAGGAAGACGTTAACGCGAATGTCCGGCTGCTGTTTGGCGACCGTCGGGCGTTGGTCGAGTTTACGGGTAAAGCTGTCGACGATGGCGTCTTTCACCTTCAGCGCGCCATACTGGCTGTTGCGGATCTCTTCGTTCACGCCGCTGAAATGCACGGCAAAGGTTTTATCCACGCCAAAAATGCTCGGCCAGTCGATCGCCTGCACCCCGAGGTACAGATCCAGATCGCTGTGCACGCGGAATTCGTTCAGCGGCAACAGAATGCGCGAAGCCAGGCGGCTCCACAGCAGGCTTTGGTACAGAAGACGATCGTCACCCTGAAAATGTACCCCGCCCTGCACCACTTTGCAGTCGTGAGCGCCAAGCGCTTCCAGCTCGCTTTTTAACAGTTCTTCCAATCCACGCGCCGTGCTGGCAAACAGAGAGTTCATATCGTACTTATCACCAAAAAGAAAATTGTTGCGCATTATAGCTAATCCGCACCGCTTGTCATAAAGTTGCTCCCTTCTATTTAATCATCGCACGGAGATAAGGGTGATCACGCTTTCCAGACTCTACGTCCATCCGGTTAAATCACTGCGCGGCCTGCAGCTTTCCTACGCCCAGGTCGGCAGCAGCGGTCTGGCCTTCGACCGCAACTTTATGATCACCGAACCGGACGGCACCTTTATTACCGCACGCCAATACCCGCAGATGGTGCTGTTCACACCGGCGCTGTTGCCGGACGGGTTGTTTCTGACCGCGCCGGATGGCGAAAGCGCCGCCATTCGCTTCAGCGACTTCGCGGCCGCGCCGCAGCCGACCGAGGTGTGGGGCAACCATTTCACCGCGCTGACCGCGCCAGATGAGATCAACCGCTGGCTGAGCGGCTATTTCCAGCGCGACGTACAGCTGCGCTGGCTGGGGCCGGAGCTGACCCGCCGGGTGAAGAAGCACCCCGAAATCCCACTGACGTTTGCCGACGGCTATCCTTATCTGCTGATTAACCAGGCTTCGTTTAACGATCTGCAGCAGCGTTGCCCCGGCAGCATCAAGCTGGAGCAGTTCCGCCCCAATCTGGTGGTGAGTGGCGCCACCGCCTGGGCCGAGGACGGCTGGCAGGTGATCCGCGTCGGCGACGTGATGTTCGATCTGGTGAAACCCTGCAGCCGCTGCGTACTCACCACCGTCAGCACCGAGCGCGGCCGCAAGCACCCGAGCGGCGAGCCGCTCAGCACGCTGCAAAAATTCCGCTCCGCCGACAACGGCGATATCGATTTCGGCCAGAATATGATCGCCCGCAACAGCGGCATCATCCGCGTGGGCGATACGGTGGAAGTGCTGTCGACCAAGCCGCCGCGCCCTTATGGCGCAGGCAAAGTGGTGGAGAGCGTGCAGGCGCCGCAAGACAGCGCGCACAGCGTCACGATCGAATATGAAGGAAAGGTGTTTACCGGCAACAACCAGCAGATCTTGCTCGAACAGTTGGAACAGCAAGGCATCCGCGTGCCTTACTCCTGCCGCGCCGGGATTTGCGGCAGTTGCCGCATTACGTTGCTGAGCGGTGAGGTCGCGCCCCTGAAGAAAAGCGCGCTGGGCGACAACGGCACCATCCTGTGCTGCAGCTGCATCCCGAAAAGTGATTTGACCCTGGCGTAAACCGCCTTATACCGCCCTGTCGTAAGCCGGGGCGGCGCTTTCATCCTGCGCGCAGGGCTTCAGCCGATCGTGCATCACCTTGATGGCGTCGCCCAAGACCATGGTACGGCCGGCGACCGTCAGCTGATTTTGCGCCAGCAGGCACAGGCTGGCGTTATCCCCGGCCTCCACCACCAGCAAGCGCGCTTCCGCGCCGCTCTCCATCACTTTCACCGCCGCCAGCTCGCCGTTTTTCGGCTGCAGCGGGTAATGCTGCTGCGAGAAATGCCAGCTCTTTGGCATCAGCGGTTTCAGGAAGCGATAGGCGACCAGCGCATTCAGCACCAGCTCGGCGCGCTGTTCATGGCTAAGCTTGACCTGCTTGCACTGTTCTTCATAGGTGAAATAAAGGGCGGCGTCATCCACGCAAAAAGCACATTCATCAAAGGCGTCCGGCGTTAACATTTTGGCCGGAAAACGTGAACGAAAGATCATACCATTAGCTAAATCCAGCATTAGCCGATCGTGTTCGGCATCAAAATACCAACGCCAATTATCGTCAGGTTTTATCTTCATTTCGTATCCTTCTCGCTGCCTATGCCAACGCCGCACTCACCTTAAAAGGCGATTTTATCACCGATGAAATCGCTTAAACATCGGATAATTCCGCGAACGATATTTAAGCTAACGAACAAAATATAGACGAGCCGGGGGCAGAAATAAACCCCCGGAATAAAATGAGAGGAAAAATATTAGATATGGGTAACGATATCTTTAATCAAACGCGGGCCGTGATAGATAAATCCGGAATAAATTTGCAGCAGGTTCGCGCCGGCCTCCATTTTTTCGCGCGCCGCCGTCAGCGAATCGATGCCGCCTACGCCGATAATCGGCAGGCGCCCCTGCAGTTCGGTGGAGAGACGACGGATAACTTCGGTGCTGCGTGATTGCAATGGACGCCCGCTTAACCCGCCCGCTTGTTCGCAGTAATTCAACCCCTGGATCAATTTTCGATCCAACGTGGTATTGGTGGCGATCACGCCATCGATATTATGCCGCACCAGGCTATCGGCAATTTGGATCAATTCTTCTTCTGAAAGATCCGGCGCGATCTTTACCGCCACCGGCACATATTTGTGATGACGCGCATGTAATTCCTGCTGCTTATTTTTAATCGCAGCCAAAAGATCGTCCAGCGCTTCGCCATACTGTAAGGATCGTAACCCCGGCGTATTCGGTGAAGAGATGTTAATCGCGATATATCCGGCATACGGATAAACTTTATCCATGCAGATCAAATAATCGTCTTTGCCCTGCTCGACCGGCGTGTCTTTATTCTTGCCGATATTGATCCCAAGAATGCCGCCGAAATGGGATTTCTTAACGTTTTCAACCAGATTGTCCACGCCATGGTTATTGAACCCCATGCGGTTAATCAGGCCTTCCGCCTCAACCACGCGGAACAAGCGCGGCTTGTCGTTGCCCGGTTGCGGACGCGGCGTCACGGTGCCGACTTCCACATGGCCGAAGCCCATCGCGCCGAACGCATCGATGCATTCGCCGTTTTTATCCAGACCGGCGGCCAATCCCAGCGGGTTTTTAAACGACAGCCCCATGCAGTTGACCGGTTTGGTCGGCACGGACTGACGGACAAGAAACGCTAATGGGGTGCCGGTAATACGGCTGAGCTGACGAAAGGTCACTTCGTGCGCGCGCTCCGGATCGAGCTGGAACAACGCTTTCCTGATGAGGGGGTAGTACATGGACTCTCCTGATTTCCCGGTTGCAAACCGGGGGCGTATTATCCGGTATCCCCCGCCTAATTGGAATTGATTAAAGGCAAAAAAAGCCGTTTTTACGCAATCGTTTTCCCTCTTCACCGCCAAATCGGCGCTAATCCGCTTTTGCGCATATCCAAATCAAAAAATGAGATTTAAAAAACGCGCCCGGTTGCTGGTAGGTTTAAAACACTTCCTATTGATTTTCTAATTAAACCTAACTTTTAGTTATAAGGAGTGGCAATGCGCGTTATATCACTGGCCGGTAGCCCACGCATCCCATCACGTTCCGCCGCGCTGCTCTCGCTGAGTCAGAACTGGCTGCGGCAGCAAGGGGTGGAAGTGACGGCCTATACCCTGCACGACTTTGACGCCGAAGATCTGCTGTACGCCAACTTCAACAGTCCGGCGATCAAGGCGTTTGCCGAGCAGCTGGCGCAGGCCGACGGCCTGCTGATTTCCACGCCGGTTTATAAAGCGTCGTTCTCCGGCGCGCTGAAAACCCTGCTGGATCTGCTGCCGGAACGCGCTCTGGATCATAAGGTGGTGTTGCCGCTGGCGACCGGTGGTTCGATCGGCCACATGCTGGCGGTGGACTATGCGTTGAAACCGGTACTGGCGGCGCTGAAAGCGCAAGAGGTGCTGCACGGCGTGTTCGCCGACGACAGCCAGATCCAGCTGACCGACGAAGGCGCCACGCTCACCGACGCCGTGGCCGCCCGGCTGGAAGAGGCACTGGCCAGTTTCTATCTGGCGCTTGGCCGCCGCAAACCGCCGGCGCTGCGCGTCGCCTCGCCACTGGCGGCGCGTCAAACCGCCTGAAACGCCTGGAAAAGGAGAGCCTGAATGAAACAACGCATCGCTTTGCGGCGTTGGCTGAGCGCCGCCGCCTTCACCGGCCTGCTGTCGCTGGTTTGGGCCAACGCCGCCGTCGCTCAGGATCCGGCGCAGTTCCGCATCGGCTACCAAAAAGGATCGGTCAGTCTGGTGCTGGCGAAGAGCCACCGGCTGCTGGAGGAACGTTTCCCCGCCACCCGCATCAGTTGGATCGAGTTTCCCGCCGGCCCGCAAATGCTGGAGGCCCTGAACGTCGGCAGCATCGATCTGGGCAGCACCGGCGATATTCCGCCGATCTTCGCGCAGGCCGCCGGGGCCGATCTGCTGTATGTCGGCGTTGAGCCGCCCAAACCGAAGGCGGAAGTGATCCTGGTGCCGGAAAACAGCCCGATCAAAACCGTCGCCGATCTGAAAGGCCATAAGGTCGCGTTCCAGAAAGGATCCAGCTCACATAACCTGCTACTGCGATCGCTGCAAAAAGCCGGACTGAAATTTACGGATATCCAGCCCGCCTATCTGACGCCCGCCGATGCGCGCGCCGCATTCCAACAGGGCAACGTCGATGCCTGGGCGATCTGGGATCCTTATTATTCCGCCGCGCTGCTGCAGGGCGGCGTTCGGGTGCTCGGCGACGGCACCGATCTGAACCAGACCGGCTCCTTCTATCTGGCGGCACGCCCTTATGTCAAAGCCAACGGCGCCTTTATCAGCCAGGTCCTGACGGTGCTGACCCAGGCCGATGCGCTCACCCGCAGCGACCGGGCGCAAAGCGTGACCTTGCTGGCCAACGCCATGGGGCTGCCGGAACCGGTGATCGCCAGCTATCTGGATCACCGCCCCCCGACCGCCATCACACCGCTCGATGCGCATACCATCGCCGCGCAGCAGCAAACCGCCGACCTGTTTTACGCCAACCGGCTGGTGCCGGTGAAGGTCGACATCTCGCAACGCATCTGGCGCCCAAGCGCGCAATAAATACGGGAGAGCATTGACGATGAGCCTGAACGTTTTCTGGTTTTTACCCACCCACGGCGACGGCCACTATCTTGGCAGCGCACAGGGTGCTCGCAGCGTCGATCACGGTTACTTGCAGCAGATCGCCCAGGCGGCGGATCGGCTGGGATTCGGCGGGGTACTGATCCCCACCGGCCGCTCCTGCGAAGACTCCTGGCTGGTGGCCGCCTCGCTGATCCCGGTCACCCAGCGGCTGAAATTTTTGGTCGCGCTGCGGCCGGGCATCATCTCCCCTACGCTGGCGGCGCGCCAGGCGGCGACGCTGGATCGCCTGTCCAACGGGCGCGCCCTGTTCAATCTGGTCACCGGCGGCGATCCGGAAGAGCTGGCGGCCGAGGGGCTGCACCTTAGCCATGAAGAACGCTACGAAGCCTCAACCGAGTTCACCCACATCTGGCGCCGGGTGCTGGAAGGGGAAACCGTCGATTTCCACGGCAAGCATATTCAGGTGAAAGGCGCCAAACTGCTGTTCCCGCCGGTGCAACAGCCGCGCCCGCCGCTCTATTTCGGCGGATCCTCCGCCGCCGCGCAGGATCTGGCCGCCGAGCAGGTAGAAATGTATCTCACCTGGGGAGAGCCGCCGGCGCAGGTTAAGGCGAAGATCGAAGAGGTGCGCGCCAAAGCGGCGGCGAAAGGCCGCCAGGTGCGTTTCGGCATCCGGCTGCACGTCATCGTGCGGGAAACCACCGAAGAAGCCTGGCGCGCCGCTGACCGGCTGATCGCCCACCTCGATGAGGAAACCATCGCCAACGCGCAGCAGGCCTTTGCGCGCTTCGACTCCGTCGGCCAACGGCGCATGGCGGCGCTGCACGGCGGCAAAAAGGATAACCTGGAGATCAGCCCGAACCTGTGGGCCGGCATCGGCCTGGTGCGCGGCGGCGCCGGCACCGCGCTGGTGGGCGATGGCCCGACGGTCGCGGCGCGCATGCAGGAATATGCCGATCTGGGCATCGACACCTTTATTCTCTCCGGCTATCCGCATCTGGAAGAGGCCTACCGCGTCGGCGAACTGCTGTTCCCGCACCTCGATCTGGCGCAGGAGGAAACGCCCGCTCGCCTTCAGCCGGTGCGTCCGCAGGGCGAAGTGGTGGCCAACATCTATGTTCCGCAAAAAGTATCGCAGAGCTGAGGAGCGCCCCGATGGCAAATAACGTACAACGCATCCTGTATCGGCTGGCCCCCTGGGCGCTGCCGCTGGCGCTGGTGATCATCTGGCAAATCGCCGTCGAAACCGGCTGGCTGTCCAACCGCATTTTGCCGGCGCCGAGTGCGGTGCTGGCCGCCTTCTGGCGCCTGAGCCAAAGCGGCGAACTGTGGCAGCACCTGAGCATCAGCAGCCAGCGCGCGTTGTTAGGCTTCGCCATCGGCGGCAGCATCGGACTGATACTCGGCTTTATTACCGGGCTGTCGCGCTGGGGCGAACGCCTGCTGGACAGCTCGGTGCAAATGATCCGCAACGTGCCGCATCTGGCGCTGATCCCGTTGGTGATCCTGTGGTTCGGCATCGATGAATCCGCCAAGATCTTTCTGGTGGCGCTCGGTACGCTGTTCCCGATTTATCTCAATACCTATCACGGCATCAAAAACATCGATCGCGGCCTGTTGGAGATGGCCCGCAGCTACGGCCTGAGCGGTTTTCGCCTGTTTACACAGGTGGTGCTGCCGGGCGCGCTGCCGTCGATTATGGTCGGCGTGCGTTTCGCTCTCGGCTTCATGTGGCTGACGCTGATCGTCGCCGAAACCATCTCGGCCAATTCGGGCATCGGCTACCTGGCGATGAACGCGCGTGAATTTCTGCAAACCGACGTGGTGGTGGTGGCGATCGTGCTGTACGCCCTGCTCGGCAAGCTGGCGGACGTGGGCGCGCAGCTGCTGGAGCGCGTCTGGTTGCGCTGGCATCCGGCCTATCAACTGAAACAGGGAGAAGCGCTATGACCCTTCCCGCTCGCCTTGCGCAAGGCACGCCGGTGACGCTGGAGTCTATCGGCAAACGTTACGGCAACCGCACGGTGCTGGACAATATTCAGCTGCGCATTTCCGCCGGGCAGTTCGTGGCGGTGGTTGGCCGCAGCGGCTGCGGCAAGAGCACCCTGCTGCGCCTGTTGGCCGGCCTGGAACAGGCCAGCAGCGGCGCTTTGCTCAGCGGCAACGCGCCGCTCGCCGCCGCTAAAGAGGATACCCGGTTGATGTTTCAGGATGCGCGCCTGTTGCCGTGGAAAACGGTGATCGATAACGTGGGTCTGGGGCTGCGCGGCCAGTGGCGCGACGCGGCGTTGCAAGCCCTGGAAGCGGTCGGTTTGGCGGATCGCGCCCGCGATTGGCCGGCGGCGCTGTCCGGCGGACAAAAACAGCGGGTCGCCCTGGCGCGCGCGCTGATCCACCGCCCCCGCCTGCTGCTGCTGGACGAACCGCTCGGGGCGCTGGATGCCCTGACGCGCATCGAGATGCAAGGGCTGATAGAAACGCTGTGGCTACAACACGGTTTTACCGTACTGCTGGTCACACATGACGTCAGCGAAGCCATCGCGCTGGCGGATCGGGTGATCCTGATTGAAGAGGGGCATATCGGGCTGGATCTGAGCATCGATCTGCCGCGGCCGCGCCGCAAAGGCTCGGCCAGGCTGGCGGAACTGGAGGCCGAAGTGCTGGAACGGGTGTTATCGCCGCCGGCCGCAGCGGCCAGTCCCCGCCGGGCGGCGAATTGAATGAAAAAGGGACGGCCCAGGCCGTCCCTTGATGTCTCTAGCGCGAAAAAATCAGGCGTCGAGCGCCTTGCTGATCTTCTCGTACAGATCGCCGGACAGGTTTTCCAACCCTTTCAGCTGTTCCAACGCCTTGCGCATCAGCGCCTGGCGACCGGCGTCGTAACGCTTCAGGCGAATCAGCGGTTCAATCAGGCGCGCGGCGATCTGCGGGTTGCGCTGGTTGAGATCGCTGAGGATCTCCGCCAGGAACTGATAGCCGCTGCCGTCCGCAGCGTGGAACGCCGCCGGGTTGCCGGAAGCGAAGCCGCCGATCAGCGAACGGGTGCGGTTCGGGTTGCTCAGGCTGAACGAGCGGTGTTGCAGCAGCGCGCGCACCTTGCTCAACACGTCTGCCGCCGGGCTGCCGCCCTGCAGCACGAACCATTTGTCCATCACCAGGCCATCCTGATGCCAGCGCTCGTCGAACGCCGCCAGCAGCGCATCGCGGCACGGCAGCTGGGCCGCGACCGCAGCAGACAGCGCCGCCAGCGAGTCGGTCATGTTGTCCGCCTGGCGATACTGTTCGTTCACCAGTTGGTCCGCCAGCGCCACATCTTCGCCGAACGCCAGATAGCCCAGGCACACATTGCGCAAGGCGCGCTTGGCGATCTCGGCGTGCTCCACGCGGTAGCCGTCGGTCTTGTTGGCGTGATACACCGCCAGCCACTCATCGGCCAGTTCCCGCGCCAGGCAGCGTACGATCGCTTCGTGCACCGCGGCGATCGCTTCCGGATCGATAGTGGCGAACAGCTCGGCGATTTCGTTCTCCGACGGCAGCGTCAGGATCTGCGCCGCCAGCGCCGGATCCAGTTTTTCGTCCAGCAGCACCGCACGGAACGCATCGGCCACGTGCAGCGGCAGCGACAGCGGCTGCTTCTGCTGGTGCCGCGCCACGTTCAGCTTGATATAGGTCGCCAGCAGGCTCTGCGCCGCATCCCAACGCGCAAACTCATTGCGCGCATGCTGCATCAGGAAGGTCAGTTGCTGATCGCTGTACGGATAGTCCAGTTTCACCGGCGCGGAGAATTCGCGCAGCAGCGACGGCACCGGCTTGTGCGCCACGCCGTCGAACACGAAGGTCTGCTCCGCTTCGGTGACGTTCAGCACGTTGTTGACCGGCAGGCCGCCTTTCTGCAATGGAATGACATTGCCTTCGCTGTCGTACAGTTCGATATCCAGCGGAATATGCAGCGGCAACTTCTCCGGCTGATCGGCGGTCGGCGCGGTTTTCTGGCTGACATGCAGGCGATATTGCTGAGTTTCCGCATCGTACTCGTCGCGCACCGTCAACAGCGGCGTACCGGACTGGCTATACCAACGGCGGAAGCGCGACAGATCGACGTTAGACGCATCCTCCATCGCCTGAACGAAATCGTCGCAGGTAGCGGCGCTGCCGTCGTGACGTTCGAAATAGAGCTGCATCCCTTTCTGGAAGTTCTCCTCCCCCAACAGGGTATGCATCATGCGGATCACCTCGGAACCCTTTTCATACACCGTGAGGGTGTAGAAGTTGTTCATCTCGATGACTTTGTCCGGGCGGATGGCGTGCGCCATCGGGCTGGCGTCTTCGGCAAACTGCGCGCCGCGCATCACGCGCACATTGTCGATGCGGTTAACCGAACGCGATCCCAGATCGGAACTGAATTCCTGATCGCGGAACACCGTCAGCCCCTCTTTCAGACTGAGCTGGAACCAGTCGCGGCAGGTCACGCGGTTACCGGTCCAGTTGTGGAAGTATTCGTGGCCGATCACCGCTTCGATGTTCAGGTAATCCTTGTCGGTCGCGGTTTCCGCCTTCGCCAGCACATATTTGGAGTTAAAGATATTTAACCCTTTGTTCTCCATCGCGCCCATATTGAAGAAATCGACCGCCACAATCATATAAATGTCGAGATCATATTCCAGGCCGAAGCGGGTCTCATCCCATTTCATCGAGTTCTTCAACGAAGTCATCGCCCAGTCGGCGCGATCCAGGTTGCCGCGATCGACGAACAGCTCCAGTGCGACCTTACGGCCGGAACGGGTGGTGAAGCTGTCGCGCAGCACGTCGAAATCCCCCGCCACCAGCGCGAACAGGTAGCAAGGTTTCGGGAACGGATCCTGCCATTGCACCCAGTGGCGGCCATCGGCCAATTCGCCCTGGCCGATGCGGTTGCCGTTCGACAGCAGGAACGGATAGCGCGTCTTGTCGGCCACGATGCGGGTGGTAAAGCGCGCCAGCACGTCCGGGCGATCCTGGTAATAAGTAATGTGGTGGAAGCCTTCGGCTTCGCATTGCGTACACAGCGCATCGCCGGACAGGTACAGCCCTTCCAGCGCGGTGTTCTTCGCCGGGTGAATATCGTTGACAATGGTAAGAGTGAATTGTGCCGGCAACTCTTCGATGATCAGCTGGTTATCCTGCTGACGGTAGGCGCTCCACGGTTGGCCGTCCACCTGAATGCTCACCAGCGTCAAATCTTCGCCATCCAGCACCAGCGGTGCGCCGGCCGCACCCTGACGTTTGATTTTACTGACGGCGGTCACGCGCGTGGTTTCCGCGTCCAGACTGAAGTCCAAATCGATATCGGTCGTGGTGTAATCGGGCGCGCGATAATCGTGGCGGTATTTTGCCTGTGGCTGTTGTGTCATAAAAACCCTTAAACGTCTCAGTGAGTTATAGGTGCCAGGCCGCTCTTCTCCTTCGTACCGCAGCCGGTATGTTCCCCTGCGGCGCGCGGTGAGCCTGAATTGTGAATAAACTGTATCACAGCTGGCCGAAAAGCCCAGAGCCGCAGGGCGACCAGGAGAGAGAAATCAGAGGCAAATCATAAATCGCCCGGCAGGCGGCAGTGCGGGTGACCAATGGCCAAATAAAAATCAGCATTTAATGCTAAAAAACCGCCATCGCGGCGCGCCGGCATAGTTGAGGCGACACCGGCGGCATGGTGGTATAATTGCCGAATCAGGTTCAGGGATGGCTCGCATTATGAAGATTAAATACGCAATCTATTTTTTCACCCTGTGCCTGATGACTTCCTTCTCTCTGTTCATCGTCGATGAGCTGCTCGAAGCCCATACCGACTACCGCGACAACCAGCTAAACCTGTACAAAATTGATCGCGCCAAAGAAATTTCCGAAGCTTTTCAGGCTGCGTTGCTGGCTCATCGCCTCAAACGATTGAGCCTGATCGATCCGCAAATCACCCGTGCGCAATGTTTGGCCGCCGATCGGATGGCGCGCGAGAGGATCACCCGGATCCGCGAACATCTGGACGATGAGGTCGCCAGACAGCTTGGGGTTCAGCAAAAAATCGCCGCGCTGTCGATGATCGCTTTGATGGAACAGCTGCTGGATAATGACAACCTGCAGCTTTCGCAGGTCAATAACACCAACGCCAATCTGTTCAACATCAACAGCGCCTATTACATCTCGCAAACCAGCAAGAGTTATTACCGCTACACCTACGATACCCGGATGGTGGATACCGACTCCTTTATGTTTCTCGAGGCCATCCGTCTCAATAACCGGCTAAATATGTCATTGACGGAATTGAGCGATCAGATTATCGACGTCAACGTCAGCCAGCTCGTTCGCAAAGACGCCTATCTGAAGTCCATTCAGCTAACCGGCGTGCTGAACGCGCTGAGCACCCGATTGATCTTCATGAAGATCAACTACGACGATGGACAAATCACCAACATCGTCAATGCGTTGCTCGCCCAAGTGTCCGCTGAGCGCCTCCAGCAGATTACCAATGGGCTGTATACCGCTATCGATACCCATAAGCCCTACCCCACAGCGCTTATTTCGCGCTATGTCGACGATGTGAGCGAGCTTTCGCAGGCGCTGTATCAACGCAGTTTCGAATTGGAAACCCTCGCCTCGCGCCACAAGATTTACGACAGCCAGACGACCATTTACGGCATGATCGCACTCGCCGGCCTGGTGGTTTTGCTGTTCATTTTGCCGGCGTTGGTGTTCTGCACCAGCATCAACCGCTGGCTGACCAAGACCCACAACAATATCGTGCGACTGTCGCACGGCGAGATGAATATCGATCGCAACGACGCCTTCTACAGCCAGGAATTGATCGCCATCAGCGACGCCATTCAGCAGCTCAGGCAATACCAGTTGGACAAGGTCTCGCTGGAGAACGAGAAACAACTGCTGATTAAAGAGCTCGAGGCCTCTTCCTTCCTCGATCCGCTCACCAATATCTACAACCGCCGTAAATTCTTCCTTGAATGTCAACTGCTGGGCAACGCCAGCTACCCGCAGGCCTTTTGCCTGATCGACATCGACAATTTCAAACAACTCAACGACAGCTACGGCCACGACGTGGGTGACCGGGCGCTGGTGGCCTTCGGCCACCTGCTGCAACGCGCGTTCCGCGCCAGCGACATCTTCTGCCGCTATGGCGGCGAAGAGTTCGCGGTGCTGCTGGGCAACTGTTCGTTGGACAACGCGCGGGACATCATGGAGCAATTGCGCGCCCGTACTCATCGCCTGACGCTAAATCTGGCCGACGGACGGCAAGTGCGTTTCACCACCAGCTGCGGCATTGCGCCAGTCAGCGCGTTCACCGCGCTGCAGGCGGCGATCAAACAGGCGGACGAATCGCTCTACTTTTGCAAAAAGAACGGCAAGGATCGGGTCAGCGTGCATACCCAGGCCGGCTTTATCTGATTCGCTGTTTAAAATAATTAACATTATAATTTTTATGACTAATTAGGCTAAGTCATTCACCTTACAGGCATATCTGGCTTTTTTTCCACCCCGCCGCTATCCGGCTGCCATAAAGGCACGTTTAATCCTCGACCCGCTTCGGTGATTTATGGTGTGATGCAGCTTCAATAACAGGATAATCCGGGTATACTCCACCCCCACTTTTATGATTATCCGGATTTGGACACGCGCCTGACGAGGATGCTGTAACGCGCTATGACTCAATACGCTTCCCCGATTTTGACATCACTGCTTGATACCGATGCTTATAAGCTTCATATGCAGCAAGCAGTGTTCCATCGCTATCCCGCGATCAGCGTGGCGGCGGAATTCCGCTGCCGCGGCGACGAACTGCTGGGCGAATATGCCGACGAGATCCGCGCGCAGGTGGCGCTGATGAGCCGGCTGGCGCTAACCGACGCCGAATTCGCTTATCTTTCGGGCCTGCCCTTCTTCCGTCAAGATTACCTGAACTGGCTGCGAACGTTCCGCTACGATCCGCAGCAGGTCACCATCGACAACCGCGACGGCAAGCTGCAAATCCGCATCGCCGGCCCCTGGCGTGAAGTGATCATGTGGGAAGTCCCATTGCTGGCGGTGATCAGCGAAGTGGTGCACCGCCGGCGCTCGCCGCTGGCGACGCCGGAACAGGCGGTGGCACATCTGCAAACCAAGCTGGCGCAGTTCAAGACGTTGGCGGGCGATCTGGATCTTTCGCGCTTCAAGTTGATGGACTTCGGCACCCGCCGTCGTTTCTCTCAGGGCGTGCAACAGGCCATCGTCAGCACCTTGCAGGCCGAATTCCCGTACCTGTCGGGCACCAGCAATTACGATCTGGCGCACCAGCTGGGTCTGGCGCCGGTCGGCACGCAGGCGCATGAGTGGTTCCAGGCGCATCAGCAGATAAGCCCTGTGCTGGCCAACAGCCAGCGCGCCGCATTGCAGGCCTGGCTGGATGAATATCCGGACCAGCTTGGCATCGCGCTCACCGACTGCATCACCATGGATGCCTTCCTGCGCGACTTCGGCCCGCAGTTCGCCGAGCGTTATCAGGGGCTTCGCCACGATTCGGGCGATCCCGTCGAGTGGGGTGAAAAGGCCATTGCCCACTATGAGAAACTGGGCATCGACCCACTGAGCAAAACGCTGGTGTTCTCGGACAATCTGGATCTGGAAAAAGCGCTGGCGCTCTATCGCCATTTCTATCAGCGCATTAATCTCGGCTTCGGCATCGGCACGCGCCTGACCTGCGATATTCCCGGCGTTAAGCCGTTAAATATCGTGATCAAGCTGGTCGAGTGCAAAGGCAAGCCGGTGGCCAAACTCTCCGACAGCCCCGGCAAGACCATCTGCCAGGACCAGGCGTTCGTCAGGGCCCTGCGCAAGGCCTTCGATCTGCCGCTGGTGAAGAAAGCCAGCTGAGCCTTCTTTATATAAAGAGAGAAAGCCGGCCCGGTTCACGCGCCGGCTTTTTTGTTTTTATCCCGAACGCCCTCTTTTCAGTCAGCCGCGATAAATGTTGCGCCAATCCGATGATTTCTGCTTGTGCTCTGCACCGCGGCAAGTAACATAGCCATTACCCCCATATTCTTGGGTTGTAAGCTATTTCTAAACCAAATTATTAAAGAGAGAAATCTATGAGCGTAGTGCCTGTAGTCGACGTACTGCAAGGTCGTGCTGCGGTTGACAGTGAAGTCACCGTACGCGGCTGGGTACGTACCCGGAGAGATTCAAAAGCTGGTATCTCCTTCCTGGCCGTCTATGACGGTTCCTGCTTTGATCCGTTACAGGCCGTCGTTAATAATTCTCTGCCGAATTATCAAGATGAAGTGCTGCACCTGACCACCGGCTGTTCGGTTGAAGTTACCGGCAAGGTCGTCGCCTCACCGGGCGAAGGCCAGAGCTTCGAGCTGCAGGCCACCGCGATCAAAGTGGTCGGCTGGGTCGACGATCCGGATACTTACCCGATGGCGGCCAAACGTCACAGCATCGAATACCTGCGCGAAGTGGCCCACCTGCGCCCGCGCACCAACCTGATCGGCGCCGTGGCGCGCGTGCGTCATACCCTGGCGCAGGCGATCCACCGCTTCTTCCATGAAAATGGCTATTTCTGGGTATCTACCCCGCTGATCACCGCCTCCGACACCGAAGGCGCCGGCGAGATGTTCCGCGTATCCACGCTGGATCTGGAAAACCTGCCGCGCACCGACAAGGGCGCCATCGATTTCAGCCAGGACTTCTTCGGTAAGGAAGCCTTCCTCACCGTTTCCGGCCAGCTGAACGGCGAAACCTACGCCTGTGCGCTGTCCAAGGTATACACCTTCGGCCCAACTTTCCGCGCTGAAAACTCCAACACCAGCCGCCATCTGGCTGAATTCTGGATGATCGAGCCGGAAGTGGCCTTCGCGACGCTGGACGATGTCGCCGGCCTGGCCGAAAGCATGCTGAAGTATGTGTTCCAGGCGGTGCTGGATGAGCGTGCAGACGATCTGAAATTCTTCGCCGAGCGCGTGGATAAAGACGCTATCGCGCGTCTGGAGCGCTTCGTCTCTTCCGATTTCGCCCAGGTAGACTACACCGACGCCATTGAGATCCTGCTGGCCTCTGGCCAAACCTTCGAAAACCCGGTCTCCTGGGGTATCGATCTCTCTTCCGAACATGAGCGTTATCTGGCGGAGAAACACTTCCAGGCGCCGGTAGTGGTGAAAAACTACCCGAAAGACATCAAAGCGTTCTATATGCGCATGAACGAAGACGGCAAAACCGTCGCGGCCATGGACGTGCTGGCGCCGGGCATCGGTGAAATCATCGGGGGTTCTCAGCGTGAAGAACGTCTCGACGTGCTCGATCAGCGTCTGGAAGAGATGGGCCTGAATAAGGAAGACTACTGGTGGTATCGCGATCTGCGTCGTTACGGCACCGTGCCGCATTCCGGTTTCGGCCTGGGCTTTGAACGTTTAATCGCCTATGTCACCGGCGTGCAAAACGTGCGCGATGTGATCCCGTTCCCACGCACCCCACGTAACGCAAGCTTCTAATTTATACGATCACACGTTTTTTAAACGATTTCGTTACAAAACAAAGGCCAGCCTCGCTGGCCTTTCGCATTTTTTAATATTGACGCACGTCACAAAGTTCCCGAAAAATTACATTTGGTTACACATACTTTCCTTTTGCAACCTCATTGCGACATTGGTATCATTTTCGTCCTAGATTAACCCGCCTGTGAATGGAACACTGCGTTCAGACACAGGACGACACCAATCTATCAACAATAGTTCCCAAGGAATTATTGGCGGCAGTGGCAAAGGTGTCCGAATAACACCAATGAGGGTAATAATGATGAAGCGCAACATTCTTGCAGTGGTTATCCCGGCTCTGTTGGCTGCTGGTGCAGCAAACGCAGCTGAAATCTACAACAAAGACGGCAACAAGCTGGATCTGTACGGCAAAGTTGACGGTCTGCACTACTTCTCCGACGACAAAGGTAATGACGGCGATCAGACCTATGTTCGTTTCGGCTTCAAAGGTGAAACTCAGATTACTGACCAACTGACCGGTTACGGCCAGTGGGAATACAACGTCCAGGCTAACCACTCCGAATCTCAGGGCACCGAAGGCACCAAAACCCGTCTGGGCTTCGCGGGTCTGAAATTCGCTGACTACGGCTCCTTCGACTACGGCCGTAACTACGGCGTACTGTACGACGTGGAAGGCTGGACCGATATGCTGCCAGAGTTCGGTGGCGATACTTACACCTACACCGACAACTTCATGACCGGCCGTACCAACGGCGTTGCGACCTATCGTAACAACAACTTCTTCGGTCTGGTTGACGGTCTGAACTTCGCCGTTCAGTACCAGGGCAAAAACCAGAACGACGGCCGTAACGTCAAGAAACAAAACGGCGACGGCTGGGGCATCTCCTCTACTTATGACATCGGCGAAGGCGTAAGCTTCGGCGCTGCATACGCATCTTCTAACCGTACCGACGACCAAAAACTGCGTTCCAACGAGCGTGGCGACAAGGCTGACGCATGGACCGTGGGCGCGAAATACGACGCCAACAACGTTTACCTGGCGGCGATGTACGCAGAAACCCGTAACATGACTCCGTTCGGCGGCGGTAACTTCGGTGCTGGCTGTGCAGCTACCGATGACAAGTGCGGCGGCTTCGCGAGCAAAACTCAGAACTTCGAAGTGACCGCTCAGTACCAGTTCGACTTCGGTCTGCGTCCAGAAGTGTCTTACCTGCAGTCTAAAGGTAAAAACCTGAACGTCCCAGGCGTGGGTTCTGACCAGGATCTGGTTAAATATGTTTCTGTTGGTACCACCTATTACTTCAACAAGAACATGTCCACCTACGTTGATTACAAAATCAACCTGCTGGATGACAACGAGTTCACCAAAGCAACCGGCACCGCTACCGACGATATCGTAGCTGTTGGTCTGGTGTACCAGTTCTAAGTTGTCTCGCTTAACGGCGGTTCACCGTCGGCTAAGTTAAAAAAACAGGGCTTCGGCCCTGTTTTTATTTGTGTCTGCCGGTAACGTTTTATCCTGCAGATTTCCCCTTATCCCTCATTTTTTCTGTCGAATCCTTCCCGTTCACAAGATCGCGGTGTTTTTATCGCAAACGGTTGGCAAAGCCGATAACTGGCGCTACCCTGATGCTTCTGTCTGCTTAACTCCGAGATTTGGAAGCACCTGACATGTTTGAAAAAATCACCGCCGCACCCGCCGACCCGATCCTGGGCCTGACCGACATTTTCCGCGCCGACGCCCGCCCGAATAAAATCAATTTAGGCATTGGCGTTTATAAAGATGAAACCGGCAAAACCCCGGTGCTGACCAGCGTAAAAAAAGCTGAACAGTATCTGCTGGAAAACGAGACCACCAAAAACTATCTCGGCATTGAAGGCATCCCGGCGTTTGCCAGCTGCACGCAAGAGCTGCTGTTCGGTAAAGAGAGCCAGATCGTCACCGATCGTCGCGCGCGCACCGCACAGACACCAGGCGGCACCGGCGGCTTGCGCGTAGCGGCAGACTTTATCGCCAACCAGACCAGCGCCAAGCGCATCTGGATCAGCAACCCAAGCTGGCCGAACCACAAGAACGTCTTTAGCGCCGTTGGCCTGGAAGTGCTGGAGTACGCCTACTACGACGCAGCCAACCACGCGCTGGATTTTGACGGCCTGCTGAACAGCCTGAAACAGGCTCAGGCCGGTGATGTCGTGCTGTTCCACGGCTGCTGCCATAACCCGACCGGTATCGATCCAACGGCGGAACAGTGGGCGCAGCTGGCTGAGCTTTCCGCCGCCAATGGCTGGCTGCCGCTATTCGACTTCGCCTACCAGGGCTTCGCCAACGGTCTGGAAGAGGATGCGCAGGGTCTGCGTATTTTCGCCGCCAAACATCAAGAGCTGATCGTCGCCAGCTCCTACTCGAAAAACTTCGGCCTGTACAATGAGCGCGTCGGCGCTTGCACCCTTGTAGCTGCCGATGCCGAAACCGCCGATCGCGCCTTCAGCCAGGTGAAGGCGGCCATTCGTGCCAACTACTCTAACCCGCCGTCGCACGGCGCGGCCGTTGTCGCCACCATTCTGGGCAACGACGCCCTGCGCGCGATGTGGGAGCAGGAGCTGACCGACATGCGCCAGCGCATTCACCGCATGCGTCAGCTGTTCGTGAACACCCTGCAGGAGAAAGGCGCACAACAGGACTTCAGCTTTATCATCCAGCAGAACGGCATGTTCTCATTCAGCGGCCTGACCAAAGAACAGGTGCTGCGTCTGCGTGAAGAGTTCGGCGTATACGCCGTAAACTCGGGCCGGGTGAACGTGGCCGGCATGACGCCGGACAACATGGCACCGCTGTGTGAAGCCATCGTCGCCGTGCTCTAAAGCATCGACGCAGGTCATAAATCATAAAAAAAGGGCGCTCTATGCGCCCTTGATTATTTCGGCCGGGAAATAATCGTTACCACACCGCCGGCTCTTCGCGCAGGAACGGATTGGTCTGGCGCTCGTGGCCAAAGGTCGACATCGGGCCGTGGCCGGGAATAAAGCGCATATCGTCGCCCAATGGCAGCAGCTTGGTGCGAATAGAGGCGATCAGCGCCTGATGATCACCGCGCGGGAAGTCGCTGCGCCCCACGCCGCCGTTAAACAGCACGTCACCCACCAGCGCCAAACGCGCCTGCTCATTGATAAAGACGATGTGGCCCGGCGTGTGCCCAGGGCAATGCAACACCTTGAGCGTCATCTCACCCACCTGCATCTCATCGCCTTCCGACAACCAACGGGTCGGGGTCAGCGGCGCACACTCTTCCAGCCCGAACATCCGGCTCTGCGCCGGCAAACCATCCAGCCAAAAAGCGTCCTCTTTATCCGGGCCGTAAATCGGCACCTGATAATGTTCCGCCAGCTCCGCCGCCGCGCCGACGTGATCCAAATGGCCGTGCGTCAGCAAAATCTGCGTGATTGTCACACCCTGTTTCGCCACTTCCGCTTTGATTTTTTCCGCTTCGCCGCCGGGATCGACCAACGCCGCCTGCTGCGTGTTTTCACACCAGATCAGGCTGCAATTCTGGCTAAAGGCGGTAACGGGAATAAGATGGTATTTCATAAGGCTCCAACGACAATAACGCCGCCTCCGCAAGGAGCGGCGTTATTCACTGAGGGCACCGCGATTACCAGCTCCGAACCGGGCCGGTATCGATGTGCACGAAGTTGCTACGTGGGTAATATCCTACACCACCAGCGCGCATTTTTAACGCCGCTTTACGGATATTACTCAATTGGATACCTTCAATATGGAAATCCATCGCCTGGCCCTTGGTATGGTAGCTGTGCTTGGCCACACCGCGGCTGTGCGCGCGCAATTCGTTATTGGTATCTACGGAACGGTAACCGGAGATCAGCTGCACCGGCTTGCTGGTACCCAGCAGCCCCTGCAGGCGATAGAGGTGATCAAACAAGCTGGGATCGATCGATTTAACCTTGTTGGCGCGATAATCGCGGAACAGATGATTTAGCCGAACCAACTCTTCTTTATTGTAGCCTTTGCCGTCAAAGAACTCGGCTTTAATAGATTCACCGGTATTCAGGTTATTCAGCACTAAAATACGCGGTCGAGCGGTGGAAAGACTGGCAAATGCCTGCCCTGGAAGCAGCGCTATGCCCATAGCGGCGCCACCTAGCGCCAGCCATTTACGGCGATGATGATCAATTTTGTCCATGACTCTGTTAAACCCGGCAAGAATGTCAAAATAAATGCACAAAGCAGCGCACTGTCCGAACCATAACCGCCTGCGTATGCTGAGTCAACCCGCGATACGCCTAGGTTTACAGGCCCCCGGCTACGAGGGCCTGTGGTATAGCCAAACATTCTGACCGTTATTTATTTATAATTACTGCATTTACTGCATTAATTTTTTGGCCTGAGCCAAAATTTGTGCGCCCGATCTCACCGTATTATCATAATTGTAAATATCTGTACGGAATTGCGGTTGGCCATCATCCGAAACCCAGGCGGTCAGATAATACAGTTTTACGGGAATACGCTGGCGAATATTCACATAAGTGGTATTGCCTTCTTTCAGCGTGGAGGAAACGCGGCTATTGTTCCAGCCGGCATCCTGCAGCAGCATATTCGCCAAATCGGAAGCCTTGTTCACCCGCACGCAGCCGGAGCTGAGCGCGCGGATGTCTTTCTGGAACAGGCTGTGGTTCGGGGTATCGTGCAGGTAAATGGCATCCGAGCTCGGCATATTGAACTTGAAACGCCCCAGCGAGTTGGTGGCGCCCGGCGCCTGGCGCACGCGATACGGGAAGTTGCGCGCAGAAACCATGCTCCAGTCGATCATCGCCGGGTTGATCACTTCCGCATCGTTGCTCCAGCCTGACAGCACGGTATAGCCGTGTTTCTGGAAATAGTTACCGTCGCGCATCGCCTTCGGCACGATATCCTCACGCACCAGCGTGGTTGGCACGTTCCAAGGCGGGTTGACCACCACGTTATTCAATGCGCTGCTCATCAACGGCGTCTTGCGGCTTGGCCGCCCGACGATAACGCGGGAGGACAACACTTCGTTGCCGTTCTGATAGTAGGTCAGCGAGTAGTTGGGAATGTTCACCATAATGCCGGTGCCGACATGCCCCGGCAAGATGCGCAAGCGCTGGATATTCAGCGCCAACAGCGCGGCGCGGGTTTTCGGTGACACGTTGAGCCACTCGCGGGTGCGCACGCCGATCACGCCGTCCGCCGTCAACCCCTGCCATTTCTGGAAACGCTTGACGCCCTCCACCAGCTCGTTGGTATAGAGGTTGTCGCTCACCACGCTGCCGATCTGCGGCGGCGTCTGTTCCGCGGTCAACTCCGTCACCGGCGCCGCCGATGGGCTGACCGTCACACGGCTTTTCTCTTCGTCTACCGTCAGCCCGCCGTCGTCGGGTTCATTGCTCTTCGCCGAAACCACCGCCGGTTCCGGCTCCGCTTCCGGCGCCGAGGCGGCCAGCATGCCGGTGCGCGTCAGGATCTCACGCAGCGCCGGGATATCGTTGCTCATTTGGCCTGGGCGCAGGCTCGGGCCACTGCCCACCTGCGGCCAGGGGCGGTTGTCCGCCAGCATGTCACGCAGCGCCTGATGCATCTTGGCGTATTGCGGATGCTGCGGCGCAAGCGAATTCACGTAGCTCAGGGTTCGCGCCTGGCGCACCGCCAGCTGCCATTGATTGATCACCGCCGTGGGCGGCAAACCAAGCTTGTAAGGAATATTGCTGTACAGCCAGTTGTTGCCGTTGGCGCCGATGGCGGATACAAACTGCAAATAGCCCAGCATCGCATCGGACAACACCGCATCGCGGCCCGCTTCACTGAGCGCCGGATCGGTCAACATCTTCACCCACTGGGTGAACTGCGGCTGTACGCCGGACATCGCCAGTTCGGCCAGCTGCTGTTGAAATTGCTGAACAGCCTCGCGATCCTGCCACATCGGCTGCATATGATTCGCCGCATACAGCGGCGCCAGCGTGGAAAGGTAGTGCAGATCCATACCGCGCGGCAACGCGGCCAGCAGTTCAGAACGACTCTGCGCAACGGACATGCCTGCTGTTGCCACCGGTAACGCCGTTACGGTGGCCAAGGCGGAAAACGACGACACAAGACTACAGGCGATAGCGCCACTCAGCGCCAAACGTCGTAGAGAGTTTCCCTTTTTAAGCAACATCCCTTGCCCCCTGTATGCTCACAAAAAAAAACGTCAAAAACTGCATATAGTTTCAGTATACAAACAGAAAGGCCGTTTCGCCCTGCGGGCGTCGAATAACTGTTTATGTGATTAAACTAACCGCTTTTCAACGGATAAAAAAGCAGGACTATCATCCACGCGCACAAAAAAATAGCCACCCTGCGGCGGCTATTTTCGGATTTTTAGGGCGTTTTTCTGCGTTACGGCGTTTCGACCGGCGCAGTGCCCAGCGCCGGCGGCTCGCCGGCGAAACCGCGCAGCCCCACCACGTGCACATGCTCGTGGTTCTGGAACACCTTACGCACCAGTTTATAGGTGGTGCCCTTCTCCGGACTGATGTTTTCCGGCGCCGCGATGATCAGCTGCATCTCCAGACGATCGCACAGTTCGAACAGCGTGGCGATCGACTTGGCATCCAGACGCGCCGCTTCATCGAGGAACAGCAGGCGACACGGCGAGATATCTTTACCGCGCAGGCGGCGGGACTCTTCTTCCCAGCTCTGCACCACCATCACCAGGATTGACATCCCGGTACCGATGGCTTCACCGGTAGACAACGCGCCGCTTTCCGCACGCAGCCAGCCGTCGGAACCACGGTACACCTCAACTTCCATTTCCAGGTAGTTGCGGTAGTCCAGCAACTCCTCGCCAATGGTCTGTGGCGTGCGCTGCCCCATGTCGATCTGCGGATTCAGGCGCTGATACAGCTTGGCCAGCGCTTCGGAGAAGGTCAGGCGGTTGCTGTTGAACAGATCCTGATGCTGTTCCTGCTGCTCGGAGAGCACGTCCAGCAGAGTGGCATGTGCTTCGCGCACATTGACGTTCAGACGGACGCTCTTCACCTGGCCGAAGGCAACGGCCTGCAGACCCTGGTTCAGCATGCGAATACGGTTCTGTTCGCGCTGAATGGTTTTGCGAATGATGTTGGCCACGCTTTTCGAACTGATCGCCAGCTTCTGCTCGCGCGCGGTCAGTTCTTCGGTCAGACGGCCCAGCTCAATCTCCATCTGCTCGATGGCCTCGACCGGATCGTCGGTACGGATGATATCCTGACGGATACGCTCGCGCAGGTGTTGGTACACCGCGATATAGAACTGAATTTTACGCTCCGGCCGCTTCGGATCTTCCGACAGGCGCAGCACGTCGCGCAGGTGTTCGTTGTCCGCTACCGCCAGACGCAGCGCGCCGAGCGCCTTATCCGACATCGAGCGCAACTCGTCGCCATCCATGTACGCCAGCTCGCGGCGATGCAGACGGCGTTCCACGCCGTTGTCTTTCACCAGGCGCATCACCGCGCACCAGCCCGCCTTGGCGGTCACCACCTGCTCGCGCAGCTGATGGTAGTCGCGTTCCAGCTTGCGCAGTTTCTTCTGCAGGCCGTCCATTTCGGCTTCGCAGAAGGTCAGCTGTTTCTCCAGCTGATTGCGGCGAGCGCGGTTGTTGCTCAGCGCCGCATGCAGCTCGTCGCGACGCGCGCGCGCGCGCGCTTCGGCGTTGGCGTCGGCCTGCACGCCGATATCCACCAGCTCCTGGCTCAGCTCTTTCAGCATGTCGCGCTTGGCGTCATACGAGCTTTTCAGCGAGGCCAGCACCTGGCTGTATTGGGTGAACTGGGTTTGATACTGACGCAGCTGCTCACGGGCGCGGGCGCGTTCGGCTTCCGCCTGTTCCAGACGCTGGCGCAGCTTGTCGTTGAGATCGTTGTTGGCATTCTGCATGCCGGCGGAGTCGGTATAGCTGAAGTGCGCGCGGCGCTGCACCACTTCTGTCAACGCGAACGCCTGCTGTTTGGCCTGACGCTGCACGCTTTGCGCCTGCGCGTAGTCCTGCTGCAGCTGTTCATGCTGCTGCGGATCGCTCTGCAGCACCGACAGCAGCGGCTCCAGTTTGGTCAGCGACACCCCGTGCTGTTGAATGTGGCGCGCGGCGTCCTGTGCTTCTTCCAGCTCTTCACGGATCTCGTCGACGCGATCCTGCAGCGTTTCATCGTTCAGCAACGACACCAGCGGCATCAGGCGGTTGAGCGCGGAAATGCCCTCTTTGGCCTGGTCGTACTGCTGACGCTGCTGCTGATTCTGCGCTTCGTGATTGTTCAGCGCACGCTCGATCTCGCCGCGACGGGCGTTCAGGCCGCGGATCTCCGCTTCCGGGTCAGCGTCGAACGCCACCGCCAGATGGGTGCCGATAAAGCGGCTGAAGGCCTGATGCGAACGCTGGGTTTTCTGCACGTCGAACGACAGCGTGGCATAACGTTCCGCCAGCGTTTCACGCTCGGCATGCAGCACTTCCAGGCGGTTTTCGCGCGCCGCGCGGCCGAACAGCGGCACTTCCGGGTAGCGGGAATAACGCCACTGGCGATCGGCGATCTTCACCACCACCGCTTTGTCCTGTTCTTCGACGGCAAATACGCTGTCATCGAACGACTGCGGATCCCCTTCGATCAGGTAGAGATCTTCCGGGCAATCTTCCAGCCCTTCCAGCATCTCGCGCACCAGCGACAGATCCGGCACCACGATGGCGTGGCGCGAAGGGCCGTACAGCGCCGAGAAGTAAGGCGCGTCGTCGATGGTAACGTCATCGTAAATTTCCGACAGCAGCACGCCGCCGAAACGTTCGGCCAAGGTGACCAGGCGTTGATCTTCCGCGCCGCCCGGCTGGCTGAGACGTTCGATCTGCGCTTCTACTTCGCGCTTGCGGGCCGCCACCTCGTCGCGCTCGACGGTGGTTTCACGCTCGCGCTCCAGCAGCTGCTGCATGTATTCGGTCACCTGCTGGCTGTTTTCCAGCGGCTCTCCGCTCTGATCGCTGAGCTGGCTCAGGGCGTCCTGCGCCGCCAGCCACACCGGGGCGCGCGCCGTCAGCTCACGGATGCGCTGCTGGATCTGCTCCAGCTCCTGGCGCATCTCCATGCGGCGTTCGCCGGCTTCGCTGACGTTCTGCGACAGCGCTTCCAGGCGTTCTTCCAGCTCCTGCTGCAGCATGTCGAGATCGTCCGGCTGGTACTCCTGACCATGGCGTTTGCAAAATTCTTGCAGCAAGCGCTCGGCGTCCTGCTGCGAGCGCAGGCGCTGTTCCAGTTCGCTCAGGCGCAGGCGCAGCGGCTGAACGCGCTCGGCAAGGTGTTGCTGCGAAGGCCAGTCGCGCAGCAATTCGCGCGCGCACTGCCAGGCTTCGCTGCGGCTGACCTGACCGGCGATTTTACCCACCAGCTGATAGGCCTGCTCGAACTGGCCGTGCGCGGCGTCGGCCACGCTCAGCTTCTGTTCCAGCATCAGCAGCGCTTCGGTCGCTTCCTGCTCGCGAGCCTGGAAGGTGTCCAGCCACTGCTCGGCGTTGTCGGCGGTCAGGTCCGGCAGTTGGCACAGCGCGCGCGCGCGCTCCAACGCCTGCAGCGCCTGCTGATACTGAATGGCGCGGGTCTGCTGCACGTCGAGCGCCTGCTGGTAGTCGGCCAGCTGGCTCTTCAGCTCATCCACTTCCAGCTCGGCCGCTTCGGCGCGCGCTTCGTTTTCGGCCTGCTGCTCGCTCGCCTCGGCCACCACTTCGTTCTGCTCTTCCAGACGGTAGGTCAGCTCTTCCAGATCGGCTTCATAGCGTTCGATCTTCTCCTGCTGACGCATCGCCGTCTGCACCAGATTCAGGTGGTCGCTGGCGGCCTGGTAATCGGTTTCCAGATCGGATTCGGCGCCGCTCTGCTCGCTCAGCTCACGCGCCATTTCCACATGGCGATACTGTTCGGCGGCCAGCTGCTTGCGGCTGCCCAACAGATCGCTGCGCAGCGCCAGCGCGCCGTCCAGATGGATGCGGCGTTCATTGGCATGACGCATATAGTCCGCCGCCACATAGGAGGTGGCCTCGGAGATCAGATGCTTGAACAGGTCGCGATCCGACTGGGTGACGCGGATTGCCTCCAGCGTCATGCGGTTTTCGCGCAGCGCCGCTTCCATGTCCTGGAACGCCTTGCGCACGCCGCTGTTTTCCGGCAGCAGGTAATCACGCAGCGAGCGGGTGATGGCGCTGGAGATACCGCCGTACAGCGACGCTTCGATCAGACGGTAGAACTTGCTGCGATCGGCGGACGAACGCAGGCGTTTCGGGATCACGCCCAGATCGAACATCAGCGAGTGGTAATCGGTGATGGAGTTGAACTGCTTGAACTGCACGCCCTCCATCTCTTCCACGCGCTCTTTCAACTCTTGCAGCGACAGCACGCGCGCCTGGCGCTCACCCACGGTCTGGGTCAGCAATTCAGTCGGCTGTACCGCGGTCGGCAGCCCCTGAATGGTGAACGGTTTGATATCGACCTTGCGATCGCGCCCCGCCACCTGCTGCAGACGCACGCCAACCACCACGCGCTGGTGGCGTGAATTGACGACGTCGAGGGTGGAGTAACACACGCCGGCGCGCAGCTTGCCGTGCAGGCCCTTGTCGCGCGAGCCGCTGGTGGCGCCCGCTTCGGTGGTGTTACGGAAGTGCAGCAGCGTCAGGTCGGGGATCAGTGCGGTGACGAAGGCCGCCATGGTGGTGGATTTCCCCGCCCCGTTACCGCCGGACAGCGTGGTCACCAGCTCATCCAGATCAAAGGTGCGGGCGAAGAAGCCGTTCCAGTTAACTAGCGTCAACGAGCGAAATTTACCGCGTTCAATCATTCCTGTTCATCCTCTGCACCGTCAGGAGCGTTATCAACCTGCTGATCCTCAGCGTCATTCTCATCGTTCAGCGACAGGCTGGTTTCAACCGGCATCGCCTCGCCGTCGCGAATCATGCGCAGCTGCGCTTCACGCGGATCGTCGCCGCTGCGCACGTCAGCGCCGAAGCGGAACACCGCCTCGGTAATGCGGAACTTGCTGCTGTCATTGCCCATGAAATAGACCATGCCGAGGCGGCGCAGACGGTTCAGCGAGGTGCGCACCTTTTCGTGCAGCTTCTGCCGATCGAGATCCGAACCGGTAGAACGCTGGTTGACGAACTTCAGCAGCTTGTTCTCATCGGCCAGGCTCAGCAGCTCGTCGTACAGCTCCTGATGGCTGAAAATGCCCTCGTGCGCCAGGCGCTCGGGGCTGAGATACAGGTAGCACAAGATCTTACCCACCATCATATCCAGCTCGGACAGCACCGAACGCGGGATCAGCGTGGTGGAGCGCGGGCGCAAATAGAAGAAACCTTCCGGCGCCCGAATCAGCTCGACGCTGTAACGGTTGTAAAACTCTTCCAGCTCATCCTGGAAATCCATTAAAAAGGCGTGGTTGTCCAGCTCATCGATACCGATGTGACGACCCGCGCGCAGTTGGCTATCCAATGCCGGAAACAGCGAGTTGGACAGCGCCTTGGCCAGCTTAACTGGCATTACTTGTTCAATATTTGTCGATGACATGGGCCTGGACCTTGGCTCCGTAATCATTGATTGCCTGCCATTCCGCCGGCAACCCTGAGAAATCTGCTTCAGCCACACCGAGGCGCACAGCCTGGTCGACCACTAAACGTGCCACGTCGAAATGACGCGCACGCGGATATTGCGCCAGATAATCGCGCATCACCGCTGCAAGGTTGAGCGGCATCTGCTGTTCCTGGTACACCTTCAGCGCCTCTTCGATCATCGCCGCCAGCTGTTCGCGAATCTCGCTGAACTCTTCGAACTCCAGATCCGGCGGCAGTTCCCCGGTCACTTCATCGCTGCGCAGCGCCAGTTCTTCGTCGCGCATGTCCAGCAGACGATCGGCATTGGCATGGGTCAGCGCCCACGGGTGGTCGAAATAGGTTTGCACCGACTGGCGCAGGCGCTGGGCGAACACGCGGTTTTTGTCCATATCGATAGCGGTACGGATAAATTTATGCACGTGGCGATCGTAGCCGATCCACAGGTCGATCGCCTGCTGACCCCAGCTGATGATGCGATCCAGCTTGCTTTGCAGATCGAACACCAACTTGTCAACGAAACCCAGTTCCACGTTGCCGAGGGTTGCGTCCTGGATGCGCAGCAGGTTGGCCTGCAGCTTATCGCCCGCCGCATCCAGCGTATCCTGCAGCTCGCGCAGGGTGCCCGAGGTTTCCGACAGCAGCATCTCGCAGCTGGAGATCGCCGCCCGCCAATCTTTGCTCAGCAGCGCCGCGATGTCGTTCTTCACGCTCTGCTGCTGCTCGTCCATCACGCGTTGGGTCATGTCGATGCTGTCGAAGATTTCCGCCACCGAATATTTCAACGGCGCGAACACGTTGCGGTGCCAATGGAAATCGTCGCCGCCCTCGTCGGCGGCATCGGCGGCGCGTTTGAGTTCCTGCGCCACGATCGACAGCTGCATCGACAAACGCAGCGTGGAGAATTCGCGTTGGCGAATATAGTAATCGGTAATGCCGATACCCAGCGGCGTCAGGCGGTAAATCGCGTTGCCGTCCGCCAGCTCGCTGGTAAAACGGTTCAACAGGCGCTGGCGCACCATGTCGTTAATCGCATTGTTGGCGCGCATCGCCACCGTTTCATGCGTCTGTTCAAAACCCTTGCTGACATGGCGAAATGCATCAACCAGCTCACCTTCGCTCATCTCGCCGTCCAGTCGTTCGCCGTTCAGGGTGGCGATGGCGAGCAGAAATGCGAGACGCTCCGTAGGGAGCGAAATAGAGAAATCATTTTTCCGTGCCCAGGCGACCAGTTCGGGTACTGTCTGGGAAAATTCACTCATAGTTCGTCCTTCAGGTTTGGTTTATGCGCCATGACGTGAATATAGCGCCCCAAACTCACGTACGGCTCCTGCCGGCAATAGTGCTGTTCAAGCGCCAGTAACTCTTCAAATTTTTGTGTTTGCAGCTGTCTGCTCTGCAGATAGTCGTGGAACACCCGCACGCCGGTTTTGCCGCCGATGCGCATGCCCAGCTGTTCCAACCAACCGTAGACCAATAGCGGATCGTGCGGATATTGCGGCGACAGCGAACGCTTGCGGCGCCGTCTGACCTCGGGATCCACCAGTTGGAAATTACCCAACACCACGTTGCGCATCAAGAGGCCGTTGGCGTTGAAGAACATCAGCGACAGCGCGCCGCCCGGCGTCAGGCAGTCATACAACGCCTGCAGCGCCGCTTCGGGCTCGGCGATCCATTCAAGCACTGCATGAAACAATATCAGATCAACCGGCTGTTCCAAATGTTGAGCGATATCCTGCGCAGAACTTTGTACGAATTGCATGTTCTGGCTCACACCTTTCTGCTCCGCCAGCAGCGCGGCGCGCTGGATCATCTCACCAGAAAGATCGCACAACAACACCTGATGTCCTAATTCTGCCAGTTGGCAGGCCATATGGCCTTCACCGCCCCCGGCGTCGAGAATGCGCAGCGGCCGCTGCGGCAACTGCGCCAGCAGCCCGGTCAGATCCTGCCAAACCACCGCCTGGCGGATTTTTCCTTTCGTGGTGCCGTAAATATTACGCGCAAATTTTTCAGCAATATCGTCAAAATTGCGATCCTGCATGGACAACGGCTCCGCTGATCTCATTCTTGTCGGCGGCAAAGCGCACGCCCATTCAAACCTGCTATTTTGGCACAGACTGACTTAGAATGTATCTTCTTGCGGCCTGTTTATACCTGGATGCCGCTTTTTCACCCAAAAGGATCTGATTTTCGATGCTGTTCAACCTGAAAAAGTTCTTTGGCGCCCTGCTGATGCCATTGCCGCTGTTGATGCTGCTGATGGGGCTGGCGCTGCTGCTGCTGTGGTTCACCCGCTGGCAAAAAAGCGGTAAGACGATTTTCACGCTGAGCTGGCTGTTTTTACTGCTTTTCAGCCTGCAACCGGTGGCCGACCGGCTGCTGCGGCCGATCGAAGCCAAATACCAGACTTATCGCGGTAACGATCCGGTCAGCTACATCGTCGTGTTGGGCGGGGGTTATACCTACAATCCCGATTGGGCGCCCAGTTCAAACCTGCTCGGCAACAGTCTGCCGCGCGTGACGGAAGGCGTGCGGCTCTACCTTGCACATCCCGGTGCCAGGATGGTGTTCACCGGCGCGTCCGCCGGCCCCATGCAAAGCAACGCCGCCACTGCGGCGCTGGTGGCCGAAAGCCTGGGCGTGCCGCGCAGTGATATGGTGATCTTGGGGGAACCGCGCGATACCGAGCAAGAGGCCGCTCAGGTCGCCAAATTGGTCGGCGAGCAACCGTTCATTCTGGTGACCTCCGCCAACCATCTGCCGCGCGCCATGCGTTTCTTCAAGGCTAAGGGGCTGCACCCGATCCCGGCGCCGGCCAACCAGTTGGCGATCGACTCGCCGCTGAATATCTGGGATCGCGCCACACCGTCGTCAATGTTCCTCGGCCATACCGAGCGCGCCTGGTATGAAACGCTGGGTAGTCTGTGGCAATGGCTGAAGGGCGCAGATAGCGCCGGCGCAGAGTAAAGCTCGTTCAACCGGCCAGCCAGGGCAGCAGCTGTTGAGACGCATAGTCGAACGGCCGCCGCTCCAGCTTGCCGGTATGGATCAAACGCCCTACCGCTTCCCACACCACATATAGCCAGCGCCGCGCCAGGAAAGCGTCGGCGACCGGCGCCCGCTGCAGATAGCTGAACAACAGCTGGCTGGGCATGCCCGCCTCGCAGAGGCGGAAAAGATCGTATTCGCGCGGCGCCCACAGCACTACGCCGGGATTGAGCATCGCCAGCAGTTGATCGCTTTTGGGATCTTTCAGCATGCTGCGCAGCGATAAGTTACCGTGCACCAGAACACAGGGATCATCGAAGCCGACGAAGAAATGGGTCAGCGCTTCGCGCGTGCGGTACAGCAAACGCCGATCCGCCATGGTCAACTGCGGGGTGGTGAGATTGACCACCGTCGCCCACAGCACTTCGACCCGCTGTTGATACCAGCAAAACCAATCATTCTCCTGCGTGCTGTCAACGCTGCCGACGCTGCCGTGGCTGTCGATGCGGTGCCAGGCCAATATCCCGTCAACGATCTGCTCCATCAGCATATTCCAGCGATCCGGCGAGCGCGTCGGCGCCTCAGCCGACACGCCGCGCAGGCGCTCGATCAGCAGGATTTCCGTATACGGCGCCTGGTGGGTACACACCACACCATACACCGTAGGCAGGCGAATATCCCCGTCGCGCGCCAGCATCGACAGCTTGTACGCCTCCTGCTGGGCGATGCCCCGACAGATAAAGCTTTTCGCCATCAGCGGGATCGCGTTGCCCTGCCGATCGTACAGCGAATACATATGCGCATAAGGCTGTTCGCTCACCCGCTCCAGCCGGCTGATGGACTCACCCAGCACAATGCTCAGTTCGGCGCGTAACTGCTCCATAAGGCATTCACCTCAGGCTAATTAGGGGGGATGCGTAACATCATCGAACGACGAGCGGAAAAATTCTTCAACGCAGATCAACAAAACGGGGATCAATAATGGGGGTATTGCATCGTCGGCGCGTTGCGCGGCGCACCGACGAAATCAGGCTCAGGGTTGAATGCTGTCGCGCACGCGCTGGAGGTCTTCCGGCGTATCGACCCCCACGCTCGGGATCGCTTTCGCGACCGCCACGTGGATCTTTTCACCGTACCACAGCACGCGCAGCTGTTCCAACAGCTCGATCTGCTCCAGTTGGCTCGGCGCCCAGCTGACGTAGCGGCGCACGAAGCCCGCGCGGTATGCGTAGATGCCGATATGACGCAGCAGGCTGTCGCCGATGCTCTCTTTCGACGCGGCGAAACGCTCGCGATCCCACGGAATGGTGGCGCGTGAGAAATAGAGCGCGTAGCCCTGCGCGTCCATCACCACCTTCACCGCATTGGGGTTGAAAGCCTCTTCGGCGCTCTCTATCGGCACCGCCAACGTCGCCATGCCGGCCTGGCTGCCCGCCAGGTTTTCCGCCACCTGCCGCACGATAACGGGTGGGATCAGCGGTTCGTCGCCCTGCACGTTAACGATGATCTGATCGTCGGCAAAGCCGTAGTGCGCGATCACTTCCGCCAGACGCTCGGTGCCGGAATGGTGATCCGGGCTGGTCATGCACACTTCGCCGCCGGCGGCTTCCACCGCTTTGGCGACTTCAGGATGATCGGTCGCCACGATGACGCGGCTGGCGCCGGACTCACGGGCGCGCTCCATCACATGCACCACCATCGGCTTGCCGTGAATATCGGCCAGCGGTTTGCCCGGCAAACGGGTTGAGGCATAGCGGGCGGGAATAATAGCGATAAAACTCATGCGTGCTTCTCATCCAGCGACAGCGCACGCGCTTCATTTTCCAACAGCACCGGAATGCCATCACGCAGCGGGTAAGCCAACCCGTCCGCTTTGCACACCAGTTCCTGGTTTTCTTTATTGAAATAGAGTTTGCCGTTGCATACCGGGCAGGCAACGATTTCGAGTAAACGGTGGTCCATGCATCCTCCGCTAGGGGATAGGTCATCTGGGAAAGGCAGTGAGGATAGCATAACGCCCGGCCTCAGGTTAATCATCGGCGGCGCCAAGCCGCCGATATTTCCTCACTGCGTCAGCGCGACAGCTTGAACTGCGGCGCATCCCGGCGTAGAATTTTGTGACACAAATCACAAAAGAAAGCCGTGATATATGATCAAACGTCTGCATAAAATCATCGCTCTGTTCGCTAACTTCAGCCACTGAGCCCCTTTGTAACGAGCGACGCTTCACTTCGTTTTACCCCACCGACGGCGTCGCTCGTTATCCCACTTCCCAGCCGGCACCCCATTCCGCGGCCAACGCGGCCGGAATGTCGCCCAGCGCGACGCGTTGCGCACCGTGCCATTTGGCCGTGCGCGCGATGGCCTGCCGGATGTCCTGCGTTCGCTGTTTACCGAAGCGCACCTGCGGCTCCGCATGGAAACTGATGATCTCGAAGATGCCCTGGCGACGGTGCGCCTTGGCGTCAATCCGCCCCACCAGCTCGCCCCGATGCAGCACCGGCAACGTGAAGTAACCATAGCGACGTTTTTCTTTCGGCGTGTAACACTCCAGCCGATAGTCAAAGTTGAACAGTTCGAGCGCCCGGCGGCGATCCCACACCACCGGATCAAAAGGCGACAGCAGGCTGGTGACCGTCGATTTCAGTTTGCCCTGCTCCGCCAGCGGCAGCAGTTCCGCCAGTGATTCATGCACATAGAACTGCCCTTCCAGCCCCTCTACCTGCACCGGTGAAATTTCCCCCTGCGCCTGCAGCTCTGCCAGCAAGGCTTTTGGCGCCACGCGTTTCAGCCGATAATAATCCGCCAACCACTCGGCGCGGAAAATGCCCAGATAGCGGCAGGTGCGATGCAACATCTGCCGGCGCGCCCGCTCCGCAGGCAGCGCATGACGCGCATCGTCCCAGGCCGGCAGCAGCCTTTCGGTCAGATCGTAAACCCGGTGGAAGTTGCGACGCTCGGCCACCATCAGCTTGCCGGCGGTAAACAGGATCTCCAGGTGCCGTTTCTCCGGTTTCCAGTCCCACCACCCGCTGTTGCCTTTCTTCTCGGCGCTGAAATCGGCGGAACGCACCGGCCCCTGTTGTTCGATGTGCCGCAGTAGGTTGTCCATCGCTGCCTGGTGCTGCTGCACCCAGTCGGCCGAGTATTTCCAGCCCATATCATGCGGCGCCAGCATGCGATGCCGCAACAGACCAAAATCCTCGATCGGCAGGAAACAGGCCTCGTGCGCCCAATACTCGAACAGCTTGCGGCCGGCGAGCGCCTGCTCCAGCCACTCCGGCTGATAGGCCCCCAAACGGCTGAACAGCACCAGATACGGGCTGCGGGCGACGACGCTAATGGTATCGATTTGTAATAGCCCCATGCGCTGGATCGCGCTCACGACGTCATCGGGCCGAGCCTGGCGTTTAAGCGGAGAAAGCAGCCCCTGGGCGGCAAGGTGCAGCGCGCGAGCGGCGGTAAGGGAAATGGTCGGGGTGGTCATCCTGATATCCGTGGCGAGTAGGCAATGGCCTGATAATAGTGGATATCGCGGGATTTATCTTCGCCAGTGCTTGCGGGTGGCGACACCGGCACTGGCGAGGAAGGAGGATGCGATCAGAACGCGATAACGTCTGCCGCGGACAGCCCATGCGAGCTGCGATAGATCGAGAACTCAACGTTCTGACCTTCGTTCAACGACTTATTTTTGGTGTTGGCGATAGCGTTGCGGTTGACATAGATTTCGTCGCTGCCATCTACCGGTGAAATAAAACCATAGCCTTCGGCCTGATTAAACCATTTCACACGACCCATTTTTAACACAGTATTTTTAAACATAACTTATATCCTTTTACTTGAGCATCCTTGACAACGTCATTTTTTATATTGTCTGGACGCTACCAGCCCATCCTAAAGTTTTTCGTAACAAACCTCTCGTGAGCAAAAAAATAAAAAACCCGCACTAAGGCGGGCTTGTTGAACTTAATATCTTCCGCATGACTCAGCGCTGAAGCGTCACCATGGTTGTATTAAGATCTCTTTATACGCGTTCCCTGTCTTCTTACAGAGCAACTACGTTGGCGGCAGCCGGCCCGCGCGGGCTGTCCTGGATGGTGTACTCGACGCGCTGGCCTTCAGCCAGGGTCTTGAAACCGTCGGTCATGATTGCGGAGAAGTGTACGAATACATCTTTGCCGCCGTCGTGCTGCTCAATGAAACCAAAACCTTTGCTTTCGTTGAACCACTTAACTTGACCCGTCTTCTTAGACATTACTTTTACCTTTAAATATATTTACAAAACCTGCCATAAGAGGCAATTGCGGCCATTTCAGAAACATTACTTATGGGAGGTACTTAGAAGGTTCGTCTTTGAAGCGGAATCGGATGATAACGTTTTTGGAGGAACTGCTTAACTCTAAACTCGAACATAAATAGGTCTGGATTACAGGCCGACTTGCATTAACTCATAAAAATGGTGAATGCACAAGAGGTTTATTGCAATAAATTCATCATTACGCCGAATTTATTTTTATCCCCATGAATATACATGACTTAATTTAACGCTCGCCGCAGCCGATCCAGCGCGTTCCTCTCCTCACCGGGGCATCATTTGCCCGTCTGAGCGCTGCAAATGAGAGCTAACGCATAAAACTCTAATATGCTTGGCGCCGCTATAACAAATCCCAAATCAGATGGCTAAACTTGAGGGGAAAACAAGGCAGACGGCTTTTTCGCCAGCACTTTTGCCGCTAAAAACACGATTTTTCAGATTATGCTGAATCAAGGAGCTATGCGCATGACCGCCCAGCAGTTCGTTTCACCTAATGAAATCCGCGCCAGATTCTCTCACGCGATGTCGGACATGTATCAAAAAGAGGTACCGCTGTACGGCGATCTGCTGGAGCTGGTGGCGGAAACCAACCGGCAGGTTCTACGCGAAGATGCCGCACTGGCTCATCAACTGCAAATCACCGGCGAGATCGAACGCCTGGCCATGGAGCGCCACGGCGCGATCCGGGTCGGCACCGCGGACGAATTGGCCACCCTGCGCCGCCTGTTCCGGGTGATGGGCATGGCGCCGGTCGGTTACTATGACCTGTCGGTGGCGGGCGTTCCGGTGCACTCCACCGCTTTTCGCGCCATACACGAAGACGCGCTGCAGATCAGTCCTTTCCGCGTGTTCACCTCTCTGCTGCGCCTGGAACTGATAGAAGATCCCGCGCTGCGTGCGCTGGCCGAGCGCTTGCTGGCGCGCCGCCGTATCTTTACCGATCGCGCGCTGGAGCTGATGGCGCTGCAGGAAGCGCAAGGCGGGCTGAATGAAGTGCAGGCGCAAGAATTTGTCGAACAAGCGCTGGAAACCTTCCGCTGGCATAACCAGGCGACGGTCAGCGCCGAAGAATACCGGCAGCTGCACGATCAGCATCGCCTGATCGCCGACGTGGTGGCGTTTAAAGGGCCGCATATCAACCATCTGACACCACGTACGCTGGATATCGATCTCGTTCAGCAAGCGATGCCCGGCCGCGGTATTACGCCCAAAGCGGTCATCGAGGGCCCGCCGCGCCGCCGCCGCGCGATCCTGCTGCGCCAAACCAGCTTCAAAGCGTTGGAAGAAAGCGTCGATTTCGTTGAGCACGACGGCCACGCCATCGCCGGTCACCATACCGCGCGCTTCGGCGAGATCGAACAACGCGGCGTGGCGCTAACGCCTAAAGGACGCGAACTTTATGACCGTTTGCTGCAGGCGACCAACGATGCGTTACAGGCGCCGCCGAGCGAGAAGAATGCCGAGCGCTACTATCAACTGCTGGAAGAAAACTTCCGGGCGTTTCCGGATGATTACGCCACGCTGCGTGAGCAACAGTTGGCCTGGTTCCGCTATTTCCCGACCGAATGCGGCCTGGCGGCCAAAGAGTCGCTGGACAAGCACAGCACCCTGGAACAATTGATCGAGAAAGAACACGTTCGCTTCCAGCCTCTGGTGTATGAAGATTTTCTGCCGGTCAGCGCGGCGGGGATTTTCCAGTCGAATCTGGGGGACAGCCGCCACGCGCAGTACAACGCGGTTTCCAGCCGGGCAGCGTTTGAACAAGCGTTGGGCAGTGAGGTGATCGACGAGTTGGCGCTGTATCAGCAAACCCAGCAGCGTTCGCTGGAAGCCTGCGCGCAAGCCCTGGGGCTTGCCACGCTGGCATCCTGAGATTACTTAGTCAGCAGGGACTCGATATCCTGCAGCAGTTGCTCAGCCTGAGCGGACGGTAGCACCGCATCAACCGGCAAATACCACCAATTGGGCTGGGCAAAGGCGCGACACTTCACCGCGTCCTTCTCCGTCATCAACAGCGTTTGATCGGCTGCAACCAACGCCGCCAGCGGTTCCTGCTGATATTCCTGATGATCGGCAAACGCCACTTCCTGCACGACTTCGACGTTCAACTTTTCCAACGTCGCGAAGAAACGCGGCGGATGGCCGATGCCCGCCATCGCCACCACGCGCGGCAGCTCGGCCGCCGGGCGACGTTCACCGCTCAGCAGGTTCACCGCATCACGCGCCTGCAGGCGCATGGCAATTTCCCCTGCCTGCGCCACGCCGCCATTGGCGACGCGCGCATCGACGCTGCCAAGCCGCGCGGCGCGCTCGCGCATCGGCCCGGCCGGCAACCACCAGCCGTTGCCGAAACGACGCACACCGTCGATGACCACCAGCTCGAAGTCACGCTGTAAAGCGTAATGCTGCAAGCCGTCGTCGGTGATGATCACATCCAGCGGCTGTTGTTGCAGCAGGGCCTGCACCGCCTCGGCTCGCTTGGGCGCGATCGCCACAGGCGCACCGGTACGTTGATAAATCAGCACCGGCTCATCGCCCGCCTCGCGGGTCGACGTATTCTGACCAAGCACCAGCGGATAAACCGCCGACTTGCCGCCGTAACCGCGTGACACCACGCCAACGCGATAACCCCGTTGTTGCAGGTGTTCCACCAGCCAAATCACCATCGGCGTTTTGCCGTTGCCGCCGGCGGTGAGGTTACCCACCACCACTACCGGCGCCGGCGAACGCCAACTTTTACGCAGGCCGCAGCGGTAACTGAGACGGATCAGCCAACTGAACAAGCCATAGAGCCACGAGAGCGGCAATAGCGCCAGATAAAGCAACGAACCGCCGGACCAGATGCGCTCAATCATTATTGACCAAACTGCATGCGGTGCAGCTGCGCATAGGCGCCTTGGCGCTCAAGCAACTCGGCGTGTTCACCCCGTTCGACGATGCGGCCGTCCTCCACCACCAGGATCTCGTCCGCCTTCTCAATGGTCGACAGACGGTGCGCGATCACCAGCGAAGTGCGGTCTTTCTGCAGCTCGTCCAGCGCGGCCTGAATGGCACGCTCGGATTCGGTATCCAGCGCAGACGTCGCCTCATCCAGGATCAGGATCGGGCAATCGCGCAGCAAAGCACGCGCGATGGCAATGCGCTGGCGTTGGCCGCCGGACAGCATCACGCCGTTTTCACCGATCACCGTATCCAGACCGTTTTCCATCTTGTTGATGAAGTCCATCGCGTACGCCATTTCCGCCGCTTTCTCAATCTGCTCGCGGCTGTATTCGCTCTCACGCGCATAGGCGATGTTGTTGGCGATGGTGTCGTTGAACAGGTGCACGTTTTGCGAAACCAGGGCCACCTGATTGCGCAGCGAGGCCAGGGTATATTCACGCAGATCGTGGCCATCCATCAGGATTTCGCCTTCCTGAATATCGTAGAAGCGCGTCAGCAGGTTGGCGATGGTGGATTTACCCGAACCGGAACGGCCCACCAACGCGACGGTCTTGCCTTCGGCGATTTTCAGGTTGATATCACGCAGCGCCGGCGTTTCTTTGGCCGGGTAGTAGAAGGTGACGTTGCGGAATTCGATATCGCCTTTCGCACGCTTCACTTCGCGGGTGCCGGTGTCTTTTTCCTGTTCCATATCCAAAATGGAGAACAGCGTCTGACAGGCCGCCATCCCTCGCTGGAACTGGGCATTGACGTTGGTCAGCGACTTCAGCGGACGCATCAGCGCGATCATCGACGAGAACACCACGGTAATGGTGCCGGCAGTCAGGGTTTCCATCACGCTTGGGAAGCTGGCGGCAAACAGCACGAACGCCAGGGCCAGCGAAGCAATCAGCTGAATGATCGGATCGGAAATGGAAGACGCGGAGACCAGTTTCATGCCCTGTTGGCGCATGCGGTTGCTCACCGAGTTAAAGCGCTCGGTTTCCACCTGCTGGCCGCCGAAGATCAGCACTTCTTTATGGCCTTTCAGCATCTGCTCGGCGCTGGTGGTGACCTGCCCCATGGTGTTCTGCATGTTCTTGCTGATGTTGCGGAAACGCTTGGACACCAGGCGAATGGCGATGGAGACGATCGGCGCCAGCACGATCAGGATCACCGACAGCTGCCAGCTGTAGTAGAACATCATGATGAACAGGCCAATGATCGAGGCTCCTTCACGCACCACGGTCACCAGCGCGCTGGAAGAGGAGGAAGCTACCTGCTCGGAATCATAGGTAATGCGCGACAGCAAAGTCCCGGTGGACTGCTGATCGAAGAAGGCTACCGGCATTCTCATCATGTGGCCAAACAGGCGGCGGCGCATTTGCATCACCACCATGCCGGAAACCCAGGAAATGCAGTAGCTTGAAACAAAACTGGTCACGCCGCGCATCAACATCAGCGCAATCACCGCCAACGGCATCCATACCAGCACGCTGCTGTCGGTTTTTCCAAACCCATCGTCCAATAGCGGTTTAAGCAGAGACAGCATCAGCGTGTCCCCCGCTGCGTTCATAATCAACGCAATGGCGGCCACAATCAGCCCGGTCTTAAAAGGAGTGATCATCGGCCAGAGTCGACGGAACGTCTGCCAGGTCGAGAGATCTTTATCATTCATCATGCAAATACCAGCATCGGAAGAAATAGCGGCCTATTTTACTCATTATCACCCTCTACGCCAAACCGCTGATGGTACCAACGGGGCATTAATTGTTCGCGAAAGCCTTTAATTTGCCAATCGTTGTCGAAAAAAAGTACCGATAACTGACCGGAGCGCGTCGTATCGCGCCATTGGATGCCATTTGCCCGGTATCTGGCGACCACTTTCCGCGCCGGCAATCGCCATTTGTTGTAACGCGATGCGGAGGCCAGCGCCACTTCGGGATTGACCGCGCGCAGAAACGGCGGCGTCGAGGACGTCTTGCTGCCGTGATGCCCCACCTGCAACACCGTTGCCGCCAAGCGATCGCGCCGCAACCGTAACAGCTGCGCCTCCGCCTGCTTTTCCGCATCGCCGGTGAGCAGCAAACTGAATTGCCCATCGTCGATGCGGATCACGCAGGAGTCGTCATTGACCGGCCTTTTGCGCGTTTTCGGTGGCCACAGCACCTCGAATTGCAGCGATTGCCAGCGCCAACGCTCCCCGGCGATGCAGGGCAAGTGTCCTTCCCCGCGTATCGGGCTGCGCACCGTCGCCTGCGGAAACGCCCGCCGCATCACCGGCAGCCCGCCGATATGATCGAGGTGAATATGGCTGATAATGATCTGCTCCAGTTCAATATTCCGCCAGTTCAACATCGGTAAGATATGCCGTTCGGCAGCGCTGCCCGTGGGCCAACGATCGCCGGTATCGTACAGTATCCCCTTGCCGTTTTGCTCGATAACCACCGCCAACCCGTGCCCGACATCAAGCATATCGACGCGCCAGCGATAGTCCGGCGCTTTGCCACGCCACAACACGCAGCATATCGCCACCGCCGCCAGCCCCGGCGCATAGCGCCACCACCAATGAAAGCGCCAGCAGATAACGATAAGCCATCCCGCTATGCTGGCCAGCAGCGAGGCGGCCCCCAAATCCACCCAACCGCGTTGCAGGTAATGCAGCGGCACAAACACCCCGCTCAACGTGAAATCTGCCAACCACCAAAGCCCGTAACTTAGCGAGGGGAAGACGCCGCCGATCACCGCCAGCAAAATCAACGGCACCGTCACCAATGAGACGATGGGCACAGCCCAAAGGTTGGCAGGCAGCGAGGTCAGCGTCAGACCTAAAAACAGCGCGACCTGCATCGGTACCAGCAACAACGTCATGCCCAACTGAATATGCAGCCAGCGTACCGGCGCCCAATACCAGGCCGAGCGAAATCGCTCGCTGAGCGGTGCCCATTCAAACCAAAAAATCAAACACCCCACCGCCAGCACCGACAGCCAAAAACTGTCTGACAAAACCGCCAACGGATCGCACAGCAAAATCAGCCCGATACACCACAGCCACACTTGCCAGGAAGAACAATGAACGCCGCGCAAGCGCAACAGCATCCACAGCGTCATCGCCAACGCGGTACGCACCGCCGGCGGTTGGGCGCCCACCAACCAAACATAGATCAGCGTCGCCACCCAGCCTGCGACCAATGGAAAGCGATAGCCAATCAAATGGGCGGGAAGAAAAAACTGCAGCGCTCGCAACGCGGCCCAGAACAAAATGGCGACCATCGCCACATGCAACCCTGAAATGGCCATCAGGTGAGCGATGCCGGTTTTCAGCATCAGCGTGCGCAAAGCCTGCTCCAGCGCGGTTCGTTCCCCAAACGCCAGCGCCAGCAATACCGCCTTGTAACGCAATTCACCGATGTTGGTTTCCGCATGGCTGATGATGCGCTGGCGCAGCCCGCAATCGCCATCCAGCAAACTTGCCTGCCTGACCCGCCCCGTCAACGGCTGGCGCTGGGCAATCGCCCAACGTTGGCTGTCAAATCCGCCTTCATTGAGCTTGCCATGTACCGGCCGCAGGCGCAGTTTCAATTGCCAACGCTGCCCGGCGCACAGCCGCTGCCGTTCGGGAGCCCACGTCGTGGTAAACGCCAGCGCAGGCGCCAACCAATGACCGTCGACCCGCTCGATGCGCATCAGCGTCTGTTTACTGGCGGCGGGCTCCAGCGCGACGCTGCTCACCTGCACCACCGCCGTCACGTCCGGCATGCGAGTTAAGCGCTCCATTTGCCCGAGCAGGCTTCCGGCGTTGAAAACCGCCCATGTGAATCCCAATCCCAGGCAGGCCAAATAGCGGCAGAACGGCCAACGCGCGCGCAACAGCAAGCAGCCGACAAACAGCATCGGCCACAGCAGCCATAGTTCTGGCAACTGCGGTAAAATCAGCAGCGGCAGGATGCCGCAGATAACGGCGAATATCGCCAGATTCAGCGAAATTTTGATCGTTCTTCTCCCATCGCACCCGCCACGCGCACAAGCGCGTTACGGCAGGCAAACAGGATGAGTCAAGCGGCATGTCGCGACCAGCGGGCTTTAGCGAGAATGCGGCGATCACGCCAGGGTAAGAGAGGTTTATGCAGCAACTACACCGCAAATGCGGCGCAGTACGCAATTCACAAGCGTATCGTGGAGAATCGCAGGCGAAAAAAAACGGCGCCTTACAGGCACCGTTTTATATTCTTTACAAGCAACAACGCTATGATCAGTCAGCGACTAGCCATAGATATTGGCGCGGTCACGCAACTCTTTGCCTGGTTTGAAGTGAGGAACGTACTTGCCGTCCAGCTCGACTTTGTCACCGGTTTTCGGGTTGCGGCCTACACGCGGGGCACGGTAGTGAAGAGAAAAACTGCCGAATCCGCGGATCTCAATGCGTTCGCCCTCGGCCAGCGTAGCGGCCATGTGCTCAAGCATCTCTTTCACTGCATCCTCAACGGCCTTCGCCGGAATATGAGATTGCTGGCCAGCAAGTCTTTCAATAAGTTCAGACTTGGTCATAGTACCTCCAAGCTTTGCAGCTAAACTACCGTATTGGGGCGGTCAGCGACCGCCCCCCGTCATTACTCGCCTTTAGCCGCTTTGAAAGCTTCAGCCATTGCGTTAGAGAAGTTGCCTTCTTCCTGTTTGTTGTTAACAGTTGCGATGGCGTCTTTCTCGTCAGCTTCGTCCTTAGCACGTACGGACAGGCTTACAACGCGGTTCTTACGGTCAACGCCGGTGAATTTAGCTTCAACTTCGTCACCTACGTTCAGAACCAGAGTTGCATCTTCAATGCGGTCGCGAGAGGCTTCAGATGCACGCAGGTAACCTTCTACGCCGCCTGCCAATTCAACTGTAGCACCTTTGGCGTCAACTGCAGTGACTTTACCAGTAACAATAGCACCTTTCTTGTTCATAGACAGGTAGTTATTGAACGGGTCTTCAGCCAGTTGTTTCACGCCCAGGGAGATACGCTCGCGCTCTGCGTCAACTTGCAGAACAACAGCAGCGATTTCGTCGCCTTTCTTGTATTCACGTACTGCTTCTTCGCCTGCAACGTTCCAGGAGATGTCAGACAGGTGAACCAGGCCGTCGATGCCGCCGTCCAGGCCGATGAAGATACCGAAGTCAGTGATAGACTTGATTTTACCTTCAACGCGGTCGCCCTTGTTGTGGGTTTCTGCGAACTGCTGCCATGGGTTGGATTTGCACTGCTTCAGGCCCAGGGAGATACGACGACGTTCTTCATCGATGTCCAGAACCATCACTTCCACTACATCGCCCACGTTAACAACTTTGGACGGATGGATGTTTTTGTTGGTCCAATCCATTTCAGAAACGTGTACCAGACCTTCAACGCCTTCTTCGATTTCTACGAAGCAGCCGTAATCAGTCAGGTTGGTTACACGGCCAGTCAGCTTGGTGCCTTCTGGGTAACGTTTCGCGATAGCAACCCATGGATCTTCGCCCAGCTGTTTCAGGCCCAGGGATACACGAGTACGCTCGCGGTCGAACTTCAGCACTTTAACAGTGATTTCATCGCCAACATTGACGATTTCGCTTGGGTGCTTAACGCGTTTCCAAGCCATGTCAGTGATGTGCAGCAGGCCGTCTACGCCGCCCAGATCAACGAATGCACCGTAGTCAGTGAGGTTCTTAACGATACCTTTAACTTCCATGCCTTCCTGCAGGTTTTCCAGCAGTTGATCGCGCTCAGCGCTGTTCTCGGATTCGATAACCGCACGGCGAGAAACGACAACGTTGTTGCGCTTCTGATCCAGCTTGATGACTTTGAACTCAAGCTCTTTGCCTTCCAGGTGCAGAGTGTCACGTACCGGACGCACGTCAACCAGAGAACCTGGCAGGAACGCGCGGATGCCGTTCAGCTCGACGGTGAAGCCACCCTTCACTTTGCCGTTGATAACACCGGTTACAGTCTCAGCTTCTTCGTAGGCTTTTTCCAGCGTGATCCAAGCTTCGTGACGCTTAGCTTTCTCACGGGACAGCAGGGTTTCACCGAAGCCGTCTTCAACAGCATCCAGAGCAACGTCAACTTCGTCACCAACCTGGATTTCCAGCTCGCCCTGGGCGTTTTTGAATTGCTCAGCCGGGATGGCAGACTCAGATTTCAGACCGGCGTCAACCAGTACGATATCTTTGTCGATAGCAACAACGACGCCACGAACGATGGAACCCGGGCGGGTTTCGATTTCTTTTAAGGATTCTTCAAAGAGTTGAGCGAAAGATTCAGTCATGTTGTTAATCTTCAGGGTTCTTTAGTTTAACGTCCATTTAGCGTCCCGCCGAATGGGGTTGTTTCACATACCCCGCCATTGGCTCCATGCCGACAGGGTTTAAGGTTACAGGGGTAAAATTTTACCCGATATATTGCGATACCGCTATGACAAATATGACAAAAAGCCAATAGCGCCGCCGCGCTTATTGCTGCGGCAACGCCAACACTTTCTGTGCATACGTCAACGCCTGCCGGATCACTTCTTCGATCGACATGCTGGTAGAATCCAGCACGAGGGCGTCAGAAGCGGGCACCAGAGGCGCGATAGGCCGATTACGGTCACGGTCGTCCCGTTCCTTTATCTCGGCTAAAAGACGTTCAAAGTTAACATTAAAGCCTTTCTCCTGCAACTGCAGCATGCGGCGGTGCGCGCGCTCCTCCGAGCTGGCGTCGAGGAAAATCTTGACCGGCGCGTCAGGGAACACCACCGTGCCCATGTCGCGGCCATCGGCAATCAGGCCGGGCGCCTCGCGGAATGCGCGCTGGCGGCGCAGCAACGCCTCGCGCACGCGCGGAAACGCAGCCGCTTGCGACGCGGTGTTGCCGACGGTTTCGGTGCGGATCTCATTACTGACGTCCTCACCTTCCAAAATCACCTGCAGCTTGCCGTCCTGGGCAACGAAGCGAACATCGAGATGTGCGGCCAGCGGAACCAGCGCTTCCTCAGAAGTGATATCCACCTGATGATGCAACGCCGCCAGCGCCAGCACGCGATAGATCGCGCCGGAGTCCAGCAAACGCCAACCAAGGGACTCGGCCAACGCTTTACACAGCGTGCCTTTGCCCGCGCCACTTGGTCCATCAACGGTTATCACCGGGGCTGTAGCCGTCATTTCTCTCTCCTTCAGGTAGAAAACCTCACAGAGACACGGCGTGCTTCGACTCGAAGCCCGTGAGCTCTGTCACCTGCCCAATCAGGGGCAAATACGGTGGCGTATTATACGCTGCCCTACGGCGATCTGTTACCCTGGAACTATCCGGTTGTTGAAAATAAGCGCATAACCGCGAAAAAGTATAGAAGAAACGCCGGTCGCCAAAGGTTAAAAACGATAAAGGCCCGCAAAGGGGCCTTAAAATAAACGATTTGACGGGTTACGCCGGCTGGCTGATGCGCGCCAGCTGTTCGAAATAATCCGGGAAGGTCTTCGCGGTGCATTTCGGATCGAGAATGGTGACCGGCGTATCCGACAGCGCCACCAGCGAGAAGCACATTGCCATGCGGTGATCGTTGTAGGTGCCGATCTCGGCGAACTGCAGTTTGGCCGGCGGCACGACGTGAATGTAGTCTTCGCCTTCGTCCACTTCCGCCCCCACTTTACGCAGCTCGGTGGCCATCGCCGCCAGACGGTCGGTCTCCTTCACCCGCCAGTTGTAGATATTGCGGATGGTGGTCGGCCCCTCGGCGAACAGCGCTGCGGTGGCGATGGTCATCGCCGCGTCGGGAATGTGGTTCATGTCCATGTCGATGCCGCGCAGTTCACCGCGGCTGCACTCGATGAAATCGTCGCCCCAGGTGATGCGCGCGCCCATTTTCTCCAGCACGTCGGCAAACTTGGTGTCGCCCTGCACGCTTTTGCGACCGATGCCGGTCACGCGCACGGTGCCGCCCTTGATCGCCGCCGCCGCCAGGAAGTAAGAGGCGGAAGAAGCGTCGCCCTCAACCAGGTAATCGCCCGGCGCGATATACGTCTGGCGCCCCTGGATATGGAATACCCGGTAGTTGTCGTGGCTCACCGATACGCCGAAGGTGCGCATCAGGTGCAGCGTGATGTCGATGTACGGCTTGGAAACCAGCTCGCCCTTGATGTGGATCTGCGTATCCTGCGGCGCCAGGGGCGCGGTCATCAGCAACGCGGTCAGGAACTGGCTGGAGACGCTGCCGTCAACGGTGACATCGCCGCCCTGGAAACCGCCGCGTAGGCGAATCGGCGGGTAATCGGTCTGTTCGAGGTAATCAATCTGCGCCCCGCCCTGGCGCAACGCGTCCACCAGATGGCCGATCGGGCGTTCTTTCATGCGGGGTTCCCCGGTCAGCACCACGTCGCCTTCACCGAGGCACAGCGCCGCCGCCAGTGGGCGCATCGCGGTGCCGGCATTGCCGAGGAACAGTTCCAGCGGCTGGTTGGCCACCAACGGCCCGGCCACGCCGGTCACTTCACACACGGTGCGGTCGGCGGAAAGCCGGTAGTTCACACCCAACGCCTGCAGCGCATTCAGCATATGACGCACGTCGTCGCTGTCCAGCAGGTTGGTCAGCCGGGTCGTTCCCTCCGCCAGCGCCGCCAGCAGCAGAGCGCGGTTAGAAACGCTCTTCGAGCCGGGTAAGTTGACGGTGCCATTGACCAGGGCGACCGGTTGTAACGTCAGGGAATCCACCATGTGAACAAAACTCTCCAATTCTGATAAACGAAACGGCTCCGGAATAATGCCGGAGCCGCTTTAATGCAAAAGGACAACAGCCTGAGGCCGCCCGCGCCTGGCGGGCTGCCGGAATCAACCGTGACGACGTTCGAAGTCGGCCATGAAGTCGGTCAGCGCCTGGACGCCGGCCAGCGGCATGGCATTGTAAATAGAAGCGCGCATGCCGCCAACTACCCGGTGGCCTTTCAGCGCCTGCAGGCCGATGGCCTCGGCTTCGCTGAGGAACACCTTGTCCAGCGCCGCATCGGCCAGCTGGAACGGCACGTTCATCCAGGAACGGTTGGCGATCGCCACCTGGCTGCGGTAAAAGTCGGATTTATCGATGGTTGCGTACAGCAGCTCGGCCTTGGCCTGATTGCGTTTTTGCATCTCCACCAGGCCGCCCTGCTCTTTCAGCCATTTGAACACCAGCCCGGACAAGTACCAGGCGAAGGTCGGCGGGGTGTTGAACATCGAGCCGTTCTCGGCCAGCACGGTGTAATCAAGGATAGACGGCACTTCTTTGCGCGCCTTGCCCAGCAGATCGTCGCGCACGATCACCAGCGTCAGGCCGGCCGGGCCGATATTTTTCTGCGCGCCGGCGTAAATCACGCCGAAACGGCTGACGTCGAGCGGGCGGGACAGGATGGTCGAGGAGTAATCGCCGATCACCACTTTGTCGCCGAAGTCCGGCGTTTCATCGATGGCCACGCCGTCGATGGTCTCATTCGGGCAATAGTGCACGTAAGCCGCGTCGTTGCTCAGTTGCCACTCTTTCATCGGCGTGATGCCGCTCAGGCCGTCGATGCGGGTTTTCACGTCGATGACGTTCGGGGCGCAATACTTTTCCGCTTCCTTGATGGCGCTGTGCGCCCAATAGCCGCCGTCGATATAGTCGGCGGTGGCCTTGTCGCCCAGCAGGTTCAGCGGCAGCGCGGCGAACTGCGCGCGGGCGCCGCCGTGGCAAAACAGCACTTTATAGTTGGAGGGGACTTTCAGCAGATCGCGCAGATCCTGTTCCGCCTGCTCGGCAACGGCGATGAATTCTTTGCTGCGGTGACTGATCTCCATCACAGACGTTCCCAGGCCGTGCCAGTTGCACAGTTCCTGTTCCGCACGACGCAACACTTCCACCGGCAGCATCGCCGGACCAGAGCTAAAATTATAAACCTGAGTCATTTCCCCTCACCACATTCACTGTTCGCCGCAGAAAAGCGACCTGTCGAAAAGACGCCCGAAGTTAACGCTCGCGTTAACCAACCCATCGGTTTTATCACTCACGCCCCATGGCTGCAACGCTTATTCGCCCGTCGGCGGCAAACGGCCGTGCCGGGTGATGACAGGCTCTGCGGCCGTCGCGATTGTTTGGACGATAAAACCCTGTGACATGGGGAAATTCAGCGGGTTAACGCGGTGTTTTATGCTGTATTCAGCCAACATGGCTGCGGGAGCCCGGATGGCCCCCGCAGGAGAGGAAACGATCAGTACTGATTAAACATCTGCTGGATCTGCTTCGCGTCTTTGGTTTGCGTCAGCGCCAGCTGCAGCAGAATGCGCGCCTTTTGCGGATTCAGCGTGCCGGCGGCCACGAAGCCGTACTTGGCGTCGTCCACTTCCGCATCCTCGGTGGTGGCGCCGGTCGGCACGCGCGAAGAACGCACCACCGCCACGCCGTTGTGCGCCGCCGTCGCCAGGGTGTCGAACACGGTTTTATACAGGTTGCCGTTGCCGACCCCGGCGCTGACGATACCCTGATAGCCTTCGGCGATCAGCGCCTTGGCCGGCGCATCGGAGGCGTTGGCGTAGTTGTAGACGATGCCGACCTTCGGCAGCTCGTTCAGCTTGCTGACGTCGAACGGCGTCTCCCGGGTATGCTTACGCTGCGGCGAGCGCTGGTAATCGATCTTGCCGTTGTGGATATACCCCAGTGGGCCGTAGTTTGGCGACTGGAAGGTCTGCACGGCGGTGGTATTGGTCTTGGTGACGTCACGCGCGTCCAGCACGGTGTCGTTCATCGCCACCAGCACCCCGCGATTGGCCGATTGCGGATCTGCCGCCGTCACCACCGCGTTATACAGGTTGAACGGGCCGTCGGCGCTCATCGCCGTCGCCGGCCGCATCGCCCCCACCAACACCACCGGCTTGTCGCATTTCACCGTCAAATCAAGGAAATAGGCCGTCTCTTCCAGCGTATCGGTGCCGTGGGTGATGACGAAGCCGTCGGTTTTGCCGCAGTCGGCGTCAATTTTCTTCGCCAGCGTCAGCCAGACCTGATCGTTCATGTCCTGCGAGCCGATGTTCACCACCTGTTCCCCCTGCACGTTGGCGATATCTTTCAGCGCCGGCACCGCATCGACCAACGCCTCGACGCCCAGTTTGCCCGCGGTATAGTTGGATTTCGTCGCCGAATCGCCGCCGCCGGCGATAGTGCCGCCGGTCGCCAGCAGGGTGATGTTGGGCAGCGCCAGCGCCGAGGCGCTGACACCGGTCAACAAGAGGGTTAACGCGCTGAGTTTCACTGATTTCATTAGATTTCTCCGTGACAGATAACTTGCTGAATTATGGCCTTTATCCTTAAAAAAACTGTGACTTTGCCACCGCTTTAGGAATACATGGAGCTCCAGCGTAAAACCCCGTATCATTGCGCGTTTTTAGTACGCGCAAAAAGTGAAGACAATGACGCAAACTTTTATCCCCGGTAAAGACGCCGCCCTGGAAGACTCCATCTCCCGTTTCCAGCAGAAACTGAGCGATCTCGGTTTCAACATCGAAGAAGCCTCCTGGCTGAACCCGGTGCCGCACGTGTGGTCGGTGCACATCCGCGATCGCGATTGCCCGCTGTGCTTCACCAACGGCAAAGGCGCCAGCAAAAAAGCCGCGCTGGCCTCCGCGCTGGGTGAATATTTCGAGCGCCTGTCCACCAACTACTTCTTCGCCGATTTCTATCTGGGCAAGCAGATCGCCGAAGGCGACTTCGTGCACTATCCGAATGAGAAATGGTTCCCGATCCCTGAAGACGATGCGCTGCCGGCCGGCATCCTCGACGAACGTCTGCACGCCTTCTACGATCCGCAGCAAGAGCTGAGCGCCAGCGATCTGGTCGATCTGCAGTCCGGCAACGCCGATCGTGGCGTGTGTGCACTGCCGTTTACCCGTCAGTCCGACCAGCAAACCGTGTACATCCCGATGAATATCATCGGCAACCTGTATGTTTCCAACGGCATGTCCGCCGGCAACACCGCCAACGAAGCGCGCGTGCAGGGCCTGTCGGAAGTGTTCGAGCGTTATGTGAAAAACCGCATCATCGCCGAATCCATCAGCCTGCCGGCGATCCCGGACGAGGTGCTGAACCGCTACCCGGGCGTGGTGGAAGCTATCGCCAAGCTGGAAGAGGAAGGTTTCCCGATCCTCTCCTATGACGCCTCGCTGGGCGGCAACTACCCGGTGATCTGCGTGGTGCTGTTCAACCCGACCAACGGCACCTGCTTCGCTTCATTCGGCGCGCACCCGGACTTCGGCGTGGCGCTGGAGCGCACGGTAACCGAACTGCTGCAGGGCCGCAGCCTGAAAGATCTCGACGTGTTCACCGCGCCGACCTTCGATGACGAAGAAGTGGCGGAACACACCAACCTGGAAACGCACTTCATCGACTCGAGCGGCCTGATTTCCTGGGATCTGTTCAAACAGGATGCCGATTACCCGTTCGTTGACTGGAACTTCAGCGGCAGCACGCAGGAAGAGTTCGCCACCCTGATGAGCATCTTCGACAAGGAAGACGCGGAAGTGTACATCGCCGACTACGAGCACCTGGGCGTCTACGCTTGCCGCATCATCGTGCCGGGCATGTCCGATATCTACCCGGCGGAAGACCTGCTGCTGGCTAACAACAGCATGGGCGCGCACCTGCGCGATACGCTGCTGGCGCTGCCGGGCAGCGAGTGGGATCCGGAAGAATACCTGGCGCTGATCGAGCAGTTGGACGACGAAGGGCTGGACGATTTCACCCGCGTGCGCGAACTGCTGGGCATTGCCAGCGGCAAAGACAACGCCTGGTATACCCTGCGCGTGGGCGAGCTGAAATCGATGCTGGCGCTGGCGGGCGGCGATCTGGATCAGGCGCTGATCTGGACCGAATGGACGCAGGACTTCAACGCCTCGGTGCTGAGCCCGGCGCGCAGCAACTACTACCGCTGCCTGCAAACGCTGCTGCTGCTGGCGCAGGAGCCTGAACGCGAAGCGGCGCAGTACTATACCGCGTTCGTGAAGATGTACGGCCAGGAAGCGGTCGACGCCGCCTCCGCCGCCATCAGCGGTGAAGAGCGCTTCAACGGGCTGTTCGCCGTCGATGCCGATCTGAAGGCGCTGCCGGCCCATCAGGCGCTGCTGGCGGCTTACGAGAAGCTGCAGGCGGCCAAACGCCGCCACTGGGCCAAGGCCTAAGCATCATCAGGGGATACTGCCATTTTGGGAGTACCCCTGTTGCCAAACGCCGCACTCCGTTGCGGCGTTTTCAATTTTGCGGTTTATTTCAACGCATTCGGTTTTATTTTTTCGCCGGGAAATAGGTGGTTAAACGACCATAAAAATAAATAAACCGTCAATTGTTGCCGGACGGTGAAATAATAATTAACCGATAATTAAACTTTCAACGCCGCGCGGCGACAAAACGCCTAAAAATTTAACTTTACTCCACGCCGACCACTCGGTGGATTCAAAAAAATTTGCAAACATTAAAAAATTGTTTTTTATTAAAAATCAATAAATTAACCATAAAAACCACACAAAAAACACGCCATTTCACCGCTCTACTTCCCCGCCTTATGATCCAAATCAAATTTTCCCCTATACTGCTTTGCTAGTATCTCATTGCGTTGTTTTAACCCTTAAGAGCGAGAGTTAGTTTGAAAACTGACAGCCCCTTCGATCTGATTTTACCTGCGGCAACGGCGAAAATCGCTGAAGATGCCGGCGTGTATAAAGCCACCAAACATCCGCTGAAAACGTTTTATTTGGCGATCACCGCCGGTGTCTTCATTTCCATCGCCTTCGTCTTCTACATCACGGCGACCACCGGCACCGCCGGCGTGCCTTTCGGGCTGGCGAAACTGGTCGGCGGCATCTGCTTCTCTCTCGGGTTAATGCTGGTGGTGGTGTCGGGCGCCGACCTGTTCACCTCTACCGTGCTTATCGTCATCGCCAAGGCCAGCGGCCGCATCAGCTGGGGCCAGCTGGGCGCCAACTGGCTGAACGTTTATCTCGGCAACCTGGTCGGCGCGCTGTTCTTCGTGGCGCTGATCTGGTTCTCCGGCGAGTATATGGTCGCCAACGGCCAGTGGGGCCTGAATGTCCTGCAAACCGCAGACCACAAGCTGCATCACACCTTCATCGAAGCCGTGTGCCTCGGCATTCTGGCCAACCTGATGGTCTGCCTGGCGGTCTGGATGAGCTACTCCGGCCGCACCCTGACCGACAAGATGCTCGCCATGGTGCTGCCGGTCGGGATGTTTGTCGCCAGCGGCTTCGAGCACAGCATCGCCAACATGTTTATGATCCCTATGGGCATCGTGGTCAAACACTTCGCCACGCCGGAATTCTGGCAAGCCGTAGGGGCGGTACCTGAGCAATTCGCTCATCTGACAGTAAGCAACTTCATCATCGACAACCTGATTCCGGTCACCCTCGGTAACATCATCGGCGGTGGTCTGCTGGTTGGGTTGACTTACTGGGTAATTTATCTGCGCGGGGGCCGCGAGCAGCACTAAGCTGTGAGTAACCGCGCGCAGAGTTAGAAATCCACAATCAAAGGTAGGTGTACAATGACCGAACTTAACGAGAAATTAGCCAACGCTTGGGAAGGTTTCAGCAAGGGTGACTGGCAGAATGAAGTCAACGTTCGTGACTTCATCCAGAAAAACTACACGCCTTATGAGGGTGACGAATCCTTCCTGGCTGGCGCTACTCAAGCCACCACCACCTTGTGGGACAAGGTTATGGAAGGGATCAAACTGGAAAACCGCACTCATGCGCCGGTTGATTTCGACACCAACGTTGCTTCAACCATCGTTTCTCACGACGCGGGTTACATCGCCAAAGAGCTGGAAACCATCGTGGGTCTGCAGACCGACGCCCCGCTGAAACGCGCGCTGATCCCGTTCGGCGGCATCAAAATGGTCGAAGGTTCGTGCAAAGTGTACGGCCGCGAACTGGATCCGCAGCTGAAAAAAGTGTTCACCGAATACCGCAAAACCCACAACCAGGGCGTATTCGACGTTTACACCAAAGACATCCTGAACTGCCGTAAATCCGGCGTGCTGACCGGTCTGCCGGACGCCTACGGCCGCGGCCGCATCATCGGCGACTACCGCCGCGTTGCGCTGTACGGTATCGACTTCCTGATGGCCGACAAGCTGAACCAGTTCAAATCGCTGCAGGAAAAACTGGAAAACGGCGAAGACCTGGAAATGACCATCCAGCTGCGCGAAGAGATCGCTGAACAGCATCGCGCTCTGGCTCAGATCAAAGAGATGGCCGCCAAATACGGTTACGACATCTCCGGCCCAGCCACCAGCGCGCAAGAAGCGGTGCAGTGGACCTACTTCGGCTACCTGGCCGCGGTGAAATCCCAGAACGGCGCCGCCATGTCCTTCGGCCGCGTGTCCACCTTCCTCGACGTGTTCATCGAGCGCGACATCAAGGCGGGCAAACTGACCGAAGAGCAAGCGCAGGAGCTGATCGACCACCTGGTGATGAAACTGCGGATGGTGCGCTTCCTGCGTACCCCTGAGTACGATGAGCTGTTCTCCGGCGACCCAATCTGGGCGACTGAGTCCCTGGCCGGTATGGGCGTCGACGGCCGTACCCTGGTCACCAAAAACAGCTTCCGCTTCCTGAACACCCTGTACACCATGGGGCCGTCTCCGGAACCGAACATGACCATCCTGTGGTCTGAGAAGCTGCCGCTGAACTTCAAGAAATTCGCGGCGAAAGTGTCCATCGACACCTCTTCCGTTCAGTACGAAAACGACGACCTGATGCGCCCTGACTTCAACAACGATGACTACGCCATCGCTTGCTGCGTCAGCCCGATGATCGTCGGCAAACAAATGCAGTTCTTCGGCGCCCGCGCCAACCTGGCGAAAACCATGCTGTACGCCATCAACGGCGGCGTTGACGAAAAACTGAAAATGCAGGTCGGCCCGAAAGAAGCGCCGATGATGGACGAAGTGCTGGACTATGACAAAGTCATGGCGCGCATGGACCACTTTATGGATTGGCTGGCCAAGCAGTACGTGACCGCGCTGAACATCATTCACTACATGCACGACAAGTACAGCTACGAAGCTGCGCTGATGGCGCTGCATGACCGTGACGTTTATCGCACCATGGCTTGCGGCATCGCCGGTCTGTCCGTGGCGGCCGACTCCCTGTCCGCCATCAAGTACGCGAAAGTCACCACCATTCGCGACGAAGACGGCCTGGCTATCGACTTCAAAGTGGAAGGCGAGTATCCGCAGTTCGGTAACAACGACGCCCGCGTCGATGACATCGCCTGCGACCTGGTTGAGCGTTTCATGAAGAAAATTCAGAAACTGCGCACCTACCGCAACGCGGTACCGACCCAGTCCGTACTGACCATCACATCCAACGTGGTGTACGGTAAGAAAACCGGTAACACCCCGGATGGCCGCCGCGCCGGCGCACCATTCGGCCCAGGTGCCAACCCGATGCACGGCCGCGACCAGAAAGGCGCAGTAGCCTCCCTGACCTCGGTAGCCAAACTGCCGTTTGCCTACGCGAAAGACGGGATCTCCTACACCTTCTCCATCGTGCCTAACGCGCTGGGTAAAGACGACGACGTGCGTAAAGCCAACCTGGCGGGCCTGATGGATGGTTACTTCCACCATGAAGCCTCCATCGAAGGCGGCCAGCACCTGAACGTCAACGTAATGAACCGCGAAATGCTGCTGGACGCGATGGAAAACCCTGAGAAATACCCTCAGCTGACCATCCGCGTCTCCGGTTACGCCGTGCGCTTCAACTCGCTGACCAAAGAGCAACAGCAGGACGTCATTACTCGTACTTTCACTCAAACGATGTAATGCGCCAGCCGGGCGGGAAACCGCTCGGTAGCAACGTCAGGGCCGGTTCTGCCGGCCCTTTTCTCCCACCGCTCTCCCCTGACTCTGTACGAGTCTGTTTTGCCGGACATCTATACTGAATGGATAGCCGGCAAAACAGTTATCCGGCAACTGACCGGCCGACAGGCATCATTACCCCCGGTGGCGGGCTCACTCCGCCACTGCATCGCAGATACCTGGCCGGCGGCCACGCGCCTATTTTTAGACTGCGTTTGACAGTCAATATTGGAGAAAACCCCGCAATGTCAGTAACTGGTCGCATCCACTCCTTCGAATCCTGCGGCACCGTCGACGGGCCAGGGATCCGCTTTATCGTCTTCTTCCAAGGCTGCCTGATGCGCTGCCTCTATTGCCATAACCGCGACACCTGGGATACCCACGGCGGCAAAGAAGTGACCGTCGAAGAGCTGATGAAAGACGCGGTGGCCTACCGCCACTTCATGAACGCTTCCGGCGGCGGCGTGACCGCATCCGGCGGCGAAGCGATCCTGCAGGCTGAATTCGTGCGCGACTGGTTCCGCGCCTGCCATGCCGAAGGCATCAATACCTGCCTGGATACCAACGGCTTCGTGCGCCGCTACGATCCGGTGATCGACGAGCTGCTGGACACCACCGATCTGGTGATGCTGGATCTGAAACAGATGAACGATGAGATCCATCAGAATCTGGTCGGCGTCTCCAACCATCGCACGCTGGAATTCGCCCGCTACCTGGCGAAACGCAACCAGCGCACCTGGATCCGCTACGTGGTGGTGCCGGGTTGGTCAGACGACGACAAATCGGCGCATTTGCTGGGCGAGTTTACCAAAGACATGACCAACATCGAGAAAATCGAGCTGCTGCCCTACCACGAGCTGGGCAAGCACAAATGGGTGGCGATGGGGGAAGAGTACAAGCTGGACGGCGTTCATCCGCCGAAGGCCGAGACCATGGATCGCGTCAAAGGCATCCTGGAAAGCTACGGCCACAAAGTGATTTACTGATTGGCGCAGCGCCAAAGAAAAACCGGCTCATAGCCGGTTTTTTTATGCTCAGGCGGCGGCGAACGGCGTGTGATGGTGATCCGGCTTCTGCTTCTTCAGCAGCATCAGCAGGTAAACCAGCGCCACGGCGGCGATCATCACGAACAGTACGCGGTCAGAGTAGTTCTGCATCAGCAGCGCCGTCATCGACGGACCCAGCAGGCTGCCGATGGTGTAGCTCATCAGCAGCGCCTGGTTCATCGCCACCAGCTCGTGCGGCAGCGCCTTCTCACAGGCCCAGGACATCGCCACCGGATACAGGGTAAAGCCGGCGCAGCCGAGGATGAACAGTGAAGGCGCCATGGCGTAGTTGCCGAGCATCGCCACGCTGGCGAGGATCACCACGAACACCTGAATGCGCAGCACCAGCAGGCGCCCGTAACGATCGGCCAGGCGTCCGACCGGCCATTGGCCGACGATGCCGGAGCTGACCAGCAGCGCCATCCAGTAGCCGACGTTGGCGTCGCTCATGCCCTGATGGGAGAGATACAGCGGCATCAGGCCGTACAGCGAACCGAGCACGATGCCGGAGATGATGCAGCCGTTGATGCCGAGGCGCGCGCTGCGGCGTCTCAGCATAGACCACACCGCCGCCTGCTGCGGCTCGTCTTCATGGCGGTTGACCCGCGCGAACAGCATCGGCAGCATGGCGCTGATCACGATGGCGGTCACCCACGGCACCACGTGCAGCAATTCGGTCGAGGTCATGCTCAACAGCAATTGGCCGGTCACCGTACCGAGGTAATAGACAATCATATAGGCCGCCAGCAGTTGGCCGCGGTTGCTGAGATTACCGCTGCGCAGCAGCGCGCTTTCCACAATCACCCAGATCCAGGCGCAACCGACGCCGGCGAAGAAGCGCCAGCCCAGCCAGCTCCAGAAATCGATCGACAGCACCATGCCGGCGGTCGCGGCGGCGAACAACAAACAGGAGAGATGGTAGCTGCGGGTGAAGCCGACGCGCTGGATCAGTTTGCCCGCCACCAACGTGCCCAACAGGTTGCCGCTGAAATAAGAGGAGCTGACCATTCCCACTTGCCAGGTCGACAGCTGAGCATGGGTTAACCAAAGAGGCACTAACGTATTCAAAACGGCAATGGATACCGTGAGCAACAACAGGCCGCAGAGCAACAGGAGCACTGGGCGGGAGTAAGCGGACATAGTGAAATTGTGACCGAACGCGCAATGAGAGTGCGCGCATCATGCCACTGGCGATAAAAAAGTCAATCGCCTCTTATCATTCCAGCGCACGATTTGTTTCCGGCTAAGCGGGTGAAAAAGCGCTATGCTCAGCGCAGAGCGGATTTAACGACGGAGAAGCGAGATGAGTCAGGCAAATAATGCGGCGGTCGAGACCTTGCTGGCGGACATCGGCAGCACGCACGGCGAGCTGCTGGAGATCGTACAACAGGTGCGCCGGATCGCCACGGTGAGCGGCAGTGGCGTCAGCGAATCGGTCAAATACGGCGGCATCATGTTCTCGCATACTCAATTTTTCTGCGGCGTTTTCGCCTACCGCAATCACGTCACGGTGGAATTCGGCCAAGGGCACCGACTGGAAGATCGCTATCAGCAACTTGAAGGCAACGGCCAATATCGGCGGCACATCAAGCTTCACTCGCCCGCCGAAGTGAAAAGCAAGCACCTGGCGGACTACATTAAACAAGCCTACGCGCTGGCGAAAGGCTGAATTCTCGACATAAAAAAAGCGCCCGCAGGCGCTTTTTTCTAGTGATTGGCTGTTCAGCCGATATATTCCAGGCCGCCCATATAAGGACGCAGCACTTCAGGCACCTGAATGCGGCCGTCGGCCTGCTGGTAGTTTTCCAGCACCGCCACCAGCGTACGGCCGACCGCCAGGCCGGAACCGTTCAGCGTGTGAACCAGACGCGGTTTCTTGTCGGCCTTGCTGCGGCAGCGCGCCTGCATGCGACGCGCCTGGAAGTCCCACATGTTGGAGCAGGACGAGATCTCGCGGTAGGTGTTCTGCGCCGGCAGCCACACTTCCAGATCGTAAGTCTTGCACGCGCCGAAGCCCATGTCGCCGGTGCACAGCAGCACCTTGCGGTAAGGCAAGTTCAGCAGCTGCAGCACTTTTTCCGCGTGGCCGGTCAGTTCTTCCAGGGCATCCATCGAATCTTCCGGACGGACGATCTGCACCATTTCAACCTTGTCGAACTGGTGCATACGGATCAAACCACGGGTGTCGCGGCCGTAAGAACCGGCTTCCGCACGGAAGCATGGCGTGTGTGCGGTCATCTTCAGCGGCAGAGATTCCTCTTCCACGATCTCGTCGCGCACCAGGTTGGTCAGCGGCACTTCCGCCGTTGGGATCAACGCGTAGTTGCTGCTGTCGGCTTCTTCTTCCAGCGGGCGGGTATGGAACAGATCTTCGCCGAACTTCGGCAGCTGGCCGGTGCCATACAGCGTGGCGTGGTTGACCAGATAAGGCACGTAGGCCTCCAGGTAGCCATGCTGCTCGGTGTGCAGATCCAGCATGAACTGGGACAGCGCGCGGTGCATGCGGGCGATTTGCCCTTTCATCACCACGAAGCGTGAACCGGTCAGCTTAACTGCGGCGGCAAAATCCAGCCCGCCGGCCATTTCGCCCAGATCGACATGATCACGCACCGCGAAGTCGTATTGGCGCGGTTCACCCCAGCGGGTGACTTCCAGGTTTTCGCTGTCGTCTTTACCATCCGGCACCGCGTCGTCCGGCAGGTTAGGCAGCGTCAGAGCGTAATCGCGGATCTCGCTCTGCAGCGCATCCAGCGCCGCCTTGGCGGCATCCAGCTTGTCACCCAGCTCGTTCACTTCGCGACGCAGCGGCTCGATGTCTTCCCCACGCGCTTTGGCCGCGCCGATGGATTTCGATCGGGAGTTGCGTTCCGCTTGCAGCGTTTCAGTTTCTACCTGCAGAACTTTGCGGCGTTCTTCCTGCGAACGCAGCAGATCCAGATCGAGTTTAAAGCCTCGGCGAGCCAGTTTGACGGCGACTGCGTCTAGCTCATTACGCAGCAGATTGGGATCGAGCATGCTAATCCTGTGCTTGTTGTTATTGAAAGAAGTGTTGTTGTTCTATGCGGCTGATTTATAGCCGCATAAAAGAAGAGTGATACCCGCTAACCTTACCGCAACGGCCACGCTAGCGGTAGCGTTTTGTCGGGCTATTTTGATCCTGCTCAGCCAGCCATGCCAACTTTTCGCCGATTTTCCCTTCCAGCCCGCGCGAGGTCGGTTGGTAGTAGCGCGTATGGGCCATTTCGGGCGGGAAGTAGTTCTCGCCGGCGGCGTAGGCGTTGGGTTCGTCGTGGGCGTAACGGTACTCCGCCCCCAGCCCCATCTCCTTCATCAGCTTGGTCGGCGCGTTGCGCAAATGCTCCGGCACGTCATAATCGGCCTGCTCTTTGGCGTCACGCATGGCGGCCTTGAACGCGGTGTAAACCGCGTTGCTTTTCGGTGCGCAGGCCAGATACACGATCGCCTGCGCGATGGCGCGCTCGCCCTCCGCCGGCCCCACGCGGGTGAAGCAATCCCAGGCGGCGATCGCCACCTGCATGCCGCGCGGATCGGCGTTGCCCACGTCTTCAGAGGCGATCGCCAACAGACGGCGCGCCACATAGAGCGGATCGCCGCCGGCGGTAATGATGCGCGCATACCAATACAGCGCGGCGTCCGGCGCCGAACCGCGCACCGATTTATGCAGCGCGGAAATCAGGTCGTAATAACGGTCGCCCTTGTTGTCGAAGCGCGCGCTGCGCTCGCCCGACACCTCTTTCAGCAGCTGCGGCGTCAGCACCCGCACGCCTTTGGCGTCGATCTCCGCCATGTCCGCCATCATTTCCAGGCTGTTCAGCGCCCGGCGCGCATCGCCGCCCACCAACTCCGACAGCAGGCGGCGCGTTTCCGCCGGCAGCTCGACGTTCTGGCCGCCAAAGCCGCGCGCCTTGTCGTTCATCGCCTGATCCAGCACCTGGCCGATATCTTCGGCGGTCAGCGCCTTAAGCAGATACACGCGGGCGCGCGACAGCAGCGCCGAGTTCAATTCGAACGACGGGTTTTCGGTAGTGGCGCCGATAAAGGTGATGGTGCCGTCTTCAATGTGCGGCAGGAAGGCGTCCTGCTGACTTTTGTTGAAGCGGTGCACTTCATCGACGAACAGAATAGTGCGGCGGCCGGCGTCGCGGTTTTGCCGCGCCCGTTCGATCGCCTCGCGGATCTCCTTGATCCCTGAGGTCACGGCGGAGATCCGTTCGACGTCCGCCTGACCATAACGGCCGATCAGCTCTGCCAGCGTCGTCTTCCCGGTGCCCGGCGGCCCCCATAAAATCATCGAGTGCAGCTGCCCGGCCTCGATGGCGCGCGGCAGCGGCTTGCCGGCGGCCAGCAGGTGTTGCTGGCCGATATACTGCGCCAGCGTGGTCGGCCGCATGCGCGCGGCCAACGGCTGGAACTCGTTCTGGGAAAAATCGAGCGACAGATTATTACTCACTTGCACCTCACTGGCGCTGGTCGTCCAGCGTCACCCCCTTCGGCGGGGTAAATTTGAATTTGGCCGGATCGGCAGTGACGTTCTGCTGGCTTTTCAGCGTATAAGCGCTGCGCTGGCCGTCCTGCTCCACCGCGGCGAAGCTGCGGATGGTGCCGCTGTTGGTCACGCTGATGGCGAATTGCTTCAGGTTGCCGCTGGCGGATTTCGGCGTCAGCTCGAAATCATCGCCCTTTTGCTTCACGTTGTACTGTTTCCAGTCGCTGGCATTGTTGCGGGTGATCAGCATAAACGGCGTATTGCCGGTGGCGTTCTTCAACCAGGTCGCCGTCACCTGCTCGACGAACGGGTTGTAAAACCACAGGGTTTGGCCATCGGAGACCAGCACGCTCTCATCGGGTGAGGTCATGTGCCAGTTGAACAGGTTCGGCCGCTTCACCCACAGCTCGCCTTCACCCTGTTGCACCGCGGCGCCTTCGGCGCTGGTCACGGTTTGCGAGAAGCTGGCGTGGAAACTGTTCACCTTCGCCAGGCGACTTTGCAGATCCTGTGCGGCGTCGGCCAGCACGGAGGTAGCAGCGAATCCCGAAAGCAGACAGCAGGCAACTAACAGTTTTTTCATTATTCCAGATACCTTATGAAATGCGTTAACCGCAGGGCGACGCCATGCGGGTCAATCAACCCTTTACTCCCGTTACTTTACCTGAAGCCGGCGATCGGCCGGTAGGCCAATGTTCCGAGAAGAAACGGGTTTACGCTTCTTTGCACAAGGGCCGCTTAAGCGGCCCTTTCTTATTGAATTGCAACGGCTAAACCATCAGTCATGCCGCGGCGGCGCCAGCACCTCGCGGTTGCCGTTATGCCCCTGCTCACTGACGATGCCCTGCGCCTCCATCTGCTCGATGATGCGCGCCGCGCGGTTGTAGCCGATACGGAACTGGCGCTGTACGCCGGAGATGGAGGCGCGGCGTTTATCCACCACGAAATCCACCGCCTGGTCAAACAGCGGATCCAGCTCTTCGTCGCCGTCCATGCCGCCGCCGGCACCGCCCTCGCCGTCTTCACCGCCGCTGAGAATGCCCTCTTTATATTGGGGCCGCTCGCGCGCTTTCCAATCCTTGACCACCGCGTGCACTTCCTGATCGCGCACGAATGCGCCATGTACGCGCACCGGGATCGAGGAGTTCGGCGCCAGATAAAGCATATCACCCATGCCCAGCAAGGACTCGGCGCCCCCCTGATCGAGGATGGTGCGAGAGTCGATCTTGCTCGACACGGTAAAGGCGATACGCGTCGGGATGTTGGCCTTGATCAGGCCGGTGATCACATCCACCGACGGACGCTGGGTCGCCAGCACCAGGTGGATACCCGCCGCACGCGCTTTCTGCGCCAGGCGAGCGATCAACTCTTCGACCTTCTTGCCCACCGTCATGATCAGATCGGCGAATTCGTCGACCATCACCACGATGTACGGCTCTTTCTCCAGCACCGGCGGCGTGATGTCCATGCTGTCGGTCGGCTTCCAGAATGGATCCGGGATCGGACGCCCCATCGCTTCGGCCTGATCGACGCGCTCGTTGTAGCCGGCCAGGTTACGCACGCCCAGAGCTGACATCAGCTTGTAGCGGCGTTCCATTTCACCCACGCACCAGCGCAGCGCGTTGGCGGCGTCTTTCATGTCGGTGACCACGTCGGTCAACAGGTGCGGAATGCCTTCGTAAACCGACAGCTCCAGCATTTTCGGGTCGATCATGATAAAGCGCACTTCTTTCGGCGTGGCCTTATACAAGATGCTCAGGATCATGGCGTTGACCCCGACCGACTTACCGGAACCGGTGGTACCGGCGACCAGCAAGTGCGGCATTTTGCCCAGATCGGCCACTACCGGTTCGCCGGAGATGTCTTTACCCAATACGATGGACAGCGGCGACGGATTGTCACGGAAGGCCGGGCAATCCAGCACTTCGCGCAGATACACCGTTTGCCGTTTGGCGTTCGGCAGCTCCAGACCGACATAAGGCTTGCCGGGGATGACTTCCACCACGCGCACCGCCGAAGTCGACAGCGAGCGCGCCAGATCGCGCGACAGGTTGGAAATGCGCGCCGCTTTAACGCCCGGCGCCAGATCCAGCTCGAAGCGGGTGATGACCGGCCCCGGCAGGATGTCCACCACGTCGGCTTTCACGCGGTAATCGGCCAGGCTGGCCTCCACCAGGCGCGCCTTCTGTTCCAGCGCGAAGGAATCGACCGGCTCCACCTCTTTCGGCGCTTCGGTCAACAGATCCAGCGTCGGCAGCGGCGTGGTCGGCTTCTGCAGCGGCTGATCGTTGCGCATCAGGAACGGGTGAATCAGGCTGTCCATCGCCGGATGTTGCTCGGCCTGAGCTTGCTGAGGCTGCTGGTATTGCTGCGGCTGTTGGTATTGTTGAGGCGGCTGATGCGATTGCTGAGGTTGAGCCGCAGGCGCCACAGGCTCAAACTGACCGAACGGCACATCGTCCTCTTGCTCGCTTTGCTGTTCAATGCGCTCTTCAAGCTGCGGGGACAGCGTGAACATTGGCTCGCTCGGGCCATCGTCCACCAGATCCGCCATCGGCGAGAAGCTGAAAGCATTGCGGGTATCGATCGGGCTGGTGGCCGGTGCCTGCGGAGCAGGTGCTTGCTGGCCGTAGCGCGCCTGCTGCTGCTCGGCGAACGCCTGGCGCAGCGCGGCCTCTTGCTGCGCCTCTTTGTCGTCCTGTTGATAGCCTTCGCCGTAGCGTTGGTGCTGCTGCTCGGCAAACGCCTTGCTCAGCTCGGCTTCCTGCAATGCGCTCTCGTCATCTTGTTGCTCAGGCGCGTAGCTTTCGCCATAGCGCTGGCTTTGCTGCTCGGCAAACGCCTGACGCAGCGCGGCTTCCTGTAGCGCCTCTTCTTCCTGCGGGTTCACCGTCGCCGGCTGCTGAGGCTCCGCCTCTGTCTGGCGCTGTTCCTGTTCAGCCGCCCGCTGCGAAGGCAGCTTGATGCCGTAGGAAGCCAGTTCGCGACGGGTCGGGATGCGCACCGGATTCGGCCGCGGCAGTTCAGGGCCGATGCCCTGCTTAACCTGCGGATTGTCGTCGCTGGTCGCCGTAAAGGCCGGCATAAAGGTCGCCGCCGCGGCACCTGCAGCAGCAGCGGCTGCCGCCGTATCCGGCTGCGGTTTGGCGCCGGTGGCGCTGAAACCGCTCGAATTGCCGATGTCGACGCTGTCACGCTGTGCGGCGGTAAAATCAAAGGGAGAACGCGCCGGCGGCTGCGGTGCGGCCGGCTCTTGCCAGTTGCCGAGGCGCGGCTCATCGTCATCCTGATAAGGATCGACAGGACGCGTCGCCTTAGGCGCGGGCGTTTCCTCCGGGATCTCGAAGGAATACAGCGGCGGCGTAGCGTCTTGCGCCGGGGCGCTCACCGGGTGCTGATTGACAGAGGCCGGCGCGGCCGGCGCCACCGTCACCGACGGCGCCTGTGTGGCGATCGGCGCTGCAACGGGCTCGTGGATCTCTGCCTTCACCGCCGGTGCAGGCGAAGCCGCCGGCGCGATGGATGCGGCTTCTGCTTCAAGCTCGCCATCGTCGGCGCGCAGGCCGCTGAGCAACGGATCGGCGGCGTCTTCCGCCGCCGCTTTGGCGCTTTCGGTGACCGAAGGCGCGGAGAACAGCACGTCGTCATCGGCGGTCGCGGCAACCGCTGCGGCGGCGCCCTTCTCTGCCTGCTCAGGCTCGTCGTCGACGTAACGCTCGTCATCCTCAAAATAGCGCTCTTCGCGACGTGAGCGATTGGTCATCACCGTCGCGACGCCCAGCACCGCCCCGCCGATCTTCTCGGCGATCACCAGCCAGGACCAGCCGGTAAACAGCGTCAACCCCGCCGCCCATACGCACAGCAGCGCCAGCGTAGCGCCGATGCCGTTGAACCACGGCAACATGGCGTTGCTCAGCAGGCTGCCGATCACACCGCCGGAAGCGAAGTAATAGAGATCGTCGACGTTCAGCGCCGCCAGCCCGCAGGAGGTGAGCACTAACGCCAGGGTGCCGATCAGGCGCAGGGAAAGCGCGAAATAGTCGATGTAGTCTCTGTTGCTGCGTTGGCGATAAGCCGCCCAGCACAGGACCAGCATGATCGGCGGTATCGCGTAGGCGAGCACCCCGAAGGTGAAGAACAGCGTATCGGCCAACCAGGCCCCGACACCGCCGCCCAGATTGTGAATCGGCTCATGCCACGCGGTCTGCGACCAGCTTGGGTCAGACGGATTGAAACTGACCAACGCAGCCATGAGGTAAACGGCAAAAATCGCTACCACGATAAGCACAGCTTCCAGCAAACGCCGGCCACTGCTGAGTCTTTTCAGGGTAACTTCTTTATCTTCTGTATATTCCTGGCTCAAGAAAGGCTCTCCAGGTTCCTGTTAGCTGACATAGCAACAGCGCCGAGAAACTGCCCCGGCGCCGAAACTGTATGAATAAACAGGAGTGTAACCAATTTAATCAGGTTTTGCACCTGCACCTTACCGTGTTTTGATAACCAGACGGTTACTCTGTTTCACTTCTTCCATCACTACGTAGGTACGGGTGTCGTTAACCCCCGGCAAACGCAGCAAGGTTTCGCCCAGCAATTTGCGGTAAGCCGACATGTCCGGTACGCGGGTTTTCAACAGATAGTCGAAATCGCCGGAAACCAGATGACACTCCTGAATCTCTTCAAGCTTCTGCACTGCCGAGTTGAATTGCTCAAACACATCCGGTGCGCCGCGGTTCAGCGTGATCTCCACGAAAACCAGCAGGGACGCATCCAGATAATGCGGGTTAAGCAATGCGGTATAGCCATGAATGAAACCCTGGCGCTCGAGACGGCGCACGCGTTCCAAACATGGTGTCGGGGATAACCCCACGCGCTTCGAAAGCTCGACGTTCGAAATACGCCCATCCTTCTGCAGCTCATTCAGGATGTTGCGGTCGATACGGTCAAGATCTTTACCCGGGCGTTTCTTGTTGTCTGCCATTATTATTGTCTCTCTTATTTTCTTCCGTGCACTTGCCACACCCTAGCCAACGTCAATGTGTAAGGGTTCGTTCCAAGCGAAGACCCGATGCCTGTCATATGCTTCTTCACTACCATCATTCCACGCCGCGCAGCCTGTCTGTCCAACTCCGCGCGATGCAGGTAACGACGTTTAGGTCGAGAAAAAATCAGCAAACGCTTGCGCGCTCTGCTCCGCACACCCATCGCGCATTGCCGCCTCGCGGTGCAAATACGTACGATTTGCTGGTGTTACGGGGATAATTTCTTCTTCCTATGATGTTTTCGCAAATGCGCAGCGGATTGTCAAAGTAAAAGAAGCAAAATCAGAACAACGTACCGTCACGAAAAGTCTGCATCCCATTTTTGGTTATGAATCGCTGGCAGATAAACCCCGGCGGGGAGCGGCTGAAGTCGCAGAATGCGCCGTTTTTGCGCGGTTGGCGATTCAGCGGCCGAATGCGGCTTTGATAAGGTAAATTTCTGCGTTCGGCGTACGATTTGCCGACAGCGGGTGCATTAATAGGCGACAACTATCATACAAATCGTTAACAACGTCGCCCGGCGCTTTTTTTACTGCGCCATTTTCCCTACAATCGGCTTCATTGTCCGCCATTGTGGAATAAAGAGGTTATTCATGGGCACGGCTAAACATAGCAAATTACTGATTCTGGGCTCCGGCCCGGCCGGTTACACCGCCGCCGTCTACGCGGCGCGCGCCAACCTGAATCCGGTGCTGATCACCGGTCTGGAGCAAGGCGGCCAGCTGACCACCACCACCGAAGTGGAAAACTGGCCGGGCGACGCCGAAGGCCTGACCGGCCCGGCGCTGATGGAGCGCATGCGCGAGCACGCGGAGAAGTTCCAGACTGAAATCGTCTTCGATCATATCAACAGCGTCGATCTGCAGCAGCGTCCGTTCCGCCTGTTCGGCGACAGCGGCGAATACAGCTGCGACGCGCTGATCATCGCGACCGGCGCCTCCGCACGCTACCTTGGCCTGCCTTCCGAAGACGCCTTCAAGGGCAAAGGCGTTTCCGCCTGCGCGACCTGCGACGGTTTCTTCTACCGCAACCAGAAAGTCGCGGTGGTCGGCGGCGGCAACACCGCCGTTGAAGAGGCGCTGTACCTGTCCAACATCGCCGCCGAGGTTCACCTGATCCACCGTCGCGACAGCTTCCGCTCGGAGAAGATCCTGATCGACCGGCTGATGGAAAAAGTGAAAAGCGGCAACATCGTGCTGCACACCGACCATACGCTGGACGAAGTGCTGGGCGATGAAATGGGCGTGACCGGCGTGCGCATCCGCAGCACCAAAGCGGAAAACGAAACCCGTGAACTGGAACTGGCCGGCGTGTTCATCGCTATCGGCCACAGCCCGAACACCGGCATCTTCGGCGGCCAGCTGGAGCTGGAAAACGGCTACATCAAGGTACAGTCCGGCATTCACGGCAATGCGACCCAAACCACTATCCCCGGCGTCTTCGCCGCAGGCGACGTGATGGATCACGTCTACCGCCAGGCGATCACTTCCGCCGGCACCGGCTGTATGGCGGCGCTGGACGCAGAACGTTACCTGGACGGCATCGCCGGCGCAGAAGTCTGCTAAGACTTTCTCGTCATCAGCAAAAAGCGGCTCTCGGGCCGCTTTTTTTGTTTCCCCCCTCCGCACTCTCCTTCCCGCGTCTGTTATAGCCACATTTGGCCGCTTTATTATTTTCAGTCTGCCGGGTGACGAGGTAACATGGGACCTCGCTTGTTTGTCGCCGATTGCGCCAAACACTATTATTTAACAGTACGTTAACCCAGCCTGTAACAAACGGGCACCGGCGACGCAGACGCATATCTGATGAAAAAAACCAGACAGCAACAGTTAACCCGTTGGCTTAAAACCCAGAGTTCGTTGGCGCAGCGTTGGCTGCGCCTTTCCATGCTGTTGGGGCTGTTCAGCGGCCTGCTGATCGTGGCGCAGGCGTGGCTGCTGGCCAGCCTGCTGCACGCCCTGATCATCGAACATACCCCACGTGAACAGCTGCTCCCTTCGTTTATCTGGCTGACCGCCGCGTTCGCATTGCGGGCGCTGTTGAGCTGGCTGCGGGAGCGGGTCGGTTTCCAGTGTGGCCAGGTGATCCGTCAGCGCATGCGCCATCAGGTGCTGGATAAGTTGCAGCAGCTCGGCCCGGCCTGGATCCAGGGCAAACCGGCGGGCAGTTGGGCCAGCATCATCGTCGAGCAGATCGAGGATATGCAGGACTATTACTCGCGCTATCTGCCGCAGATGTATCTGGCGGTCTTCATCCCGCTGCTGATCCTGATCGCCGTTTTCCCGATCAATTGGGCCGCCGGTTTGATTCTATTGGCGACCGCGCCGCTGATCCCGCTGTTCATGGCGCTGGTCGGTATGGGGGCCGCCGACGCCAACCGCCGCAACTTCGTGGCACTGGCGCGATTGAGCGGTAACTTCCTCGACCGCCTGCGCGGCCTGGACACCCTGAGGTTGTTCGACCGCGCGCAGGCCGAAACCGCGCAAATCGCCAAATCCTCCGAAGACTTCCGCAGCCGCACCATGGAAGTGCTGCGCATGGCCTTCCTCTCCTCCGGCGTGCTGGAGTTCTTCGCGTCGATCTCCATCGCCGTAGTGGCGGTGTATTTCGGTTTTTCTTACCTCGGCGAACTCAATTTCGGCAGCTACGGCCTCGGCGTAACGCTGTTTTCCGGTTTTCTGGTGCTGATTCTGGCGCCGGAGTTCTTCCAACCGCTGCGCGATCTCGGCACCTTCTATCATGCCAAGGCGCAGGCGGTCGGCGCGGCGGAAGCGCTGGAAACCTTCCTCAGCGCCGAAGGCGAGCAGATGGGCAACGGCACGCGGCAGCTGCTGCCCGCCGATCAGCCGCTGACGCTGCAGGCGAACGCGTTGGAAATCCTGTCGCCGAACGGCGTGCTGCTGGCCGGGCCGCTGAGTTTCACCCTGCAACCGCAGCAGCGCGTGGCGCTGGTCGGGCTGAGCGGCGCCGGTAAAAGCTCGCTGCTCAATCTGCTGCTCGGCTTCCTGCCCTACCGTGGGTCGTTGACCGTCAACGGCGTCGAGCTGCGTGAACTGTCCGCAGAAAACTGGCGTCAACAGCTCAGCTGGGTCGGGCAGAACCCGCACCTGCCGGCGCAAACCTTGCGCGCCAATATCCTGTTGGGCTGCCCACAGGCCGACGAAGCGCAGCTGCAGCAGGCGGTGGAACACGCCTACGTCAGCGAACTGTTGCCCTATCTGCCACAGGGGCTCGACACCGAAGTGGGCGACAACGCCGCCCGCCTGTCGGTAGGCCAGGCGCAGCGCGTGGCGGTCGCCCGGGCGCTGATCGGCCCACGCAGCCTGCTGCTGCTGGATGAACCGGCCGCCAGCCTCGATGCCCATAGCGAACAACGGGTGATGCAGGCGTTGAATGCCGCTTCGCATCAGCAAACCACCCTGCTGGTGACGCATCAGCTGGAAGATACCGAAGACTACGATCAGATTTGGGTGATGGATAACGGGCGCATCGTGCAACAGGGCGATTACGCCACCCTCAGCGCCCAGCCGGGCCTGTTCGCCACGCTGATCGCCCATCGCCGCGGGGAGCTTTAATCATGCGCGTTTTGCTGCCGTTTTTGGCGTTGTATCGCCGCCATAGCCTGCTGATTAGCCTGGGCATCCTTTTGGCGATCGTCACCCTGCTGGCCAGCATCGGCCTGCTGGCGCTCTCCGGCTGGTTCCTGGCCGCCTCTTCGCTGGCCGGATTGGCGGGCCTGCTGACCTTCAACTATATGCTGCCGGCCGCCGGCGTGCGCGGCGCGGCGATCTTCCGCACCGCCGGGCGCTACGCCGAGCGCGTGGTCAGCCACGACGCCACCTTCCGCGTGCTGTCGCACCTGCGGGTGTTCACCTTCAGCAAGATCCTGCCGCTGACGCCGGGCGGCATCGCCCGTTTCCGCCAGGCCGACCTGCTCAATCGCCTGGTGGCGGACGTGGACACGCTGGATCACCTTTATCTGCGGGTGATCTCACCGCTGGTAGGCGCGGCGGCGGTGATCCTGGTGGTCACCTACGGCCTGAGCTGGCTGGATCCTGCGCTCGCCCTGACGCTGGGCGGCATACTGTTGCTGCTGTTGCTGCTGGTGCCGCCGGTGTTCTATCGCGCCGGCAAACCGATCGGCGGGCAACTCACCGCGCTGCGCGGCCAATACCGCACCGACCTGACCGCCTGGCTGCAGGGGCAGGCTGAGCTGGTGGTGTTCGGCGCCGTCAACGACTTCCGCCAGACGCTGACCGCCACCGAACAGCTGTGGCAACGCCGCCAGTGGCAGCAAGCCTCGCTGAGCGGCAAGGCGCAGGCGCTGATGATCCTCGCCAGCGGGCTGACGGTGACGCTGCTGCTGTGGCTGACCGCCGCCGGCATCGGCGGCGATACCCAACCCGGCGCGCTGATCGCGCTGTTTGTCTTCGCCGCGCTGGCGTCGTTCGAAGCGCTGATGCCGGTGGCCGGCGCCTTCCAGCACCTCGGCCAGGTGATCGCCTCCGCCACGCGGGTCAAACAGATCATCGATCGCCAACCGGAAGTCTCCTTCCCGTCCGTCGGCCCGGCCGCCGCCGACCGGGCTCAGCTTAGCCTGCGGCAGTTGAGTTTCACCTACCCCGATCAGCCGCAGCCGGTGCTGCGCGACGTCACGCTCGAGGTGGCAGCCGGCGAACACATCGCCTTGCTCGGCCGCACCGGCTGCGGCAAGTCCACCCTGCTGCAGCTGCTGACCCGCGCCTGGCGCACCGACGGCGGAAAAATTCTGCTCAACGGCGAACCGCTGGAGGATTATGATGAAACCACGCTGCGCCGAATGACCACGGTCATCAGCCAGCGAGTGCATATCTTCAGCGATACGCTGCGGGAAAACCTGCGGCTGGCCGCACCGGATGCCGGCGACGCTCGCCTGAGCGAGGTGTTGCAGCAGGTGGGGCTCGGCAAATTGCTGGACAGCGACGGCGGGCTGAACGCCTGGCTGGGCGAAGGCGGCCGGCAGCTGTCCGGCGGTGAACAGCGCCGGCTGGGCATCGCCCGCGCGCTGCTGCACCCTGCCCCGCTGCTGTTGCTTGACGAACCGACCGAAGGGCTGGACGCCGAGACCGAGCAGCAGATCCTGGCGCTGCTGCGCCGGCATTGTCAGGGCAAGACGCTGATCCTGGTGACGCACCGCCTGTACGGCCTGGAGCATCTCGATCGCATTTGCGTAATGGATGACGGCCAAATTGTCGAACAGGGCGATCACGCCGCCCTAATGCGCCAGCAGGGCCGCTATGCCCGCTTTCGCAACCGTATCAGCAACCTGGCGCCGTAATCGGCCCGTAGAGGACGCAGAAACCCTGTATGCGCATCGTTAAGCTTTCCCCTCAGTCGCTGGCGTTTCCCTCGCCTGAGGGCGCCCTGCGCGATCCCAACGGCCTGCTGGCGATCGGCGGCGACCTGACGGCGCCACGGCTGCTGGCAGCCTACGAGCGCGGCATCTTCCCCTGGTACTCGCCGGGGGAAGCGATTCTGTGGTGGTCACCCGATCCGCGTGCGGTGCTGTTCCCGGCCGAGTTTCATCTCAACCGCAGCCTGAAACGCTTTCTGCGCCACGATCCGTTTCGCATCACACTTAATCACGACTTCGCCTCAGTGATCGCCGCCTGCGCCCACCGGCCGGATGAAGGCACCTGGATCGGCCCGGAGGTACAGCGCGCCTATCAACATCTTCATCGCCTCGGCTACGCGCACTCGGTGGAGGTATGGCAGGATGATCAACTGGTCGGCGGCATGTACGGCGTGGCGCAGGGCGCGTTGTTCTGCGGCGAATCGATGTTCAGCCGCGTCACCAACGCCTCAAAATGCGCATTGATGGCCTTTTGCCGCCATTTTGCCGCTTATGGCGGGGAATTGATTGACTGCCAGGTGCTGAACGCTCACACTGCCCGCCTTGGCGCGCGTGAAATTCCGCGCCGTCAATTTTTGCAGCAGCTCAGCACCCTTCAACGGCGGCCTTTGGCACCGGCGTGCTGGGCGCCGCAAGTCATATCCCCACAGCCGGTTGAACCACCCTGCCCAGCAAACTAATTGGTGGAAACGGTGCAATGTTCACCGACACATCTTTACATAATGGGGGTTTTTCGGCATTATCTTGCCGGTTAAAAACTAAGGTAGTTAGACCTAGAGGATTCGATGGCCAAAGAAGACAATATTGAAATGCAGGGCACCGTTCTTGATACGCTGCCGAACACCATGTTCCGCGTTGAATTGGAAAACGGGCACGTGGTAACCGCACACATCTCCGGTAAAATGCGTAAAAACTATATCCGCATCCTGACGGGTGACAAAGTCACTGTAGAGCTGACCCCGTACGACCTGAGCAAAGGCCGCATTGTCTTCCGTAGCCGTTAATCGGCTCACCGCGCGCCACACGCTGGCGGCATCGAGGATGTAATCCCTCGGGAGCCCTTTCCGTTTACCCCCGCAGCGACGTTACACAACGGGTTGCAGGTGCGCAGGTAAACTGAGAGGGCTCACTCGTTTCTGCTGTACGGTGAATCTCACCCATAAAAAAAGCGATGCCGAAGCATCGCTTTTTCTTTGCCTGAAGGCAGCCTTAGTGCACCGCGCCCTCGTCCGCTTTGCGCTTGGCGGCGCTGAGGAAGTGGTAGGTCAGCTGTTTCTTGTCCTTGTCCAGCTCGACCTTCACGGAACCGCCGTCCACCAGCGAGCCGAACAGCAACTCGTTGGCCAGCGGTTTCTTCAGGTTCTCCTGCATGACGCGCGCCATCGGACGAGCGCCCATCGCACGGTCGTAGCCCTTCACCGACAGCCAATCGCGCGCTTCGTCGCTCACTTCCAGCGAGACGCCCTTCGCATCCAGCTGCGCCTGCAGTTCGACGATAAACTTGTCGACCACCTGCTGGATCACCTCGGTAGACAGATGGTTGAACCAGATGATGTTGTCCAGACGGTTGCGGAACTCCGGCGTAAACACCTTCTTGATCTCTTCCATCGCGTCGGTACTGTTGTCCTGCTGCACCAGACCGATCGACTTGCGTTCAGTTTCCCGCACCCCGGCGTTGGTGGTCATCACCAGGATCACGTTGCGGAAGTCCGCCTTGCGGCCGTTGTTATCAGTCAGCGTGCCGTTGTCCATCACCTGCAGCAGCAGGTTGAACACGTCCGGATGCGCCTTCTCGATCTCATCGAGCAGCACCACCGCATGCGGATGCTTGATCACCGCATCGGTCAGCAACCCGCCCTGATCGTAACCGACGTAGCCCGGAGGCGCGCCGATCAGACGGCTGACGGTATGCCGCTCCATGTACTCGGACATGTCGAAACGCAGCAGCTCGATATCCATCGCCTTGGCCAACTGTACGGTGACCTCGGTTTTCCCGACCCCGGTCGGCCCGGCGAACAGGAAGGAACCGACCGGCTTGCGCTCGTGGCCCAGACCGGCGCGGCTCATCTTGATCGCTTCGGTCAGCGCTTCGATCGCCTGATCCTGGCCGAATACCAGCATCTTCAAGCGATCGCCCAGGTTTCTCAGCACGTCGCGATCGCTGGCCGACACGGTTTTCTCCGGGATGCGCGCGATGCGCGCCACCACGGATTCGATATCGGCCACGTTGACGGTTTTCTTGCGCTTGCTGGCCGGCATCAACCGGCTGCGGGCGCCCGCCTCGTCGATCACGTCGATCGCCTTGTCCGGCAGATGACGATCGTTGATGTATTTCACCGACAGCTCCACCGCGGCGCGGATCGCTTTGGCGGTATAACGCACGTCGTGGTGCGCTTCATACTTGGCCTTCAGGCCGTTGATGATCTGAACGGTCTCTTCCGCCGTCGGTTCGGTGATATCGATCTTCTGGAAGCGGCGCGCCAAAGCGCGATCCTTTTCGAAGATGTTGCTGAACTCCTGGTAGGTGGTCGAGCCGATCACCCGGATCTTGCCGCTCGACAGCAGCGGTTTGATCAGGTTGGCGGCATCCACTTGCCCACCGGAAGCCGCACCGGCGCCGATGATGGTGTGAATTTCATCGATGAACAGGATGCTGTTCTGATCCTGTTCCAGCTGCTTGAGCAGCGCCTTGAAGCGCTTCTCGAAGTCGCCGCGGTATTTGGTGCCGGCCAGCAGTGAACCGATATCCAGCGAATACAGCGTGCAGTCCGCCATCACTTCCGGCACGTCGCCCTGCACGATACGCCAGGCCAGGCCTTCGGCGATGGCGGTCTTGCCCACGCCGGATTCACCGACCAGCAGCGGGTTGTTTTTACGACGACGGCACAGCACCTGAATCGCGCGCTCCAGCTCACGATCGCGGCCGATCAACGGATCGATGCCGCCCACACGGGCCAACTGATTGAGGTTGGTGGTGAAGTTTTCCATACGGTCTTCCCCTCCGGACTGCTCTTCGTTCACCGGGTTTTCCGCATTCGGCGCTTGGCCCGGCTCGTCTTTACGCGTGCCATGTGAAATGAAGTTCACCACGTCGAGACGGCTGACGTCGTGCTTGCGCAGCAGATAGGCCGCCTGCGACTCCTGCTCGCTGAAGATGGCCACCAACACGTTGGCGCCGGACACTTCGCTGCGGCCGGAAGATTGCACATGGAAGACCGCGCGCTGCAGCACGCGCTGGAAGCTGAGCGTCGGCTGAGTGTCGCGCTCTTCTTCGCCGGCGGGCAGCGTCGGTGTGGTTTGTTCGATGAAGGCTTCCAGCTCCTGGCGCAACGCGGCCAGATCCACCGTACATGCCTCGAGCGCTTCTCGCGCGGCAGGGTTGCTCAGCAACGCCAGCAACAGGTGCTCCACGGTCATAAACTCGTGTCTGTGCTCACGCGCCCTGGCGAAAGCCATGTTGAGACTGAGTTCCAGTTCTTGATTGAGCATAAGCACCTCCCCAATAGATTGCCTTATTCAGGCTTTTTCCAGCGTACAAAGCAACGGATGCTCGTTCTCCCTTGCGTACCGGTTCACATGGACGACTTTGGTTTCCGCCACCTCGGCGGTGAAAACACCACAGATCGCCTTGCCTTGATAGTGGACCGTGAGCATCAGTTGCGTTGCGCGTTCAATATCATAAGAAAAGAACTTTTGCAGAACGTCAATCACAAATTCCATCGGTGTGTAATCGTCGTTGTTAAGTATAACTTTATACATAGACGGCGGTTTTACCGCATCGATTTGTTTTTCTTCGGCCAAGTGTTCAAAGTTTAGCCAGTCGTTGTTATTGCCCATCGCTGCTCATCTTCTCTGCTCTGCCCTCTGATATGGGGACAGGTTTCGGTTATTCAAAGTGGGGATAGTTACTATTTTATCATCTTCGCCATCGTCCCGCCGCACTGTAACGTGCGCAAAAAAACGGGCCAATTGTGACTGAATCGTGGCAATAGCGTTACCTGCTTCAAACTTTGGTGAACTGCTCCCCGCCGACAAAAGCCGATCCCTTGACGCCCCGATCATTTGCTCTAGAGTGTAAATTCGTGGCTGGTGGTCTTTTAACCACCCCTTGTCCACCCTGCTACCCGCCCACGGCGGGTGCGAATTCAGTTATTCATCTCACTTAAAATAGCGTTGCGAGGGATGTAAAAGCATGGAGACGGGTACTGTTAAATGGTTTAACAACGCCAAAGGCTTTGGCTTCATCTGCCCAGCCGGCGGTGGCGAAGATATTTTCGCGCATTATTCCACCATCAAGATGGATGGTTACAGAACGTTGAAGGCAGGCCAGCAGGTCAGCTTCGACGTGCATCAAGGGCCAAAAGGGAACCATGCCAGTCTGATTGTGCCGGTGGAAAGCGAGGCGCTGTCCTGAACGCCTCCAGCAGCGTCGCGCTGCATTGACCCTGACTGCGATAAAAATGCCAGCCGCCGTGTGACTGGCATTTTTTATGCCTTTTACTTACTCGCGCGCCAGCGCATCGATCGGATTCAGCCGCGCGGCATTGCGCGCCGGCAGATAGCCGAACACCACGCCGATACCGGTGGAACAGAGGAACGCGCTCAGCAACGCCGCCGGCGGGAAGCTGATCTGCCAGCCCGGCAATACCAACTGCACCGCCAGGCCGATGGCGAACGACAGCGTAATCCCCAGCGCGCCCCCCACCAGGCAGACCAACACCGCTTCGATCAAGAACTGCTGCAACACGTCGCCGGAACGGGCGCCCACCGCCATGCGGATGCCGATCTCGCGCGTGCGCTCGGTCACCGACACCAGCATGATGTTCATCACGCCGATGCCGCCGACCACCAGCGAAATCACCGCCACCAGCGTCAGGAACAGCTGCAGCGTGCGGGTGGTTTTCTCCGCGGTTTGCACCAGGCTGTCCATGTTATAGGTGAAAAAGTCCTTCTTGCCGTGGCGCAACGTCAGCAGGCGCGACAGTTGCTGCTCCGCTTCCTTGCTGTCGTAACCGTCGCGGATGCGCACGGTGATCGAATCGAAATAGCTGTTGCCCATCAGCCGGTTGGCCATGGTGCTGTACGGCACCCATACGTTCAGCGTCTTACTGCTGCCGAACATCGACTGCTTCTCCTTGGCCACGCCGACCACCGTCGCCGGCATGTTGCCCACCAGGATCACTTCCCCCACCACGTTCTTCTGGTGCGGGAACAGCCGCCGTTGGGTATTGGCGTCAATCACCACCGTCTGCGCCTGCGACTGTACCTGCATCGGATCGATGCCGACGCCCTGGGTAAAGCTCATGCCATACACGCGGAAGAACTGCTCGCTGACGCCGTTGACGTTGGCCGCCGCATCAACGTTGCCCAAACGCAGCCGCATGCTGCTGCTGATGCTCGGCGACAGCGCACTGATGTAAGGCTGTTCGCGCAGCGCATCGAGATCGCCGTATTTCAACGATTGCCGGTAGGTCGGATCGTCGTCGCCGAAATCCTTGCCGGGATAGATATCGACAGTATTGGTGCCGATGGATTTGATGTCCGCCAGCACCATCTGCTTGGCGGCGTCGCCGATCACCAGGATCGACACCACCGAGGCGATGCCGATAATGATGCCGAGCATGGTCAGCGCGGTGCGCATCTTGTTGGCCGCCATCGCGCGCCAGGCCATGATCAGCGCCTCGCGGAAACGGCCGCCCATCTGCCGCCAGGAAGGCGCCACGGCGGCCAGCGCCAGCGGCTTGGCCTGGGCATCCTCCGACGGCGTCGGGCGCGAATCGGAGATGATTTCGCCGTCGCGGATCTCGATGATCCGTTCAGCCTGGCGCGCCACCGCCGGATCGTGAGTCACCAGGATCACCGTGTGCCCCTGGGCGCACAACTGTTTAAGGATCGCCATCACCTCTTCGCCGGAATGGCTGTCGAGCGCGCCGGTCGGCTCATCCGCCAGGATCACCTGCCCGCCGTTCATCAACGCGCGGGCGATACTGACGCGCTGCTGCTGGCCGCCGGAAAGCTGGCTCGGCCGATAGTTGACGCGCTCCCCCAGCCCCAGACGGCGCAACAGCGCTTCCGCCCGTTCGCGCCGCGCCGCTTTGCCCAGCCCGGCATACACCGCCGGCACCTCGACGTTGTGCGCCGCGCTCAGGTGCGGCAGCAGATGATAGCGTTGAAAGATAAAGCCGAAATGCTCGCGCCGCAGCTGCGCCAACGCATCGTCGCTCAGCGTCGCCACATCTTGCCCGGCTACCCGATACACGCCGGCGCTCGGCTTGTCCAGGCAGCCGAGAATGTTCATCAGCGTCGATTTGCCGGAGCCGGAAGCCCCCATGATCGCCACCATTTCACCGGCGTCGATGCTCAGGCTGATCCCCTTCAGCACCTCGACCGTCTGCTCGCCGGAACGGTAGCTGCGGCGAATGCCGCTCAGCTGCAACAGCGCCGCCATCAGCCGGCCTCCACGCCGCCGCGGCTGACGATCACCTCATCGCCCGCCTCAAGCCCGCTGAGGATCTGCACGTCGATATTGTTGCGCAGGCCGATGGCCACTTCGCGCTTCTCTTCCTTGCCCTGTTTCAGCACCGAGACGTGGTAGCGATTGTCGGCGATCTGATCACCCAGCGCCGCCAGCGGGATCACCAGCGCCTGCTGAACGCCGGCCAGCTGAATGTGCACCTGCGCCGTCATTTGCAAGCGCAGCAACCTTTCCGGGTTAGGCACTTCGAAACGCGCGTAATAGAAGATGGCGTTGTTGACCTTTTCCGGTGTCGGCTGGATGTCTTTCAGCACGCCGTCGAAGCGCCGGGTCGGATCGCCCAGCACCGTGAACCAGGCCTTCTGACCCGGCTTGAGGTTAATGACGTCGGCCTCCGAGACCTGCGCCTTCACCAGCATGGTGCCGAGATCCGCCAGCGTCAGAATGTTTGGCGCCTGTTGCGCCGCGATCACCGTCTGGCCCTGCAGCGTGGTGATCTGCACCACGTCGCCATCCATCGGCGCTTCGATGCGGGTGTAGGCCAGGTTGATCTTGGCGGTGTCCAGGCTGGCCTGATTCCGCGCGATCTGCGCATTGATGGTGCCCACCTGCGCCTTCTTCACCGCCAGCTGCGTCGCCGCCTGATCCAAATCCTGACGCGACACCGCCTGCAGCCTGGCCAGCGCCTGGTTGCGCTGCAGCGTAACCGCCGCCAGCTGCTGTTCCGCCTGCGCCTGCAGCAGCTGCGCATGCAGCTCGCGCAGCGTCGCCTCGCCTTCACGGATGCTGTTCTGCGCCTGCTGCGGATCGATAACCCCCAGCAACTGACCTTTTTTCACCTTGTCGCCGATCTCGACATACAGTTTTTCCAACTGCCCGCTGACCTGCGCGCCGACGTCAACCTTGCGCACGGCGTCCAGCTGGCCGGTCGCCAACACGTTCTGCTGCAGATCGCGCTGGGTGACCTTTACCGTTTTGAAATCGGTCGGCGCCGGATGGCGAAAGTGCCAAACGGCCGCCGCGGCAAGCGCCGCAATCACCGCCAGTGCGAGTATCCAGCGGCGTTTATGTCCTTTAAACCCTGTCAAAATTGACCTGCCTGTGCTTGTGAATATCGACCGCCCATTGCGGCGGCGGAGCTAAATTAGCATGCAACGTAGGGAATAACTAAACCTTAGCTCAACACAATGTGGAGACACGCCTGGTTACAGTTCAGCATTGAACTCCCGTTTAGTGAAACCTTGATGAAATACCGCCATTCAACACAGCCAAGGATTTCATCATGTCACAGCTCAGCTACCCACTCGCCTCCCCCCGGCCGCTTAACGGCTGGCAACTGATGACGGCGCTGATCAATGGCGAAAAGGCGCCAAGCAACGCCTGGAAAAAAACCTCGTTTCGCCTGAAGTTTCTCGGCCGTTCGCTGCTCAACTGGCGCACCACCAGCGGCCTGCTCAGCACCCTGGCCAGCAACCCGCTGCTGGAAGAGATCCTGAGCGCGCAGCCGAACCTGCCGTGCAAGCTGCATCGCCCCTACCTGGCGGCCAACATGAGCAAGATCGAATGCTTGTTCGCCCTGCGCGATCATTACGATCTCATCGTGCAGCGCATGCCGCTGAAGATGCGTCTCGGCCACCTCGGCCCACAGCCTTTCGTGCTGGCCCGCGCGATGGGCAAAAACGAAGCGCCGATCTCGCTGGAACTGGCGGCGATCGACAAACTGAATAAGGAAGGGGAAGCCACGCTGCTGCTGCGCAACGCCAACGGCGTGATGCTGGCGGAAATCACCTTTGCGCTGATGCATTATCAGCAGCAGCCGACGCTGTTCATCGGCGGCCTGCAGGGCGCGAACCATGAGGTGCCGCACGCCGAGATCCAGCACACCACCAAGGAGTGTCACGGTCTGTTCCCTAAACGTCTGGTGCTGGAAGGCGTTTGCACGCTGGCTCGGCATCTCGGCATCCGCCGGATCGTAGCCGTCGGCAATGCCACCCATATCTATCAAAACTGGCGTTACCAGAGTAAGAAGAAGGATCAACTGCACGCCGATTACGATCAGTTCTGGCTGTCGATGGGCGCCAAACCGCTCGACAGCGGCTATTTCCTGCTGCCCGAGCGCATCGCCCGCAAGCCGATCGAAGAGATTGCCAGCAAGAAGCGCGCCGAGTATCGCCGCCGCTATCAGTTGCTGGACGAACTGGAACAGGGATTGACGGCGCATTTCTGCGCCCGATAACGCCCGACGGGCCGTCAGTCCGCCCGGCCGCGCGCCAGCCAGATTACCCGTGAGAACATTTTCTTCAGCAGCGGCGGCACCGAGTCCGTGCCCCATTCGCCGGCCTGCATCGCGACCTCAATCGCCAGATCCGGCTTCGACGAGTGGTGAACCGCTTTCAGGATCACCTTGCGCACCGGCATCTGCGCGTTGAGCGGCACCGACGCCATTCGGTGATAAACCGGGCCGAACCCTTCGCGGAACATGAAGTGCTCCATGTCCGGCGCCGGCAGCGCGGTCAGCCGATCGCGTTCGTTGTCTTCATGATTGTCCAGCAGGCTGCGCACGGTATTGGCGTACTTTTTGCCCGCCTCGTCGCCGTCCACCAGCGCATGCCACTCGATACCCATACGGCGGGCGAAGCGCAGCAGCGGCTTCAGGCCGCACTGGGCGAATTCGATGACCCTCACCCCTTCCGCCTCGAAATGGTAGCCGCACTGGCGCGCCAGCTCGTTCAGCAGCCACACTTCGGTCTCGCCTTCCACCAGCAGCCAGCAGCGGGCGAACAGCGACGACGGCCGGTTGAAACGGATGTGAAACGCGATGCGCCGCCCGTCTTCGGCGCTCAGCCCGCGCGGCCCGAGACGGTAGGTCGCAACCCGCCCCGACTCGCGCACCAGCCGGCAGACGTGCTCCACCGGCACCAGCGACACCAGTTCGCTGGAGTTGGTGGTGGTGATGCGCTGCAGCGGCAGCTGATTGAGCAGCCCCCAGGCCACCGACAGCATGATCGGATGCAGGCGAGTTTCCGGGTCCTCCACCAGCAGCAACGGCCGGGCATGGGGATCCAGCTTGACGTCGCCCTTGGCCTGCAGCAGGGTGGAAAACATCCCCAGCAGGATCAGGCGCATGCTGCGGCTGTTCGGCTCGGCCACCATGCGGTTGATGCCGTCCAGCGCGCGCCAGGCGTCCTGCTCCGGTTCACCGCCGCGGCGGCGCGGCCGCGTCACCTGTGAACTCTGCTCGGCGAAATAGTGCTCCAGCAACTGCTGCATCGCCGCCAGTCCCTGACGCAGCTCACCGTTGGTCAACTTCTGCGGATTGCGCACCAGCTCGCGCGTCAGCTGATCCAACTGCTGCGCCAGCGCCTGGGTATCGGGTTTGCGTTCATCGCCGAGGCTGCTGGGGCGCAGGCGACGAATAAAGCGCGCGTCGCGCAGGCGCAATACCGGATGGATGCGGATAATGGCGTGGGCCAGTTGTTCGATATGGTGCAGCTGAAAGGCGTTGCCGTCGGCGTCGAGAAAACCACGCCAGGTGCACACCGTGCCGTCGTCGGCCAACTCGCCCTCGCAGCGGTAATGAATGCGGCTCAAGCCATCTTCGCCCTTGACCCACAGCGGCGTCAGGTGGCGATAGCGCGGCAGGTGTGCATGGCCGATGTCTTTTTCGCAGAAGGTGAACACCACCTGCAGGTGGCGCTCTTTGGCCGCCTCCTCACCGGGAGGGAAATGGAAGTCGTGCGCTTCAAACCGATACAGCTTTTGCTCCGGCGCCAGCAGCAGCGTCAGCGCATCCAGCAGGCTGGATTTACCCCAGGCATTTTCGCCGAGCAACAGCGTGTTGTCGTCCAGCATCAGCGACAGCCGGTTAATGCCGCGAAAACCTACAATTTCGATACGCTCCAAGAACATCCGCCGCCTCCCGTGCGCGCCGTCGCCTCTTCAATGAGGCGACTTTCACAGAGCATGGTCAAAAAACCCCTTGCAGGTCAAGCGGCCAACGTCAAATCTGCCGCTTTACTCCGGCCGGGCTTTTGGTTAGCGTGTGCTCCTCGTCGGCGTTCGGCGCGCTTCAAAACTCAAGGACACAAGCTGCACCATGTACTCAGGACTGTTGATTATTCTGTTACCGCTGATTGTCGGTTACCTCATTCCCCTACGCCATCGCCCGCTGCTGGTGCTGATCAACCGGCTGCTGAGCTGGATGGTGTACGTGATCCTGTTTTTCATGGGTATCAGCCTGGCGTTCATGGAAGATCTCAGCAGCAACCTGGTGCTGATCTTCCAGTACAGCGCGGTGTTCTTCTTCTGCATTCTCTGCGCCAATCTGCTGTTGCTGGCGCTGCTGGAGCGGCGCATGCCGTGGCGCAGCAGCCATAAACAGGAAAAGCTGCCTTCGCGCGTGCACATGGCGCTGGAGTCGCTCAAGCTGTGCGGCGTGGTGCTCGGCGGTTTCCTGCTCGGCCTGACGCAGTGGCAATGGCTGCAGTTCGCCCATAAAGGCAGCGAATATGCGCTGATCTTCCTGCTGTTGCTGGTCGGCATTCAGCTGCGCAACAGCGGCATGACGCTGCGCCAGATCGTGCTCAACCGCCGCGGCACGCTGGTGGCATTGGTGGTGACCGTCGCGTCGCTGGCCGGCGGCGCGCTGGCGGCGCAGCTGCTGGGGTTGCCGGTCAAGGCCGGGCTGGCGATGGCCTCCGGCTTCGGCTGGTACTCGCTGTCCGGCATTCTGATCACCGACGCCTACGGCCCGGTGATGGGCAGCGCCGCGTTCTTCAACGATCTGGCGCGCGAGCTGGTGGCGATCATGCTGATCCCGACGCTGGTGCGCCGCAGCCGCTCCACCGCCCTCGGCCTGTGCGGCGCCACCTCGATGGACTTCACCCTGCCGGTGCTGCAGCGCAGCGGCGGGCTGGACATGGTGCCGCCCGCCATCGTGCACGGCTTCCTGCTGAGCCTGCTGGCGCCGGTGCTGATCGCCCTGTTCTCCTGATCCTTTCCCCCTGGGGGCCGCCTGGCCCCCAAAGCGTAATAATTCCCATCCGCACGGCAAAATTGCGCTAAATCAAACTTGCCCGCAGTAGTCGCACAAAAGCCTTTTGCAACCCCGATCGCCGATCTATGCTTTTAAACAAGCATTACAAATGCAACTTTAAAATAAAAGGAAGCGACTATGTTCTGTGTGCAATGTGAACAAACCATCCGTACCCCGGCAGGCAACGGCTGCGCGTATGCTCAGGGCATGTGCGGCAAAACGGCGGAAACCTCCGATCTGCAGGATCTGCTGGTGGCGGCGCTGCAGGGCCTCTCCGCCTGGGCGCTGCAGGCGCGTTCGCTGGGCATCGTCGACCACGAGATCGACAGCTTCGCTCCGCGCGCCTTCTTCGCCACCCTGACCAACGTCAACTTCGATTCCCAGCGCATCATCGGCTACGCGCGCGAAACCCTGCTGCTGCGCGATTCGCTGGCCGCCCGTTGCCGGCTGCTGGACGCCGGCGTACGCGTCGATCACCCGATGGCGGCGCTGCAGCTGGCCGGTGACGATATGCCTGCGCTGCTGCAACAGGCGGCGCAGTTTGCCCTCGACAGCGACAAGGCCGAGGTCGGCGACGACGTACACGGTTTGCGCCTGCTGTGCCTGTACGGCCTGAAAGGCGCGGCGGCCTATATGGAACACGCGCACGTGCTCGGCCAGTTCGACGAGCAACTCTATGCCGACTACCACGCCTTTATGGCCTGGCTCGGCACCCGGCCGCGCGACGTCGATACCCTGCTGAACAACGCCATGGGCATCGGCAAGATGAACTTCAGCGTGATGGCGATCCTCGATCGCGGCGAAACCCAGGCCTACGGCGATCCGCAGCCCAGTACGGTCAACGTGCGCCCGGTGGCCGGGAAAGCCATTCTGATTTCCGGCCACGATCTCAAAGATCTGCGCATGCTGCTCGAACAAACCGAAGGGCAAAACGTCAACGTCTACACCCACGGCGAAATGCTGCCGGCGCACGGCTATCCGGAACTGAAAAAATTCAAGCACCTGGTGGGCAACTACGGCAGCGGCTGGCAAAACCAGCAGACGGAATTCGCCAAATTCCCCGGCCCGATCGTGATGACCTCCAACTGCATCATCGATCCTAACGTCGGCAACTACGGCGATCGTATCTGGACCCGCAGCATCGTCGGCTGGCCGGGCGTCAACCATCTGGAAAGCGACGACTTCGGCGCCGTGATCCGCCAGGCACAGGGCATGAACGGCTTCCCTTACACCGAGATCGAGCACCTGATCACCGTCGGCTTCGGCCGCCAGACGTTGCTGAACGCCGCCGACACGGTCATCGACCTGGTGTCGCAGAAAAAACTGCGCCACGTCTTCCTGGTCGGCGGCTGCGACGGCAGCCGCGACGAGCGCAGCTACTTCACCGACTTCACCCGCAGCGTGCCGCAAGACTGCCTGATCATGACGCTGGCCTGCGGCAAGTACCGCTTCAACAAGCTGGATTTCGGCACGCTGGAAGGGTTGCCGCGCCTGCTGGACGTCGGCCAGTGCAACGACGCCTACTCCGCCATCATGCTGGCGGTCAAGCTGGCGGACACGCTCGGCTGCAGCGTCAACGAGCTGCCGCTCAGTCTGGTGCTGTCGTGGTTTGAACAGAAGGCGATCGTCATTCTGCTGACGCTGCTGTCGCTGGGGGTGAAAAACATCGTCACCGGCCCGACCGCGCCGGGCTTCCTGACCGACAACCTGATGGCGATCCTCAACGAGAAATTCGGCCTGCGCCCGATCACTACCGTCGAGCAGGATATCATCGCGCTGCTCGCCTGATGCCGTTACGTTATGGGGCCGCCTGCGCCGGCCCCTTTGCTTTTTGAGGTGCCCCGATGACTCAACCCACTCCGCTTTGCCCGAACCGCATGCAGGTGCATTCCATCCAGCGTGAAACCGCCGACGTCTGGACGCTGAACCTGATCTGCGACGTTTTTTATCCTTACCAGGCCGGCCAGTTTGCGCTGGTCAGCATCCGCAACAGCGAGGAGACGCTGCGCGCCTATACGCTCTCCTCCTCGCCCGGCCAGAGCCGCTTTCTCAGCATCAGCGTGCGCTGCCTGCCGGACGGCGTGGGATCGCGTTGGCTGACGCAAGAGGTCAAGCCCGGCAACACGCTGTGGCTGTCCGACGCGCAGGGCGAATTCAGCTGCGAGCGCCACCCGGCCGATCGTTACCTGATGCTGGCCGCCGGCTGTGGCGTGACGCCGATCGTCTCGATGTGCCGCTGGCTGACCGCTAACCGTCCGGCCTGCGATATCGTCGCGATCTTTAACGTGCGCACTCCCGCCGACACGATCTTCGCCGATCAATGGCGCGCGCTGTGTGCCGCCCATCCGCAGCTGCACCTGACGCTGATGGCCGAGCAGGATCTGCAACCCGGCTACCTCAGCGGCCGCATCGATGAACAGACGCTGCGGCAGGCGGCGCCGGATATCGCCGAACGCACGGTGATGACCTGCGGCCCTGCGCCCTACATGGATCAGGTGGAGCAGCTGTGCCACCGGCTCGGCGTGCCGGCCGAGCGTTTCCATAAAGAGCAGTTCCACACGCCGGCGGCGCAGGCCGACGCCACCGAAGGGCTGACGCTGCGCGCCGCGCGCCCGCTGCGCGAATTCCGCGTACCGGTTGGCAGCACGCTGCTGGCGGCGATGGAGGCCCATGCCCTGCCGGTCAACGCCGCCTGCCGCGCCGGGGTGTGCGGCTCGTGCAAAACCCGCATCCTTGAGGGCGACTACACCACCACCAGCACCATGACGCTGAGCGCGGAAGAGATAGCGCAAGGCTACGTGCTGGCCTGCAGTTGCCAGCTGCAGGGTGACGTCACGCTGGCGTGATCCCCTGGCCCCATCGCCGCGATGGGGCATTTATCGGCAAGCTCCCCGCGGCCAGCCCGATTACACTTTTCCCCGTCCTACGCTCTTTACCCTTCCTGACCGCACCTCGTCCACAGCCGGTAAGCTATGCTTGCAGTTGTTCTGCTGCCACTCACCGGATCGAGTCCACATCGTTTTTCAAACCTTGTTTGGGGGAACCATGAAGCAAACCGTAGCCACACTGATCGCCAAAACGCTGGATCAAGCCGGCGTAAAACGCATTTGGGGCGTGACCGGCGATTCGCTCAACGGCCTTAGCGACAGCCTGCACCGCATGGGCACCATCGAATGGCTGGGCACCCGCCATGAAGAGGTGGCCGCCTTCGCCGCCGGCGCCGAAGCCCAGCTTACCGGCCAGTTGGCGGTGTGCGCCGGTTCCTGCGGCCCCGGCAACCTGCATCTGATCAACGGCCTGTTCGACTGCCACCGCAACCATGTGCCGGTGCTGGCGATCGCCGCGCATATCCCTTCCAGCGAAATCGGCAGCGGCTACTTCCAGGAAACGCATCCGCAGGAGCTGTTCCGCGAATGCAGCCACTATTGCGAGCTGGTTTCCAACCCGGAACAGCTGCCGCGCGTGCTGGAGATCGCCATGCGCAAGGCGATCCTCAATCGCGGCGTCTCGGTGGTGGTCTTGCCGGGCGACGTGGCGCTGCGCATGGCGCCGGAAGACGCGCCCCTGACCTGGCATACCCCGGCGCTGCCGCTGGTGCAGCCGCCGATGAGCGAGCTGAACAAGCTGGCGGAAACGCTAAATAAGGCGAAGAACATCACCCTGATGTGCGGCAGCGGCTGCGCCGGCGCGCACGATGAAGTGGTCAAGCTGGCCGAGCTGCTGCAGGCGCCGGTGGTGCACGCGCTGCGCGGCAAAGAGCATATCGAATGGGACAACCCCTACAGCGTCGGCATGACCGGGCTAATCGGCTTCTCCTCCGGTTATCACGCGATGATGAACGCCGACACGCTGGTGCTGCTCGGCACCCAGTTCCCCTATCGCGCGTTCTACCCCACCAACGCCAACATCATTCAGATCGACATCAACCCCGGCAGCATCGGCGCGCACTGCCCGGTCAATATGGCGCTGGTGGGCGATATCCACACCACCCTCACCGCCCTGCTTCCGCAGCTGGAGCCGAAGCGCGACCGGGCGTTCCTCGACAAGGCGCTGGAGCATTACCGCAACGCGCGCAAGGATCTCGATGGGCTGGCGACCGCCAACGACGACCAGCCGATCCACCCGCAGTATCTGGCGCAGCAGCTCAGCCAGTACGCCAGCGACGACGCCATCTTCACCTGCGACGTCGGCACGCCGACGGTATGGGCCGCCCGCTACGTGAAAATGAACGGCAAGCGCCGCCTGCTCGGTTCGTTCAACCACGGTTCGATGGCCAACGCCATGCCGCAGGCGATCGGCGCTCAGGCCACCGCGCCGGATAAACAGGTGATCGCCATGTGCGGCGACGGCGGCTTCACCATGCTGATGGGGGATTTCCTGTCGCTGGCGCAGCTCAAGCTGCCGGTGAAAATCGTGGTGTTCAACAACAGCGTGCTGGGTTTCGTGGCGATGGAGATGAAGGCCGGCGGCTACCTGACCGACGGCACCGACCTGCATAATCCGGACTTCGCGGCGATCGCCAACGCCGCCGGCATCAAGGGCATCCGCGTGGAAAAAGCCTCCGAGCTGGACGGCGCGCTGCAGGAGATGTTGGCGCATCCCGGTCCGGCGCTGCTGGACGTGGTCACCGCCAAGCAAGAGCTGGCGATGCCGCCGCAGATCAAGTTCGAACAGGCGAAAGGCTTCAGCCTGTACATGCTGCGCGCCATCATCAACGGCCGCGGCGACGAAGTGGTTGAACTGGCGAAAACCAACTGGCTGCGTTAAGCAAGCTGCCCCGGTAAAATAAAGGGTATATGATGCCATGTACCCTTTTCCTCTCCCTTACATTCCAGGAACCCTATGCTTATCGATCTACGCAGCGACACCGTTACCCGCCCCAGCGCCGCCATGCGCCAGGCGATGGCTCAGGCAGAGGTCGGCGACGACGTCTACGGCGATGACCCGACGGTCAACGCGCTGGAGGCCGAGGCGGTGCGCCTGTCAGGCAAAGAAGCGGCATTGTTTCTGCCCAGCGGCACCCAGGCCAACCTGGTGGCGCTGCTCAGCCACTGCCAGCGCGGCGATGAATACCTGGTCGGCCAGCAGGCGCACAACTACAAATACGAAGCCGGCGGCGCAGCGGTGCTGGGCAGCATTCAGCCGCAGCCGATCGAGGCCGACGCCGACGGCACGCTGCCGCTGGACAAGCTCGCCGCCGCCATCAAACCCGACGACATCCACTTCGCCCGCACCCGGCTGTTGAGCCTGGAAAACACCATCAGCGGCAGAGTCTTGCCGCAGGCCTACCTGCAGCAGGCGTGGCAGTTTACCCGCGAGCGGCAGCTGGCGCTGCATATCGACGGCGCGCGCATCTTCAACGCCGCCGTGGCGCTGAACCTGCCGCTAAAAGAGATCGTGCAGTACTGCGACACCTTCACCATTTGCCTGTCGAAAGGGTTGGGCGCGCCGGTCGGCTCGCTGCTGTGCGGCAGCGAGGCTTTCATCCAACGCGCGCTGCGCTGGCGCAAGATGACCGGCGGCGGGCTGCGCCAGGCCGGCATTTTGGCGGCGGCCGGCCTCTACGCGCTGGAGCATAACGTCGCGCGGCTGCGCGAAGACCATGACAACGCGGTCTGGCTGGAGCAACAGCTGCGGCAGATCGGCGTGGAGATCGCCGAACCCGGCGCGCAGACCAACGTGCTGTACCTGCGCCAAACGCCGGCGCTGGCGGCCAAACTCGGTCCGTGGATGCGCGAACGCGGCGTGCTGATCAGCAGCGGCCCGCTGACGCGCATTCTGACCCACCTCGACGTCAGCCGCCAGGACCTGCAGCGGGTGGTCGAGCTGTGGCGGGAGTTCCTGCAGCAGCACGCCTGATCCTTCGGGGCGCAGGCCGCGCCCCGCATCAGAAAATCCAGCGGCCGTAAACCCAGTACCACAGCCCCAGCACCGCCGCCAGGTTGAGCGCCACGCTGAGGATGAACCAGGTTTTAAACGGCTGCTTCTGGGTCTTGTGGCGAAACAGCTGCTGCGCCGCCAGTGCGCCCAACCACCCGCCCAGCGCGCCGAACAGCAACAGCGTCGCCTCCGGCACCCGCCGCCACCCCTTGCGCGCCGCCAGCTTATCGCCGCCATAGATCAGAAACGTCAGCAGATTGGCCGACAGCAGCCACATCCACACCGGATGCGGCGAGAACAAACTGGCGATCAGCGCCAGGCCCAGCAGGGCGTAACAAATCACATTGAGCTTCATGACATCCGGTCTTCGTTCGATAAGGGGCGCGTAGTGTGAACCTGCGCCGCGGCGGATGCAACCGGCTTATACCCATACAAAAAGTGCATTTAAACCCTGAATTTGGCATCCTGTCGTTCTGCGACTCTTTCACCGCACAAGGCGGCCCGATGACACCCCAACGCGTACTGGTTCTTGGAGCCAGCGGCTATATAGGCCAGAACCTGATCCCGCACCTGATCGAACAGGGGCACCAGATTACCGCCGCCGCGCGGCGCATCGAGTGGCTGCAGGAGCAGAACTGGCCGCAGGTCAACTGCCTGTATGTCGATCTGTACCGCCCGGACACCCTGAGCGCGGCGCTGTGGGAAATCGATACGCTGTACTATCTGGTGCACGCGATGGGCGACGGCGACGACTTTATCGAGAAGGAACGCCGGGCGGCGGAAAACCTGCGCGACGCGCTGCGCAATGCCTGCGTCAAGCAGGTGATCTTTCTCGGCGCGCTGCAGCCGAACGACGACAGTTCGCCACACCTGGCGGCGCGCCGCCTGACCGGCGAGATCTTGCGCCAGAGCGGCGTGCCGGTGACCGAGCTGCGCGCCGGCATCATCGTCGGCCCCGGCTCGGCGGCGTTCGAAGTGATGCGCGACATGGTCTATAACCTGCCAGTGCTGACGCCGCCGCGCTGGGTGCGCTCGAAGTCGTCGCCGGTGGCGCTGGAGAACCTGCTGGTTTACCTGGCCGATCTGCTGGCGCACCCGGTACAGGAACACCGCATCTTCGATGTCGCCGGACCGGAATACCTCAGCTATCAGGACATGTTCCAACGCTTTATCGCCATCAGCGGCAAACGGCGCTGGCTAATCCCGATCCCCCTGCCGACGCGGCTGATTTCAGTGTGGTTCATCAGCCTGATCACCTCGGTGCCGACGCCGATCGCCCGCGCGCTGATCCAGGGATTGAAGCACGATCTGCCCGCCGACGGCCGGCCGCTGCAAGCCTTGATCCCGCAGCGTCTGCACACTTTTGATCAGGCGGTCACCGCCACGCTGCAGCGCGAACTGGAAGTGGTCGACTCCGCCGACTGGGGCTACGATCCGGCGGCGCGGGCCCGCTGGCGCCCCGGCTACGGCTACTACCCGAAACAGGCGGGGTGTTCGCTCGACACCGCCGCCTCCAGCCAGGCGCTGTGGCAAACGGTGCAGCAGCTGGGAGGCGAGGAAGGCTATTTCTACGCCAATATCCTGTGGCGGATCCGCGCCCGCATGGACGACATGATCGGCAACGGCGTGGTCTATGGCCGCCCGGCGCGCGTGGCCCTGGCGCTGGGTGACGAAATCGACGGCTGGAAAGTCATCACGCTGAAGCCGCTGCGGCAGCTGGCGCTGCTGTTCGGCATGAAGGCGCCCGGCCTGGGGCGGCTGAGCTTCACCATCACCGATCGCGGCGATCGCCGCACGCTGGACGTGCGCGCCTGGTGGCACCCGGCCGGCTTCAGCGGGCTGCTGTATTGGTTCGCCATGATGCCCGCGCATCTGTTTATTTTTCGCGGCATGGCGAAGCGCATCGCCGAGCTTGCCGAGAACCTGGACCGCCAACAGCGCTGAATGCCGTTCATTTGTCGATCAACCGCACAGTTTGCCGCTGTGCTTCGGGGCTTTCCGATTGCATAGCGCACGAAATCACGGAAGAATGGCATCTTATTTGCTGGGAGCGCCGCAAGCGCCCGCCGGTATTCCGATTTTGGGTGAGAATAGAGTCCGTTATGAAGGTATTGGTCACCGGTGCCACCAGTGGGTTAGGCCGTAACGCCGTTGAATATCTGCGCCGCCAGGGCATCAAAGTGCGCGCCACCGGCCGCAACCAGGCGATGGGCGGCCTGCTGGAAAAAATGGGCGCGGAGTTCATTCATGCCGATCTCACCAACCTGATCTCTTCGCAGGCCAAGGCGATGCTGGCGGACGTCGATGTGCTGTGGCACTGCTCCAGCTTTACCTCGCCCTGGGGCACCGAAGAAGCCTTCGAACTGGCCAACGTCCGCGCTACCCGCCGCCTCGGCGAATGGGCGGCGGCCTATGGCGTGGCGCAGTTCATTCACATCTCTTCCCCGGCGATCTATTTCGACTACCACCATCACCGCAACGTGACCGAAGACTTTCGCCCGCAGCGCTACGCCAACGAGTTCGCGCGCAGCAAGGCCGCCGGCGAGCAGGTGATCCAGCAATTGGCACTGTCCAATCCGCAGACCCATTTCACCATTTTGCGCCCGCAGGGCCTGTTCGGGCCGCACGACAAGGTGATGTTGCCGCGGTTGCTGCAGATGATCAAACGCTACGGCAACCTGCTGCTGCCGCGCGGCGGCGCGGCGATGGTGGACATGACCTATCTGGAGAATGCGGTGCACGCCATGTGGCTGGCGACGCTAAAAGAAGACACGCCGTCCGGCCGCGCCTACAACATCACCAACCAGCAGCCGCGCCCGCTGCGCACCGTGGTGCAGCAGCTGATCGACGATTTGGGCATGAAGTGCCGCATCCGTTCCGTCCCCTATCCGATGCTCGACATGATGGCGCGCGGCATGGAGCGCCTGGGCAGCAAAAGCGAAAAGGAGCCGGTGCTGACCCATTACGGCGTCGCCAAACTCAACTTCGATCTCACGCTCGATACCACCCGCGCGCAGCAAGAGCTGGGCTATCAGCCGATCGTCTCGCTGGAAGAAGGCATCGCGCGCACCGCCCGCTGGCTGAAAGATCACGGCAAACTGCATGGCCTGTAATCAACGCCACGCGCCGTACTTCACCAGCAGCGCATCGATAATCGCTTCACTCTCTGCATCCGGCTCGCCGCGAACATCGTCGGGCCGGAAATGCATCTGAAACGCCGCCAGCACATTGCGCTGCTGCCGCGCATCCCACGACGGGTCGATCGCGTAGCCGTAACGCGCCAGCTTTTCGAGCAGCGGCGCCAGCGGCACCGGCGCCTGTCTGTCGCGCCCCGCCAGCAGTCGCTGCACGTCTGCCTCGTCCGGCCAGGCGCCGATGCCGGCCTGCGCCAGTTGCCGCCAGGGGAACAGCGGGCCGGGATCCTGTTTGCGCTGCGGCGCGATGTCGCTGTGCCCCACCACGTCCTGCGGCTGGATGCCATAGCGTTGGATGATGTCGCGGCTCAGCGGGATCAGCACGGCGATCTGTTCCGTCGTATAAGGCTGCCAATGGGTGAACAGCATGCTGCGGGTGAACCCCTTGTTGACGATTTCGATGCCGATCGAGGTGTCGTTGAGGTTGCTGCGGCCGCGCCAGGCGCTGGCGCCGGCATGCCAGGCGCGCATCGCCTCCGGCACCAACCGGTACACCGTCGGTTTGCCGTGTTCGCGCTGCGGGTGCGCCGGCAACAGGTAGTGCGCGCTGACGTGTTCGTCGGTCAGCGTTTTCAGCGATGAATGGAAATCTTCCGCCGTATAGTGCATCACCAGAAAGCGAATGCGCTGATCGGCGCCCTGCGCCTGATGCAAGGTTTCGAGCTGGTAAGCGCCGCGATCGACGAGCGTGTCCTGCTGCGGATTTTGGCATCCCGCCAACAGCGCGGCGGCGATGATCCCTGGCCAAATTTTCACTTATCCTCCCTGTGGTTTGATGATTTGGTCTAGCGTTAACGTTAAGCAATAGTCGCCACGGAAGCCACCCGCCGACAAAGTAAAAACGCCCCGGCGTGAGCCAGGGCGTTAAGGCATGGGATTAGCGGCCGACTTTCACCGCGGTGCCGCTGACGGTCACCATCAGCATGCTGCCGTCTTTACCAACGGTTTCATAATCGATATCAATGCCGACCACCGCGTTGGCGCCCAGCTCTTTCGCCTGATCTTCCAGCTCTTCGAACGCGATCAGGCGCGCCTTGCGCAGCTCTTTCTCGTAAGCGCCCGAACGGCCGCCGACGATATCGCGCACGCCGGCGAAGAAATCACGAAAAATGTTGGCGCCGAGAATCGCTTCGCCGGTGACGACGCCGCAGTATTCGGTGATGGTAAACCCTTCCAGGGTCGGGGTAGTTGAAAGCTGCATCAGAACTCCTTGTTTGATTAATTCAACGTATCTATGACCAGAAGATTGACATTATGTTCGCTTAATCAATGGCACGCAGTACGAATGCAAGGCCAAAAAACGCATTTATACTGTAAGCTATCGGTCTTCATGGTAGAGACTTTCACATAAGGTAATAAGATGAAAACAAAAACGATTGCGGCTGTTTTACCCTTAGCGCTGTTGCTGAGTGCCTGTACCACGGTGGAACCGGCATACAAGGATATCGGCACCCGCAGCGGCAGCTGTGTGGAAGGCGGCCCGGATACGGTCGCGCAAAAGTTCTATGACCTGCGCATCCAGCAGGGCGCCGGCCTGCCGGACAGCAACCGTCTGGCGCAGCTGCAGCCTTATCTGAGCAAAGTGCTGTATCAGGATCTGGTCAGCACCGCTCAAAACCCGGGCAAGCATCAGATTACCGGCGATCTGTTCTCCGGCAATGCGCAGGGGCCAAGCAGCGCATCCGTCGCCAGCGCCTCGACCATTCCTAACACCGATGCGAAGAACATCCCGCTGCGCGTTGACCTGAGCTACCAGAAAGACGCCAACAGCACCGTGAACTGGCAGGACGAAGTGTTGATGGTGCGCGAAGGCACCTGCTGGGTGGTTGATGATATTCGCTACCTGAATGTTCCAGCGCACGCCACCAACGGCAGCGTACGCCAGGTGCTGGAAAACCAGTAACCCGCTTCCCCCGGCCGACGCGGGCTTGCCGCGTCGGTCATCCCGCCGCCCGTCTACCGCTCGAATTTCGTCCAATAGAAAAAATTTCGCTACCGATCTCACAGCCTGCGCCACAAATCCCCTCCCTCGGCTTGAGTCGCGGTATCTTGTGCTAATCTTTTACTGTCCCGCCGCACACTCATAAATTTTAACGCACAAAGATTGCATAAGTATTCTGTGGAAGTTAACATTTGCGGCATCAATGTCTATTCAATTCTGGCGCATGAGTATTCAACTTAACGGTATCAATTGCTATTACGGCGCTCACCAGGCGCTGTTTGACATCACGCTGGAATGTCCAGCCGGGGAAACCCTGGTGCTGCTTGGCCCAAGCGGCGCCGGGAAAAGTTCATTGCTGCGGGTGCTGAACCTGCTGGAAATGCCGCGTTCGGGCCAACTGCAGATCGCCGGCAACCAATTCGACTTCAGGCAGGCGCCGGGCGAGAAAGCCATTCGCGAACTGCGCCAAAACGTCGGCATGGTGTTCCAGCAATACAACCTGTGGCCTCACCTCACCGTGGTTCAGAACCTGATCGAGGCACCTTGCCGCGTGCTGGGTCTGACCAAGGCTCAGGCGATGGAGCGCGCCGACAAGCTGCTCAAGCGTCTGCGCCTGACCGACTTCGCCGATCGCTTCCCGCTGCACCTTTCCGGTGGCCAGCAGCAGCGCGTGGCGATCGCCCGCGCCCTGATGATGGAGCCGCAGGTGTTGCTGTTCGATGAACCGACCGCAGCGCTGGATCCGGAAATCACCGCCCAGATCGTCAGCATCATTCGCGAACTGGCCGGCACCGGCATCACGCAGGTGATCGTCACCCACGAAGTGGAAGTGGCGCGCAAAACAGCCAGCCGCGTGGTGTACATGGAAAACGGCCACGTAGTGGAGCAAGGCGACAGCAGCCACTTCACGCAGCCGCGGACCACCGAGTTTGCTAATTACTTATCACACTAACAATTAACTTGCTGTAATTTGGGGAGTTTGCGATGAAAAAACTAATAATCGCCGCCATTCTGGCCGGCATCAGCGTTTCCGCCTCCGCAGCCGAAACCATCCGTTTCGCTACCGAAGCCTCCTATCCTCCGTTTGAATTTATTGACGCCGGCAACAAGATTCAGGGTTTTGATGTCGATCTGGCCAACGCGCTGTGCAAAGAAATGCAGGCCGAGTGTACCTTCACCAACCAGGCGTTCGACAGCCTGATCCCGAGCCTGAAGTTCAAGCGCTTCGATGCGGTGATGGCCGGTATGGACATTACGCCGGAGCGTGAGAAGCAGGTGCTGTTCACCAAGCCTTACTACGATAACTCGGCGCTGTTCATCGCGCAGAAAGGCAAAATCGCCGACGTGGCGGCGCTGAAAGGCAAGAAAGTCGGCGTGCAAAACGGCACCACCCACCAGAAATACCTGACCGACAAGCACCCGGAAATCACCACCGTGCCTTACGACAGCTACCAGAACGCCATTTTGGATCTGAAGAACGGCCGCGTTGATGCGGTGTTCGGCGATACTGCGGTGGTCAACGAGTGGCTGAAGCAGAATGACGCGCTGGCGGCAGTGGGCGCCAAAGTGACCGACAAAGACTACTTCGGCACCGGCCTTGGCATCGCGGTGCGCCAGAAGAACACCGATCTGCAGGGCAAGTTCAACGCCGCTCTGGACAAGATCAAGCAGGATGGGACCTATGAAACCATCTACAAAAAATGGTTCCAGCAGTAATACGCCCAAATGAATGAATTACAACCTTTAGCAAGCGCCGCCGGCATGACCGTCGGCCTTGCCGTTTGCGCCCTGATCCTCGGTCTGATTCTGGCGATGCTGTTCGCCGTATGGGAATCGTCCCGCTGGAAAGCGGTCAGCTGGCTCGGCACCGCCTGGGTGACCGTGTTGCGCGGCCTGCCGGAAATCCTGGTGGTGCTGTTTATCTATTTCGGCTCGTCGCAGCTGCTGCTGATGCTCTCCGACGGCTTTACCCTCAACCTCGGTCTGTTCCAGCTGCCGATTCAGTTGGCGATCGACAATTTCGAAGTCAGCCCGTTCCTGTGCGGGGTGATCGCCCTGGCCCTGCTCTATTCCGCCTACGCCTCGCAGACGCTGCGCGGCGCGCTCAAAGCGGTGCCGCAGGGGCAGTGGGAATCCGGTCAGGCGCTTGGACTGAGTAAGGCGGCGATCTTCTTTCGCCTGATCATGCCGCAGATGTGGCGCCACGCCCTGCCCGGCCTCGGCAATCAGTGGCTGGTGCTGCTGAAAGACACCGCGCTGGTGTCGCTGATCAGCGTGAACGATCTGATGCTGCAAACCAAGAGCATCGCCACCCGCACCCAGGAGCCTTTTACCTGGTATGTGATCGCCGCGGCCATCTACCTGCTGGTGACGCTGTTCAGCCAATACGTCATCAAACGCATTGAGCTGCGCGCTACGCGCTTTGAGCGGGGGCCGGCCTGATGATTGAATATTTACCGGAAATCCTCAAAGGGCTGCACACCAGCCTGACGCTGACCATCGCCGCGCTGCTGGTCGCACTGGTGCTGTCGCTGCTGCTGACGGTGATCCTGACGCTGAAAACGCCGGTGCTGACGCCGCTGGTCAAGGCCTATGTGACGCTGTTCACCGGCACGCCGCTGCTGGTGCAGATCTTCCTGATCTACTACGGCCCCGGCCAGTTCCCGGCGATCCGCGACTACCCGTGGCTGTGGAACCTGCTGTCGCAGCCCTGGCTGTGCGCGATGATTGCCCTGGCGCTGAACAGCGCGGCCTATACCACGCAGCTGTTCTACGGCGCGGTGCGCGCCATCCCCGCCGGACAATGGCAGTCGTGCGAAGCGCTTGGCATGTCGCGCCGGCAGACGCTGCGCATTCTGCTGCCATTCGCCTTCAAGCGCGCGCTGTCGTCTTACTCCAACGAAGTGGTGCTGGTGTTCAAAAGCACGTCGCTGGCCTACACCATCACGCTGATGGAAGTGATGGGCTATAGCCAGCTGATGTACGGCCGCACCTACGACGTGATGGTGTTCGGCGCCGCAGGTCTGGTGTACCTGTGCGTCAACGGCCTGCTGACACTGCTGATGCGGTTGGTGGAGCGCCACGCGCTGGCGTTTGAGCGCCGCAACTGAAGCCATCCCCCTCTCCAGCCCCGCCATTGCGCGGGGCTTTTTTTATCCCTATTGCAATATTTAATCATTTATATTGCATTTTAATTCACTCAATGGCAGGGTTATCAGCAGGTGTCCTCGCAAAAACCTCTGGCGATTACCAGTAAAAACAAACGATAGCGAATAATCACTTTCAGGATCCAGACAGGAGCTCTACGCATGAAAAAACTGCTGCTTGCCGCGACGATGTTGGCCGGAATGACCTTTAACGCCACCGCGGCCGAAACCATCCGCTTCGCCGCCTCCGCCACCTACCCGCCGTTCGAATCGCTCGACGCCAACAACCAGATCGTCGGCTTCGATATCGATCTGGCCAACGCGCTGTGCAAGCAGATGCAGGCGCAATGCACCTTCACCAACCAGGCGTTCGACAGCCTGATCGCCGCGCTGAAATTCAAGAAATACGATGCGGTGATTTCCGGTATGGACATCACGCCGGAGCGCAGCAAACAGGTCGCTTTCACCCAGCCTTACTACGCCAACTCGGCGATCGTGATCGCGCAAAAAGGCAAGTTCAGCTCGCTGGCGGATCTGAAAGGCAAAAAGCTCGGCATGGAAAACGGCACCACCCACCAGAAATACATGCAGGACAAGCACCCGGAGATTAACACCGTTTCTTACGACAGCTACCAGAACGCCATTCTGGAGCTGAAAAACGGCCGTATCGACGGCGTGTTCGGCGACACCGCCGTGGTGAACGAATGGCTGAAAACCAACCCGCAGCTGGCACCGGTGGGCGAGCACATCACCGATGCGCAATACTTCGGCACCGGCCTCGGCATCGCGGTGCGCCCCGACAACCAGGCGCTGCTGGCCAAGCTGAACGCCGCGCTGGACGCCATCAAGGCCGACGGCACCTACAAGGCCATCAACGACAAGTGGTTCCCGCAGTAAGTCCGCGTGTGGAGTCGCCCTCCTTCGGCGGCTCCATCCGATTGCCACCCCATCCGGTTAGTGCTAAATTTGATACTGAATTTAGCATCAAGGATAACATCATGACGGTTCAACCCATTCTTGCCGACTCGGCAGTCAGCATCAGCGATTTTAAGAAATCGCCCAACGCCGCCCTTAAAGAGGCACAAGGGCAACCGGTCGCCGTCCTGACCAACGGTAAGATTTCGGGATATTACGTCTCTCCGGAAACCTGGGAGGCGATCGCGGAGTACCTGGAAGATATCGAACTCGCTGAAATCGTTCGTTCACGGATGAACGGCAAACGCATTAAGGTCAATTTGGATGACTTATAAGCTTGAATTCGAAGAACATGCGCTGAAGGAATTTAAAAAACTGTCCCCGGTGATCCGGGAACAGTTCAAAAAAAGCTGGCATCGGTGCTGGTTAATCCCCACATCCCCGCCAACAAACTCGCCGGTTTGCCTGATTGCTACAAAATCAAACTCAGAGCCTCAGGCTTTCGTTTGGTATATCGCGTCATGGAAACGGAGATCGTGGTTCTGGTCCTGTCTGTGGGCAAACGCGAACGTTCAGCGGCTTACACGGCTGCCAAAAAGCGCCTTTAACGCCGCACCAGCAGCGTCAGCACTTCGTAGTGCGAGGTATGCGGGAACATGTCGAACAGCTGCACCCGTTCGATGCGATACCCCGGCAACATCTCGATATCTTTCGCCATGCTCTCGGCGTTGCAGCTCGAATAAAGAATATAGTCCGGCGCCATCCGGCTCAAATAGTCGCACAGCGCCTGGCCGATGCCGCGCCGCGGCGGATTGACCAACACCAGCTGCGGCACCTGGCCTTCGGCGGTAGCGAAGCGGGTGGAATCGAGCGCCTGAAAATCTACCTGCAACAACCCTAACCGCTGCGCCGACTGGCGCGCGCAGGCGATCGCCTCCGCGCTGATTTCGATGCCGGTCAGGCGCGTTTGCGGCTGCGCGCAGTGCAGGCCGAAACCGCCGACGCCGCAGAACAGATCCCACATGCTGTCGATACCCAGCGCGCGCACCCAGTCGCGGGCGGTGGCATACAGATCGGCGGCCACCTGCGGGTTGGTCTGAAAGAAGCTTTGCGGGCGGATGAACAGCGGCACCTGATTGAACTGTTCCTCCAGCGCCTGCTGTTCGGTCAGCGCGATCTCGCGCTCCCCTTCCATGATCGCCATATGCACCGGTTGAATATTGGCGGAGATCACCCTGAGCTGCGGCAGCTGCTGCTGCAGCCACGGCAGCGCGGCGCGCAGCTGTGCCAGTTTGGTTTCCGAGCGCAGCACGAAACGCAGCATCACGCCGCCGTCGAGCGTGCTTTCGGTCAGCAGCAGGTATTTCAGCTCGCCGCGTTTGCGCGCCACGTTATACGGCGTCAGGCCGGCGCGAGCGATAAAGCTTTTCAGCACCGCAAACATCGGCGCAAAGCCGGCGGGGTACAGCGGGCAGTCGCTCAGATCGACCGGCGTGCCGTCGCGGTGCAGCATGCCGAGCAGCGGTCGCTCCACGCTGCCGCTGACCACCATCTTGGCTTTATTGCGAAATGCGCTCAGTTCCCCCGCCACCGGCTGCAGCCACTGCGCGACATCGCGCCCGGCCAGCAGCGATTGCAGGTGATGCTGTTTGTCGGCCAGTTGCTGCGGATAGGGCTTTTCCAGCCACTGACAGGAACGGCAGGTGCCCGCCGTATACAAAGCGCAATGCATGAAGATTACCGTGAAGTTCAGGATGACGAATTAAGGGCGCAGAGTTTACCACTCCGCGCGCCTAAAATCTCACTTGCGCGCGGTGAAGAAGCGGCGGCTGGCGGCAGGAACGAACAGCAACGCCAGGATCACCACGTCGGGGATCTTTTGCAGGATCAGAACGTGCAGAATTTGGCCGCTGGTTTCCCCCTCCACGGTGAACACCTCGGGGAAGACGCTGCCGATGGTGGCCAGCAGCAGGTAAAGCACCACGATGCACTGGCAGACCACATAGCCCCAGCGCCCCCAATTGCGGCCGCGCATCACCGCAAAGCCGCAGCTGATTTGCAGGCACAGCAGCATCAGGCCGGCCAGAAAGATAAAGGTGGAATCCCACGCCTGCGCGCTGGTGTTGACGAACTCCTGCGCGCCGTCGACGCCCAGCTCACCCAGCAGCAGCACCACGCTGATGCACTTGATCGCCACCATGGCGGTGCCCGCCACCATCACCGGCACCGGCGCATCCGAAGTCGATCCCATTCCCTGCCCGCTTTTCAGCATGTCTGACATATCCGTGTTCCGCTACGACGCGCCACCTATACAGGTGGCGCATGTAAAGTCAGGTAGTTAGTTGCAATATTTATTGATTGCAAAAATAGCAGGTTTGTTACGATTCAGCTACGGGCCGCCCGCTGCAATTCACGCGATCGTTGTTTTTCCGAGCGCGCCATAAACCACCAGGCGATCAGGCCGAGGATGCCCACCACCAGCAGGATCAGGCTGGCCAACGCGTTAATTTCCGGGTTCACCCCCATGCGCACGCTGGAGAACACCAGCATCGGCAGCGTGGTGGCGCCCGGGCCGGAGACGAAACTGGCGATCACCAGGTCATCCAGCGACAGGGTGAACGCCAGCATCCAGCCGGAGATCAGCGCCGGCGCAATCATCGGCAAGGTGATGACGAAGAACACCTTCAGCGGCGGCGCCCCCAGATCCATTGCCGCCTCTTCAATCGAGCGATCCACCTCGCGCAGACGCGAACTGATGACCACCGCCACATAAGCGGTACAGAAGGTGACATGCGCCAGCCAGATAGTGAACATGCCACGTTCCGACGGCCAGCCGAAGGCATGCCCCATCGCCACGAACAGCAGCAGCAGCGACAGGCCGGTGATCACGTCCGGCATCACCAGCGGCGCGGTCAGCATAAACGCGAAGCCGGTTGAACCGCGAAAGCGGCCGAATCGCACCATCACCACGGCGGCGATGGCCCCCAGTACCACCGCAGCGGTGGCGGAGGCGGCGGCGATGGTCAGGCTGAGCCCCACCGCGCCGATCATCGCCGAATCGTGGAACAGTTCGCTATACCAGCGCGTGGACCAGCCGGCCCACACCGTCACCAGCTTGGAGCTGTTGAAGGAGTAGATCACCAGCATCAGCATCGGCGCATACAGGAAGGTAAAGCCGACAGTCAGGATGGCGATGCGCCACGGTGAACGCACTACCGGCAAGTTGTTCATTCCTGCCCCCCTATTTCCTTGTTCTGGTGTTTGTGGAACCACAAAATTGGCACGATCAGCAACAGCAGCATGATGGTGGCGACCGCCGAGGCCACCGGCCAGTCGCGGTTATTGAAGAACTCCTGCCACAGCACGCGGCCGATCATGATGCTGTCCGGCCCGCCGAGCAGTTCCGGGATCACGAACTCCCCCACTGCCGGAATGAACACCAGCATCGAACCGGCGATGATGCCGCCGCGCGTCAGCGGCACGATCACGCTGAAGAAGGTTTTCAGCGGCCGGGCGCCCAGATCCAGCGACGCCTCCACCAGCGAGTAATCCAGCCGGATCAGCGCCGTGTAAATCGGCAGCACCATAAACGGCAGATAGGAATAAACGATGCCGATATACACCGCCAGGTTGGTGTGCAGGATCACCAACGGTTGATCGATCACCCCTAGCCACATCAGAAAGTTATTCAGCGTGCCGTTGTTTTTCAGGATCCCCATCCAGGCGTAGACGCGGATCAGGAACGAAGTCCAGGAAGGCAGGATCACCAGCAACAGCAGAATGTTGCGGGTCGACGCCTTGCTGTGCGCCACCGCCCAGGCCAACGGATAGCCGATGATCAGGCAACACAGCGTCGAGACCGCCGCCACGCGCAGCGACTGCAGGTAGGCATCGATATACAACGGATCGTCGGTCAGCTGCAGATAGTTGGCGAAGTTGAGCGCAATGTTCAGCTTGCCGTCCACCCAGCTCATCAGCTCGGTGTAGGGCGGCACCGCCAACGCCAGCTCCGCCAGGCTGATCTTGAACACGATCAGGAACGGCAGCATAAACAGCAGCGTCAGCCATAAATACGGCAATGCGATCACCAGCTTGCGGCCGTGAGCCATCAGCAGGCGATGGAACAGGGCCTTGAGGGTGGAGGGCGTTTTGGCCGGCGGTTCCGGCGTACGTTCAGAAAGCAGGGTCATACGGGTTACTCCTCACCGGCTCCACTACACCGTCAACACTACGCAGCTGTCGGTTTCCCAACACAAACGCACTTCATCGCCCCAGGTGGGCATCCCTTTGCGAAAACGGTGGCCGTTTTGCAGCTGGGCGCTGATGATCTGGCCGCTGTGCAATTTCACGTGGTAGATGGACAGATCGCCCAGGTAAGAAATGTGCGCCACTTCCCCCACCGCGAAGTTGCAGCCGTCTTCCGGCACCTGTTCGCACAGCAGGATCTTTTCCGGCCGCAGCGCCACCTGGATCGGCACGCCGTCCACCACCGAAGCATCCGGATCCACCTTGATCGCATGGCGCAACCCGGGGCTTTGCAGGATCAACGCATCGTCGTGGCGCTCTTGCAGCACGCAGTCGAAGACGTTGACCGAACCGATAAATTCGGCGCTGAAGCGGCTGTTCGGATGCTCGTAGATCTCTTCCGGCTCGCCGATCTGCACGAACTTGCCGCGGTTCATGATGGCGATACGCCCCGCCATGGTCATCGCCTCCTCCTGATCGTGCGTCACCATCACGCAGGTCACGCCGACGCGCTCGAGAATGTCGGTCACTTCCAGCTGCATGCGATCGCGCAGCTTCTTGTCCAGCGCGCCCATCGGTTCATCCAGCAGCAGCAACTTCGGCCGCTTGGCCAAGCTGCGTGCCAATGCCACCCGCTGCCGCTGGCCGCCGGAAAGCTGGTGCGGTTTGCGTTTGGCGTACTCCTGCATGTGCACCAGCGCCAGCATTTCCGCCACCCGTTCGGCGATCTCCGCCCGCGGCATTTTGTCCTGCTTCAGGCCGAACGCGATGTTTTGCTCCACGGTCATGTGCGGGAACAGCGCGTACGACTGAAACATCATGTTGATCGGCCGCTGGTACGGCGGCACATGCGACATATCCTGCCCGTCGAGCACGATCTGCCCTTCCGTCGGCTGTTCAAAGCCGGCCAGCATGCGCAGCAAGGTGGACTTGCCGCAGCCGGACGGGCCAAGCAGCGCAAAGATCTCGCCCTTGTAGATGGTGAGGCTGACGTCTTCGACCGCATTCTGCCCGTCGAAGGTTTTGGTGAGGTTACGGATTTCCAGCAGAGGGGTGAAGACCTTCTGCGACTTGGCTTGAGGACGAGGGATGGCGTCGTTCAATCGGGGTGCTCTCCGGCGTAAAGCGGCACAAAACCACGGCGAGCGCCGTGGCCCAAAACGGCAATGCAGGCGGGGAGCGCCCGCCTGCCGGTTTACCGACGATGGGGGGATCCCCCCCATCATCACTTCCCGCTTTTAACTTTAGTCCATGCGCGGGTAATGACACGGTCCAGCTTCGGCGACTGCACGTTGAGCGTAAACAGCTTGGCGCGCAGATCGGCCGGCGGATAGACGTTCGGGTTCTCGCGCACTTCGGCGTTCACCAGCGGCGTGGAGTCTTTCACCGCATTGGCGTAATAGACATAGTTGCTGATGCCCGCCATCACGTCAGGTTTCATCAGGAAGTTCAGGAACTGGTACGCGGCGTCTTTGTTCTTGGCGTCCGCCGGCATGGCGAACATGTCAAAGTAGGTCAGCGCTCCCTCTTTCGGGATCGCGTAGGCTACGTTCACGCCGTTCTTCGCCTCTTTGGCGCGGTTGGCCGCCTGCATCACGTCGCCGGACCAGCCGATCGCCACGCAGATATCACCGTTAGCCAGGTCGTTGATGTACTGAGAAGAGTGGAAGTAACGAATGTTCGGCCGCAGTTTCAGCAGCAGATCGTTGGCCGCGCCGGTGTAGTCCGCCGCATTGGTGCTGTTGGGATCCTTGCCCAGGTAGTGCAGCACGGTGGCATAAACCTCGCTCGGCGCATCGAGGAAGGAGACGCCGCAGCTTTTCAGCTTCTCGAGGTTTTCCGGCTTGAGGATCAGATCCCAACTGTCGACAGGCGCGTCTTTGCCCAATGCCGCCTTCACCTTGTCGACGTTATAGCCGATGCCGGTGGTCACCATCAGGTATGGGATGCCGTATTTGTTGTCTTTATCGTTGTGTGCAACCAGCTTCAGCATCTCGGGATCGAGATTCTTGTAGTTGGGCATTTTGCTCTTGTCGAGCGGTTCGAAGATGCCGGCCTGCGACTGGCGTTCGAGGAAGTTGGATGAAGGAACCACCAGATCATAACCGGTGCTGCCCGCCATCAGTTTGCCTTCCAACACTTCGTTGGAGTCAAAGACGTCGTACACCACTTTGATGCCGGTTTCTTTCTGGAAATTAGCCAAAGTGTCCGGCGCGATATAATCGGACCAGTTATACACGTGCAGCGTTTTCTCTTCGGCTGACGCATTGACGGACGCGGCCATCAACAGGCCGGCAACCACACCCGATAACCACTTTTTACGTTGGGTGACCATCCGTAACTTCCTCCAAAACAGGGTGAATCATAGAATTGAACTTGTATCTGCAGCGATACAAAACCTTTCCTGATTGAGCGCAATCGTTGCAACCGCGAACTGAATGGCTATGCATATGATTGCATGCGCATTTTTCACTGCCCTGCTCGCGTGGTCACAAGGGAAATCGCAAGCCCTTTGCAGAATCAGCAGCATAGCCGCTGCCATCGCAACCCGCCAGCCCCCAGGGTAAAAAACGCCTTTTATCGATTTTTTATGCAGTTTTCTCTATGTGATACGCCATTAACGGCACAAAAGGCGAGAAAGATCGGGCGACAAAGGCCAAAGTGCAGAATATTTTATTGCGGAGGGGAGTCACGGCAGCATGCCGCCGGAGCGACGGCATGCTTAAGGTATGGCGAGGATCAGTGCAGCATCGGCTGACGCACGGCGCCAGCGGGGATCTCTTCTTCATCCCCCATAAACAGCAGATCGTTCGCCCGCGCCTCGAGGATCACCATCGAGACCTGCTCTTCGCCCTGCTGCATGAAGTGGGTGAACTGCTCGTAGGTGATGCCGACCGCCACGCTCAGCGACTGGCAGACGATCAGCTTCGGCAGGTTGTCGTCCTGAATGTCGACAAAGGCCTTGATGGTCAGCGAGCTGGCGTTGATCTGGCTCAGGTCCGCCACCAGCGGGATCAGCGCGGTCGGCTTCACTTCGGCCAGCGCGGAGAACAGAATGACGTTGTCCACCAGATCTATCTTGGCGTCGAACACGCCGTCGAAGTTCTGCATGTGCGGCAGGTGCAGCGCCTGGCAGGAATCGCACTCAAAGAAAGAAATGCCCGACTGATCCAGCCAGCGCCGCAACAGCGCCAAATCGGGGACAATGAGTGAATCCATAATAACCAGCCTCACAATATTCAATACGCGAAAAGGCGCATAGCTTACGGAATATTCACCCGATACGCCACGATCAATGCGGCTTAATTCACTAATTAAGATATTGCTCGGCGGGAAAAGCGCAACGCGCGTACCGTCAGCCGCCCGATTTCAGGCGGAAGCCCGGCCGGCCGCGCTGCTCAATGTATTCAATCATCATGCCGGCGATGTCCAGCCCGGTGGTGGTTTCCACCCCTTCCAGCCCCGGCGACGCGTTGACCTCCATCACCAGCGGGCCGCGCTGGGCGCGCAGGATATCCACCCCGGCGACGTCCAGCCCCAGCGTGCTCGCCGCTTTCACCGCGATCGCCCGCTCCCTGGCGGTGATGGTCACCTTGCGGGCGGTGCCGCCGCGATGCAGGTTGGAGCGAAACTCGCCGGGCTTGGCCTGCCGTTCGATGGCGGCCACCACCCGGCCACCCACCACCAGACAGCGCACGTCGCACCCCTGCGCCTCGCGCACGTACTCCTGCACCAGGATGTGGGCATTCAGCCCGCGAAAGGCGTCGATCACGCTTTCCGCCGCCTGCCGGGTTTCCGCCAGCACCACGCCGATGCCCTGCGTGCCTTCCACCAGTTTGACCACCAGCGGCGCGCCGCCGACCAGCTCGATCAGATCGCCAGTGTCGTCCGGCGAATGGGCAAAACCGGTGATCGGCAGATCGATGCCCTGCCGCGCCAGCAGCTGCAGCGAACGCAGCTTGTCGCGGGCGCGGGTAATGGCCACGGATTCGTTTAGCGGGTAGCTGCCGAGCAGCTCGAACTGGCGCAGCACCGCCGTGCCGTAAAAGGTGATGGCAGAGCCGATGCGCGGGATCACCGCATCGTAACGTTCCAGCTGACGGCCGCGATAGTGAATGGTCGGCGCCGCCGGATTGATGTTCATATAGCAGGAGAGCGGATCGATGATATCGATACTGTGCCCGCGATCTTCCGCCGCTTCACGCAGCCGCTTACATGAATAGAGCGATCCGTCGCGAGAAAGAATGGCAATTTTCACTCGTCACCCCAAAAGCCAACGCCTGCCCGGCAGGCGGGTTAGCGGCCGCGGCGCTCAGGCGCGCGGATCGCGATCCTGATTATCTTTCGATGCGTCTGCATCTTGCGGTTTGCGGCGATCGTTTTCCGGCGGCAAGCCGCCGCGCATCAGCGGCCCGAAGCCCTGCACCACGCGCCATACCAGAAACGCCGCCGCCGGCACCATCAGCGCCACGCCGAGGAAAATCATGCCGACCGCCGCCTGCTGCGACGCCAGCCAGCCCGGCAGCTGCAGGTGGCCGTGAATACTGAGGTAGGCCAATACCAGCATCACGATACCCAGCCCTTCCAACACCAGCACCGGGCGCGGTAAGTCACCGAATGAACGCATATTTTTCTTCTCCAGAAGGTCTGCCCCCAGTGTAGTGAATTCCCGCCGACGGCGACAGCCCCGGCAGACTAATTGGTTACATGAATCAGATTAACAGGTAATTCCTGCTTTTTTTTCACCGCCTCAACGGGCATAGTAGGCGCCATCTGACGCAGGTAATGACTTTTTCGGTGACGGGATGTCGTTGCAATCGCGAATAATTTATCGAAAATCCAATTAAGGAGCGTTGCATGTTTGCAGTAATCTTCGGGCGTCCTGGCTGTCCTTATTGTGTCCGCGCTAAAGAACTGGCGGAAAAACTGACTGAAGAACGCGACGATTTCAACTTCCGTTATGTTGACATCCACGCGGAAGGCATCACCAAGGCCGATCTGGAAAAAACCGTCGGCAAACCGGTTGAAACCGTGCCGCAGATCTTCCTGGATGAGAAGCACATCGGCGGCTGCACCGATTTCGAAGCTTACGCCAAAGAACACCTGAACCTGTTCCAGTAAGTTTTTGAACGGCAAAAAGGCGCTTAATGCGCCTTTTTTTATTGCCGCTGCCGCCGGTGCAACTGCTGAAGCGTGTGCAACAAACCGAGGGCGAACAGCATCAGCATCGCGCCGAACACGCACCAGAACACCGCGCTGGTGGCGTAAGCCAGTTCCTGCCAAAACGACGAGGACGGCGTCAGCCAGAAGTGGCGGATCAGCAGGCACAGCGGCAATGCATACAGCGCGCCAAGCAACGGGCAAAGCAGCCGCTTGCGGCTCGACAAATAGCTGGCGATCGCGCCGGGGATCACAAACAGCAGCAGGCCGGTTTCACCGTGGTGCTCATGATCCGTGCTGCCGAACAGGCCGGTTTGCTGGCCGAGAAACACCAGGCTGAACAACAGAAAACAGCTGAGAATGCCCAGCCAATATCTATAACTCGTCATGCGAATTCTCCCCCGCCCAATTACCGCATCAATAGAAATCGGCCCGGTCACCCGTGCGGTGACGCTGAACCGAATTTTTTCCTTGGTCAAAAGAGAGTTAAATGCGCACGGCGGCGCAGGAAATCAGCTTTCTGTGCTGGCTGTCATCGGTCATAGCGTCTAGAATGAACGCCGCCGAACGATGGTTCGCTTCGCCTTACGCTGGTGGTGATTTATGATGTCGTTTTAAGGCTGAATTTATCTCTTATAGTTATCTATATCAAGCACTTACTGGTAAACAATAAGTTATCCTCCGTGAACATAAACGTCGCTAGTTTGTTAAACGGTAACTACATTCTGTTACTGTTCGTGGTACTCGCACTGGGGCTGTGCCTCGGTAAACTCCGTCTGGGCTCCGTCCAACTCGGTAATTCCATTGGCGTTTTAGTGGTTTCTCTGCTGCTCGGCCAGCAACACTTCGCCATTAACACCGAGGCGCTGAATCTCGGCTTCATGCTGTTTATTTTCTGCGTCGGGGTGGAAGCCGGGCCTAACTTTTTCTCGATTTTCTTCCGCGACGGCAAGAATTACCTGATGCTGGCGCTGGTGATGGTCGGTTCGGCCATGGTGATCGCCATCGGCCTCGGCAAGCTGTTCCACTGGGACATCGGCCTGACCGCCGGCATGCTGGCCGGTTCGATGACCTCGACGCCGGTGCTGGTTGGGGCCGGCGATACGCTGCGCAACACCATCGTCAACGGCCCGGCGCTGCTGGCGGCGCAGGATCATCTGAGCCTCGGTTACGCCCTCACCTACCTGATCGGTCTGGTCAGCCTGATTTTCGGCGCGCGCTACCTGCCAAAACTGCAGCACCAGGATCTGTCCACCTCCGCCCAGCAAATCGCTCGCGAACGCGGCCTGGACACCGACAGCCAGCGCAAGGTCTACCTGCCGGTGATCCGCGCCTACCGCGTCGGCCCCGAGCTGGTGGCCTGGGCCGACGGCAAGAACCTGCGCGAACTGGGCATCTACCGCCAGACCGGCTGCTACATCGAACGCATCCGCCGCAACGGCATTCTGGCCAACCCGGACGGTGACGCGGTGCTGCAGGTGGGCGACGAGATCTCGCTGGTCGGTTATCCGGACGCCCACGCGCGGCTGGATCCGAGCTTCCGCAACGGTAAGGAAGTGTTCGACCGCGATCTGCTCGACATGCGCATCGTGACCGAAGAGATCGTAGTGAAGAACAGCAACGCGGTGAACAAACGCCTGAGCCAACTGAAGCTGACCGACCACGGTTGCTTCCTCAACCGCGTGATCCGCAGCCAGATCGAAATGCCGATCGACGACAGCATCGTGCTCAACAAGGGCGACGTACTGCAGGTAAGCGGCGACGCGCGCCGGGTGAAGAGCGTGGCGGAGAAGATTGGCTTTATCTCGATCCACAGCCAGGTGACCGATCTGCTGGCGTTCTGCGCCTTCTTCATCATCGGCCTGCTGATCGGCCAGATCACCATTCAGTTCAGCAACTTCTCGTTCGGCATCGGTAACGCCGCCGGTCTGCTGATGTCCGGCATCATGCTCGGCTTCCTGCGCGCCAACCACCCGACCTTCGGCTACATTCCGCAGGGCGCGCTGAACATGGTGAAAGAGTTCGGCCTGATGGTGTTTATGGCGGGCGTGGGCCTGAGCGCCGGCGCCGGCATCGGCCACAGCCTGGGCGCAGTCGGCGGCCAGATGTTGATCGCCGGGCTGATCGTCAGCCTGGTGCCGGTGATTATCTGCTTCCTGTTCGGCGCCTACGTGCTGCGCATGAACCGCGCCCTGCTGTTTGGCGCCATCATGGGCGCCCGCACCTGCGCGCCGGCGATGGAGATCATCAGCGACACCGCGCGCAGCAACATCCCGGCGCTGGGCTACGCCGGCACCTACGCCATCGCTAACGTGCTGTTAACGCTGGCGGGTTCGCTCATCGTGGTGCTATGGCCGGGCATACTCGGTTGATCGATTAGCGGAAGAGATGGATCGGCGATAAAAATATTTTGATTTTTTTGTCGCCGGCCAGAACTTTCGTTGGGGGCCGCAGTCTGAATTAGTGCCACTGCTTTTCTTTGATGTCCCCATTTTGTGGAGCCCGATAATCCCGCCTTTTAGGTTCAAGATTATCGGGTTTTTTGTTGCCGCACTCCACCGCCCGCGGGACCACCATCAGATGGCAGCAACACCTCAACTGACGACATACAGCGCCGCGTCCGCTCCTTCCTGAAACATCGTTTCTCTTAACGTTTAGTGTCGGGCGGTCGGCTATCAAACAATGCATTTCCCAAGGTTTGATTTCAGAAGGAGTGAGAGCGGAGTAACTGTATTAATTAGCAAGTGGGGCTGAACTCAACAACGGCCTTATCAATATCTTAATATCAAAAAAAGCAAGACACCTACGATGCCTTGCTTTTCTTTTTACATTAACAAGCGCCAAAAAGAACGACAGAGAACAGAACGGAACCGTTCAGATAAATAGTGGCCTTCAATCCCGTAGGAATAAAGGAACCACAGGTCTCTGCGCACACTTTAAGCTGCCCACCAATGGGAATTGGAATCGGCGAAGAAACGCAAAAGTCACCGTAGATAGGAATGGTAAAACAAATTTGGTTGTTTGCAGGGTTATAACTGGCCCCAACACAAACCGAAAGTTTAAGCGCCAACACGCCCTGCTGCTTAAGGTCTACAGGTACCGGCGCCGGTGTTTTTTGCGAAAATCCAACCGCAGTAAAATCAGCAACATGTTCATTTTGAGCATGCGGATCTTGTTCATTGCATTTACAATCAGCCATTGGAATATCCTCGTAAGTTTTTTTAGATATTAATTAGCGAACAATGTAATTGCCGTGGAGCTAATTACATTGATGAATCTAGCAGCACAATAATTAATTTCCATTCCTTTGCCACTAAATAAAATCAATAAAACAACAATAAAATGATTAATAAGAATATTTTTATTTATGTAACCGAAACGGTTTGTTATTACCGAAATAATTGCAATTCAAAATAATATAATCAGAGATGAAGGGAGATAAAAAATGAGGATATTGCGAGTGAGAATTAAAAAAATGCCCTTAAACCAAGGATGTTAACCTTGTTAGCTTGAGTCACTTTCCATTTTCCCTCTGTAGGTTGAAAAAATTTGGCTAAGCACCTGGCTTTCCTGCCTGAAAATAAAAAACCGCCTGAAGAGCCGCATATCATCGCAAAATGCTCTTCAAACGGTTTTGTACAAGATCATGTATTCACAGCGCTAATCGCGGATTACTTTGATTCAGCCTGGCTTACGGTATCTTCGGCTTTCCAGATGCGGTATTTCACTTCCGCGTCTTTCGGCGCATACACCACGATCGGCAGGCGGCTGTTGTAACGCTGCATCGCGGCGTCGCCCAGGTTGGCGGCGATGAATTTCTTGGTCTTGGTGTTATCCGGGCAGGCCATCATGGTCGAGGCCGGTTCGGACAGCTTCTCCAGCACCAGGTAGTCGTAGCCCCAGCCAGACAACGTTTTGGTCTCCAGGGTGCCGCCAATCATATGACGGTTGCAGTCCACTTCCAGCGTCTTGCCGATCAGCAGCTCTACCTTGTAGTTCTCTTCGTGCTCTTGCTTCGGCAGGTAGATCACCTGGCGGTTCATGCCCTTCTCGGCTTTCGGGTAAGGTGCGACCTTTTCCAGCGGCTGTTTGCTGATATCCGCGTCATCGCCAGAGGTAGCCGCCATGGCGCTGGCGGAAACGGCCATCAGCAGGCCGGAAAATACAACGGATGCCTTGTTCATGTTTATCCCTACACTTTTTGTCAAATAATCCGTCTATAAACTAATACACTACCGCCAAGCTCGCCACAGGTTTAATCTTCTTTACAATAGGCGATAAATAGTGACAATCGCCTGGTATCGTCGATTATCTGGAGCAATGGCTCAGTGTGTCTTCAGTTGGGCGATATAGGCCTTCACCACCTGATAGACGTAATCCTGGCACGCCAGCCCGGTTTGCGGATCGTATTTGCCCTGATTGGTGATGTTGTTGGACAACACGCGAATGCCGACGAACGGCACCTTGAACTCGGCGGCAATCTGCGCAGCGGAGGCGGTCTCCATCTCTTCGACCGACGTCCGGTAGCTGTCGTGGAAATAGCGAATGCGATCCAGCTCGCTGTTCCACACGTCGGCCGAACCGATCACCCCTTCCACTACTTTGCCCTGTCGGTAATCGCTCTTAACGCTTTGCGCAATCGCCAGCAGTTTGGGGTCGGCGGGAAACTGACGCAGGCTGTGCGCCTTTTGGTCCTCACCAGCGCTGCCCTTGGAAGCCAACAGATCCATCGGCTGCCACTGCCGCGAGTCGCTGCCTTCCCCCAACGCCTTGACCGGCGTTTTGAACGCCCCAAGATTGACCGAATATTTGCCCAGCACGATGTCATACACCTTAAGGGCCGGATCGTGACCGCCGGCAGTGCCCTGGTTGATGATCGCCACCGGATGGAACTGCGTGGCGGAGATCGCCGTGGCCGCCGCCGCATTGGACATGCCCTTCAGAGTCTCCGACACCACCACCGGGTAGCCGTCTACGGTACCGTGCCAAAAGCGCCAGCCGCCGATCTGCTCCTCACGCGGGTTCTCCAGCCGCTGGGCGAAACGTTCCGCTTCCACCGGCATTGCGCCCTGCACCACGATCGGCCCAGTGGCCGCAGGTTGGCCAAAGCTCAGCGGAGAAAAGACCGCACCGGCGGCCGCCAACAGTAAGACACGCGCTTTATTCTTCATCACCACACTCTCATCCCGAAAAAAGCAAACGATTACCTTAGCCGAAGGCGGTAGCGTCGGATAGAGTTTTCTTGCCGGCGGACTAAGGTTTTCTTAAGACAGAATTATTACAGTGGCGCTATTCAATACTGTCACCGAGCCTGCGCGTGAATCCACAATCGTCATTAAATCAATCCTCAACGGCACAGCAAATTAAGACAACTGCCCTTTACTCCCTGCCGACATCCTTTTACCGTTGGCAAGTTTTTGGCCTGCTGATCAGCGGTTTGGTGTTCCTGTGGCTCTCCCGCAACGAACAGCTGGACTGGGCGATCAGCAACTATTGGTACGATGCCGCCAGCGGGCATTTCCCGTGGCAAAACAATTACTGGCTGGATCTGATCAATCACCGTCTGTTGAAGCAGATAGTGATCGTGGGAGCGGTGCTTACGCTGTTTTGGGGCATCTATCGCCGCAGCGCGCGCCTGATTGTCAGCATGCTGCTTCTCGGCATCGGCCCGCTGGTGGTGGGCATTCTCAAGGCCACCAGCGCGCACTCCTGTCCGTGGGATCTGATCGAGTACGGCGGCAAGGCGATGTCCTTCCCGTTGTTCGGCGCGGTACCGGCGCTGCCGGGCCCCGGTCGCTGTTTCCCCGGCGGGCACGCCTCGAGCGGTTTCGCGGTCATGGCGTTGTTTTTCCTGTTTTATCCGCAGCGCCCGCGCCTGGCCTGGTGCTGCTGGTGCGGCGGTATTGCGCTCGGCATGTTGATGGGCTTTGGTCAGATCATGCGCGGCGCACATTTTCTTACCCATAACCTGTGGGCAGGTTGGTGGGTTTGGTTAAGCCAGTTGGCGATTTATTGGATAGTTAGCGGCTATTGGCGCCGCAAGATGAGGTAACGGTTATGGAGCAGTTAAACCATGTTCTTTTCGCCTGGATCAATGCGACCCCGGCATCTCCCGAATGGATGATCGATTTCGCCACCTTTCTGGCGCGCGATCTTATCATTATCGTGCCGCTGCTGATCGTCGGCCTGTGGCTGTGGGGGCCGCGCAGCCAGCTGGTTTCGCAGCGCGAAGTGGTGGCGAAAACCACGATCGCGCTGCTGTTCGCCATGCTTGCCGCCTCCGCTATCGGCGCGCTGCTGCCGCATGAGCGCCCGTTCGTCGCCGGCGTGGGTTATACCTTCCTGGCGCACGTGCCGGACAGTTCGTTCCCCAGCGATCACGGCACCGCCATCTTTACCTTTGCGCTGGCGTTCCTGTTCTGGCACCGGGTCTGGTCCGGCGCGCTGCTGATGATTGTCGCCGTCGGCATCGCCTGGTCACGCGTTTACCTCGGCGTGCACTGGCCGCTGGATATGGTCGGCGGTTTCCTGCTCGGCCTGGTCGGCTGCCTGTTCGCTCAGCTGGTATGGAATCTGTTCGGCGATGTCCTCGCCGACAGGCTGTCGCGCCTGTATCGCTTTCTGTTTGCCTTCGCCATTCGCCGCGGCTGGGTGAAAGAATAACCGCATAACATGACAGGGGCGTTACCGCCCCTGCTTTCACACCACGCCGGTGGTCACGCAAAATGCCCGCGTTTTTCCCGCTCCCAGCATCACTCCCGCCTCCCCTTCCGGCGCGTTCGGCCGGCAGTTTGCCGGCTGGATAAAAGCAAGCAGCCGCCTGTTGCCCTGGACAACGATGCGCCGCAGGCCATAGTTGAATTGCCCGGTGGCAAAACGCGTCACATAGCGGCGGCCTTGCGGCGCCAGCATAAAGAACTCGGCCTGATCCACGTAGCGCGTCAGATCGTCGGAGCACAGCAGTTCCTGCCCGAGCGCCTCTCCCAACAGCGCCGGCGTCGGCAAGTTTTGGCGGAACACCGCGTCGGGAATGCAATCGTAGTTGAGGCGGCACACATAGCGCAGCGGCTGCGGCCGATCGGCCAGGTTGGTAACCTTCATCTCTATGGCGAACTGCGCGCTCTGGGCCGCCAGACGCAGCGCCGGGCCGATGCGCCAACGCCCGCCCAACCGCTCGCCTTCACCGTGCAACGTCAGCTCATCGCCCGCCAGCTGCAGCCACACGCGTTGCATCTGGAGCGGCGCGCCGTCGTGACTCGGCCAGGCGGGACAGAACGCGGCGTCGTCAGCGCGCTTTCTTCCGGCGCCCCGCACGCTGCGGCGGCCCGATTTCAGCGAATGACCGTCAAATTCGGCGTCCCAGATCGCGAGGCCCTGATACGGCAAAACCGTCAGCGCGCCACGGCAGTTCGCCAGCGTCAGCATCGGCCCGCGTTCTGCGCAGCGATGCGCGCTCACCGCGAAACCCGCGTTACGGAACAGTTCCTGCCGATACGTCCCGAAAGCTTCAGGAGCCAGGTCGATGTTGATCTTCATCTTTTTCCCCTCGACGTTTCGCCCGCGCAGGCCGCGAGCGGTCGCTGAAAATGTTATTTAAATAACAAACAACCCTCCTCTAAGTTATACATATAACAGTGAAGTAACTATGATCTCGTCGACATTTTTCAAATCCCGCTAGGTTTATCGACATTGAAATGTTATTATTTTCACATTACCTATCCATGCTCTTTTCTCAACTTCACTAAGGAACCGCGATGACCACCGAAAACATCGATTACGCCAGCTATGTTGACCACACCCTGCTGGCCATGGACGCCACCGAAATGCAGATCGCCAAACTGTGCGAAGAAGCGCAGCAGCACAACTTCTATGCGGTATGCGTCAACTCCGGCTACGTGCCGCTGGCGGCCCAGCTGCTGCAGGAAAGCACGGTGAAAGTCTGCTCGGTAATCGGTTTCCCGCTGGGCGCCGGCCTGACCGTCGCCAAAGCCTTTGAAGCCAAAGCGGCGATCGCCGCCGGCGCGCAAGAGATCGACATGGTGATCAACGTCGGCTGGCTGAAGAGCGGCCTGCTGGACGAAGTGAAAGCCGACATCGCCGCCGTGCGCGAGGTTTGCGCGGCGATCCCGTTGAAGGTAATATTGGAAACCTGCCTGCTCAGCGATGCGCAGATCGTCCAGGTTTGTGAAATGTGTCGCGAACTCGATGTCGCCTTCGTGAAAACCTCCACCGGCTTCAGCACCGGCGGCGCTCGGGAAGAGCACGTCAAACTGATGCGCGAGACCGTGGGCAGCGAAATGGGCGTGAAAGCTTCCGGCGCCGTGCGCGATCGCGCCACCGCCGAGAAGATGATCAAAGCCGGCGCCACGCGTATCGGCACCAGCTCCGGCGTCGCCATCGTCTCCGGCGCTCAGGCGGCAGCGGGCAGCTACTGATCGTCGGTATGCCCTGAGGGGCATAGCCAATACACTCCGATGCGGGACAATACGGGCGGTTGATGCGGCCCGATATTGCCCCGCATCGTTCTGTTTAGCGCCGGAAATGCCGGCTCGCCTTTTATCTCTACTACCTGTGGGAAGACGGATCTATGGAAACGCGGCGCGAAGAACGTATCAACCGGTTAGTTCAGGCGTTAAAACGCGCTGACAAGATCCACCTGAAAGAAGCCGCCGTGCTGCTGGGGGTCTCGGAGATGACCATTCGCCGCGATCTGAGCGCCGAACCGGCGGCCGTGGTGTTACTCGGCGGCTACGTGGTGACCGATCCGCGCAGCAACGGCGTGACCAACTACTTCGTTTCCGATCAAAAAGCCAAACAGGTAACGGAGAAACGGCGCATCGGCCTGCTGGCGGCGCCGCTGATCAATGAAAACGACACGGTGTTTTTCGACTGCGGCACCACCACGCCGGCGATCATCGACGCCATCGCCGACGAGCTGGCTTTCACCGCCGTGTGTCATTCGCTGAACACCTTCCTGGCGCTGCAGGACAAACCGAACTGCAAGGTGGTGCTGTGCGGCGGCGAGTTCAAGCCGAACAACTACATCTTTTCCAGCGTCGGCGGCCGCAACGAGCTCGATCACATCTGCCCGAACATCGCCTTTATCTCCGCCGCCGGCCTCAGCCTGCAGCACGGCGCCACCTGCTTCAACTTCGACGAGCTGGAGATGAAGCATCGCGCCATGGCGATGGCGCAGCAAAAGATCCTGGTGGCAGACCACAGCAAGTTCGGCAAAACCAAACCGGCCTGCATCGGCCCGCTGACGCAGTTCGATCGGGTGATCACCGATCGCCAGCCGGACGCCGGCTTCATGGCGTTCTTCAACGATAACGCCATCGCTATCCGCTATTAGTCCGCCTTCAGCGCCGTCATAACCGACGGCGCACCGCTTCGATATCCCTCTTTCCCCGCCGAAAAATGAACAAATAATGCGCAATCAATTCGCGTTTTTCGCTTATCCGCACGCAACATCAGGTTAATAAAATGCAACAGCTCACCCGCGTGATTATTTTTTCGCAGGCTAACCACGCGGTCGGTTGGGTGAATTAACGGCTATTTATGGCTTTTATATGATAAATCGAGCCAAAGGCCAGGAAGTTTAAATAAACAGCGGTTTACGCGATTGCAGCAAATCTCGCCAATACCTGTTAGGTATCTGTTATTTATATGATGAATGGTTACGCATTTTTATCCGCTAACCACGTAAGTAATTTCCCTTCGTTACTAGCGGTGCTTTTCAACAAAAACAAAATAAAAACAAAGATATAAAATTTATTTACCTTAAAAACATAATGTGATCTACATCACTAAAACTGCTTAATCCGGGTTTTTCGCTAGATCCAAAACCACGCATAAAATATATTGCTCGGCTTGCTGCTGAGCACAGCGCTTTATCTGGTTAATTATTGTACATACCGCATAATCGCAGAAACTTTCATGAGAGCGTTCTCAGCACAAAATCTTACACAAATGTGCAACAAATGCGCGAAAAATCGATAAAAAAGCTGATAACTGCACATATTGCGCATTTGAGAGCAGGATCACGGTTGTTTCTACTGTAAATCGTTATCTTGCCGCCAACAAAAATCGACAGGCAAAGACCTGTCGGCAGCGGTAACGACTTTTATCGCCCGCGACGGTGAAAAGTCTTTAGTGAATTACCCGGCGCTGTGCCTTGGTAATGAACGCAATAAACAACCAGGGGGACGCCAAAACATCCCCGCAAGCAACACCTGATTCTTACCGCAAGCGTTGCCTGAATAGGACGTTTGACGGTTTAACCTTAAGTTTTGCCTTTTAATTTTAAATTCGTGTTCACTTCGGAGATATTTATGGACACTACACAGACCGGCACAATTGCCTCTGCGGCCTCGGGCTCCAGCAGTACCTGGCGTAAAACGGATACCATGTGGATGTTGGGCCTGTACGGCACCGCCATCGGCGCAGGCGTCCTGTTCTTGCCCATCAACGCCGGCATCGGCGGTTTGATTCCTCTGATCATCATGGCCATCATCGCTTTCCCGATGACCTTCTTTGCCCACCGCGGTCTGTGCCGTTTCGTTCTGTCCGGCAAAAATCCCGGTGAAGACATCACCGCCGTGGTGGAAGAGCACTTCGGCATCACCGCCGGTAAACTGATTACCCTGCTGTACTTCTTCGCCATCTACCCGATTCTGTTGGTTTACAGCGTGGCGATCACCAACACCGTCGACAGCTTCATCACCCACCAGTTGGGCATGACATCGCCACCGCGCGCCATTCTGTCGCTGATCCTGATCGTCGGCCTGATGACCATCGTGCGCTTCGGTGAGCAGGCCATCGTGAAAACCATGAGCATCCTGGTGTTCCCGTTCGTCGCAGTGCTGATGCTGCTGGCGGTGTATCTGATCCCTAACTGGACCGGCGCCATCTTCGAAAACGTGTCGCTGTCCGGCAGCGGTACCGGCATGGGTCACGGCCTGATCATGACCCTGTGGCTGGCGATCCCGGTGATGGTGTTCTCCTTCAACCACTCGCCGATCATCTCCGCCTTCGCCGTCGCCAAACGCGAAGAGTACGGCGCAGACGCCGAGAAGAAATGCTCCCGCATTCTGGCTTACGCACACATCATGATGGTGCTGACCGTGATGTTCTTCGTGTTCAGCTGCGTGCTGAGCCTGACGCCGGAAAACCTGGCGGAAGCCAAGGCGCAGAACATCTCGATTCTGTCTTACCTGGCTAACCACTTTAACAACCCGATGATCGAGTACATCGCGCCGGTTATCGCCTTCGTCGCCATCACCAAATCGTTCCTGGGCCACTACCTGGGCGCCCGTGAAGGCTTCAACGGCCTGGTCGCCAAGTCGATGAAGAGCCGCGGCAAAACCGTCAGCACCGCCAAGCTGAACCGCATGACCGCTATCTTCATGCTGGTGACCACCTGGATCGTCGCCACCCTGAACCCGAGCATCCTGGGCATGATCGAAACCCTGGGTGGCCCAATCATCGCCATGCTGCTGTTCCTGATGCCGATGTACGCCATCCGTAAAGTGCCTGCCATGCGCAAGTACAGCGGCCACATCAGCAACGTGTTTGTGGTTGTGATGGGTCTGATCGCCATCTCTGCTATCGTGTTCAGCCTGCTCGGCTAATCACGTCCGGCCGGCGCCGCTGCGCGCCGGCCCTCCCGCACTCCCCCATTTCCCGTATTCACCGCCTGAAACCTGAAGAAGGAGGCGAGACCATGGTCAGCGTTTTCGATATTTTCAAAATTGGCATCGGCCCATCCAGTTCCCACACCGTTGGCCCGATGAAAGCCGGCAAACAGTTCGTCGACGATCTGATCGCCCACCAGCAGCTGCAAGACACTACCCGCGTGATGGTCGACGTGTACGGTTCGCTGTCGTTGACCGGTAAAGGCCACCACACCGACATCGCCATCATCATGGGCCTGGCCGGCAACCTGCCGCACGACGTGGACATCGACAGCATTCCGGGCTTTATCCGCGACGTCGAACAGCGCGGCCGCCTACCGCTGGCCAACGGCCATCACGAGGTGGATTTCCCGCTGCACGGCGGCATGAACTTCCACAGCGACAACCTGCCGCTGCACGAAAACGGCATGCGCATCCGCGCCTTCGCCGGTGAGCGCCTGCTGCACAGCAAAACCTATTACTCGATCGGCGGCGGTTTCATCGTCGACGAAGAGCACTTCGGCCAGTCCGCCGAGGGCGCCACGCCGGTGCCCTACCCGTTCAAATCGGCGCACGATCTGCAGCAGCATTGCAAAGAGACCGGGCTGTCGTTGTCCGGCCTGGTGATGCAGAACGAACTGGCGCTGCGCAGCAAGGCGGATATCGACGCACACTTCGCCGACGTCTGGCAGGTGATGAGCGCCGGTATCGAACGCGGCATCAACACCGAAGGCTTGCTGCCCGGCCCGATGAAAGTGCCGCGCCGCGCCGCCGCGCTGCGCCGCATTCTGGTGACCGGAGACAAGAACAATATCGACCCGATGAACGTGGTCGATTGGATCAACATGTTCGCGCTGGCGGTCAACGAAGAGAACGCCGCCGGTGGCCGCGTGGTTACCGCCCCGACCAACGGCGCCTGCGGCATCATCCCTGCGGTGCTGGCCTACTACGACAAGTTCATCCGCCCGGTAAACGCCAATTCCTACACCCGCTACTTCCTGGCGTCCGGCGTGATTGGAGCGCTGTACAAGATGAACGCCTCGATCTCCGGCGCCGAAGTGGGCTGTCAGGGGGAAGTGGGCGTCGCCTGTTCGATGGCGGCGGCCGGGTTGACCGAGCTGCTGGGCGGCAGCCCGGCGCAGGTGTGCATCGCGGCAGAGATCGCCATGGAGCACCATTTGGGGCTGACCTGCGATCCGCTCGCCGGCCAGGTACAGGTGCCTTGCATCGAACGCAACGCCATTTCCGCCGTCAAGGCAGTCAATGCCGCGCGCATGGCGATGCGCCGCACCAGCGAGCCGCGGGTTTGTCTGGATAAGGTGATCGAAACCATGTACGAAACCGGCAAAGACATGAACGCCAAATACCGCGAAACCTCACAGGGCGGGCTGGCGATCAAGGTCGTGGCCTGTAACTGATCGCCACGGCGAGGCACTAAAGGCGCCGGCCGGTCTGACTTGGCCGGCGCCGTTTCAATAGCGATTCTTTCCTGCCGCAACGCCCACCTGAATGCCCGCGCGAGGCCCCACAGCCCCAGGACGAGCGCTGTGCCGCAGCCAACCGTAAAGTTCGGCATTACGCCGGAATCCCATTTTGCGCATCACGCTCATCTTGTGGTTGCTGACGGTTTTCACGCTGATGTCCAGCATCCGGGCGATTTGCGTCACCCCCATCTCGCGCGTCATACAGCGCATGATCTCCTGTTCGCGCAGCGTCAGGCCGCGGTGCTGGCATATGCAGTTCCTGCCACAACCCGGCCGGTTCGGCCATTTGCTGCGCCGCTCCAGCTCGGCGCTCACCTGATACAGCGCCGAGACCAACGGCATATCGTGGTAGATGACGCCGGCCTCCAGCGCGCAGCGGTTTCCGACGGTGCGTTTATGCCGCCCCTCCGGCATTCGCAACGAGAAATACAGCGTTTTACGCCCCACGGGCTGCGTCTCAAAGAAGTGACAAAAACAGCTTTGCACGCCGGGGGGAAAATAGCAGAACACCAGATCGGCTTCGTGAACCTGCTGCGCATCCAGTAACAGCGTACGCTTGCCGTAAGTGCTGAAATGCAGCGCCAGGGCCTCCTGCCAACCGGCGCTGAAGTAACGGTTTTCATCAAATAGCGCGATTTTTATCATCGTGTTCATCCCTGCCTCCCCGCCGTTCCGGCTTCCCGTTTAACCGCCTGGGCACCCTTTGCCGGCGCCTGGCTGTTGTCGATGCGTAATTCATAAATCATGGTGGCGTTGGGTGGCACTTTCGGCGGATAGCCGGTTTCGCCGTAGGCCAGCGCTGGCGGCACGACCATCGTCAGCGATCCGTGGTTGTGCAGGTGGCTTATCGCCTCCCGAAACAGCGGCGGATACTCGGACAACGGTTGCGACAGCACCTTGCCGCTCAGTTCCATATCCTGGATCACCGTACCGTCGGTCAATTTCTCCTTCACGACCACATCAACCACCGTCGTTGGCGCCAGCGCGCCCTCCCCGGCGTAATCAACCCGATACCAGAAGCCCATCGCCGATTGCTTTACGTCCTTTTGTTGACTGAACTGCGTCAGGTAATCTTCATCACGCCGCCGCTGTTCGTTAACGCTCTCACGCGCGGCCACGGCGGCGGCATCCGCTTGCGCCGTCAGCGCATTCAGTTCATCCGGCGGCAACCGCAAACGCCCCGAGACGCTATCGATGACGCCCGCCAACAGGCTGTCGCGATCCACCGGCACGCCCCAACTTTGACGCTCCGCCACTACCCCCTGAATGTCCCGCCCCAGCGCACTGCCCGCCGCATAGGACAGACGCTTGCGATCATCCTTCAACTGCTCCGGCGTCATCTCCCATTGCAGCCGCTTACGCAACGCCAGCAGGTCTTCGCGCGCCTGCTGAGTCGCCTTCTGCTCACCGGCCCGCTTCTGCTCGCTTTCTTCCAACGCGGCGCGCAGAGCGTTCAACGCCTCCTGGTGCTCGCGTTGGCGTTGTGCAAGCGTCTGTGCCGATGCCTGCGCGGCAGACTCAAGTTCGGTGACGCGCCGTTCGGCCTGCGCCGCCGTCGCTCTGCTTTGGGCGGTTTCCTGCGTCGCCTGACGCAGCAGCGCCTCGGCGCGCTGCGCGTCGGGCGAGCCGCGCCAGGCGGTGCCCAACCCGGCGATCCACTTTTGCAGCGTTGACGAATCGGGCAACGTCGCGACGGATGGCGTCGCTTTCTCCGCCCGCAACGCGGCGAGTTCCTGGCGCAACATCGTCAGTTCCATTCGCTGGCGCGCCAGCTGTTGGTCACGCGCCAATAATTCCTGGGTCAGCGTAAAAGCTTTGGCCGGTGAGGCTGGCTTATTGTTGTCCGACGGGCGCTTCGCGGGTTCACGCTTTTTTTGCCCCGACTCGCGTTCGACTGGCGCCGCTTTTTCGTTCGTCGGCACGATGTTTTGCCGTTGATACTGCTCGGCAAACTGCAGCAGCGCCGGCACGCCGTCGTCCGCCAGCGCGACGCCGGAGAACAGCAGAGCGACGCAGCCCAGCAGGCGCAGCCTCATTTAATCTGCTCCCCACGATCCGCCAAGCCGGTCAACACCGCCTGATTCACCCCGGCGCACAGATAGTTGACCTTGTAGCGATACAGCGCATCCACCGTCTCCTGCGTGTCACCGTTTACCCTGGCGCGCAGGCTGGCGTACTGCGAGGCGCCGCTCATCAGGCTGTCGAAGGCCTGCTTATAGCGCTGATACTGTTTCTCGTCGATCGCGCGCAATGCGCCCAGTTGCTGCTGGCACTGCTGCAGCTGTTCGGCCTCACGCTGCTTGCGCAAAGCCTCTTCTGACGGAGGTTGCACAACCTGATTTTTAGTGTTCACGGCGGGCTTGCCCGACTTTTGGCTTTGGCAAGCGGCGGCGCTCAACGCCAACAGGCACAGCAGCCCCATGCGCAGGGCGTGATTGACGTGCTTTCTCATCATTGCGTTTCTTGTCCTTGTAGACGCTTATTCGTATTCCAACGTAAAAGTGGCCACCGCGCTGAAGGTGCCGCGGCCGATGGACTTCGTCTGGATAGCCTCCGGTTCCCCTTGCACATAGGCCTGCAGCGTAAGCGTGGTGTTGCCGGCACTCAGGCGGAATTTATCGCTGGCGCGATTGAGCGGCAGCGCCTTGCCGCTGCTGTCTTCCAGCCCGATGCCGATCCCCGACGCCAGGCTGCCGGCATCCAATGCCAACAGGCCGGGCAGTTTGGCGTTTTCGGTGCCGGTAAACGTGATAGCCACCGTATTGCCCAGGCTGAGATCGCACTCGGTCAGGTGCAATGCGAAGGTTTGACTGTGGGAGCGGGTGTTCAGATACAGGTATTTGTCGACGATGGTGCCGAAATCCAGCGGAATGTCCTCATCCCCTGGCTGAATGACGCACGGCTCGGCCACCAGCGTGCCGTGAAAGCGCATGTTTTCCGCCGCAGTCGCCGACTGCGCCATTATGCCGGCCGCCATGACCATGCCAGCCCCCAACAGCGCGCTCCGGCGCCGGTTCGTCTCTGTCGCGCGCATGACGCCACTCCCTTTGGTTGTGCTTGCGCCGACCGGGCGCAAGCGGCGTATTAGTCGTAGTAAAGCCGGAAATCGATCGCCGCACGGTAAGCGCCGGCGCTCAGCGTCGCCGGGGTGCGCACCGGCGTCACCGTATACGTCAGGGTGTTTTGTCCCGGCGTCAGCAATACCGGTTTGTTACGCGCGCCGAGGCGCACAGGCAGGCCGCTGGCATCCGCCAGCTGCAACCCCAACCCGGTGACGCCGGCAACCCTGACCAACCCCGGCGCGTCGTCATCCGTCGGCGCGGCAAACGCCACGGACACCGCAGGCTGGCTGCCGCTCCAGGCCAGCACCCCAGTCCAGGCGTCGCGGCTGCTCGCCGGCGCCCGCAGGCAGTCTTTCAGCGTCAGCTCGAACGCCACCGGCGTGCCGCGATCGCCCGGGCGCTGGAAGTGCGCCGTTCCCGTCTCACCCAACCACACTTCCTGACGAGCGGTGGTCATTTCCAGGCTGCAGGCGCTTTCCGTCAACGCGCCGTAGACGTGGAGCGTGCCGTTCGCCCCCTCCACGTCCCAGTTGTCCACCGCGCGGGCCGGCGGCATCAGCATCAGCATCGTGCCCGCCGTCAGCGGCACCATCAGCGCGGCCAACACCGTCAGGCCGATAGTGCGTCGCTGATGACGTTCATAGGCCTTTCCCAACAGCATGGGGATCTTTCGTTGCATGATTCGTTCACTCCGCTGTGTTCATGACTCGGTCTTCCCTGCTTGCGCGCGGCTCGTCATTTGGCGACCGGCACGACCTGGCAGGCACTGCCGGCGCAGCGGAAGTTCAACTGCGGCCGCCCGCCGTAATCGTTGATGTACGCCAGCGACGGTGCGTTGCCGAGGCTCGCGGCGGAAACGTTCAGCGGGGCGCTGGCCTTCGGCGCCACCATCAACGGTTCAAAGCCGACCGCCCCTTTGCCGCCCTTGCCGGCACTCGCCTCAACGATCGTCACGTAATAAGGGGTCGGGTTGTTCACCACATATTTGTCACCCTGCCGGGTCAGCGTCAGCTGCTCCTGCCACGGCGCCGCGTTCTTCTTCGGGGCGAGCGCCGCCGGGCGATAAAACATTTTGATGCGGGTCTGCAACGCTATCTGCAGCGTGTTCGGCTTATTGCTGCGCGGCGGTATTTCCCGCAGGTTGAAGTAATACAGCGTCTCCCGGTCCTGCGGCAGCTGACGCGCCGCCGGCAGCGACTGGATCTTCACCTGGCTCGGTTTGCCCGGCTCCACCCGCTGCACCGGCGGCAGCACGGTGAAGGGGCTTTGGATCTTGTTGCCGCGATCGTCTTCGATCCATCCCTGCGCCAAATACGGCAACTGTTTGTTCTGGTTACTGATGTTGAGACTGACCGTTTTCAGGTCGCCGTCGAAAATCACGCGCGTGCGATCCAGCGCGATAGCCGCATGAGCGGGCAGGCCGACCGCGCCGAGCGTCAATGCGGCGGCGAGCGGGCCCACAAGGGAAACGGTCTTTCTGGTCATAGTCAGATTCATCATGTCTTCACGGTTCCAGTCGGCCGAAGGCGGGCAATCCCGCCCCGGCGGTTTAGCGGCGGAGCGCACTCCGCCGGGTGTAAGTCAGTTGGCGTCAGCCGCCGGCTTGTTGCCGGCCAGAGGACGGCAAGGCAGCAGCAGCGTGTTCATCAGCATTTCGGCCGGCAGCGGCGCCGGCAACTGGATTTCACACTGCGCCGCGCCGTTCCAATGCACGCGCATGCGCTCGCCGGGGTTGAGGCCGGACAGGTAAACGCTGCCGCCGTCATTGATGATGCCGGTCTCCTGTTTGCGGGCATTCAGCACCGTGGCGCCGAACGGCGGCTCGCTGCCGTCCGCCAGTTTGACGATCGCCATCGCCTTCTCGCCGGCTATCACCTCAAACTTGCGGTAGCCGATGGCCCCCTCGGTCAACGTGGCCTGCACCACGGAACGCGTCGCCTCGACGTTGTCGCTCAGGCTATTGAGATCGATGCTGGCCTTATTGCGGTAGTAGCTGTTTACATCCGCCACCACCGCTTTGCCGTAACGGTTGGTCAGCACCGTACTGCCGTAGCCGCGCACCGGCACGCCGGCGACGCCTTCGGTATCCAGCAGCAAGCGCGTGCCGCCCGGCGTATTGACCCGGTGCAGCACCGCCCCTTCCGCCGCCATCGTCAGGCCGCCCTGCGCGCCGATGCCGACGGCGCTGTAACGGCCGGCCTGGTAGCTGGCATTGGCGTTGATCTGCGCCATATCGCCCTGATGGCTGTAATAGCCGCTGGCCGTCGCCCCGCTGCGTGCGGCGCCGGCGCTGATCTGATAGTTGTTGTGTTCATCGACCCGGTTGTAGTAACCGACCCGATGGGCGTTCTCTTCGCGATCGAGCGTCATGTTGTAACTGAGCGTCCCGGCGCTGCCCCAGGGCAGCGACAGCGACAGGTACATCCCGTCGTCATTGCGCTCGTTGTAACGGTTGCGATAGGCCGACAGCGATACGCTGACGTTCTTGAAATCGCCGATATCGAAGTAGCGCGATACCATCAGGTTGTAACGATCGTTCGGCGCCCGATCCCAATAGGTTTGGTGGCTGTAGTTGAGATAGGTGCTGAGCCCCAGATCGCGGAACTGTTTGTTGAAGGTGATGGTGTACATCTCCTTGCTCTTGCCGCTGCGTCCCCCTTCGTAACGCGCATCGAGGTAGTCTCCCATGCTCATGAAGTCCTCCTGGGAGAAGCGGTAGCCGGCGAAGGTGATCTGGCTGTCGTACTGGTCGAAGTTCTTCGAATAGCTCAACCGGTACGAACCACCGGTCAGAGCGCCCTCCTGCGGCAAGCGCGCACGCGACTGCGTGGCATCGAACGACAACGCCCCCAGCGCCATCAGATCGCGCCCGATCCCCAGCGACAGCGCGTTGTAATCGCCGCCGGCGATGCCCCCGCCGTACAGCGACCAGCCGTTGCTGATGCCCCAGGAGAACTCACCGGTGCCGAACATCGGCCCGCGCAGGTGATGCCCCCACTCCGACGGCTTGCCCGTCGCCAGCTTGTAACGCACCGTACCCGGTCGCGTCAGATAAGGGATGTTGGCGGTATTCATCTTGAACGCCTGCACGCTGCCGTCTTGCTCTTCGACGCGTACGTCCAGCTCGCCGGAAACCGCGTCGTTGATGTCCTGAATGCGGAATGGCCCCGCCGCCACCTGCGTCTCATACAGCACGCGCCCCTGTTGGCTGACCACCACCTTGGCGTTGGTTTTCGCCACGCCCGTCACTTCCGGCGCATAGCCGCGCAGGTTGGGCGGCAACATGCTGTCGTCGGATCGCAGACTGACGCCGGTAAAGCGCAGGCTGTCGAAAATGTCGGAGTTCAGATAATCCTCACCCATCGTCAGCCGCGAGCGCAGCGCCGGAATAGCCCGGTAGGCGTAATAGCGGCTCCAGTCGAACTGTTTGTCGCTCGACTGAGAAGAACCGGTCTGATGGCTGAGATTAGCCTGCCAGTCGGCGCGTAGACGCCAGGCGCCCAGATTGGCGCCGCCGGTGCCGTTGCCGCTCAGGCTGTAACTGCTGCCGCCTTTCTGATGTTTTTGCGTTTGAGCATTGACGTTATAGTCAAACAGCAGCCCGGGAATACCGTCATCCCAGCGCGAAGGCGGGTCCCAGTTTTCCGAGCTGTATTCCAGATAGGCCTGAGGAATGTTGAGGTACAGCGAGGAGCTGGCAAGATCGCCGCGGGCTTCCATCCCTGCCAGGCTGGAGGCGTCAAGGCAACGGCCGCCGTGCGTCCAGTTCAGCGTACTTAACAGCTTTTCTTTCAGCCCCAGTTGGTTGACCAACTCCGGCGAAAGACAGGCTTCGCTGCCTTTAGGTTCGTTCTCGGGCGCCATAAACGTCACCGGCTGTTCCGCCAGATCGTTCTTATTGACGTGCACCACCATGGTATAAACGCCCGGCATGATGTAGCCGCTGCGCGTAAATTGGCTCAGATCGATATTTTTACGATCGTTGATGTCCAAGACGTCAGTATTGAATTGAATAACGTCGGCGGCATAAACCAACGCGATCGGATTTCCCAGAGAAAGGGCGACACAGAGCCCCAAGGCCTGAAGACGAAATAACTTCCCTGCCGGTGAAAGCATAATAAAGTCCTTTCAATAACGAATTAACCGTCAGTACGAAAAAAAATCAAAAATAATCCAGCTTAAAACGCACTGTGGAAAAATACGCTCCCACCTTCAACGGCTGGTGATTCGGCATTAACGTCATGGAATAATTCAGCACTCGGTTGCCCGGTATTATTCCCTCCATCGGCAACGGCTCCCCTGGAATAACCGGCCTGCCGCGGCTGTCTTTTATCTTCAATGCGATGCCGCGCGCATCGCCCTGTACGCCAAACAAAGCGCCTTCCGCCAAACCATCAAACGTGACCTGAAAGAATTTCCAATCAGGCTTGTTTTCCGGACGTTCCAAAATGCAATTAACCAATTCAATACTGAAAGGTTTAGTCATTCCCTGGCCGTCACGAATGATCTGTCCGATAGGAAGCGTGTCCATATCGATTGTCTGATCGCGGCTGCCGGCGGCAATGGCGCAGGCAGTGTCGATAATGGCGCCGTGCATACTGACTTTGCCCCACCCCTGTGCGGCGGAAATTGCACTGCCGGGCGCAAACGCCAACGACGCCAAAAGAACGGCACTCGCCCGATTCCTTGAAAAAAACATCGCGACATTCCTTTGACACAGAGAGTCACCAGGCATGCGGCGTGCCCCATGCCTGGTTGATTAAGCCAGCGGTCTCACTTACTGATAAGCCAGAGTGAAGTCGGCTACGGCGGTGAAATCGCCCGGGACGATGGCTGCGGAAGCGCCTTCACCCTGCAGGTAAGCGGAGAAGTTCAGGCTGTTGTTGCCAGTATTCAGCGTCTGTGCCGCAGTCGCCTGACCCAGTTTGATCGGCTGGCCGCCATAAGTGATTGCTACGCCGGCGCCGCTGGCGGTCCCCGCGATACCCAACAGATCTTTGTTGGTTGACGACGCAATGCCGCTGAAGGTGGTTTTAACGGTTTTCAGCGTAGTGGTATCACACTGCTCCAGCTTGATTTCAAACGGACGCGGGTTGGATTTGCCGCCGTTTTTCAACGCCACGTTAGAAACCTGGCCCAGATCTACGGTCTGATCGATCGACTCGGGTGCAATAGAGCATGGCGCATCAATAATAGAACCCGTGAAGGTCACTTTACCGTGTCCCTGATCGGCTGCCTGTGCAAAAGAACTTGCGCCAAATGCAATCACTGCAGCCATCATGATTTTGTTAAGTTTCATAGAACCTATATTCCTTATAAGAAAAAATGCATATTCCAATCAAGAAAAAGAGCAACAGGAAATCTGCTCGCGCTTATATATGCGCAGCCCTGATTCTTTAGCATCTTGCTGGTTGGTTAACTGCCAAAACCAAAGAAACCGACAATAGATACGTCGATAACGGCAAGTCTGCAGCGGTCTACCCATTAATGAATCCGTCATATGAAAAATAAACGAAATCACAACAAGCAGAGACCAATACTTTCTAATCCGCCCTTCTTGTCTGGCGGTGAATATTCTGGCAAATGCCCACCAGCAAAAAAAGTCTTTTTTTGATCAAGACGAACATTCGCAATTTATTTCCTAATTAAAGTTAATTTAGTGTTATTTTTAGGCTCATAGATCGTAAAAAATACTTTTATAGTGCAATATCCTGTTTTTCTCTGTTTCACAATTAATCAGATCGCAAAGCCGCTCTTTGTGAATATAATAAACCAAAACTTTAGGTTTCTGCGTGACACTCCCCCAGCCTGCAAACAGGTAGAAACGGAGTGGGAACCCCCTTTTTTTCAATCCTGATAAATAGATAGGATTTTTCTTGATTCGCGATTTACCTCGTTATTGGTAGGCAGTGAAACTTTGTTTTTTCTTAGGAATACAGCAATCGAAATACAGAGGAAGTGCTATGGAAGCGTTATCTCCAAAACAAAAGGAAATACGGCAATTGCAGCACGATCTGCTGCAAACATTATTCGCGCAGTCGCCCCGTCAATGTCCCGACACCGGACTGCCACCTCAGCATCTGTGGTTGTCTACCCGACAACTGGCCAACGCCGTCAACGTCGGCGTTTACCGCGCCCGGCTACTGCTGTTGGAACTCGTCGCCAAACAAGAAGTGCTCGTAACGGACGGTTCCATCAACAACTCGTTGAGGTGGTACCCCACCGCCCTACTGCCAGCTGACAACAAGGAAATACCAGGAATAGATGCGCCTTATTCTCATTTAACGGAATAACGCTGGCACAGCCAGCCTAATTAGCCCTATTTCGTGGCGGCACCTAGCCAAATGACACTATATAATCGGGATATTATTGTGAGAAAAACAACCATCCTATTTTTACAACACTGCCTGGCATTATCTTTTTTCGTCCTCATTGGTAACGCCAATGCATTTACCTGTAAAACCTCCGACGGCGGGAGCATTGGTCAGGGTGGTTCAATGACGCCGGTCGACGTCAGGGTAAAGATAGGCCCTGAATTGTCCATCGGGAAAAATGAAATCGTCAACGTCAGCCAGGTGACCTGTAAAAACGACGTCGCCAACTGGAAAGATATTTTACTCACCGGCAGCCCGGCGTTGACGATGAACACCGCCATTTTCGGTACGCTTGCCAACGGTATGACAATCAACGGCACCGACTACTTATCCCCGATCCAATCAGGTATCCAGGTGATGACGATTACCGGCCTAAACAGTGCCAGCATTTCCATCAGGGTTTACATCGTGCTCAACCGTTCGCCGACGCAGGATATCAAGGTGAACAAGGGCGACGTTATCGGCCAAATCAACTTTGAACAAAAAAATGACCAGTCAGGTTGCCCAAAATGTGGGCCTTACCGGTGGCGCCTGATCGCCGACAACGACGCCTACTTCGTCACCACCAGTTGCACTATCAACAACGGCCAGCAGATTAACGTCGACTTCGGTCAGATCCGCCAGGACTTTCTCACGCAGGGCGCCAGCGACGCCCAAATCAAACAGGACAAGGCGCTCAGCTACCGGTGTGACGATCAGAGCGCGACACAAGACATTTTGGTTCGCATGGTCAGCGATGCCAGCGGCTTCTCCAGCGATTTCATCAAGACCTCCAATCCTAATGTCGGCGTAGCCATGGTGCACAATGGCGCGGTGGTGAAACCCAACAATACGTTCAGAACGCGCATCGTCAACGGACTGGGCAACGACACCGTCACCTTTGTGCCTGTGAAGAACAATGTGCCTTACACCAGCATCGCCACCGGTCCGATGTCAGGCTCGGCCACGCTGATCTTCAGCGCACCTTGAGACGGGAGCCAGAATGAACATGACGAGGAAAACGCGTTGCGCTCTGCTGTTTACGCTGGGTGTGATCAGCGCCGCCCCCCAGGCCGCCGACCAGGGCACCAAGGTCAGTATCACCGCCACCGTGGTGGCGCCTCCGCCTTGCGTGATCAACGACGGGCGCACTATCGATATCGACTTTGGCAAGGTCGGCATCAAACGTATCGACGGTAATCGCTATATGCAACGCATCGATTACAGCATCAAGTGTGAGTTTCTGGATAACAGCCGCCAGCTGAAAATGAAGATCATGGGCAGCGCGGCGGCCTTTGACAGCAGCGTGTTGAACAGCAGCGTCAATGGGCTGGGCATCAAACTGCTGGCCAACGGCAAGGCTTTCGCCATCAATACGCCGCTGAACATCGATTACGCCAATCCGCCGACGCTTGATGCGGTGCCGGTGAAAAACAGCGCCGTCCCCCTGGCGGAAGGTGACTTCTCCAGCGGCGCCACCATGCTGGTGGACTATTTCTAAAACGCCACGGATGCTGAAAATGAAAAAGCCGCAACGGAAGGTTGCGGCTTTTTCAGGAACCGCACGCGACGATGCGGCAGCGGTGTCAGGGCATTCAGCCGAAGATCCCGCCGAACCACTGGCTCAGCTTCATCATCACCATATCCCAGATGCGGCTGAAGAAGTTGCCCTCTTTCACCTCTTGCATCGCCACCAGCGGGTGCTGCTCGATGGTTTTGCCGTCCAGCTGGAAATCGATGGTGCCGACCACCTGGTTTTTCGCCAGCGGCGCTTCCAGCGTCGGTTGGGTCAGCTTGTAGCTGGCCTTCAGGTTTTTCATCTGCCCTTTCGGAATGGTGACCGAGGCGTCTTTCGCCACGCCGAGCGGCACTTCGCTGACGTCGCCGAACCACACTTTCTGGGTGACGAACGGCTTATCGGCCTTGATCGGCGTCGCGGTTTCATAGAAGCGGAAGCCCCAGGTCAGCAGCTTTTCGCTTTCGCTAAAGCGCACGCGATCGCTCGGCGCGCCTAAAACCACCGAGATCAGACGCATCGGGCCGTCGGTGGCGGACGCCACCAGGTTGTGGCCGGCGCCGCTGGTGTAACCGGTCTTGATGCCGTCGACGTTCAGGTTGCTGCTCCACAGCAGACGGTTGCGGTTAATCTGGCGGATCTTGTTAAAGGTGAACTCTTTCTCTTTATGCAGCGCGTATTCGTCCGGCACGTCGCGGATCAGCGCCTGGCTCAGCAGCGCCATGTCGCGCGCGGTGCTGTACTGCCCTTCCGCATCCAGACCGTGCACCGTCAGGAAGTGGGTATTCTGCAGCCCCAGAGACTTGGCGTAGTTGTTCATCAGGCCGACGAACGAATCCTGGCTGCCCGCCACGTAGTCCGCCAGCGCGATGCTGGCGTCGTTGCCGGACTGGATCACGATGCCCTTATTCAGTTCCAGCACCGGCACCTGATCGCCCGGCTTGATGAACATCAGCGAAGAGCCGCGCAGCGCCGGGTTACCGGGCGCCCAGGCGTCTTTGCCGACGGTGACCATGTCTTCCGGCTTGATCTTGCCGGCCTTGATCGCCTGGCCGATCACGTAGCTGGACATGATCTTGGTCAGGCTGGCGGGATCGAGACGCGTATCGGCATTGCCTTCGGTCAGCACCTTACCGCTGTTGTAATCCATCAGAATGAAGGCCTTGGCGTCTACCTGCGGCGGCGCCGGCGGCTCGGCCGCGTGCACGGCCGGGGCGGCCAGCAACAGGATGCCTACGCTGAAGGTCAGTTTTTTCAGGGAAGTGGATAAGTTTTTTTTCATCATGACGTCGCCAGAGTGTCCATTCAAAACCATTGAAATAGCGTTAACTTTCAAACATGTTCACGTTTTAAGCCAACCAGCGAGAGTGGCCCGGTGCGCGCGTGCCGGCCGCAACCCCCTGCGGCGCCCGTAATGGGTAACGCAACGCACCGAAAATGCCCTTGCTGTGAGTTTATGTGATTTATCTTATTTTTGCAGGGTTTAGCGTGAATTTTCAGCATTTTTACATAACTGTACGCAGGCACGCACTTATCGTTCAAAAAAGCATCGCGACGCGCATTTTCGCATCTACCCACGGCTACACGGCCAAGCATCTGCACCGCTAAACATCTGCGCATCCATACGTCCAAAAAAGATTAATATATTCCATAATGGCATATAGAACCGATATTTGTTCTTTTTAAAGCGCTTATCCTCAGCGCTATCATCCGCACAAAGACTTTTATACCGAATAATCCTGGAGATGAGTCATGGCGATCCCCCATTCCGTCATCGAGATGATTGGCAATACCCCGATGCTGGAACTGACCCAGTTCGATACCGGCCCATGCCGGCTGTTCGTCAAGCTGGAGAACCAAAATCCCGGCGGTTCGATCAAAGACCGCGTGGCGCTGTCGATGATCGAACAGGCCGAGCGCGACGGCAAACTGCAGCCGGGCGGCACCATCATCGAAGCCACCGCCGGCAATACCGGCCTGGGATTGGCGCTGGTGGCGGCGCTGAAAGGCTATAAGCTGCTGCTGGTAGTGCCGGACAAGATGAGCCGCGAGAAGATCTTCCACCTGCGCGCGCTGGGGGTGGAAGTGCTGCTGACCCGTTCGGACGTCGGCAAAGGGCATCCAGCTTACTACCAGGATTACGCCAAACGCCTGGCGGAAGAGATCCCCGGTGCCTTTTATATCGATCAGTTCAACAACCCGGCCAACCCGGCGGCCCATACCACCACTACCGCGCCCGAACTGTGGCGGCAGATGGAGCATGACGTGGACGCCATCGTGGTCGGCGTCGGTTCCGGCGGCACGCTGGGCGGGCTGAGCCGCTATTTCGCCGAGGTTTCGCCGCAGACGGAATTCGTGCTGGCCGACCCTGCGGGTTCAATACTGGCGGACTATCTCGACAACGGCCATATCGGCGAAGCCGGCAGTTGGCTGGTGGAAGGCATCGGCGAAGACTTCGTCCCGCCGCTCAGCGACTTTGACCAGGTGCGCAACGCTTACCGCATCGGCGACGCCGAAGCCTTCACCACCGCGCGCGAGTTGCTGCGCAAGGAAGGCGTGCTGGCGGGATCGTCCACCGGCACCCTGCTGGCCGCCGCCCTGCGTTATTGCCGCGCACAGACCGAACCCAAGCGGGTAGTGACCTTCGTCTGCGACAGCGGCAACAAATACCTGTCTAAAATGTATAACGATCACTGGATGCTGGAACAGGGCCTGCTGAGCAAGCCACAGCACGGCGATCTGCGCGATCTGATCGCCTACCGCCACGACGAGGGCGCCGCCGTTTCCGCCGCGCCGGACGACACGTTGGCGATCGTGCACGCCCGCATGCGGCTGTACGACATCTCGCAGCTACCGGTGCTGGAAGGCGATCGGGTGGTCGGTCTGATCGATGAGTGGGATCTGCTGAACGCCGTTCAGGCCGACGCCGCCCACTTCAGCCTGACGGCCGGCAGCGCGATGACCAAACAGGTTCATACGCTGCAAAAGGAAGCCGGCTACGAGGAATTACAGGCCACCTTCAACCATGGCCACGTCGCGGTGGTGCTCGACGGCGAGCGCTTCCTCGGCCTGATTACCCGCACAGACGTGCTTAACGCCTGGCGCCAAAAATTACGTTAATAAGGACTCATTATGGCCAAGTTTGATACGTTGACCGTTCACGCCGGTTACACCCCGGACGCGACCGGCGCAGTGATGCCGGCGATTTACGCCACCTCTACCTACGCCCAACCGGCGCCGGGCGAGCATACCGGCTATGAGTATTCCCGCAGCGCCAACCCGACGCGCACCGCGCTGGAAAGCGCCATCGCCGAACTGGAAGGCGGCAGCCGCGGTTACGCCTTCGCCTCCGGCCTGGCGGCCTGCTCCACGGTGCTGGAGCTGCTCGATAAAGACAGCCACCTGATCGCGGTAGACGACCTGTACGGCGGCACCTATCGCCTGCTGGAAAAAGTGCGCAGCCGCACCGCCGGCCTGCGCGTCACCTACGTGGCGCCGGCGGATCTCGCCGGGCTGGAACAGGCGATCGAGCCGGACACCAAAATGATCTGGGTGGAAACGCCGACCAACCCGCTGCTCAAGCTGGCGGATCTGAGCGCCATCGCCGTGATCGCCAAAAAGCACCAGCTCATCAGCGTGGCGGACAACACCTTCGCCTCGCCGTATCTGCAACGCCCGCTGGATCTGGGCTTTGACGTGGTGGTGCACTCCGCCACCAAATACCTCAACGGCCACTCCGACGTGGTGGCCGGCGTCGCGGCGGTGGGCGATAACCCGGCGCTGGCGGAACAGCTCGGTTTCCTGCAAAACGCGGTCGGCGGCATTCTCGATCCGTTCAGCAGCTTCCTGACGCTGCGCGGCATCCGCACCCTGGCGCTGCGCATGCAGCGTCACAGCGACAGCGCGCTGCGCATCGCCCAGTGGCTGGAGAGCCAGCCGCAGGTGGAAAACGTCTACTATCCCGGCCTGCCGAGCCACCCGCAGCACGAACTGGCGGCGCGCCAGATGACGCGCTTCGGCGGCATGATCTCGGTACGGCTGAAAGGCGACGACGCCTATGCGCGCCGGGTCATCCAGCGTTCGCGCCTGTTCACCCTGGCGGAAAGCCTGGGCGGCGTGGAAAGCCTGATCAGCCAGCCGTTCAGCATGACGCACGCCTCCATTCCGCTGGAACAGCGCCTGGCAACCGGCATCACGCCGCAGCTGGTGCGCCTGTCGGTGGGGATTGAGGATGTGGAAGATCTGATCGCCGATCTGCAGCAGGCGCTGGCGGAATAATCGCCGCATCAGCGCTCGATCAGCCCGGCCGACGCGCCGGGCTTTTTTACGCCCGGCGTTCAGAGGCCGATGACGTCCTGATAAAAACGGTGCGCCACATCGGGATGGGAGCGGATGCGGCCTTTCAGGTAGTTATACCCCACGTCGCGCAGCAGCGGATTGAGCGGATCGCTGGCCGGGCCGCGCGCCTGCGCCGCCAGCTGCGGCGGCAGTTGATACAGAGGCACCACCGCGTCCAGACGCGCGCCGAGGAAGAACGCGATCGATAATCTGTCACTCCCCGCCGGCGGCGTTTCCACCCGGTGCACCGTGGCGCGCAGATAGCCGTTGGTCGCCAGCTCCAGCAGCTCGCCGATGTTCACTACGAAGGTATCTTCACGCGGCTGTGCGTCTATCCACTGCCCCTCGCTGACCTCCACCTGCAGCCCTTTTTGCGCGTCCTGCAGCAGGAAGCTGAGGAAACCGGAGTCCTTGTGCGCGCCGACGCCCTGTGCGCTGGCGGTGGCCTCCCGCCCCGGGTAGCGGATCAGTTTGATGTGCTCGTTGGGCTTCTCGCCGTATAAGCGATCGAAAGCCTGCTCCGGCAGCGACAGCGCCAGCGCGAAAGCGCGCAGCAGCCGCAGCGACATGGCGGTCATCGCCTGTTGCCACTCCAGCAGCAGCGGTTTCAGCGCCGGCAGCGCCGCCGGCCACTGGTTTGGCCCCTGCAGACGCGCCCAGCGCGGCGTGTCGTCAGCCAGCGTCAGCGCCGGGCGTTCGGCGCCGATATCGAACTGCTCGCGCCAGTCAGGCTGCCCGCGCGTGAGTTCCGCCGCCGCCCGGTTGTAACCGCGAAAGTGCGGCGAATGCACCATCTGCACCGCCAGCTTGTCGGCTTCCGGCAGGGCGAAAAATTGTCGCGCGGCGTGCTGCAACCGCGCATTCAACGCGCCGTCCACGCCGTGACCGCGCAGATAGAAGAAACCGACGTCGCGCGCCGCCGCGCGCAAATCGTCAAGAAAAGCGCGCCGCCGGCGCGCATCACCGTCAAGCTGCGAAAGATCCAGCAGCGGCAACGTCTTCAGCGTCGTCAGGTGCGTCATCATGCGGTTCCTCTTCTTCCCCGATTACGATCGGGCTGCCGTACAGGCGAATAATCAACATTGACCCTCCCCAGCGGGTGGCTGCATTTGCCCCATAGTTACCACCGCGCTCGCCGGGGCGGCCAATATTGTTGCGTTCTAAGTTATGCAAACGTTCAACAAACTGTCGCAAAACCGTCATCAATGTTTCTTATGCTCTGCGCAATTTCGCCGACGCCGCTGGCTGGCGACGTGCGCTATCCGCTATCCTGTAAACGACCTCATACCCTGCCTGCCGGAGAAATACTGATGGATTTAGCCTTATTCGACCTGGATGAAACCCTGATTGACGATGACAGCGCCAGCCTGTGGATCCGCTGGCTGGTCGGCCAGGGGTTCGCGCCGGCGGAGCTGGAACTGCAGGAGCAGCAGCTGATGCAGCTCTATTATCAGGGCAAGCTGTCGATGGAGGACTACATGCAGGCCACGCTGGCGCCGCTGACCGGCCTGAGCGTGCAAACCGTGGCCGGCTGGGTGCAACGCTACATCCGGCGCGACATCCTGCCGCGCGTCTATCCCGCCGCCCGTGAACGCCTGCAGTGGCACCGCGAGCGCGGCGACTGCATTCTGGTGATCTCCGCCACCGGCGAACACCTGGTGGCGCCGATCGCCGAACAGCTCGGCGCCGACGATGCGCTGGCGATCGGCGTGGAAATCAGCGACGGCCGCTTCACCGGCAACACCTACGGCACCATGACCTATCAACAGGGCAAGGTGATCCGCCTGCAGCACTGGCTGGCGCACCACCCGCACCTGAAGTTCGAGCACAGCCACGGCTACAGCGACTCTCTCAACGACAAGGCGATGCTGCAATTCGTCGACAGCGCCACGGTGATCAATCCCGACAGCGAACTGAGCGCGCTGGCGGCGGAGCACGGCTGGGAAGTGTGCCGCTGGGAGCGTTGAGCGGCAGACAAAAAATGCCCTGCGGTGTGACAAAAAGCGCATTGTGGCGTAGGTATTAAGGGTCTTTAATCCGCTAACGGAGTTATCCCATGCTGACCATTTGGGGTCGTGAGAATTCGAACAACGTCAGGAAGGTGCTGTGGTGCGCCGCCGAACTGGGGCTGAGCTATACCCACATCAACGCCGGCGGGGCGTTTGGCAAGGTCAACGAAGAGAGTTACCGCGCGCTGAACCCGAACGGCCTGGTGCCGTTACTGCAGGACGATGACTTCGTGCTGTGGGAGTCCAACACCATCGTGCGCTACCTGGCGGCGAAATTCGGCGACGCGACGTTCTATCCGCAAGATCTGCAGGCGCGCGCCGCCGCCGAGAAATGGATGGACTGGACCACCTCGACCATCGTTCCGGCCTTCACCATCGTCTTTTGGGGCCTGATCCGCACTGCGCCAGAGTTGCGCGACATGGCGAAAATCGAAGCGGCGATCGCCACGCTGGAAAAACACTTCGACGTCATTGAACAGACGCTGGCGCACCAGCCTTACCTCTCCGGCGACGCGTTCGGCTTCGGCGATATCCCGCTCGGCAGCTTCGCCTACGCCTGGTTCGAAATGCCGATCGCCCGCCGCCCGCGGCCGAACATGGAGCGCTGGTATCAGCAACTGCGCGCACGCCCGGCCTATCAGCGCGGCGTGATGAGCGAGCTCACCTGACGCGTGCGGGGCGTTACGACGCCCCGACCTTCAGCAGCTTGCCGTCCCGTTCGTCCGTCAGCAGATACAGGTAGCCGTCCGGCCCGCTGCGCACCTCGCGAATGCGTTCGCCGCGATCGCCCAGCAGCCGCTCTTCCGCCACCACTTTGTCCCCCTCCAGCGTCAGGCGAATCAGTGCCTTTTGCGCCAGTGCGCCGATGAACAGCGAATGCCGCCAGGCGGGGAAACGCTGCCCGTCATAAAACGCCATGCCGCTGAGGCCGGGCGAAACCCGCCAATAGTGCAGCGGCTGTTCGGTGCCGGGCACCCGTTCCCCTTTGGCCTCCGGGATCGGTTGGCCGGAATAGTTGATGCCATAGGTAGCCAGCGGCCAGCCGTAGTTTTTACCCGGCAGCGGGATATTGAGCTCATCGCCGCCGCGCGGACCGTGTTCATGCTCCCAGATCGCGCCGCTCCACGGATTCAGCGCCAACCCTTGCGGATTGCGGTGGCCGTAAGACCAAACCTCCGGGCGTTTACCTGCCTGGCCGACCCAGGGGTTGTCCGGCGGTACCGCGCCCTCGGCGGTCAGCCGCACCAGCTTGCCCTGCAGTTTGTCAGTCTCCTGCGCCGTCGGCCGCTGGTTGTTTTCGCCCAGCGCGATAAACAGGTAGCCCTGCCGATCGAACGCCAGCTTGCCGCCAAAGTGATTGCCGACCGACAGCTTGGGTTGCTGACGGAAGATCACCTTAAAGTTTTCCAGCCGCGCGCCGTCGTCGCTCAGGCGGCCATAGCCGACCGCCGTGCCGGCTTTGCCGCCCTCGCCCGGTTCGGCGAAACTCAGGTACACCCGGCGGCTGGCGGCGAAGTCGGGAGCCGGCAACACCTCCAGCAGGCCGCCCTGCCCCTCGGCGTAGACCTGCGGCACGCCGGCGATCGGCGGCGACAGGCCCTTGCCCTGCAGCCACAGCCGCAGCCGGCCGGGCCGTTCGGTGATAAGCAGGCCTTGTTCCGCCGGCAAGAAGGCCAGCGACCATGGGTGTTCCAGGCCGTCCTGCAATTGGCTGACCGTCGGCGCGGCGTGCAGCAGGCCGCTGCACAGCAGCAAACCGGCCAGCAGAGTCAATCGGGGCATGGCGTCCTCCTGAAGATGAAATGACCCGTTTAGTGTAGCCCAGCCCGTCGCAATGGGTGTTTACATTACATTTCAACGGGTTGCCTTTTAGCCGCAGTGTGCTTAAGTTAATCCATAACCCAGGAGGAAAAATGGACATTACCGTTACCGACGCGATTGACGAACATACCCTCGATGCGATCAGGCAAGGCCTGCGCGCTTACAACCTGCCGCATATCGACGCCAGCCACCGCAAGCCGCTCAGCGTCTATGCGCGCGACGAGGCCGGCACGGTGATCGGCGGGCTGACCGCCGAAACCTGGGGCAACTGGCTGAGCATCGAGTGGCTGTGGGTGGCGGATACCCAGCGCGGCAGCGGCCTCGGCGGCCGGCTGATGCGCGCCGCCGAGCACGAGGCGCAGGCGCGCGGCTGCCGCTACGCCCGTCTCGACACCTTCAGCTTCCAGGCGCGACCGTTCTACGAAAAGCTCGGCTATCAGCTGCAAATGACGCTGAAAGAGTATCCGGTGGAACATGAGTGCTATTTTCTTACCAAAACCCTGACTGATTGATGGATGGACAGATGGACAGCAAAAGCATGGTGGTGAACTGTGTGGCGTACAAAGCCGGCCAACGGCTGGGCGAAGTGACCATCGACGATATCAGCGAGGTGGTCAAACAACCGGACACCTTCGTCTGGCTGGGGTTGCGGCAGCCGGAACCGGCGTTTATGCGCAAGGTGCAGGAGGAGTTCGGCCTGCACGATTTGGCGATCGAAGACGCGCTGTGTGCGCACCAGCGGCCGAAGCTGGAGACCTACGGCGACTCGCTGTTCATCGTGGTGAAAACCGCGCAGTGGGGCGAGCACGACGAAATCGAATACGGCGAAACCCACTTCTTCGTCGGCAAAAACTTTCTGGTGACGGTGCGCCACGGCGCCTCACCCAGCTATGCGCCGATCCGCGCCAAGGCGGAAGAGAACCACAAGCAGATGTGCCGCGGGCCGGGCTTCGCCCTCTATTCGGTGTTGGACTTCGTGGTGGATAACTACCGCAGCGTGGTAACGCGCTTCGAGAGCACCATCGAGAACATCGAAGCCAACATGTTTCAGTCGGAGTTCGATCAGGCGGCGATCGAGAACGTCTATACTCTGCGCCGCCACCTGCTGGCGCTGCGCAACGCCGCGCTGCCGATGGATGAAATCTGCAACCAGCTGATCCGTCTGCACGAAGAAGTGATCCCGAAAGAGCTGCGCGCCTACGTGCGCGACGTGCAGGATCACGCGCATCAGGTGGTCAGCAACATCGACGACATGCGCGAAATGCTGACCAACGCCATGCACGTCAATCTGGCGCTGGTGACGGTCAAACAAAACGAAGTGGTGAAACGGCTGGCGGGGTGGGGGGCGATTTTGGCTATCCCGACGGTGATCTTCAGCCTGTACGGGATGAACTTCGCCGACATGCCGGAGTTGAAATTCCCGTGGGCCTATCACGCCACGCTGGGGGCGACCGCCGTCGGCTGTATTTTCCTGTATCAGAAGCTGAAGAAATCAGGCTGGCTGTAAGCGCCAAAACGGCGGATTTTCCCGCCGGAGAAACGATCGGCGGGGCAGCCGGATCCGCCGACTGCCCCGCAGCTTCAATACAGCATCGGCCGCCGATCGCGATGCACATGATTGTAGCGGCCGATGCGCTTGTCATCGGCCGTACTGATATCCATTTCCGCCAGCGCCATGCCTTCGCCAGCCAGGCTCTGCGTCAACGGGTAGCCATCGGCATCGACGATCACCGAACCGCCGATCCACGCAACGCCGCGCTCCGTTTCGCAGCGATCGCACACCGCGATGAACAGCCGATTGACGGCGGCGTTGGCCTGCGCCTTCACCATCTCCGCCGGCCGTTCGCCCTGCGGACGCGGCGCCTGCGGCCAGTTGACCGGCGCGCACAGCAGCTGAGCGCCGGCCAGCGCCGGCAGCCGCACCCACTCAGGGAATTCAAGATCGTAGCAGATCATCACCGCCAACCGGCCAAAGCGGGTCTCGACGACCGGTGGCGGCCGATCGCCGGGGGTAAAGATCGTGCTCTCCTCATGCCACAGGTGGGCCTTGCGATAAATCGCCCTGACCCCCTGCGCATCGATCAATGCCGCGCTGTTGGCCACCCCGCCATCGGGCAGCCGCTCGCAGAAACCGGCGACGATCGCCACATCCAACTCACGCGCCAGGGCCCCCCACAGGCTGAGGCTGGGCCCGTCTTCGCTCTCGGCCAACGCCCGCGCCTCCGCCTTATCGCGCAACACATAGCCGCTGTTCACCAACTCCGGCAACACGATGACGTTGGCGCCGCGCTGCGCCGCATGACGGATCGCCTGAGCGGACTGCGCCCGATTATGCTCTGCTTCCCCTACCCGCAGCGCTAACTGGCAGCATGCGACGCTGATTTTACCCATGGCTCACCTTCTCCTTACCCTCACCGTTAAACCGACAGGGCGGCGATGCGCCCTGCTCCTCAGTAAATCAGTAAAGGCGCCGTGATAAAAGCCCGGATCGCGCCTCAGCGTTCAGTTTGAGCCTGCAGCTGCGGCGTCGGGCGGCTCAGCAGGCTGCCCAGCACGAAGGCGACGCCGCCGCCCAGCAGACCGCCGTAGATCGGGCTGTTGGCGTCGATGCCGTGCCAGATCATCAGCCCCACCACGCACAGGCTGCCGGTCAGCATGCTGGCGATGGCCCCAACGCTGGTGGCGCGCGGCCAGAAGATCGCCCCCACCAGCGGGATCAGCATGCCGCCCACCAACAGGTTGTAAGCCAGCGTCAGCGCCGCCAGTACGTCGCGCACCACAAACGCCAGCCCCAGCATGACCGCGCCCATGAAAAGCGTGGTGAAGCGCCCGGCGGCCAGCCCGCCGGAAGGTTTACGGCGGATGGCCGGCAGCACGTCCTCCAGCGCGATGGTCGAAGACGCCAACAGGCAGGCGCTGGCAGTGGACATCAGCGCCGCCAAGGCCGCGGCGGCCACCAGCCCGCTGACGCCAACCGGCAACACCGCCTGCGCGATGGCGGCGAAGGCGCCGTCGGTGTTGCTGAGCGACGGCAGCACGATCTTGCCGGCCATGCCGATCAGCGCGCCGGTCACGCCGTACAGCACGCAATAGACGCCCGCCCCCAGCCCGGCGAAGCGCGCCACATTGGCGCTGCGGGCGGTGAACACCCGCTGCCAGATGTCCTGGCCGATCAGAATGCCGAAGAAGTAGATCAGGAAGAACACCAGAATGGTGTCCAGCCCGATCGACGACAGCTGGTAGTAACCGGCGGGCAGCAGGCTGGTGAACGCCTCCCAGCCGCCGGCCTTGACGATGCTCATCGGCATCAGCACCAGCATCATGCCGACGGTCATGATGATGAACTGAATGATGTCGGTCAGCGTCAGCGACCACATGCCCCCCAGCGTCGAATACAGCACCACCAGCCCGCCGCCGAGCAGGATAGACGCGCTGAACGACAGGCCGAACATCACCTGCATCACGCTGCCGATGGCGATGATCGAGGTCACCGCCACCATAAGGTCATACGCCAGCATGATCGCGCCGCTGGTGACCCGCGCCGCCGGGTGATAGCGCCGCGACAGCACCTGGCTGACGGTATACAGCTTCAGTTTGAGCAGCGGCTTGGCCAGCACCAGACTCAGCACCACAATGCCCAGCCCCAGCGCGCCGCACAGCCAGACGCCGGAGATGCCGTAGGTGTAGCCGAGCTTGACGCTGCCGATGGTCGACGCGCCGCCGAGCACCACCGCCGACAGCGTGCCCAGATACAGCCCCGGCCCCAGGTTGCGCCCGGCCACCAGATACGCCTCTTTGGAATTGGCGCGGCGAATGCCCATCCACCCCACCGCGCCTATCACCAGAAAGTAAAACACCACGACCAGCAGATCGAGATTCATGGGTACCTCCACTCCGTAGTTATTGTTATCAGGGGCCCCGACGCAACCGCTCCGCCGGTAGAGTCAGTGCGCCGGCCTCAACGGGCCGGCAGCACGCACAGCATTTCAAACAGCAGGTTGGCCGCCAGCAGCGCGGTGTTACCGGAGCGATCGTAAGGCGGCGACACCTCCACCACGTCGCCGCCGACCAGGTTCAGTCCATGACAGCCGCGCACGATCTCCAGCCCTTGCCAGACCGACAGCCCGCCGACCTCCGGCGTGCCGGTGCCCGGTGCGAAGGCCGGATCCAGCCCGTCGATATCGAAGCTGAGATAAACCGGCGCTTCGCCCATCTGTTCGCGGATCTCCGCCATCAGCGGTGTCAGCGACCGGTGCCAGCAGGCCTCGGCCGGCACCACACGAAAGCCCTGGCGGCGTGACCAGTCGAAGTCGTCCGCCGCATAGCCACTGCCGCGCAGGCCAATCTGCACCACCTTTTCCGGCGCCAGCAGCCCTTCCTCAAACGCGCGGCGGAAGGTGGTGCCGTGCGCCAGCTGTTCGCCGAACATCTCCTCGTTGGTATCGGAATGCGCATCGACGTGGATCAGCCCGACCGGGCCATGACGACGGGCGACGGCGCGCAGCACCGGCAGCGTCAGGGTGTGATCGCCGCCGAGCGTCAACGGCGTGCAGCCGTGCGCCAGGATCTCGTGGTAAGCCGCCTCGATGCGCTGCACGCTGTCCGCCAGGCTGTAGGGGTTGATGGCGACATCCCCCAGATCGGCCACCTGCAGCCGTTCAAACGGCGCAGAGCCGGTGCCCATGTTGTAAGGACGGATCATCACCGATTCCTGGCGGATCTGGCGCGGGCCATAGCGAGTGCCGCTGCGGTTGGAGGTGCCGATATCGAGCGGAATGCCGACAAAGGCGGCGTCCAGACCGCGCGCCTGTTCTGCCGCGGGCAGGCGCATCATGGTGGGGAGGCCGGCAAAGCGCGGCATATCGTTACCGCTTTGGGGTTGGTTCAGCATGGCGTTTCCTTGTCGTTATCTGCGATGGATTGAAACATTTGAGCAACATTCGCAGGCTACCCTGTTGGCCACCTCGGCTACCATTCCCGCTTTTGCATGTAAACATCGGAAAACGCGATGCAACTAACCCATTGAAGTATTGATTTTTATTTCAACTTCATGCCATAAGAAAGGCCATATCTTCAGCGCCGCACCTATTTCTTCGATGTTAAAAATAGGTTAACCGGCCGACGTTCTGCGGAGGGGGAATGCTCACCAACCTAAGCGATATCGATCTGAAACTGCTGCGGGTGTTCGTCGCGGTAGCGGAAGCCCAGGGCGTCAGCGCCGCGCAGGAAGCGCTGCTGATGAACCAATCCACCATCAGCACCCATCTGGCCTCGTTGGAAACCCGACTGGGTTTTCGCCTGTGCCAACGCGGGCGCTCCGGCTTCCGGCTGACGCCCAAGGGCGAACGCATGCTGATCGCCTGCCGTTCGCTGTTCAACGCCGCCCGCGACTTCACCCGGGTCAGCCAGTCGCTGAACGGCCTGCTGACCGGCGATCTGCAAATCGGTCTGGTGGACAATCTGGTTTCGCTGCCGGGCAATCCGTTCAGCCAGGCCATCAAGCACTTTCAGCGGCGCCATCAGGACGTGCAATTGCAGTGCCGCATCTGTTCGCCGAACGAGATTGAGCAAGGGCTGCTGCACCAGCAGCTCGATCTGGGCATCGGCTACTTCGGCCAACAGCTGGAGGAGTTACGTTATCAGCCGTGGCTGGAGGAAATACAGGCAATCTACTGCAGCACGGATCACCCGCTGTTCGCGGTGGAAGAACCCGAGCGCGAGCAGATTGAAAACGCGCGCTGGGTCAAGCGCGGCTACCTGCTGGCGCAGCAGCTGTGCCCGATCGCGCCGCCTCACTTGGCGGCGGTGGCTCACCATATGGAAAGCGTCGCCCATCTGGTGCTGAGCGGTACCTGTCTTGGCTATCTGCCCACCCACTACGCGGCGCGCTGGGTGGAACAGGGGCTGCTGCGGCAGTTGGGCGGCACGGCGCTCTCTTATCGCGCCACGCTTAGCCTGGTCAGCCGCCCCGTCCAGCCCAACGAGGCGTTGAACGCGCTGCTGGAGGATTTGGCGCGCGCCGGCGAAAAAAAGCCCCGCATGCGCGGGGCCTGACGGACGTTAACTGACCGGCATACGCGCCGGATCGGGATACTGATACTCAAAACCCAGCTCGTTGCAGATGCGGTTGCCGTCCACCAGCCGCTCATCCTGCTCCGCCTCGTCGGCGAACTGCGGCGGCTCCAGATGCAACTGCTCGGCCAGCGCCGGATAAAATTCGCGCTTGGCCGGATGACGCGGCGCGCACAGGTTGTACACGTGGCCGCCCTTCGGCAGCTTCAGCAACAGTTGGATGGCGGCGATGACGTCGTCCTGGTGCACCAGATTTACCCCCTGCGAACCGCCCTTCACGTCGAGTTTGCCCGCCAGGAAGCGGCCGGGGTGACGATCGGCGCCCACCAGCCCCGCCAGGCGCAGAATGTCCACCGAGGTGTTCGGCAATTCATGCAGCCAACGTTCCAGCTCGGCCAACACTCGCCCTGACGGCGAGACCGGCCGCAACGGCGACTCTTCGCGCAGCGTGCCTGCGGTTTCGCCGTACACCGAGGTGGAACTGGTGAAGATCACCCGCGGCACGCCAAAGGCCATCGCGCTGTCCACCAGCATGCGCACCGCATTGAAATAGTTTTCGCTGCCTTCGACGGTGCGGCGAGCGGGCAGTGTCACCACCAACGCATCCACGCGCAGCAGCGATTCCAGATCGTCCGGATCGCACACCAGCTCCGGCGTCAGTTCCAGTTGGTAGCATTCGATGCCGCTCATGCGCGCGGCCTCGACGCCGTCCGGCGTGGTTTTGCTACCGACCACGTCATACCCGCGCCCCATCAGCGACAGCGCCAACGGCATGCCCAGCCAACCCAAACCAATAATGGCTACCTTTTTCATCCTCTTCCTCTCCTGAAGATCGCAGCGCCCTACCCCTAAGGCTACGCCACTGCGCACGGCGATACAATCTGCCCGGCTTAAGGTCAGGTAAAGCTGTCTGTGGCTAATAACCTAACCTGTTTCAATAAATTAAATTTATGACGTTAAAAAAGGGTTGCGCGGTGGACAGCGGATAGTTTAGCTTAATTGGCATACGGTTTTTACCGGCTTTTGATTAGAGAAAAACACCATGACACGCGTTCAGTTCAACCACCATCATCACCATCACCCTGACTAGTCTTTCAGGCGATGAGTGCTGGAAGACGGTTTGTTAATCTTCCAGTGGCGCGCAGAACGCAAGAGAGAGCCCTCGGAAGATTTCTTCCGAGGGTTTTTTTTTGGCTCCGGACAGACAGAAAGAATAGTTTTTACAATAAATTCATAAAATTACAGATTAAACAGAGGTTACCATGCTGGACAAGACACGTTTACGGATCGCAATGCAGAAGTCGGGCCGCCTGAGCGATGAATCCCAGGAACTGCTGGCGCGCTGCGGCATCAAGATCAACCTGCAGCAGCAGCGTCTGATCGCCTTCGCCGAGAACATGCCGATCGATATCCTGCGCGTGCGCGACGACGATATTCCGGGCCTGGTGATGGACGGCGTGGTCGATCTCGGCATCATCGGCGAAAACGTGCTGGAAGAAGAGCTGCTCAGCCGCCGCGCCCAGGGCGAAGACCCGCGTTACTTCACGCTGCGCCGCCTCGATTTCGGCGGCTGCCGCCTGTCGCTGGCCACCCCGCTCGACGCCGAATACGCCGGCCCGCAAAGCCTGCAGGACGCCCGCATCGCCACCTCTTACCCGCACCTGCTGAAGCAATACCTCGACAAGCAGGGCGTGCGCTTCAAATCTTGCCTGCTGAACGGCTCGGTGGAAGTGGCGCCGCGCGCCGGTCTGGCCGACGCCATCTGCGATCTGGTCTCTACCGGCGCCACTCTGGAGGCCAACGGCCTGCGTGAAGTAGAAGTGATCTACCGCTCCAAGGCTTGCCTGATCCAGCGCGACGGCGAAATGCCGGAAGCCAAACAGCAGCTGATCGATCGCCTGATGACCCGCATTCAGGGCGTGATCCAGGCGCGTGAATCCAAATACATCATGCTGCACGCGCCGAGCGAGAAACTGGACGAGATCGTCGCGCTGTTGCCGGGCGCCGAGCGCCCAACCATTCTGCCGCTGGCCGGCGCGCAGAACCGCGTGGCGATGCACATGGTGAGCAGCGAAACCCTGTTCTGGGAAACCATGGAAAAACTGAAAGCGCTCGGCGCCAGCTCGATTCTGGTGCTGCCGATTGAAAAGATGATGGAGTAACGCCATGTCGACCTTCAACACGCCGATCGATTGGGCGACCAGCAGCGCCGAACGCCAGGCCGAGCTGCTGATGCGCCCGGCCATCGCCGCCTCTGACAGCATCACCCGCACGGTGAGCGAGATCCTCGACAACGTGAAGGCCAACGGCGATCGGGCGCTGCGCGACTATAGCGCCCGTTTCGACAAGGCGGAAGTCTCGGCGCTGCGCGTCAGCGCCGAGCAGATCGCCGCCGCCGCCGCGCGGTTGGGCGACGACATCAAACAGGCGATGGCGGTGGCCGTCGCCAACGTGGAAACCTTCCACAACGCGCAGCGACTGCCGCCGGTGGACGTCGAAACGCAACCGGGCGTGCGCTGCCAACAGGTGACCCGCCCCATCGACTCGGTCGGCCTGTATATTCCCGGCGGATCGGCGCCGCTGTTCTCCACCGTGCTGATGCTGGCGACGCCGGCACGCATCGCCGGCTGCCGCCGGGTGGTGCTGTGCTCACCGCCGCCGATCGCCGATGAGATCCTGTATGCGGCTCAGCTGTGCGGCGTGCAGGAAGTGTTTCAGGTCGGGGGCGCGCAGGCGATCGCTGCCCTGGCGTTCGGCACCGAGAGCGTGCCGCGCGTGGCGAAGATCTTCGGGCCGGGCAACGCCTTCGTGACCGAAGCCAAGCGGCAGGTCAGTCAGCGCCTTGATGGCGCGGCCATCGACATGCCGGCCGGCCCTTCGGAGGTGCTGGTGATCGCCGACGCCGGCGCCACTCCGGCGTTCGTCGCTTCCGATCTGCTGTCGCAGGCCGAACACGGCCCGGATTCGCAGGTGATCCTGCTGACGCCGGACGCGGCAATGGCGCAGGCGGTGGCCGAAGCGGTGGAAAGCCAGCTGGCCGAGCTGCCACGCGCCGAGACCGCCCGTCAGGCGCTGGCGAGCAGCCGCCTGATCGTAGCGCGCGATCTGGCTGAGTGCGTGGCGATCAGCAACCGCTACGGCCCGGAGCACCTGATTATTCAGACCCGCAATGCGCGCGAACTGGTGGACGGCATCACCAGCGCCGGCTCGGTGTTCCTCGGCGACTGGTCGCCGGAATCCGCCGGCGATTACGCCTCCGGCACCAACCACGTGCTGCCGACCTACGGCTACACCGCCACCTGCTCCAGCCTGGGCCTGGCCGACTTTCAAAAACGCATGACGGTGCAGGAGCTGACGCCGCAGGGCTTCAGCAACCTGGCCGCCACCATCGAGACGCTGGCTGCCGCCGAGCAGCTGATCGCCCACAAGAACGCCGTGACCCTGCGCGTCGCCGCCCTGAAGGAGCAAGCATGAGCATCGAAAAACTGGCGCGCGCCAACGTTCGCGAGCTGACCCCTTATCAATCGGCGCGCCGCCTCGGCGGCAAGGGCGACGTATGGCTGAACGCCAACGAATACCCGATCGCCCCGGAATTCCAGCTGACCGCGCAAACCTTCAACCGCTATCCGGAGTGCCAGCCGGCGCAGGTGATCGAACGCTACGCCGCCTATGCCGGGGTGAAGAAAGAGCAGGTGCTGGTCAGCCGCGGTGCCGATGAAGGCATCGAGCTGCTGATCCGCGCCTTCTGCGAGCCGGGCAAAGACGCCATTCTGTTCTGCCCGCCGACCTACGGCATGTACGCCGTCAGCGCCGAAACCTTTGGCGTGGAGCGCCGCACCGTGGCCGCCAAAGAGGACTGGCAGCTGGATCTGCCGGCCATCGCGGACAGCCTGGACAACGTGAAGCTGATCTACGTCTGCAGCCCGAACAACCCGACCGGCAACCTGATCGATCCGGACGATTTACGCAGCCTGCTGGAGCTGGCCAAAGGCAAGGCGATCGTCGCGGTGGACGAAGCCTATATCGAGTTTTGCCCGCAGGCTTCGGTAGCCGGTTGGTTGAGCGACTACCCGCACCTGGCTATTTTGCGTACGCTGTCGAAGGCCTTTGCGCTGGCCGGCCTGCGCTGCGGCTTTACGCTCGCCAATGAAGATCTGATTGCCCTGCTGCTGAAGGTGATCGCCCCTTACCCGCTCTCGACGCCGGTGGCGGATATCGCCGCGCAGGCGCTGAGCGAAGAAGGTATCCGCACCATGCGCCAGCGCGTCACCAACATCGCAGCCACCCGCAGCTGGCTGCAGCAACAGCTGGAGAAATGCGCCTGCGTCGAGCAGGTTTTCGCCAGCGACAGCAATTACCTGCTGGCTCGCTTCACCGCCTCAAGTAATGTGTTTAAAAGCTTGTGGGATCAGGGCATTATCTTACGAGACCAAAACAAACAGCCCGGGTTGTCCGGCTGCCTGCGCATCACCATAGGCACCCGCGACGAATGTCAACGCGTGGTGGACGCCTTGTCCGCCCTGCCCGGCGCCAACCAGACTCGCCAGGAGCCAATGTGAGCCAAAAAATCCTCTTTATCGATCGTGACGGCACGCTGATCGCCGAGCCACCGGAAGATTTCCAGGTTGACCGCCTGGATAAGCTGGCGCTCGAGCCAGACGTGATCCCTTCCCTGCTGGCGCTGCAGCAGGCGGGGTATCAGCTGGTGATGATCACCAATCAGGATGGGCTCGGCACCGCCAGTTTCCCGCAGGAGACCTTCGATCCGCCGCACAACCTGATGATGCAGATCCTCAGCTCCCAGGGCATTCAGTTCGCCGACGTGCTGATTTGCCCGCACCTGCCGGCGGACAACTGCGACTGCCGCAAGCCGAAAACCGCGCTGGTGAAAGGCTACCTTGAACCCGGCGTGCTCGATACCGCGCACAGCTACGTGATCGGCGATCGGCCGACCGATGTGCAGCTGGCGGAAAACATGGGCATCCAGGGGCTGCGTTACCAGCGCGGCGTGCTGGGCTGGAAAGAGATCGTGCGCCAGTTGACCCTGCGTGACCGTCACGCGCGGGTTAATCGCGTGACCAAAGAGACGCAGATCGACGTCAACGTCTGGCTGGATCGCGAAGGCGGCAGCAAGATCAAAACCGGCGTCGGCTTCTTCGATCACATGCTGGATCAGATCGCCACCCACGGCGGCTTCCGCATGGAGATCGACGTCAAAGGCGACCTGTATATCGACGATCACCACACGGTAGAGGACACCGGCCTGGCGTTGGGTGAAGCGCTGAACAAGGCGCTCGGCGACAAGCGCGGCATCGCCCGCTTCGGCTTCGTGCTGCCGATGGACGAATGCCTGGCGCGCTGCGCGCTGGATATCTCCGGCCGCCCGCACCTGGAGTACAAGGCCGAGTTCAACTATCAGCGCGTCGGCGATCTCAGCACCGAAATGGTCGAGCACTTCTTCCGTTCGCTCTCTTACACCATGGGCTGCACGCTGCACCTGAAGACCAAGGGCAAAAACGACCACCACCGGGTCGAGAGCCTGTTCAAAGTGTTTGGCCGCACGCTGCGCCAGGCGATCCGCGTCGAGGGCAATACCCTGCCGAGTTCGAAAGGAGTGCTGTGATGAACGTGGTGATTTTGGATACCGGCTGCGCCAACCTGGCCTCCGTCACCTACGCGGTGCGGCGCCTGGGTTATCAGCCGGAGGTGAGCCGCGATCCGGAGATCGTGCTGCGCGCCGACAAGCTGTTCCTGCCGGGCGTCGGCACTGCGCAGGCGGCGATGGATCAGCTGCGCGAGCGCGATTTGATCGAACTGATCAGGGCCTGCACGCAGCCGGTGCTGGGCATTTGCCTCGGCATGCAGCTGCTGGCGGCCAGCAGCGAAGAGAACGGCGGCGTGACCACGCTCGGCCTTATCGATACGCCGGTCAAGCAGATGACCGACTTCGGCCTGCCGCTGCCGCACATGGGCTGGAACCAGGTGTCCGCGCAGGCGGGCCTCCATCTGTTCCGCGGCATCGATGACGGCGCCTACTTCTATTTCGTACACAGCTATGCGATGCCGATATGCCCCAGCACCATCGCCCAGGCGAACTACGGCGAGCCCTTCACCGCCGCCGTGCAAAAAGACAATTTCTTCGGCGTGCAGTTTCATCCAGAACGATCTGGAGCGGCCGGCGCGCAACTGTTGAAAAACTTTCTGGAGATGTAGGCAGCATGATTATTCCGGCTTTGGATTTGATCGACGGCAACGTGGTGCGTTTGCATCAGGGCGATTACGGCCAACAGCGCGACTACGGCAACGATCCGCTGCTGCGCCTGCAGGACTATCAACAGCAGGGCGCCCAGGTGCTGCACCTGGTCGATTTGACCGGCGCCAAGGATCCGGCGGCGCGCCAGATCCCGCTGCTGCGCAAACTGCTGGCGGGGGTTGAGGTGCCGGTGCAGGTCGGCGGCGGCATCCGCAACGAACAAGACGTCAGTGCCCTGCTGGAGGCCGGCGCCACGCGCGTGGTGATCGGCTCCACCGCGGTGAAACAGCCGCAGTTGGTGCAAAGCTGGTTCGAGCGCTACGGCGCCGACGCGCTGGTGCTGGCGCTGGACGTGCGCATCGACGCGCAGGGCGTGAAGCGCGTGGCCATCAGCGGCTGGCAAGAAGACTCCGACGCCACGCTGGAACAGGTGGTGGAACAGTTCCTGCCCTACGGGCTCAAGCACGTGCTGTGCACCGATATTTCGCGCGACGGCACGCTGGCCGGTTCCAACGTGGCGCTGTATCAGGAAATCAGCCGCCGTTATCCGCAGGTGGCCTTCCAGGCCTCGGGCGGCATCGGCAATCTGGACGACATCGCCCAGCTGCGCGGCAGCGGCGTTGCCGGCGTGATCGTGGGGCGCGCCCTGCTGGAAGGTAAATTTAGCGTTGAGGAGGCGATCGCATGCTGGCAAAACGGATAATCCCGTGCCTGGATGTTAAAGACGGGCAAGTGGTGAAAGGCGTGCAGTTCCGCAACCACGAAATCATCGGCGACATCGTGCCGCTGGCGCAGCGCTATGCGCAAGAAGGCGCGGACGAGCTGGTATTTTACGATATCACCGCCTCGAGCGACGGCCGAGTGGTGGACAAAAGCTGGGTGTCGCGCGTGGCGGAGGTGATTGATATTCCGTTCTGCGTCGCCGGCGGCATTAAAAGCGCCGAGGACGCCAGCCAGATCCTGTCTTTCGGCGCCGACAAGATTTCGATCAACTCGCCGGCGCTGGCCGATCCTGAGCTGATTAGCCGCCTGGCTGAACGCTTTGGCGTGCAGTGCATCGTGGTGGGCATCGACACCTGGTTCGACAGTGAAACCGGCAAGTATCACGTCAACCAATATACCGGCGACGAGAGCCGCACCCGCATCACCCAGTGGGAAACCCTCGACTGGGTGCAGGAAGTGCAGCGCCGCGGCGCCGGTGAGATCGTGCTGAACATGATGAACCAGGACGGCGTGCGCAACGGTTACGATCTGCAGCAGCTGCGCCGGGTGCGCGAGGTCTGCAAGGTGCCGCTGATCGCCTCCGGCGGCGCAGGCACCATGGAACACTTCCTGGAAGCGTTCCGCGATGCGGACGTCGACGGCGCGCTGGCGGCGTCGGTGTTCCACAAACAAATCATCAATATCGGCGAACTGAAAAGGTTCCTGGTTGAACAAGGCGTGGAGATTCGCGTGTGCTGACAGAACAACAGAGAAACCAGCTGGATTGGGAAAAAACCGACGGCCTGATGCCGGCCATCGTGCAGCACGCCGTTTCCGGCGAAGTGCTGATGCTGGGTTACATGACGCCGGAAGCGCTGGCCACCACCGAGCAAAGCGGCAACGTCACCTTCTTCTCGCGCACCAAGCAGCGCCTGTGGACCAAGGGCGAAAGCTCCGGCCACTTCCTTAAGGTGGTCAGCATCACGCCGGACTGCGATAACGATACGCTGCTGATATTGGCCAACCCGATCGGCCCGACCTGCCACCTCGGCAACAGCAGCTGCTTCCACCCGGCCGCCAGCGACTGGACGTTCCTCTATCAGTTGGAACAGCTATTGGCGGAGCGCAAGCACGCCAGCCCGGACAGCTCGTACACCGCCAGCCTGTACGCCAGCGGCACCAAGCGCATCGCGCAGAAGGTCGGGGAGGAAGGCGTGGAAACCGCGCTGGCCGCCACGGTCAACGATCGCGAAGAGCTGACCAACGAAGCTTCAGACCTGATCTATCACCTGCTGGTGCTGCTGCAGGACCAGGATCTGGATCTGAGCGCGGTGATCGGCCGGCTGCGCGAGCGGCATCAGAAATAATGCACACAGGCTTCCCTGATAATGGGAAGCCTTATAGTCGGCTGTTTACCAGCGCAAGAATTTCCTCTGTTTTCCGCTCCATTAAGTCGCGGTTACCCCGTGATTCAACGTTGAGGCGGAGCAAAGGTTCCGTGTTTGACGCTCGCAAATTGAACCGCCAGTCGGCAAAGGTCATGCTGACACCATCCGTCTTATCAACCTCTAAGGCCTGATCTCGATAATGGCGCTCGATCATATCGAGCGCGGATATCGCAGGAACGCGGACAATGTTAATTTCACCCGAAGAAGGATAGGCGCGGATGCGTTCCGCAACCAGCTGTTCCAACGAGCGATCTTTCAGAGACATGATCTCGGCGACCATTAGCCAGGGGATCATGCCGCTATCGCAGTAATAGAAGTCGCGGAAATAATGGTGGGCACTCATCTCGCCACCATAGACTGCATCTTCAGCCCGCATTCGTTCTTTGATAAAAGCGTGTCCGGTTTTCGACATCACGGGAATACCGCCGGCTTTTTCAACGATATCCACGGTATTCCAACTCAATCGCGGATCGTGAACGACCTTCTCTCCTGCCCCCTTGGCTAGAAACGCCTCAGCCAGCAAACCGACGATATAGTAGCCCTCGATAAAATGGCCTTGACTATCAAACAGGAAACAACGATCCGCATCGCCATCGAAGGCGATCCCCATATCCGCGCCATAATGCCGCACCGCGTCCGCGGTGTCCTGACGACGCTCGGGCAACAGCGGATTCGGTACGCCATGAGGAAAGGTGCCGTCGGGCTCATGCTGAATCTTGATGAATTCCAGCGGTACCCGATGCTGCTGAAAGCGCCGTTCGATGGCGTCAATAACCCGCCCGGCGGTGCCGTGCCCGGAGTTCACCAACAGTTTCAGCGGTTTGAAATGCGTGAAGTCAACGAAGGACAGGATATGATCGACATACTCGTTCAAGGTATCGGCCTGAAGGTAGCCGCCGCGCGAACATGCTGCGCGCTCGATGTGCTTTTTCTCCGCGAGCGCTTTGATTTCATTCAATCCAGAGTCGCTACTGATCGGCCTCGCATCCCTGCACACCAGTTTCATGCCGTTATAATTTTCAGGATTGTGACTGCCCGTGACTTCGATTCCGCCGTCCGCCGCCAGAAAAGCCGTGGCAAAATAGAGCTCCTCCGCCCCACACAACCCGATGTCAATCACACTGGCGCCGGCATCCTGAAGCCCTTTGGCCAATGAGTGTTTCAGGCTTTCACTACTTAAACGGGCGTCGTTGCCCAAAACTACGGCTTTAGGGAGCAAATATTCACCGAAAGCCCTGCCAATCCGATAAGCGATTTCATCATTCAGCTCACTCCCCAATCTGCCACGAATGTCGTAAGCCTTAAAACAAGTCAACTCAGTCATGTCACATTCTTCTGTTATTTGTACCTTTGCGCTCTGTCGCTATCCTGGGGAATTAATGCGATGGAGTCGCAATCACCGGTACGGTCTTCCTTACATTTATCACTATCTCGCTGCTCTGGAAATCTTTAGCATGATTCTGACGCAAATTTTTCCATGCGCCTCAACACGGCAGCTTGCGCGCCTTCAGTTCGCCCACTAATTGTTTAACATCCTGTACCGCGTCTCGCGCGGCAACCAGTAGCGCATCGCCGGTCTGCACGATCACCAGATCGTTGACGCCAAGCGTGGCCACCAGCTTGTCGCCAGCGTAAACATAGTTGTTCAATGAGTCGATAGCGATAACATTGCCGCGGTGCACATTGCCTTGGGCGTCCTTTTCGGCCACCTCCCACACGGCGGCCCACGACCCGACATCGCTCCAGCCAATATCGATCGGCATCACTACTGCATCCGCGGTGTTTTCCATCACCGCGTAATCGATGGACTCGCAGGGGCAACGGAGAAAGGTTTCTTCATCAATGTGAATGAAGTTGAGCTCGCGCCGGCTGGTTTCCATCGCCAACAGCGTTTTGTGATAGATATCGGGGCGAAAGCGCGCCAGTTCATGCAGATACTTTTTCGCCGTGAACATAAACATGCCGCTGTTCCAGCTGTAGTCACCGCTTTCCAGATAGGCCTGCGCCTTTTGATAACAGGGTTTTTCGACGAAACGCTCGACGTCAAAACAATGAAGTGACAGCTGCGCTCCGCGTTTGATGTAGCCATAGCCCGTTTCAGGATGCTGGGGAATGATGCCGAAGGTCACCAAACGGTCGCGCAAAGAAAACTCGATAGCCTTACGCAACGCGTCATGAAACGCGTCTATCTGCGTGATCAAATGATCGGCGGCCAAGACCAACAGCACGCCATCAGGATCGTCTTTAAGAACATGGTGCGCAGCCAGCGCGACTGCCGGCGCCGTATTGCGTCCTGCGGGCTCCAGAATAATGTGAGGATTCGAACAGTCGATTTCTCGTAGCTGTTCCGCCACCAAAAAACGGTGCTCTTCGTTGCAAATGACGATCGGCGCCGCGATATCTCCCCCATGCAGACCTTCCAGGCGCAACAGCGTCTGCTGCAGCAAACTGCGCCCGCTACCATCGACCGTCAGAAATTGTTTAGGAAATGCTTCTCTTGATAAGGGCCACAAACGGCTACCGTTGCCCCCGGCCAAAATGACTGGAATTAATCTCACCATAAACCCCGCATTACCCCAACACAGATGCATTGCTCAGGGCAATTAGGCTAATCACCCAATACCTATCGCTTGCTGATTGCTAAAGAGACTTCTCTTGCTTTTTAATATGTGAAATGAAATCAAGATTTCCCACTACTCCAGTAATCTCGCATAAAAATAAAAAAATAATAACCGGGCACATTCCTAAAATCTCCGCCGGCGCCGTCAAGCAGCCCCACCGAAGCCGGAAAGGAAAAAACAAGAAAATCAAATAAATACAAAGAGATCCATTTTACCCCCTCGAACAGGGAAGCCGCACCAACGGAAGGTGAGAGAGGTGGCGGCGAAAGCGATTCACTGGATTAGGAATTATATTAGCAAACGTGTGTTGTTAGGCAAGGAGATGCAAAGAAAATACGGTTAACATGCTGAATAACAAGATGCAGATCTTATTATTAAAAAAAATTAAAAATTAAGAATAATGCCAGATTGGCATGTAAAAAAGACTTGAGAAGCGCCAGTTCAGACGTGTTCCATGCTTTCCCCAGGCGCTTAAAACGTTGCAAAAAAAAGCCGCCTTTGCGGCGGCTTGATGACAGGTAAAGCGCTTATTCCATCCATTCGGTATGGAACACGCCTTCCTTATCGATGCGTTTGTAGGTGTGTGCGCCGAAGTAGTCGCGCTGCGCCTGGATCAGGTTCGCCGGCAGCACCGCGGAGCGGTAGCTGTCGTAGTAGGCGATCGCAGCGGAGAAGGTCGGCGTAGGAATACCGTTCTGCACGGCGTAAGCCACCACGTCACGCAGCGCCTGCTGGTACTCGTCGGCGATGTGCTTGAAGTATGGCGCCAGCAACAGGTTGGCGATATCGGCGTCCGCCGCGTAAGCGTCGGTGATCTTCTGCAGGAACTGGGCGCGGATGATGCAGCCGGCGCGGAAGATCTTGGCGATTTCGCCGTAGTGCAGATCCCAGTTGTTTTCTTTAGAAGCGGCTTTCAGCTGTGAGAAGCCCTGCGCGTAGGACACGATCTTGCCCAGATACAGCGCGCGACGCACTTTCTCGATGAACTCGGCTTTGTCGCCAGTGAACGGCGCCACTTTCGGGCCGGTCAGCACTTTAGACGCGGCAACGCGCTGATCTTTCAACGAGGACAGGTAGCGTGCGAACACCGACTCGGTGATCAGCGACAGCGGTTCGCCCAGATCCAGCGAGCTCTGGCTGGTCCACTTGCCGGTGCCTTTGTTGGCCGCTTCGTCCAGGATCACATCGACCAGGTATTTACCCTCTTCGTCTTTCTTGGTGAAGATGTCTTTGGTGATGTCGATCAGGTAGCTGTTCAGTTCGCCTTTGTTCCACTCGGCGAAGGTTTCGGCCAGCTGCTCGTTGCTCAGGTTCAGCGCCTGCTTCAGCAGAGAATAGGCTTCGGCAATCAGCTGCATGTCGCCGTATTCGATGCCATTGTGCACCATCTTCACATAGTGGCCGGCACCGTCTGCACCGATGTAGGTCACGCAAGGCTCGCCTTCCGCAACAGCAGCGATTTTCTCCAGGATCGGCGCCACCAGTTCGTAAGCTTCTTTCTGGCCGCCAGGCATGATGGAAGGCCCTTTCAGCGCCCCCTCTTCGCCGCCGGAAACACCGGTGCCGATGAAGTTGAAGCCCTGGTCGGACAGCTCGCGATTACGACGGATGGTGTCCTGATAGTAGGTGTTGCCGCCGTCGATCAGGATATCGCCCTTGTCCAGGTGCGGAGTCAGCGAGGCAATGGTTTTATCCGTTGCTTCGCCCGCTTTCACCATCAGCAGGATACGGCGCGGTTTTTCCAGCGATTCGACAAACTCTTCAACGGTGTAATACGGCGCCAGATTCTTGCCCGGGTTCTCAGCGATCACTTCGTCAGTTTTGTCGCCAGAACGGTTGAAAATGGAAACGGTGTAACCACGGCTCTCGATGTTCAGCGCGAGGTTGCGGCCCATTACCGCCATGCCGACAACGCCGATTTGTTGCTTGGACATTTAGGAACTCCTGTCTGAGGATGACCCTGTCAGCAACGATGGCCAACAGGTTTTGTGATGTGGCACACATGTTAACTCAGGATTGCGGCGCGTGGGTAGTGATTGATGCGATAGGCGATTCGCAGGGATGCTTCTTCGACGATTCATGCGGCAATCCCCCTACTTTACCTGCAGAATAATCCAATAAAATTAAATTAATTCATTTTATTCAACAAGTTGATTAAGCACTCAAGTAAAATAAGATTTATCGGCAATTTAGATTTTTCCTGATTGCGAGATTTCTCACGACTGCTAAAATTGACGGCTTGATTAATGCTATGCGCTTCTGTCCAAAGGACGAGGACATGACGGCATTGATATTGTATTTTATTGGAGAATGTAGTGTCTGAGCATCAAGCCATTAACCATACTCCTGCGACCGTCGATGAACATGCTAACAGTCACAAAATCGCAGCAGTGATAGTCTCTTATCATCCGGAACTGGGCAACCTCACCACCTTAATCAAAGAACTTAAGCGTCAGCAGGTTTCCAGCGTTCTCGTTGATAATGGCTCATTAGAGGCATCCGTCGTCGAATCGCTTTCTCAGTTAGCCACCGTAGTGTGTTTGCCGGAGAACGTCGGCATTGCGAAAGCGCAAAATATCGGCATTGAATATGCCCGCAAGGAACATGATGCCGAACTAATAGTATTTTTCGATCAAGACAGCCACATCGACGAACAGTTTATGGCCGGTTTGCTCAAAGATTATGAGCGGGTTTCCTCCGTCGATCGAGTGGCGGCTATCGGCCCGATCTTTACCGATTCGCGCTATGGTTTCCATTATCCATTGATAAGGGTAAACAAGCTGGGCTGGCGCAGCAAAGTGCGTCCACAATTCCAGACTGCGCCCTTTGAAGTCAGCATGATCATCTCTTCCGGCTCGCTGATTCCCGTCACGGTATTGATGGACGTAGGCGATATGGATGAGTCGTTGTTTATCGACTACGTGGATACTGAATGGTGCCTGCGCGCCATTGCCAAAGGCTACAAAATCTATGCGGCAACCTCAGCCAGGATGTCGCATGCTATCGGTGACAAAGCGATTAAGATACTGGCCTGGCATGTGCCGGTGCACTCGGCTTTCCGCAGATACTATCGGTTGCGCAACGGGTTATATCTGGCAAAAATGAAACACATTCCGCCATTAATCAAAGTGCGCGAAAACGTTTTTAACGCCATCCACCAAGTATTACTGATTGCTACACAACCGAACAAAAAAACGCATTTGGCAACCTGGTGCCGTGCGATTAAAGACGGAATTAGCGCAAAATGAGTGCAGTTGAAGATAAAAAACCCGTTGTCGCGTCCATTGTTCTGTACAAACACAAACAAAAGGACATTCAACCGACCATCGACTCTCTGTTAGCCGAACCGTTAATAGAAACCATCGTGTTGGTTGACAATGCCGATAGTGAATGGGCGGACAATTTAAACAATCCGCGTATTGCTTACATCAAGTCAGATTTCAATGGCGGTTATGGCCACGGGCATAATCAGGCCATGGATAAATACCTGAATAAATGTAAGTATTTTATTATTTGCAATCCAGACATCGAGTTTAAGCCAGGCACGGTGAAAAGTTTATATGACTTTGCGGAAAGCGGTAACCACCGTTTTATTGCGCCAAAGATCGTTTATCCAAACGGCGAAGCGCAACGTGTCTGCCGTTTGCTGCCGACACCCGCTCATCTGTTCTTGCGCCGATTCATGCCCTTTTTGTCCAAGTATCTCGATAAAAATTATGAGTTGCAAAATGCCGACTACGATAAGAATTTCTTTGCACCGACCATTTCCGGCTGCTTTATGTTCGTAGAGTCACAGTTGTTAAAGCAATTACAGGGCTTTGATTCACGTTACTTCATGTATCTTGAAGATGTCGATCTGTGCCGCAAAGTGCTTCAATATGAAAAACCGATGTTTTGCTCGGAAGCGACAGTAACGCATGCCTTTGCCAAAGGCTCATATAAAAACCTGAAGTTGATGGGTTACCACATTCGCTCGGCGATTACATATTTCAATAAATGGGGTTGGTTTTTTGACGCAGAACGCAGAGGCGTGAATAAAACATGTATGAAACAACTGCCGCGGCTGAAAGAACAGGGGGAGGAAAAAAGCAATGGGTAATAACGGGTTCTTGAGCCGATTAACGCTCGCCGGTTTCGGCATTGTTTGCTTGGCATGCATTCTCTTGCTCCCCGTGAATGGGGTTAGCAAAAGCTTCGCCATCGCCGCCGTGGCAAACTTCGTATTCTTTACCTATTTTTTCAAAAACATCTACAATCCCGCTTCGATCTTCATGAGCATGTTCCTGTTCATGATTGGGTGCAGTCAGGCGAAATTGACGCTTATTGAACAAGACGACTTCAGTCACTCGACCTGGATGGCGTTGTTTGCAGTGATAGCCTGTTTCTATATCGTCGTGGCCGCCTTTATCCTACGGCGCGGCCGCATCACGCTCAATCGTGAAGCAAACGTGCGCTCAGGGATTTCTGCCCGCACCCTCTTCTGGTCCAATGTCATCTGCGTCGTGGTCGAAGCGTTTCTGTATTGGTATGCCATCCATAAAATTGGCAGCATTCCTCTATTTGACGACAATGCGCGCGCAAACATCATGCCCAAAGTGATCAGCAATTACTTGATGACGCTGATGGTTATTCCTACGTTCTTTATTATCTTCAACACCATTTACGTGACTGAGTCAAGAAAGTATGGATATCTTCTTTTCAGCGCCGCATATTTGAGCCTGCTGATGTTGTTAGGCGGAAGAATAAATATTTTCGTCCCCGTCATCACCAGCTTATTCTATGTACTCATTCAATATTATGTCGCTAAAGAAAATAAATCTGCACTGCTGATTACCGGTGTCATCACCTTGTTCTCCGTTGTTCTGTTGATGATAAGCATGCCGTTGATTCGAACCCAAATTTACGTTCAAAACCAACAACCGGCAACAGAAGAAAAGGTGCAAACCGGCACGCAATATTATGAAGTCATTTATAACAGTCCAAACACGGCATCTCAGGGAGATAAAGAGGCAAAAGAATTTAAACCTACGATGGAATTGCCTCCGCAGATGATGTCTATCTGGATTAACCTGAGTACCGAGATGCACGCCTTCAACAAAATGGTTGTCTATCTGGATAAAACTCATGATTTCAGAGATGGGCGCATGTTGATGACCGGAACTTTCCGCTTTGCAACCAAACATTTCATGCCGGAAGAAACGCTGGATTTGGTCAAAATGGGAGGGTATGACTGGATCAATATCATGACCTTTATGCAGAAACCTTATATGGACTTTGGCGTCTATGGTGTTGGCGGCTTCATGCTGGTATTCACTTGTGTCGGCATGGCGCTCTATCAGCGGGTTCAGCAGCGAAAAACCCTCATTAATACCCTGCTCTACAGCTATTTCTGTATGGCGATGTTATTCATGATTTTTGATAATCATTTCTATTACTCAACCGTCATCGTCAACGTTATTCTGCTCTTGTTATTCAAAGCATTTATGAGCCGGGACTGGTTGGTGAGGCTCAAGCTGGCCAAACCATCGAGCGAGCTAAAGGCCGCGGTTCATGATTAAGCATCTGAACCAACCTTTAGTTAAAAACTATGTTTCTTTGCTGCTGGTGCAGGGGGGGAATTTCATATTCCCTCTGTTGGTCTTTCCTCTTGTGGGCAGGAACATCGGTGTCAGTGAGTTCGGCAACATTCTGTTTTGCTATATGGTCGCCTTCTATTTTTCCATTTTTGTCGATTACGGATTTAACTTTTCGGCGGTCCGAAAGGTTTCAAAAATGGAAGACCATCGCGACATCGGCAAAAGCTTCTATAGCATTACATTCGCTAAAATCATCCTGGCCCTCTGCTCGCTGGCGGCGATGACGCTGATGACCCTAAGCTGGGAGAAACTGGCCCAGCTCAGCGTTTATATGCTTCTGTCTTCACTGTTAATCGTAGCGTCCATGCTATCCCCTTATTGGCTATTACAAGGTGTAGGGAAAACGGCCGCGGGCGCCTTGATCACCTTGTTCGCCAGAATCGTGACGCTGGCGGTCTTCCTTTGTTTCCCGATCACACCCTACAGCGCCGTGCTGTTGCTGGTGCTGCCCAACTTTCTTGCCGCGCTCATCATGCTGTTTTGGGTATTTTCGCGGTATCACATCGGCTGGCCTCGTTTTTCTTTGCCAGAGATTGCGGCAAATTTAAAGGAGGGTTGGCCGGTATTTGTCGCCAACTCGATCACGATGGTTTACGCCGCCAGCAACACGATTCTTTTAGGCATCATTTCCGGCCCCCTGGCGGCAGGTTTATACGGTGCGGCGGAAAGGTTGGTTCGCTCCGGTTTGGCGGTTATGGCGCCACTCTGCCAGGCGGCTTACCCGATCATTTGCAGCTGCCGTACGGAGCAAACCACCAAGCGAAATAAGCTCATTAAACTGGTTTTAAGCGTCAGCTTCGTGTTCGGAATTTGCGCTTTCTTGGTACTGAATTTGTTCTCTGCACCGATAATTACCTTACTGTTTGGTGAAAATTTCGTTGCCGCGGCCCCCATTCTGGCCGTGTTGTCCATCATGCTGCTGATCATTCCACCGGCCATCGTGTTGGCGCAGCTTTACCTATTGGCGAACAGTCACGATAAAGTACTGCAGAGAATTTACATCTTCTGTTCCGCGACTCACTGCCTGCATATTTATTTCACAACAAAGCTTTTTGGCGCACTAGGCGCTTCTTACTCATTAGTCTTCACCGAACTATTGGCCACTCTCTTGATTATTTATATGAGCATGAGAATGTTCAAAAGAGAAAAGCTGATTAGCTGTGCTTCTTGATAAGTAAACATATAAAAAAGCGAGCATCTCTTTGAGAGATGCTCGCTTTTTGCCATATAGTGCGGCTTAGCCCAGCGCCGGCATAATGTATTTCAATGCATTCATCCAGTCTGAACGTGAGATACCTAAGCTTTCGATTTTCCCGCAGTTCAGGCTCGAGTAGGCGGGCCGTTTAGCCGGCGTCGGGTACTGTTCGGTCGTGATGCCGTTTACCCGCGGTGATTTCTCCAGCACGCCCT